>CAJKUH010000001.1 GCA_905203045.1 uncultured Eggerthella sp.
CTCGTCAGAAGGCTTAGCCATAATACCCCGCATCGGGGCGATTGCAAGGGGGTTTTCGAACTTTTTTCGATAAATCGTAAAGTTTTTTTGAATAATGCCTGGTCAGAAGCCTGCTTAGTTTTACTTATTTTTCAGGATTGTGAACTTCGTCGCCATAAACCATGCGATTAGGCGCTTAAAACTTGTTTCCAATACCCACTAAAAGCCGTTTCCTCTTGGCTCAAAGCAACAAAAAAGGGAGTCGCAAGTAAGTTGCGACTCCCTTTTCGATATTAAGATCTAACGGAAATATTGAAGGAATTAGGGGAATTAAGGTTCTCTCCCTTAGACAAAGTCGAGCATCATCGATTTCTTTTATTAGCTCTACCGCAAACCTTTATTGCTTCGTGTCCATAGCGCAACGGAAGAATAATTGCAGGCAAAAAACAGCGAGCGAGATCCTGACGAGTGCAGGGAGATTGAAAAGGGGCAGGCATTGGCCTTCGCGCCATGTCTGCCCCTTTGAAATTCCCCTGTGCCGTCAGAATCCCGCGCAGCGTCGTAACGTTTCGTGAGGACCTTCGATGGCCGAAAGGCCATCGAAACTAATTGCAAACCTTACCTGGGTTCAGGATGTAGTTCGGATCGAATACGCGCTTGATGCCTGCCATGAGGTTGATGGCGGTATCGCCTACGGAATCATGCAGGTATTCCTTCTTTGCATGGCCAATGCCGTGTTCGCCGGAAACCTGGCCATTCAGCTCGGTGCACTTCTCGTAGCTTTCCTTCATAACCTTCTTGGACTTTTCCAGGAACACATCCTGGTCTACGCCGTTTGCGGAAGCATAGATATGAAGGTTGCCGTCGCCTGCATGGCCGAAGGAGCGGATGCCCACGCCATACTTGTCGCCGATCTGGTGCACGTGCTCCAGGAATTCAGCCACCTTGTCTACGGGAACAACCACGTCCATTTCGTCGAGGTGCTCGGTGTCGGCCTCGATCACGGTAAGGAATGCGCTGCGTGCAGCCCAAACGGCGCGCTTGTCGTCGGGGTGCGAAAGAACCAGCGTGTTGAAAGCGCCCAGCTCGTCGCCGATTTCAGCCAGCGTTTCGGCACGCTGGAAGATTTCGTCCTGGTCGTTGCCATCAAGGGTTACCAGGATGTAGGCGCCAACTTCATGGCCGTCTACATTGGTAGGAATGATCTTGTTGCCGGTATAGTCGGCGGAAGAGTCGACGATGTCGCGCTCCATGAATTCGATGGACTGCGGGTCAAGGCCGGCAAGCTTGATCTTCGGAACAGCGCTGATGGCGGTTTCCAAGTCTTCGAAGGGCAGGATGAAGCTGATGTCTTCCTTCGGGGCAGCGATGAGCTTCAACGTGAGCTCGGTGATAACGCCCAGGGTGCCTTCAGAGCCGATCATCAGGTGAAGCAGGCTGTAACCGGAGCTGGTTTTGGAAACAGCGCGGCCAACTTCCAACACTTCGCCGGTGGGAAGGACCACTGTCATGGCAAGCACGTAGTCGCGGGTGGTGCCGTACTTAACCGCACGCATGCCGCCAGCGTTGGTGCTTACGTTGCCGCCCAGAGAACCCGTCTTCTCGCCGGGATCAGGGGGGTACATAAGGTCATGTTCAAGGGCGTCGGCAGCCAAGTCGCACAGACGAACACCAGGCTGAACACGCACGAACAGGTTGTTCATGTCGTATTCCAGGATCTGGTTCATGTGCATGGTGCACAGAACCACGCCGCCCTGCAAAGGCGTGCTACCGCCAACCAGGCCGGTACCCGCACCGCGAACCGTTACCGGAATCTTGTTTTCGTTGCACAGCTTCATGATGGCGGCAACTTCCTCGGTACTATCGGGGAAGCACACCGCATCAGGCATGTTGGTGCCGTAAATGGGCATTTCGTCGTGGGAGTAGTCTTCGTTGATGTCTTCACCAACGTGGCAGTCTTCCTCGCCGACGATAGCCTTCAGCTGATCGATCAGTTCGGGGGTAAGTTCGTTGTACTCGGCCATGGTAACCTTTCGCCTTTTGAACGTTAGATGTGCATGTTTTCAGCGTTGCACGCTAGCGCTCATCGGGCTTTCGCGAAAGGGGCGGGGTTCACTTCCCTGGCGAGTGGTTTTCAGGCGCGGTTAATGGCGAATAAGGCCAAGCAGGTTTTGATAAACGTTCTGGCTTACGGAAAGCGCATAGCCGTCTACCGTGGCAACCGGTTCGCGCGTTACCCCGTCGACGCTGCCCAGCTCAACGGTGCGAACCAGAAAATCGTAAACCTCCTGCCATTCGGGAAGCAGCGTGGTTCCCGACAGTTCTTCGAGGCAGGCCGCGATGCCATAAGCGCCCCAATTCGAAACGCTGGCAAGCACCAAGTTATCGACTTCCACCGTGCAAGGGGAAAGCTCCAAGCTTTCGCGGATTTCACCCGCCAAATTGCCCATGCCGATCTCGTTGCCTCCATCACCCACGCTCACGGTGGGAACGATGCCCTTGGCCTGCAGGAACAGCTCATCGACGCAGGAGGTAAGCGCTGCTACCGATTCGCCGCGCATGTTGCAGTAGTCGTTTTCGGCATTGCGGCCGCAACGTTCGATGGAGACAAGGCCCACGGGCGCATGCTCTTTCAACATGCGCCCGTAGAAGGCCGCGTCGTTTTTGGGAAGCACCGGCTCAACTGCAAAATCCTGCAAGCGGAAGTATTCGCGCGCAAAGGGCTCGGCAACGATAACGGGCGTGAAACCCAGCATCTTGAGCGCACGCGCCAGCACCATGGTCCCCGCTGGGCCGTCGGTTTCCGGCTGACCCGCCACAAAGAAGCCCGTGGTAACAAGCACCGTCCCGCGAGGCCAGGAAAGAATCTGCCGTGCCGCGTCGTGGCAGTACGTGGGAGAGACGAACTTGCTCAGCTCGAGCATGCCGCGCCACGAATGGCGCAGAATCGCCTCTTCTACCGACTTGGGCGGTTCGGCAGACACCCACTTGGCTGCATAGCCATGGATGGATTCTTCCGGAACTTCGACTTCGGTTACGGTGTTGGCAGGTTGTGCGCTCATGAGAATGTCACCTAGTCTACGTTGGTTGCCTCAAGGAATTCGTCGAGCACCGACTTACGCAAAGACTCGATCAGTTCGGGCTGCTTGCCACCTACGGGCTTGCCGTCGATTTCGTTGGCGTGCAGGCACAGGTTGCTGGAGCTGGTTACCAGCACTTCTTCAGCAGCGAACAGGTCTTCCAGGTAATAGGGCTCTTCATGCACGGGGATGCCCAGGCGCCCGCACGCTTCGATGAGGTGCTTGCGTGCGATGCCTGGCAGAATAAGGTTGTCGAGCGGAGCAGTGTACAGCTCGCCGTTCTTGATGATGTGCACGTTGCTGTGCGCGCATTCGGTGATGCGGCCACCTTCACGGTAGAACACGGTTTCCTGGCATCCAGCACGCTTGGCCTTTTCCGTTGCCATAACCGAGGGAATAAGGTTCAGCGTCTTGATGTTGCAGTGGAAAAAGCGGGTGTCCGGCTCAGTGATGAGCTTGATGGGCTTCACGCCATCGGAAATGGAGGCGGGCTTGAACATTACCCACAGGTTGCCGGGGCCTTTCGTGAACGCATGGTCGCGAATGCCGGTGCCGCGCGTTACCTGGTAGTACACGAACAGATCGCCCGTATCGACTTCCTTCACCAACTTGTTCAGCAGGTCTTTCAGCTCCTGCTTGGTGCAGGGCATTTCGATTTCCAGGAGCTTGGCGCTGTTGAAGAAGCGGTCGACGTGCTCGTCGATGGCGAAGATCTTGTAATTACGAGCAGGGCCGGCGTCGTAGACGCCGTCGCCGAACCAATGAACGCGGTCGTTCATGGGGATGGTCATTTCGTCCAGGGGGCCGAATTTGCCATTGTAGTATCCGAGGTTTTCCATGGTGGAAGCTCCTTCGCTCTTTTCCAAAACTGCTAAGAAATTTACCGTTTTCGCAGGTTACAGGTGCTTTTTGAGTACATCGCAACCGTACTATGCAATTGTTTCCATATGCTTTCATTGCCAAAGACGTAACATTACGGTCCGTTTAAACTGCTTTCAGCATTGCTAAACATCCCCCGAAGCAGCAGAAGGACTTCTTAACGAAGTCCTTCTGCTTTCCAATGCTGTGGAGCATACCGTTGTTGCCTATGCCGCATATTGATGCAGCTGTTTTATGCGGCAAGCGGCTTCTGCGCTACGCCTTGGGGTGGTCGACTGTAGCAACCGTGGGAATCTGGGTAGGATCCTCTTCTTCCAAGCGGCCCTCGTACACCCAATACTTGGTTCCCTTGGCGATAACGCCCGAAAGAACCAGCACGGCAATGCAGTTGGGGACGGCCATCAGGGCGTTGGAGATGTCGGAAAGGTTCCAAACCAAGTCGCCGCCGCCGATGCAGCCCCAGAACACGAACACCAGGAACACCACCTGATAGGGGCGAATGCCCTTGGTGCCGAACAGGTAGGTGATAGCGCGGTCGCCGTATTGGGACCAACCGAGCATCGTGGAATAGGTGAAGCACAGAAGGCCAACTACCAGCACCAAGGGGCCAAGCACGGGGATGCTCTCGAAGCATGCCGTGGCAAGCGCGGCGCCACCCGAGAAGATGCCCAGCGCCGCGTCGAAGCTCATATCGCTATTGGCAAGCAGCGTGTTGTTGTAGATAGCAGCCAAATCAGGGTTCGCCAGAAGCGAGGTTACCAACATCAGGCCGGTGATAAGGCAGATAACCACGGTGTCCCAGAACGTACCGGACATGGAAACCAAGGCCTGGCGGGCAGGGTTCTTGGAAATCGCCGAAGCAGCAACCAGCGGAGCAGAGCCAAGGCCGGATTCGTTGGAGAACAAGCCACGCTTGAAACCATATTGCAAAGCGAGCATGATGCCCGATCCGACAGCACCGCCGAAAGCCGCCTGGCCGGTGAAGGCGCAGGAAACGATGGTTACCACGGCATCCCACAGATACGCGCCGTTCATGCCGATGATGATAAGGCAGCAGGCAACGTAGAAGATGGCCATGATGGGAACCAGCTTTTCACACACCTTGGAAACCTTCTTCAGGCCGCCGATGATAACGATGGCAACCAAGATGGTAACCACGATGCCGATTGCCCACGTGGGAATATCTGCCGCACCGGGGATGATGCTGGAAGAGGTAAGGGCGCCGGCAAGGGAGTTGGACTGCACCGAAGCGCCGATGCCGAAAGAGGCAATAGCAGTGAACAGGGCGAACAATACGGCCAGGAACTTGCCCAGGCCCTTATGCTTGAAGCCACGCTCCAGCGCATACATTGCGCCGCCGATCATACGACCGTTGCCGTCCTTCACGCGGTACTTCATGGAAATGTAGGTTTCGGAGTACTTGGTTGCAATGCCGAATACGCCGGTGAGCCACATCCAGAAGATTGCACCTGGGCCGCCGCACAGAAGACCCGTTGCCACGCCCACGATGTTGCCGGTACCGATGGTTGCGGCAAGCGCTGTGGTAAGAGCACCGAATTGGGAAATGTCACCTTCCGCATACGGGTCGTTCTTGGAAACGGACAGCTTGATTGCCGTGGGGATCTTTCTTTGGATGAAGCCCGTCCTGATAGTCATGAAGAGATGGGTACCCAGCAACAGCCAGATAAGGGCCCAGCCCCACACGAAGCTATCGACCGCGTCGACACCCGCCGAGAAGGATTCGATGAACGCTTCCATGGTTGCTTCCTTTCTGCTCGTTTGGCACGGAAAGGAAGGGCTGCGCCGGAGAACGCTGGTTGCGAAACATCCGCTTCGTCGTCTGACCGAGATGATGAAGCCGAGGTTTCAGAGAGAGTTAGAACCATCGAACACCGTAGGGCCGCCGCGCTTTCCGCATCGGGGGGGGGAAACGATGTTTGAATGTTCGCAAGCAGGCGTTACCTTTTTGTTACGCAACGGGAAACAGTGGGCAAAATCGCCGTTAGCAGAGCGTGAACGGCATTCGTACGCCGTTCACCGCAGGTGAGCGGCAAAAAACGGCAAGAGCAAACAGGATAAGCAGCCGCAGCACACCCGCTATGTCAGCAGAGCGGGCGTGACGGAGCCAGCACATGGTGCCTTGCCCGACCATCAAACCGCAAAAGAACAGTTGCTACTTGGCGCGGCGATGCCTGAGCAATGCAGCAACCAAAGCATCAGGCTCGAGGGGCTTAGCAAGATGGTCGTCCATTCCCGCTGCGAACACCGCCTGGCAATCTTCTTCGGTGACCTTTGCTGTGGTTGCGATGATGGGCACCTTGGAATCGGCGCGGTCGAGTGCGCGAATGGCCTTCGCCGCCTCAAGGCCGTCCATCACCGGCATCATGATGTCCATCAGAATGGCATCGAACTGCCCCACCTCGGAACCTTTGAACATGGCAACTGCTTCGGCGCCGTCGCACGCGCAGGTTACTTCCACGCCCATCTGCTGCAAGATGCACTGGGTAACTTCGCGATTAAGCTCGTTGTCTTCCGCAAGGAGAATATGCATACCTGCAACGCTGCCATTGGCATCCTTCGAGGGGGCATCGGAGTCGCAATTCTCACACACTACGGCAAACGGGATGCGAAGCGTTACCACCGTGCCCTTGCCCGGCATGCTTTTGATGTCGCTGGTGCCGTTCATCATATGGAGCAGATCGGCGACAATGGACATACCCAAGCCGGAACCAGGATACTGGGACCGCGCACCTTCGTCTGCCTGGAAGAAGGGCTCGGACACACGCTTCAGGGTTTCTTCGCCCATGCCGATGCCAGTGTCTTTCACTGTGCAGGTGAACTGCGCCCTGCCATCTTCGGGCTGGGAAAGATCGGCTTTGACGAACACCGAACCGTTCGCCTTGTTGTAGCGCACAGCATTGTCGATGACGTTGGCAAGAATCTTGCGCAGGAACTCGGCACTGCCGTGCACTTTCGTCGTGCGCAACGACGAGGGAAGCGCCTGGAGCTCCAAATGCACATTCGCCGCTTCAGCGAACGGGTACTCCGTGACCATGACCTTGTCTACTCTATCGGCAAGGAAAAATTCCTTTTCGACAAGCTTGACCTCGCCGCTTCGAATCGTATTGATTTCCAGCAGATCGTCTACCAGGCTTACCAGCTGACGCGAGGCACCGCGCGCCTTCGTCAAGCTCGACTTCGCCCCATCGCTGCCTGCCGCAGTGGTGTTCAGCTCCATAGCGCCAAGGATGCCGTTGAGCGGCGTGCGAATGTCGTGGGAAAGATTGCGCAGCAGCATGTCTTTGGCATGGTTGGCGCTTTCGGCTTGCGCCAGGGCATCTTCCAGCTGCTTGTTCATAGCCGCTTCGTGTTCCGTTTGGCTTTTGAGGTTGCGGAAACGGCGCACCAAAAGGAAGGCGACCAAGGCTATAAGCGCCATGGAGATAAGCAACGCGCTGACCCAGTTGTCTCGCAGGAAATCGACCCAGGTGTACTTGAACAGTTCCTTGGTATACGCATAGGAGGCATTGGTGCTGTAATCGGATCCGACGATATCGACACCACGATTGACCAGCTGCAGCAACTCGCCGTTGCCCGACGCAACGCCGAAGCACCTGTCATCAGTTTCGGGAAGTTGGATAGCTACCAGTTTTGGCTCGGAATTGAGCAAAGCGGTTGCACGCAGGCCGTTTACCACCGTTGACGTGGCGCGCCCGCTTTTCACCGCCGTGAAGCAGTCTTCGATTGTGTTGCACTCGACGATGCGCGCGTTGGGGAAATAGGTTTTGACGTAGCTGAGTTGCATCGCATTATTGCGGTTGATGGCAATGCACGAAGCCATGTTCTCGGTGTTGTACGACTGGGGAACCACCAAATCCATAACAGGGGAAGCTACCGAAGAACTGCGCAGATAGCCCTGCTGTTCGGCATACCAAGTTTCCCCTCCTACCGGAAAGGCCAGATCAACTTCGCCATTCTTCAAGGCATCGATAAGGTCGAACTGGTTGTCGAACGCGCGATACTCGATTTCAGGCGACCAATTTCCTGGAATTTTATCGAGGATAGTGGGAACAACGTCGACCATCAAACCAGTGGGCGAACCGTCGCTTTCGGTTGAACAATAGGGCAAGTAGTTATTCAGGTAGCCCACCGTAAGCGTTCGATGCGCCTCGGTCCATTCCTGTTCCTTGGGAGTAAGGTAAGCATTAACGGTGGTGTCAACCGCGTACCGGCTTTGAAGATCTACCAGGAAGCTGCGGTCGAGGCTATTCAGTATAGGCAGCACCTCGTTCGCCTGAGAAAGCAGGTCGGTGCGTTGTTTTGATACTGCCAGGTAGTACGCTTCCTTACCCACGATTTCAATGGGCTGGATATCGGTGTAGCCGTTCACCACGTTATCGGAACTCACCAAAGCGTCGATTTCACCGCGCTGGAATGCCTCGTAGCATTCCTTCATCGACGCAAACGGCTTCTCGTTGGCGGTGCAGTTGTTTTCCGTCTTCCAGGTTTCGAACGCGCTTTTCGCGCTGGACCCTTCCGTTACCCCGATGTTCTTACCAGAAAACGAAGGGTAGTCGCCACCGCTCATAGAGGGATCGTTTACGTTCTTATAGATATAGAACGTTTCGCTGAGCATGCTGGCATAGGGAAACAGCACTTGCTCTTCATGCTGTTCGCTGCGAGAAACGCCTGCCATCATGTCGATTTCGCCGTTGACAAGCTTCTGGTACAAATCGTTCCAGGTTCCGTACTCGTATTCAAAGTGCCACCCGGCATAGGAACCCATACGCTGCAAGTATTCGTAACCGTACCCGCTTTTCGGCTGGCCCTCTTCGGCGCCTTCCTGAAAGTTGCGCGATTCGTAGTAGCCAACCTTCACGGTGGTCGAAGTCGCCTGTTGAGAAGATGTAGAATCTTGGGCTTGCTGGGATTCGTCGGCAAAGGTAGGCTGGCAACAAAAGAGCGTAGCAAGCAGAGCCGCTACACAAGCAACTATTACCAGTTTCGTTTTTGTGGGCGCCTTTTCCGTGGGTGTCCTCCCCATTTGGCGATGGTTTGAGAATTAGTGTAGCGGTTTATCAGGTAAAACACTCATAGGGAACGCCCATACAAAACATGTCCAGGGATTAAAGGAAAAAATCGGTGCGGTTTTGATACGGTTTCAGCCAGCGGGGACGTCCCCATAAATCGACCCCTCCGAAAACCAGTTGGCATTGTTCGGGCATTGTCGCAGCCCCTTTGCAAAGAAAAAGCCGCCCTCCCTTTCGGAAGGACGGCTTTCGAAGAACGCTAGGCCTTCAGCAGATTACTGTTCCCCGCCAAGGAAACGCTCTGCCTGAGCTACCACGTCATCAGAATCGGAGGCGTTGAGCTCGTGGCGGTTTTCCACCTTCGAGCAGTACTGGCCCTCGTCGTCGATGTCGACCGTTACAGTTGCGCCATCGTGCACCGTGCCGTTGATGATCTCGGTAGCAACACGGTCGGTTACCTCACGCTGGATCAAACGACGCAGCGGACGGGCACCGTATACCGGGTCGTAGCCGTCGATAGCCAAGTGCTCCATAGCAGCAGGCGTAACCACCAATTCGATGCGGCGGTCGGCCAAACGCTTGCGCACATCGGCCAATTGCAGTCCAACGATGGGCTCCATTGCCGCGATGGAAAGCGGGTTGAAGGTAATAACCTCGTCGATACGGTTCAGGAACTCGGGGCGGAAGGTGTTGCGCAGGGCATCGTTGATCTTGTTGTTCAGCTCAGCCAAACGCTTTGCCGCCACTTCCACGTCGGCCGTCATCAGGTCTTCCATCACCTTGCCCATAGAATTGCCCGCACCCTGGTTCTGGCCTTCGCCCGCGTATTCACGGATGGACTGCGAACCGATGTTGGATGTCATGATGATGATGGCGTTCTTGAAACTGACCACACGACCCTGACCATCGGTAAGACGACCGTCGTCAAGCACCTGCAACAAGATATTGAACACATCGGGATGCGCCTTTTCCACCTCGTCGAGCAGGATTACGCTGTACGGCTTACGACGAACAGCCTCGGTAAGCTGGCCGCCCTCGTCGTAGCCCACATATCCCGGAGGCGCTCCGACCAGACGGGCAACGGAGTGCTTTTCCATGTACTCGGACATGTCGATACGAACCATGGCGCGCTCGGTGTCGAACAGGTACTCTGCCAACGCCTTTGCCAGCTCCGTCTTGCCAACGCCCGTGGGGCCCAGGAACAGGAAGCTGCCAATGGGGCGGTTCGGGTCGGAAAGACCGGCACGGTTGCGGCGGATAGCGCCGGCAACGGCAGCCACGGCCTTGTCCTGACCAACCACGCGTTCACGCAGCTTGTCTTCCAAGTCGACGAGCTTGGCCATTTCGCCCTGCATCATCTTGGTTACCGGAATGCCGGTCCAGGTAGAAACGACCTCGGCGATTTCGTCTTCACCAACCTCTTCCTTCAAGATGGCGCCGTCCTGCTGACGGTTTTCCAGAACCTCTTCGGCCTGGGCCAACTTCTGCTGCAGGGAAGGAATAGTGCCGTAGCGCAGCTCGGAAGCACGTGCCAGGTCGCCTTCGCGGGTGGCTTGCTCTTCCTCGATCTGGGCAGCCTCGATGTCGGCCTTCAGGTTCTGAACGCTGACGATAACGTCTTTCTCGTTCTTCCACATGGCCTTCTGAGCATCCAACGCCTCACGTGCAGAGGAAATCTCCTTGCGCAAAGCCTCCAAGCGCTCGCGGCTGGGCTCGTCGGTTTCCTTCATCAGCGCCTGCTCTTCGATCTGCATCTGGGTGAGCTTGCGCTCTGCCAGATCGACTTCCTCAGGCATGCTGTCGATTTCGATACGCAGACGGCTGGCCGCTTCATCCATCAAATCGATTGCCTTGTCGGGCAGGAATCGGTCGGTGATGTAGCGGTTGGAAAGCTCGGCTGCGGCCACCAGTGCGGAGTCCTTGATGCGAACGCCGTGATGGATCTCGTACTTTTCCTTCAAGCCACGCAGGATGGCAATGGTGTCTTCCACGGAAGGCTCGCCCACCATAACGGGCTGGAAACGACGTTCAAGAGCGGCGTCCTTTTCGATGTACTTGCGGTACTCGTCCAAGGTGGTAGCGCCGATGGCGTGCAATTCGCCACGGGCAAGCGCAGGCTTGAGCATATTGCCCGCATCCATGGAGCTGTCGCCCGTGGAACCAGCGCCTACGATGGTGTGCAGCTCATCGATGAACAGGATGATCTGGCCATCGGACTGCTTTACTTCACGAAGCACCGCCTTCAAGCGGTCCTCGAACTCGCCACGGTACTTGGCGCCTGCCAGCATTGCGGGAAGGTCGAGCGCGATAAGCTCGCGGTCCTTCAGGCTGGAAGGTACGTCGCCGGCAACGATACGCTGGGCCAAGCCCTCGACGATTGCCGTCTTGCCAACGCCAGGCTCACCGATAAGCACCGGGTTGTTCTTCGTACGACGGGAAAGCACCTGAACCGTACGGCGGATTTCCTCGGAACGGCCGATAACCGGGTCGAGCTTGCCTTCGCGGGCCTGCTGGGTAAGGTTCTGGCCGTACTGTTCCAGTACCTCGAACTCCGCCTTCGATTCGGCATCGGTTACGCGCGTATCGCCGCGAAGCTCCTGATAGGCGGCTTCCACGGTTTTGCGGTTGATGCCGGCATCGTTCAAGATGCGGCCTGCCTGGCCCTTGTCTTCCGCAAGGGCGATGAGCAAGTGCTCGGTGGTGATGTAATTGTCGTCGAGCTTGCCGGCGATCTTTTCCGCGTTGTTCATCAAGCTGTCGAACTCACGCGAAGGAGCCACCATGCCCATGAACGTCTGGCCGGTTACCTTCGGCTGATGCTCTACTTCGGTATCAACGCGCTGCTTCAGGACAGCCGGATCGGCGCCGATGCGCGTGATGATTGCCTTCAAATTGTTTTCATCTGCGGAAAGGATAGCAGCCAACAAATGAAGCGGCTCAGTAGTGGCTGCTTCATGCTTGGATGCAATATCCATCGCAGATTTGAATGCCTCTTGGGCAGTCACTGCTAATTTCTCAATCCACATAATTCTTTCCTTTCTTTCGCCGCTAAGCGAAAGAAACACGTTGACGTTTTAGCCGGGCCAGGCACTTCGCCTTGCCCTTGCCAGCTTGCTGCGCCAATCGGTTCGTTTTCAAAATCAACCTTTGGGGAAACTATCCGCCTTTGGCAAAAGACGAAGAGCCCCTTGATTACCTCAGCCTGCGCAGGACGATTGCGTTGGTGTCGCTTACCAGGGAATTCACGCTTTCCCTGGTTTCGAGCTCGTGCACGCGGTCGGCAAGCTTGCGCACGCGACGGTGCAGGGTATCAAGCTCGTCGTCGCGTTCGTCAAGGCGACCTTTCAGGTCGAGGATGCGAATAACGCCCGCCAAGTTGATGCCCTCGTCGGTGAGCTCGTTGATGAGCTGCAGGCGCTCGATATCCGCCTGCGAGTACATACGCGTGTTGCCACGCGTGCGCTGCGGGGAAACCAAGCCCTTCTGCTCATAGATGCGCAGGGTTTGCGGGTGAACGCCGGCAAGCTCGGCAGCCACGCTGATCATGTACAGCGGTCTGTTCTTGTCGTCCATTACCATGCCCTCACCTCTTCTTTCGTTGCTGCCTGGAATGCTTCCAGGGCCTTCCTCTGCTCATCGTTCAATGTTTTCGGAACCGCGATCTTGATAGCTACGCGCAGATCGCCGTTTCCGGTTGCACCTTTGCCCAAACGCGGTGCGCCCTTGCCGCGCACGGTAAGCACCGTGCCGTCCTGGCAGCCGGCGGGCACCCTGAGGCGTACCTTCTTGCCATCGGGGGTGGGAACCACCACTTGGGCACCCAACGCTGCTTCGGCAAACGTTACCGGCAGGTCCATTACCACGTCGGCTTTTTCACGCCTGTACAGCGGATGGGCGGCGATCTTGATGTTCACCAGCAAATCACCTGCCGGGCCGCCGTTGGCGCCCTGGCCGCCCTTGCCCTTCAGGCGAACGCGGCCGCCGTCAATGGCACCGGCGGGAATCTTGATGGTAAGCGTTTCCTTTTCGCCGGTACCGGAGTGCCCGATGCGGATGCGCTTTTCGCAGCCTTTGAATGCCTCGTCGAAGGTGACCGTCATGGAAACCTCTTTATCGGCACCCTTGCGGGGCTGCGGCTGACCGTACCCTGCGCCGCCGCCGAAATCCCAGCTTCCGCCGAACGCACCTTCGCCATTGCGAATGCTCTCCAAGATGTCGGCCCAGCTGCCAAAACCCGAAGCGCCGCCGCTGAAGCCAGAACCCGCTCCTGCAAAGGGATTGCCGCCCTGGCCCTGCCGTGCACCGCCATAGGGAATCTGATTCTCGTTCGCAGTACCGTACTGGTCGTAGAGCTTGCGCTTTTTATCGTCGGAAAGGACTTCGTATGCTTCGTTGATTTCCTTGAATTTCGCTTCGTCACCGCCGGCATCGGGGTGATATTTACGTGCCAATTTGCGGAATGCCTTCTTAATGGTGTTGGCATCCGCATCCCGTGGAACGCCTAGCGTCTTGTAATAGTCGGGAGTTGCTGCCATACGCCCCACCTTCTTTCATTCTGACGAAACGTCATAACGGCCATCGTGCCATTCAGGTTCCTTGGATGCTCGGGCACGGCACGTAAAGCCGCTTGCCTTGTCACCCTCGAATCCTTCAAGGCGCTATGCCTCGTTCTAACGCTCCTGACTCTTTATGGTCTGACGAAGCTCTGAAATGAGCTTCTAACTTTCACTTCGTTGGTTTAACAACAAGGGCGGACTTGCGAGCCCGCCCTTGCGTTTGCTATTCGTCTTCTTCTGACTTGGTCTCGCGCTTCGGACCGCCCACGGTTACCGTTACCATTGCGGCACGGATAACCTTGTTACCCATGCGGTAACCCTTCTGGTATACCTGGGCAACCGTTTCATCGGGAACGGACGGGTCGTCAACCGTGGCAACCGCCTGAGCCTCAAGGGCATCGAAGGCTTCGCCTTCAGGGTCGATAACCTCGACGCCTTCCTTCTTCAGCACTTCGTTGAGCTTGTTGTGCACGGCCTTTACGCCGCCCAGCAAACCCTCTTCGCCGTTGCCTTCGGCATAGGCGATACTGCGCTCGAAGTCGTCGATCACGGGAAGCAGGCCTTCAACCAGCTTCTCCGTGGCGCGAAGCCTTTCCTCTTCGCGCTGCTCGTTCATGCGGCGGCGGTACGTATCCCATTCAGCGTGGAGCCTGAAGTACTTGTCCCTCCAGGCGTCCGCCTCGGCCTTGGCCTTTTCCACCGGATCCTCCTCGGGCTCTTCGCCTTCGGCGTCTTCCTCGATGGTTTCAGCCTCAACCTCTTCAGGGGCGGCAGCCGAAGCCTGTTCCTCGGCTGCCGTTTCCTCTTCGCGTACCTCGTCTTTTTCAGGCGCGGCCATGATTACTTATCCTTCTTCTCGTCGTCGTCGACTACCTCGAAGTCTGCTTCGATGGTGTCGTCGTCAGCGGGCTGCTGCTGAGCGCCTGCTGCCGCACCGGCGGCTGCGCCCTGGGCTGCGTCCTGGTTGCCGTAAACAACCTCGGCCAGCTTATAACCAGCCTGCTGCATTGCCTCGATAGCAGACTTGATAGCCTCGATGTCGGTGCCTTCAAGTGCGCTCTTGCCCTGAGCAACGGCGCTTTCAGCCTGCTGCTTAACCTCGGGGCTTACCTTGTCGCCAACTTCGCTCAGCGTGGTTTCGGTTGCGTTGATCAGCGAATCGCAGTTATTGCGAGCCTCAACCTCTTCCTTGCGGATCTTGTCTTCCTCGGCGTGAGCCTCGGCGTCCTTTACCATGCGGTCTACTTCGTCGTCGGTAAGGGCGGTAGAACCGGAAATGGTGATCTGCTGCTGCTTGCCAGTGCCCAGATCCTTAGCGGAAACGTTCACGATGCCGTTAGCATCGATATCGAACGTAACCTCGATTTGAGGAACGCCACGACGTGCGGCAGGAATGCCGGTGAGCTGGAACTTGCCCAAGGTCTTGTTGTCCTTGGCCATCTGACGCTCGCCTTGCAGAACGTGAATCTCTACCGAAGTCTGGTTATCGGCTGCGGTGGAGTAAATCTCGGTCTTGCGGGTAGGAATGGTGGTGTTGCGGTCGATCATCTTGGTCATTACGCCGCCCATGGTTTCAACACCAAGGGAAAGCGGGGTAACGTCCAGAAGGAGGATGCCCTCAACGTCGCCAGCAAGAACGCCGCCCTGAACAGCTGCGCCCATTGCAACAACCTCGTCGGGGTTAACCGACATGTTGGGCTGCTTGCCGGTCATGTTCTTCACCAGTTCCTGAACAGCAGGCATACGGGTGGAGCCGCCAACGAGAATTACCTCGTTAACGTCGCCGGTGGAAAGGCCAGCGTCGCGCAGAGCCTGCTCAACAGGCTTCTTGCAGCGGTCGAGCAGGTCGCGGGTGATGCGCTCGAACTCGGCACGGGTAAGGGTGTAGTCCAAGTGGAGCGGGCCAGCTGCGCCTGCGGAAATGAAGGGCAGGTTGATGGTGGTCTGGCTGGTGGAGGAAAGCTCCATCTTTGCCTTTTCCGCTGCTTCCTTCAAGCGCTGCAGAGCCATCTTGTCGGCGCGAAGGTCGATGCCGTTGTCAGCCTGGAACTTGTCGGCCATCCAGTCGATTACGCGCTGATCCCAGTCGTCGCCGCCCAGGTGGTTGTCGCCTGCGGTGGAGCAAACCTCGAACACGCCATCGCCAAGCTCAAGAACGGAAACATCGAATGTACCGCCGCCAAGGTCGAATACCAAAACCTTTTCGTCCTTGTTGGTCTTATCAAGGCCGTAAGCAAGTGCTGCTGCCGTAGGCTCGTTGATGATACGCAGAACCTCGAGGCCTGCGATCTTGCCAGCGTCCTTGGTTGCCTGACGCTGAGCGTCGTTGAAGTAAGCAGGAACGGTGATAACAGCCTGGGTGATAGGCTCGCCTACGCGCTTTTCAGCATCGGACTTGATCTTCTGCAGAACCATTGCGGAAATCTCTTCCGGCATGTAGTCCTTACCGTCGATGTCTACTACCGCACGACCGCCGTTGCCGTTCTTCACCTTGTAAGCAACCGTCTTCTGCTCTTCAGCGGTTTCTGCATAGGAACGACCGATGAAGCGCTTTACCGAAGCGATGGTGTTTTCAGGGTTGGTGACTGCCTTGTTCTTAGCAGCCTTGCCTACCGTACGCTCGCCGTCTTTGCCGAAGCCCACAACGGAAGGCGTAGTGCGGTCGCCCTCTGCGTTTACGAGGATTTCGGGCTCGGAGCCTTCCATCACTGCCATTGCCGAATTGGTGGTGCCCAAGTCGATGCCAATGATCTTTGCCATCTTGCTATGTCCTTTCAGTTGCGACCGCCTGCTTATGCCGAGTTAGGTAGGCGGCCTATCTGTTCTTACCAAAGTAGGTGTCGGGATATGAGCCTTTGCGCGTTGCCTTCGGGCGAACCCTTGGCTCTGCGCTTTGGCCGATATACCTTAAGGCCCACATTCCGTGGACCCTTTCGACAATTGGAATAATAAAATCTAAGTGCATCATTGTCAAGTTTTGTAACCTTCCTGTTGAAGATTATCTTCCTTATTTCTGTTTCCGCAGGTCAAAACACGTTCTGTAGTTTGCAGCTCCCGTTACTTTTAGCCTGAAAGATCTAACAAAGGGATTATAAAGTCTGCCTTACAACGCAAAAAAGCCCGCATGAAAAACCATGCGGGCCGTAAACGCGCTGAAAGGATTGGTTGAAGCACCCTTCATACCTGTATGTAGCAGCAGCGTTTAACGCGGCTGCCTTATTGCCACCAGTCAGAAAAGGACGATGGCTTTCAGAAAGGGGCTATTTCTTGGCAACGCCGCCGATGAGGGACATCTTGGTGCCGCAATCAGGGCACGTTCCCTTGGTGATAACGCGGCCGTTCTTGGTAACGCCTTCCTGAGGGTCTACCATTTCCTTCTTTTCCTTGCACTTAACGCAATATGCAACAACTGCCATCGTAACCTCTTTTCTTCATGTGATAGTCCTACGGGGATATCCCCTTGAACACCCGACCCATTGTATAGGTAGTATCGGCGTTTTACCAGATGATTGGGGAATTTGCCGAAAGCGTATCAAAACCGTCCATAAAAGGACGGCGCAGTACCCCGAAATAAAAGAAGGGAAGCGGAGAGGTTCATCCCCGTTTCCCTTCTTGCATAATTCGCGGAACAGACCGTCGGATGCTAGTCCTCGACGATTTCCTCGATAGCGCCCATGGGGCACTCTTCAACGCAGTCGCCGCAAGCGATGCAGGCTTCTTCGTTGACTACTTTGCATACGCCGTCTACAACTTCGATGCATTCCTGCGAGCAAGCGTCGATGCAGATGCCACAGCCGATGCACTCATCATCAAGAATTACTGGATGAGACATGAAAACCTCTTCTCTCTTGGGCTTTTAGAGATGCTTTGTCGTGTTGGGGCAACCAATCGGTTAATCCCTGAACGGGAAAATACCATAGCGCCCCCAATATGCAAGAACCTTGCACAGTTTTTCTGAGAACGGGTAGATACCGCTGTGTGGACGCCGCCCGAAAACCGCTCGCCGAGCCTAAGGGCACCCGCATGAGCAACGCGCAGGGAACCGAACGCTGGAGCAAAACCCTGCGCGAAAACCAGATACGCAGCAGCAGGCAGCAAGTCAGACCCGAAACTCCAGGCATGCGCCAGTAAGTCAGCGAGGCGAAGCCCGGTGCCCCAGATTCGTAGGATTTCGCGAGCGTAGCGTACTTGCGCTACGTGAGCTCGCGAAATCATGCGAAGGTGGGGTGCCCGGCTTGGCCTCAGCGTCATCGCGCCTCTTGCGAGCTTGCGGTGTTCGACAAAACGCCGCAAGTAACTAACGCTAACAAATACGCGGCAGTTGTTCGCCCACCAGCATATCCATGATGCGCAGGGCACCGAAGCCGGTTCGGATGGATACGCGAGGATCGCGCTCTTCGGGGGTTTCCACCACTTCACCGATGATGGCCGCATCGGCACCGTACTTGTTAGCGCGCATGGCAGCCAAGGCTGCATCGGCCTGTTCGGAGGGAACCACGCACACCATCTTGCCTTCGTTGGCTACCTGGTACACGTCGTATCCCAGCATTTCGCAGGCGCCCAGAACCGCATCCTTCACGGGAACCGCTCCTTCGTCGACGATGAAATCGACCCCCGACTGCCCGGCAAGCTCATTGAGCGTGGAAGCCAATCCGCCGCGCGTTGGGTCGCGGAAGCAGCGCGTATCGGGAGCTGCTGCCAAAACATCGGCAATAAGGTGGTTCAGCGGGGCAGCATCGGTTTTGATGTCGGCGTTGAAGGAAAGCTCTTCGCGGCACGACATGATGGTGATGCCGTGATCGCCCAAGGTTCCCGTTACCAGGATCTTGTCACCCGGACGGCAGAACGCGCCGGAAAGGCTCACGCCCTCGGGGATGAAGCCGATGCCGCTGGTGTTGATGAACACACCGTCGCCATGGCCGCGATTCACCACCTTGGTATCGCCCGTCACAATATGCACGCCGGCTTCCTTGGCCATTTCCGCCATGCTTTTGCAGATACGCTTCAAATCGGCAATGGGATAACCCTCTTCCAAAATGAAACCGCAGCTTAAGTACTTCGGCACCGCGCCACTGGTGGCAACATCGTTTACCGTGCCGCACACCGCAAGCCTACCAATATCGCCGCCAGGGAAGAACTGGGGGGTTACCACAAAACTGTCGGTTGAATAGGCGATGCGCTCGCCCGGGGCGGGTGCGGGAAGCGATGCCGCGTCATTTCCCTCCAGCAGTTCTTGATCGGCATATGCCTCGAAGAACACTTCGTCGATGATGCGTTTCATCATGGTGCCGCCGCTGCCATGACCCAGCAAAACCGTTTCGTCCATTGCTGCCTTCCTTGCTCTGCAGGCGCCCAGCGCCTGGTTTGTGTAGATAAAACCGCAGTTGAGCGCTTAGATGAACGCACCGGTGGTGGTCATGTTCAAGCGCCCCGTCTTCACGCCTTTGGTGCCGATGATGAGATTGGCAACATCCTGCACTTCGCCGGTTTCGCCCTTCAGGATGATAACCTCGAGACAATTTTCCTCGTCAACGTGCACATGCATCGAAGCAACCACCATGTCCAAGTAGGTGTGCTGAATGTGGTGAAGCTTTTCCTGCAAATCGGATGAATGATGGCTGTACACGATGGTAAGGGTGCCCATGACGATGCGCCCCGGCATGGAGCACTCGTCTTCGACCAAGGCATCGCGCACCAGGTCGCGTACCACTTCGCTGCGGTTTTTCGCCAACCCGCGACGAGCCACCAGGTGGTCGAACTTCATCAGCAGGTCTTCGGGCATCGCCACGGAAAAGCGCATCAAATCGTTGCTCACGCTTACTCCTTTTCGCCGCGACGGCCCTTAAACCAAGTTCACCGTAACGCCGCTGGCGTTCTGCGCATCTTCGTCAAGCGCTTCCTTGGCGTCATCGAGCGTGGCACGAACTTCGTCGAGAAGCGTCATGGCGGCATGCAGCTTTTCGCCAACCGTTTCAAAGCCGGCATCGCTTGCCTGGTGGGCAAGGTTGTGGGCCCAACGACGCTCCAGCTTGATATGGTCGTCGATCTGGTCGATCATCTGTTCGAACTGACCGGTGTTGACTCCATTGGTGCACATAGTTGCTCCTTTGCTTATATCCAGCCGCACAGGCGGCTTACGCGCTTTACCACAAGGCGCGCGTTGAAAAACTGCCCCTATTATGGTCCCGTTTGAACGACTGGGACCTTTATTTCGGCATACGGTGTGAAAAACTTCACATTTTGTGTGAATGTCACCTTGTGGGAAACTAGAAAGGCAGAAAAACCGGCCCGAAAGGAGATCTTTCATGAGTGCGCCGCAACCTTCGATATTCGAGCGCATTGCTTCTGTGCATGTTGCTGCTTTCGGGAAAGCCTACAGAGGGAAGGCGAACGCTGCAGCAGTGATGGTAAGCGCCCACAACCCCACCAAAGCTGAACAGGCGGCCCTTGAGGCAAGTCTCCTTCAGCTGGGGTACGCGAAAAGCGCATTGGGATGGGCGCTCGTCGATGCGGACGGCACCGGTGAAGAAAAAGACCAGAAGGATTCTGCGGAACGCCTGTTCAACCTTATCGAAGGCATAGACCCCCTTTGCGTCTGCGCACTTGACCACGCCACATGCGCAGCCCTTTCGCGCAGCTACAACACCCCCTTGGCGCTGGAGTCGAAAACATTGCTGTTAGGCCGCGAATGCCGTTGCTTCGAGAACCTTGATGCCCTTCTTTCAACCGAAGCGGGCAAGCGAAAAACCTGGAACCTGCTGAAAACACTGCCGAAACTGGGCCAACCCTTCGGCCGCCATTGTTTCCCCTACTAGAAAAAGCAGACGAGCAGCACCGAGCGGGCGTCCTAAAGCAGCAAGCCAAAAGCGTGCTGAAGCGAAACTTTCATTACATATCGCGAATACCGCTGTTTCTCGTTGGCGGGCAGGGGTAGACTTCCCTTATCCTTTAGTGTGTGGCCGCAAATTCCCAGGCCACCTAATGCAAGCAACTGAAAGGCAGTGCTTTTATGTCCAACAAAAGCCTTGCTGCCGAGCACAGCGCCCAAACCATCCTGGTTACCGGCGGCGCGGGCTTCATCGGCAGCCATACCTGCGTAGAACTTCTTGAGCAGGGATACCACGTAGTAATCCTCGACGACCTGTCCAATTCCAGCTTGGTGGCGGTAGACCGCATCCGCGAACTCACCAACGCAAGCGACGAGGCTCTGAAGTTCGTCGAAGCTTCCATCCTCGACCGCGAGGCATGCGAGCGCGTGTTCAGCGAAAACGACATCAACGCCATCATCCATTTCGCAGGCTTCAAGGCCGTAGGCGAATCGACCCAGAAGCCCCTTGAGTACTACTGGAACAACGTCGCCGGTTCGCTGGTGCTGTTCGACGTTGCCCGCAAGCATGGCGTGAAGAACGTTATCTTCTCTTCTTCCGCAACGGTATACGGCGAACCTGAAATGATTCCGATCACCGAAGACTGCCCGCTGCACGAGGCAACCAACCCCTACGGCGAGACGAAGGCCATGCTCGAGCGCATCCTTACCGACTTCTACCGCGCCGACGACGAATGGAACATCGTTCTGCTTCGCTACTTCAACCCCATCGGCGCCCATGTTTCCGGTCGCATCGGCGAAGACCCGAAGGATATCCCGAACAACCTGCTTCCCTATGTGGCGCAGGTTGCCGTGGGCAAGCTCGAGTGCATCCAGGTATTCGGCAACGACTACCCCACTCCCGACGGCACGGGTGTGCGCGACTACATTCACGTTGTCGACTTGGCGCGCGGCCATGTTAAAGCGCTCGATTACATGGGCGGCAAGGTTGGCACCGGCAAGGCCATTGGCCTGGGTTCCATCGAAGGCTCGGCCACCGAAGACGGCACCCGCACGGGTGTGGCCATCTTCAACTTGGGCACCGGCACCGGTTCTTCCGTGCTCGATGTGATCCATGCCTTCGAAAAGGCGTGCGGTAAGGAACTTCCCTACAAGATCTGCCCGCGTCGCCCTGGCGACATCGCCACCAACTACGCTGCCTGCGACAAGGCACGCGAAGAGCTTGGCTGGGTTGCCGAATACGACTTGGCGCGCATGTGCGAGGATGCCTGGCGTTGGCAGTCGAACAACCCCAATGGATACGGGGAATAATTCGATCGTCCGCTTTCGAGTGCCGCGACGAACACTAATTGTCCGCTCGGCGCGCAAGCAGTGGTCTACTCAACGCACCCGCTACCCTGCTCAAAAGGCCCCGTCTTTGACGGGGCCTTTTTCGTGCGGTCGCTGCTTCATGTTTTTAAAGAAGATTCGCTTTGCGAATCGATCAGGGATTGCTTTCAGAGTGCATTTCGCAGACCGCAGCCTGCGCGCCGAGCTACTTCGCCATGCTCGTTCTGGCACCCAAAAGCTGCTTTGCCTAGACCCGCCGTATCCATCGGGGTAGTTCTGGATTCTGCTGAGCTGGGGGCATCCAAAAGGGACTGTCCCTTTTGGATGCCTTAATCACAGCAAGTCTTCGATGAAGCCTACTTTGTAGTTTTGGAACACTACACCGTCGCCTTCTTGGGTGGCGTCGAGGTCGATGTCGGCTCGGATGGCGAAATCGTGGTCGCCTTCGGGGTCGCTGAAGGTTTGCTGCACGTGCCATACGTGCTGCGACTCCTCGTCCGATTCGTCGATGGAAAGGAAAGCCATCGAACGGGCGTCGGCATCGAGCAACACGTCTTCATGCGCATCGTAGTATTCGTCCAATGCAGCGCGCCATTTATGGGCGGGATAGCCGTTTTCAGTATCGGCTTCGCCCAATGCCTCCGAATCGTCCGAGGCTGCCAAGCGGACGCGGCGAAACAGGGCGTTGCGCACCAGCACAGTAAGGCCGCGACGGTCGTGCACAACAGCTTCTTTAGCCTCGGGCGGACACGCATCCAGCTCTTGGCCAGCCTGCTCCCATTCGTCAACCAAGCTGGAGTCAACGGAGCGAACCACCAGGCCAAGCCAAGCGATAATATCTTCCATTTCCTCGCTGCGCTTGTCGATGGGCAACGTGCGGTCAAGCGCACGATACGCCTCGGAAAGATAGCGCAGCAGGGCGCCCTCGTAACGCATGATGCCCAACTTTTGAATGTAGCCCTTGAAGTCGGCAGCGGACTCCAGCATGTCGCGCAATACCGATTTCGGACGCACGTAGTAGTCGCGCGCCCACGGCACCGATTCGCAATACTTGTTGAACGCAGCGAACAACAAGTCGCGCAAGGGGCGCGGATACGTCACCTCGGCGATGCGGTCTAGACGCTCCTCGTAATCAACGCCATCGGCCTTCATGGCCGCCATGGCAGCATCCTTCGCCTTGCGTTCTTGGGCGCGCAGAACCTGGCGTGGGTCTTCCAACGTTGCTTCTACCATGGAAATGATGTCGTAGGTGTAAGTTTCGCTTTCAGGGTCCAAGAGCTCGAGCGCCGCAAGCAAGAATGGGGAAAGGGGCTGGTCGAGGGCGAAATCATCAGGCAAATCCATGGTTACGTAGTAATCGGGGGTGCCGTCTTCCAGTTCCTCTGTTTCCACCACGCCGGCATCGATGAGCGTGCGGAACACCTCACTTGCCCGCACTTTCAGTTTCAGCTTGTCTTCGGGCTTCTGCAGCGAGTCGTCGATGAGCTGATCAACGCGGGCGCGAGCATCGCCTCCCTGCTCCACTTCGGCGAGCACCATGGAATGCGTGATGCGCATGCGCGGCGTAAGCGTCTCGGGCGCGGCAGCAATAAGGCGGTTGAACGTATCCTCGTTCCACACCACAAAGCCCTCGGGCGGCTTCTTGCGCTTCACTTTGCGGCGTTTCTTCGGGTCATCGCCCGCCTTGGCAAGAAGCTTCGCGTTCTCAATCTCGAAATCGGGCGCCAGGGCAACCACCATGCCTTCGGTGTCGAAACCCGAACGGCCTGCACGGCCCGCGATTTGATGGAATTCACGGCTGCGCAGACGGCGCATCTTGTGGCCATCGAATTTGGTAAGCGCCGTGAGCACCACAGTATGAATGGGAACGTTGATGCCGACGCCCAGCGTGTCGGTGCCGCAAATAACGGGAAGCAGCCCCTGCTGGGCAAGTTTTTCCACCAGCAAACGATAACGCGGGAGCATACCGGCATGGTGCACGCCGATGCCGCTTAGGAGCAGACGTTTCAGCGTCTTGCCGAACTGCGTGGTGAACTTGCCTTGGCCCAGAACGGCCTTGATCTGCTCGCGCTGTTCCTTGCTGGTAACGCCAAAGCTCGAAAGCGCCTGCGCAGAGGCAAGGGCGGCGTCCTGTGAAAAATGAACCACGTACAACGGGCCTTCGTCGTTGCGCAGGGCCAATTCGACGGTCCCCTCTAACGACATCAACTCGTATTTGTATTCAAGCGGAACGGGGCGCGGCGCGTTGGCAATTACATCAACCGTGGTGCCTGTTTTGGCCTCAAGCGCTTCGGCAATCTGCGATACGTCGCCCAACGTCGCGCTCATCAACAAGAACTGGGTATGGGGAAGCGTAAGCAGGGGAACCTGCCAAGCCCACCCACGGTCGGGATCGCTGTAAAAGTGGAACTCATCCATGGCAACGCAGGCAACGTCGGTCCATTCGCCTTCGCGAAGGGCCTGGTTCGCCAGGATTTCCGCCGTGCAGCAGATAATGGGAGCGCCAGGGTTTATCTGGGAATCGCCCGTGATCATCCCCACGTTCTCACGGCCCAGCATGTTCACCAAACCGAAGAACTTTTCGCTTACCAACGCTTTAATGGGCGCAGTGTAGTACGCGCGCTTGCCCGCACACAGGGCCATGAACATCATGCCTATGGCAACCATCGATTTACCCGAGCCCGTCGGCGTCCCCAGGATAACGTGGTCGCCCACCATGAGGCTCATCAACGCATCGTCCTGATGCTGCCACAGATCGATATCGCGCTCGGCAAGCCATTCGTAGAATAGCTCCAGTGCTTCTTCTTCGCTTTTGGGATCTTCTTCTCGCCACAGGGGGGCAAGAGCGCCAAGCGAACCGAAATCGCTGCTGTTCTCGTCGATTTCGGAAGATTCCTCTAGTTCAAATTCAGCAGAGTCCACGAGGGATCCTTTCGTTCAGGGAAAAGCGGTCAGTCGACACCATTAGGCAAAGGCGAGCAAATCGGTCGGAGAGGTGATGAGCATATCGGGTTTTCCGGTTTTCAGCTTTTCAAGGGGCTGGTACCCCCACGTAACGCCTACTGCCAGCATTCCGGCATTGTGCGCGGCGATCAAATCGGCATGCGAGTCACCGAAGTACGCGCAGCGCGAAGACTCAAGGCCCATTTCCTTAGCGCAGAGCAAAAGCCCATCGGGTTCAGGCTTACGCGGGATAGTGTCCGTTTCACCATGGGAAGCGTCGAACAAGCCGGGGAAGAACTTCGCTTCCACTTCCTTCACGCCGCCCTCGAACTTGTTGGACATGATGCCCAGTTTCTTGCCGCGGGCATGCAATTGCTTGAGGGTCTCGGTCATGCCCTCGAATTCACGCGTGAGCTCAAGTCCGTACTGCACGTAAAGCTCTTTGAAGTTGCGAAATACCTGTTCGGCCTGTTCTTCGGTTGCATCGGCAGGCACAGCCAAGCGGGCCAGTGCCAAGGCGCCGTTGCCCACGAACGTGCGAATTTCTTCTTCGGTATGGGGAGGGAAACCCTCTTTATCAAGAGCCTTATTGGTCACTGCGGCCAGATCGGGCAACGTGTGCAAAAGCGTGCCGTCCATATCGAAAATGAATCCGTCGATTTCAGGCATATTCGCCTTGGCACTCATAGCCGGCCCCTTCCGTTGGCTGAATAGGTTTTCTATCAAGCCTACCCCAGCACCGTCGAAGAGCGAAGCGAATTCGCCAAAACGCCCAACTCGGAGCATGCGTTCCAAACAGGATTCGTCTCATCGACTTGAATCCCCACTATCTTGCTGGAACAAAAGTGCCATTAGGAAAATCGCAGCACAATACAGGACTCCCGCGCCCAACGGGCGCTCTTCCCCTTGGCGCTATGCGCCTGCAGGCAAATTCCTAAAAACGTGCCACTGGCACGTTTTCTTAACGGAATTTCACCTCATCGGTTCGAGCCCCGTCTTTCGGTGCTGAAAACAAAACGAGCAAGGAAAATTCCCGCCGCATAATCGGACGAAACAGCGAGCGGAGCCCTGATGAGTGCAGCTGGCTTGAAAGAGGGAGAGGCTGGCCTATGATGGGCCGCCTCGACCGATTGAAAGCCAGATGTGCCATCAGGGCTCCACGCAGCGTCATCACGCCTCATACGAAAAAGCGCCGTTCGAAAGAACGGCGCAATACGCTTGGAGCGGGTGACGGGACTCGAACCCGCGGATACCAGCTTGGGAAGCTGGGGCCTTACCACTTGGCGACACCCGCGTATGTTCATTCAATCATACCGATTTAGCCTGCAGATGCAAGGTAATAGGATGCAACGTTTCCTTAGCTGGGCACTAACTATTAAGAAACATAATCAGAATATACTCGCCGCTATCAGATATCTTTTTAGCTACCAGGCAAAACACCGCCTGGCAAAAACAGAGAGAGGTTACCAATGAACAATTCCCTTGAAGGAAGGAAGGTCGGCGTTATCGGCTGCGGCTTCGTGGGCTCTACCACTGCCTACAGCCTGATGCAAAGCAAGCTCTTTACCGACATGGTCCTTATCGATGTCGATACCGACCGCGCAGAAGGCGAAGCGCTCGACATCAGTCACGGCATCCCCTACTACAGCCCCATGAACATCTACGCGGGCACCTATGCCGATCTGTCCGATGCATCTATCGTCATCATCACGGCAGGCGCGAACCAGAAGCCCGGCGAAACACGCCTTGACCTAGTGCAGAAGAACGTCGCCATCTTCAAAACCATCGTTCCCCAAATCATGGAACAGGGCTTTGACGGCATCATGGTAGTTGTTTCCAACCCAGTAGATATTCTTACCCAAGTGGTAATGGAGCTTTCCGGCCTGCCCCGCAACCGCGTGTTGGGTTCGGGCACGGTATTGGACAGCGCTCGATTGAAGTACACCCTTGGGCACATGCTCGACGTTGACCCGCGCCACGTTCATGCCCGCATCATCGGCGAACACGGCGACAGCGAGCTGGCCGTGTGGAGTGCTGCAAACGTATCGGGTATCCCCATCAACGACTTCTTCCGCCTGCGCGGATTCGACAATCCTTCCGAGCTTCGTTGCTCGATCGAGGAAAGCGTACGCAATAGCGCCTACGAGATCATCAAGAAGAAACGCGCCACCTATTTCGGCATTGCGCCTTCGGTAACCCGCATCTGCGAAGCCATCGTGCGCGACCAGAAATCCATCATGACGGTTTCCAACTACCGTACCGACGTCCAAGGCGTCACCGATGTGGTGATGAGCATGCCCGCCATCGTGGGCAGCAATGGCGTTGAGTTCTCGATCCCCCTGCAATTGAGCATCGATGAGGCTGAGCACTTGCATGCCTCAGCGCAAACGCTGAAGAACACGCTTCAAAGCGTAGACCTTTCCCTGTAATAAGCATCACTGCTTGCACGCAGCCGGCCCCCTTAACCATCAAGGTCAAGGGGGCCGGCTGACTTTTTATGGACTATTCGTCCAGATCCCTTTGCATTACGGCAATAGTGAACCACGTTCGCTCGTAAGGGCGATAGAACGTGTGTGTTTCCTTGAGCTGAACGTCACTTCGCTTCTCTAGATCGGAAACATCAACGGGAATGCCTTCTTTAGAGGTTTGCCCCAACACGACAAAT
Organism: uncultured Eggerthella sp.; assembly: GCA_905203045.1. GTDB lineage: Bacteria > Actinomycetota > Coriobacteriia > Coriobacteriales > Eggerthellaceae > Anaerotardibacter. The sequence goes on from CAJKUH010000001.1 coordinate 27,288, forward strand.
GTGCCCGAATAGCCTTTCAGTGCTTCATCCCATGAAGCCACCGTGCTCAACGTAGGCGCATACGACTGATACGCATGGGCCCAGTTTCCCGGCTGCCAGGCAAAGAAGGTCTGGGGAATATCGGTGCACGAAACAGCCGTCACGCCCTCGATGCCGATGTCGGAAGAGAGCACCAGCGGCGCATCACGCTCCCACACTTCTTCCTGGAAGCACTGCAACGGCACCTGGTTCTTTTCGTTGTACGCATCCTGCAGGAACAGCGCCTGACTCACAAGCGCCGTGCCTAGAAAAGCAACAAGCAGCCCCGACACGCAGGCTTTGCTCTTTATGCGCGAAACCGCCACAGCCAAAGCCAGCACCAAAGGCCCAATGGTTACCGAAAGGTACCGGTAGTACACAATCAACGAGCCCATAGCAAACGAAGCTATAAGCGCTATCGCAAAGACGCCCACGTACAAAGCCACACCGCATAAAGCGGGCAGCACCTCGGGCGAAACCGCCCAGGCAGACACTCGTTTCCTTATGTCTAACGAGAAATACGCGGCATGCTGAAACGCACCACGCCGCCAAGCCGCATAGATCCCCCCTGCGGCGCTGACTATCGCCACTGCCGCACATACGCCAAGCGCGACAACCCATTGCCACCCATAGGTATCGGCAAATATCACCTGGCTTGTAGCTATGGGATAGAACGCCCATTCAACCAGCGTACGGGGGAATTCGACATCAGCCCAGTACGACCCGGAAACAACACCTACCTGGTTGGCAACCACCGCAAGCCAGGGAGCATATAGCGCAACCTGCACCACGGCACCGATCAAAAACGGAACTAAAGCCGAACGCTTCCGCATAGCGATGAACGCAAGCATGCCTAAATTGGTAAGGAACGCCGCGAGCACACCGTAGTAGTGAAGGTAGGCACTCGCCAAGCTGAAAGCGAAAAACGCAAGCCACCAACGGCGCGGCGCCCCCGCCCACTTCGGCAGGCTTTCGATATCGTGAACTTGCCACATGCGACTCCACCAGACGCCGTCTTTTTTCGCCCGTCCAGATTCAGCCTTCCCCGCGCCGGCCAATGCGCAGGCTATGCGCCACGCAAACAGAAAGCAACCCGCGACGGTAAACGATGCCCATGAGTACATGCGTATTTCCACCGCCATAAAAGCGATGTAGGGCATGAACAGCACAAGAAAACTGAACAAAACACCGATTCTTTGCCCGAAATCGCGTCGCACCACAAGCAATCCCAACAATGCAAGGGAAAACGTGCCGGCAACCGTGAACAATCGATACGCAAGAATATTCTGGCCGAACAAGAGATTGAGCACATGAAGGCCCCAGTAGAAGAGCACGGGGTGAACGTCCCCGGAGCCGATATCCCAAATATCGGCAAACGAGTGGTTCGCTATAGCTACCGAATAGCTTTCATCGAACCAAACATTCCCATGGAATGCACCAGTGAGTAGGAACGCCAGACCAGCAAGAAGAACGAGGACATGGAACATCCTCGTCTTCGCAAAAGCGCAAAGCTTTGCCTTCATCAGTGCTTGCCCGTCGGCTTTCCGCCAATCACAACATGGATATCGGGAGTATGTTCCCCTGCGGAAGAGTCGGCGGCTTTCGGCCCACACGTGCCGTTAGACGATGCCGAGTACACGCGCAGCGAAGCTATGCGCTCTTCGCTAGCCTGAGTAGCCGAAGAATGCACCGCACTACTGCGATTGCGACCTAAAAGCACGCTCAAAGAAGGACGGGCTTCGGTTTGCGAGGGATAGTCGATTTCCTTGCGCGCCACATACACAGGACGCTGCTTGCTTTCGATATAACTGCGAGCTGAATATTCCCCCACTACGCCAAGAGACAAAAGCTGTATGCCGGCAAGGAAAACCACCGCATCAAGAACGGGAACCAGCAAAGGATACGTCTGTTGCAAGGCAAGTGCCGCAATTATCAAATAAAGGGCGCCAATGATACCGCCAAAGAAAAGCAGCGCGCCTAAAAGTGAGACAAACGAAAGTGGACAGGTTGAAAACGAGAGGACGCCATTCCAGGCATAAGAGGAAAGGCCTTTGAACGTCCATCGGCTTTCGCCCGAAAAACGTTCCTTTACTTCGTATTCGATAACCTCGGTCTTAAAACCTGCCCAAGAAAACAGGCCCTTGGAAAAACGATACTGCTCATGCATTTCCAGAAGCGTGTCTGCCACGGAACGTCTGAACACGCGAAAGTCGCTGACGTTTGCCAGCAACTTGGTATTGGATACACCGTTGAAAACACGATAGAACGTTTCTTTGCAAACACGGAGGAACGCCGATTCGCGACGACGAGCAGGTGCCGCAGCAACACTGTCTATATCGGAATTGCCCTGCAGCATGCGGTACATCTTCAGAGCAACTGAAGGGTCCTGCTGCAAATCGGCATCGATGAAACCTACGCACTGGCCCGTTGTATGCTCAAGACCTGCATACAACGCAGATTCTTTTCCGAAGTTTCGGGAAAGCTCAATGATCTTGAAGGATGCCTGGCTCGGTCGGGCCTCTTTTTCGGCTGCGTTTCGATACGTCTCGATCGCAGACTCAAGAACAGAAATCGTTTCATCTGCGCTGCCGTCGTCGACAAACACCAACTCATAATCAAGATCTTCGGCATCAAGGCACGTTGTTGCCACGTTCAAAAATTGCGCAACATTGTCTGCCTCGTTATAACAGGGAATCACCAACGAGAAATCCATGTTGTATAAGAAAACGCCCGTTTGGCGTTTTCCGCTCCTCTCCGCCGATTGCCTGCCATACGATTCGCCAAATGCCGCCCTTCCTTTGTTGCTATCCTTCCAAAACAAGGGCATCAGTTGAACCTAAATCCTTCTTGTTCAAATTACACTTATCCCCTCTTCGCAAAAAGCTCTATTCCCTATTTTTTTTCTTTTTTGTTGAAATGAGGTCATAATGCCACCATGTGCGATTTCAAAATCAGAAAACGTCGGTCTATCGCAGAAATAAGACGCGAAAGAGAGTAACTGTGCAGAACTTGCTGGCTAATACGTATTTCCATGCCGATGATTTCGGTATAACGGCAAAGCAGGCTCGCGACATTCTGTCGCTTAGCTCCGCTTGCAACGGAACGGGCGCCCTCAACAGTCTGAGCATCTTTGCGAATAGCCCCATTTTCCCTGAATCTTCGGCGCTTCTTCTTCCTTTTTCCAACAATGAAGAGATACGTATATGCCTTCACCTTAACCTGGTCGAAGGACCTTGCGTTTCCGAACCTACCCGCATTCCCCTACTCGTTAACAAACAGGGGATGTTCCGCCGGGATTTTCTAGGACTCCTAGCCCTGAACAGGGGAATTCACCGAACGGAAGCAAGGGCTCAAATAGCTCTTGAATGCCAAAACCAAATCAGGAAATTCATCAATGCGTTCCCCGCTATGAGAGAACAGATTTGCATCGACAGCCATCAGCACACTCATGCAATTCCGCTTGTGTTTGAAGCGCTCTCGCAGGCTCTTGCCGAAGAGGGATGTCTTGTCCGCACACTTCGCGCACCTCTTGACCCTTTGAGCGTCTATCGCACCGCTCAAACACAAGCGGGCAAAGCAGCCGTAGACGAAGGCCCATCTGAAGGCAGAGCATCTGTCCCTCTTTCAAACCGCGCCAAGGTGTTTCTTATCGATCTGCTTTGGAAAAAATGTCCTATCAATGCGGTTCCTTGGGAACGTAACGCATCGAAAATCGCCCCGTTGTTCTGCGGTGTTGCTCTTTCAGGAGCGATGCATCGACTCAACCCATCGCTCCTTGAAGCCTTCGAAGTTGAGGCTGCTCGTCAACATAGGCCATTGGAGATCTTGTTTCATCCGGTTTCCGTGCCGCTTACTGAATGCCTTGACCCGCAAAACAAGCCCTTTGCACAGGCCTGCGCTTCTTCCAACCGTGACGGCGAAGCTCTTGTCTTGAAGCGTATCCCCTTATGGTCGTAGCATTTTCCAAAACGTAAGGGGGCATACAGTCTTACTTAGATACGTTCCTTGCCCCCGATTCTCTTCCTCTGTTTCACGTGAAACAGAGGAAGAGAACAAGCCAGCCAAATACCTCTAGACATAAAAAGGCCCAGGATATAACTCCTGGGCCTTTCGTTTATCGTCGGAAACTAAATGCTCTTTAGAATCGCCATTACAAAATCGGATGCTTCGTCAAGCGACTTAGGATCGATGTTCTCGATGATATCGTTGTCTGCCGAGTACAGGGCGGTGTTGCCTTCCGCCATACCGGCAATAGTCACAGCCTGAATTCCCTGTGCCATCGCAATCGATGCAGGCGTTTCACGTGAAACAATGCGGTCGGTATGATAGCTAACTCCCGAACGCTCACTTGCCTGGCGCAGAACACGCTTCAAACGCGAAGAAATCTTATATGGCTTGAAGGCACCCTCTTGCTCAATACAGGAAAGCCCGCCGGCACCCAACGCCTCAAGGTTGATGACGATAGCGCCCTTCATTTCGTCGGCATGCTCTTCGAGGAACGCATTGATGCCGGAATGGGAATACTGCTCAGCACCCAGCCCAACGAACCAGACTTCCGTATCGATGTCGGGATGACGGAAATCTTGAAGCTTCTTCAGCTCGCGGTTGATCTGCTCCGCCGTATCGCCGTCGCCATCGATGCGCAATGCCGGGTTCTGATCGATGTAGCCGCCATTGTCTATCGCAGCATCATCCTGATAGGCCTCGTCTTGCTGAGCTTCCTCGCCCTTGCGCAAACGGTTCAGCGAGAAGGCACCACCATGCCAACCACGACGGTTGTTGTCCTCCGTATAGTCAACGTCGACAAAATCGTCCTGGTCTTCCTGCTCGTCGCGGAAGCTAGACCAATCGCCACGGGCCTTGCCAACGCTCCGAGCGTTGTACTCTTCATCGACATCGACCCATTCGTTTACCGATACTTCTTCGTGCTTATGCTTCTTGCCCTTCCTGCGGAAGCGGTCGAACAAACGGCCGGCACGCGATTTAGGCATATCGACGTAGCCAGGGCCAGCAAAGGCGCCGGTTTCGGTGTATTCCTCATCGTAGGCAGAATCGTCCGCATCGTCGATGTAGCGATCTTCCGGTGCGATATCGGAAACGAGCTCGTCGCCAACAGGGGCAAATGAGCCCGTGCCGCCAACGGTCGAGAACGAACCAGTTGCCGACACCGCTGACTGAGAACCCGTGTCGAAATTGGGCAAGTTAAGGTTACGGGCAGCAGGCGCAGAAGCAAAAGAGCCTGTATTGCCGTCGATACGCGGGAGCATGTTCGAAAGCAAAGACTTGCCACCCGTTGCCGTTCCCTCGTTCACGTCGGCCATCGGCGCACGCTGACGCATGTTTTCACCCGATGCGCTGCGCGTAGAAGCAACGTCGGGAAGGACAATCACTTGATGCGCAGGCTCAGACTGATTTTGCTCGGCAGGCACAGAGGGAGCAACCATTTCGTCCATTCCAACGATAGGCGAAGCAACAGCAGGTTGCGGGGCCGTCTTTTCGGCAGCGGGGTCTTGATACCCACCGTAGTACGCCTCTTCGTCGTAAGCGTATGCATACGATTCGTCAGCGCCGTAAACGTCTTCGCCCTGTTCGTCGACAGCGTAGCCATTGTCGACCTCGCGATAAGAAACCGCTGCCTGTTCAACATTTTCATCAATACGGCGAATTGGCGCTTCTTCATCGTCGAATTCTTCGGTATCCATGAACTGCGATACGTCTATCGGGGAAATAGAAGTGGTTGCGCTCGGCGAGGCGGGTGCCGGTTCCTCTACATATTCTTCCTGGTAAGCCTGATCATCTGCTGCCGGTTCCGGTTCGTCGTACTGAGGCTGCTCCTCGTACGATTCGCCAGCATACGGCGCATCAACTTCGGGGTAAGAGGAATCATGCGAAGCCTCTTCGATGGGCGTGTAGTCTTCCTCGGTCTCAGGCGAAGGCTTGCGCGAGGTGATCGACTTCAAGCGGGAAGCAAACGTGTGCTGCATCTTCGATGCCTTTTCAGCGCCGGAGTGCATAGCGTTGTTCAAGAACGCGCCGAAAGAACCGGTATGCGAGGTATGTTCGGGGGCCTCAGCTTCCTGCTCTTGACGGTGAGCCACGAGAAGCTCGCCGGTAGCCTCAGGAGAAGCTTCCACTGGTTCCATGGGCGCAGTACCCGATACAGCCTCGTCCTCAAGTTCTTCAACCTCATGCATATGGGGCATGGAGCGATGAAGCCTCTGAGAATGGCGCACCGTAGGACGCGGCGAAGGCTTGCGATGCTCTACTGCCGCTGCAGATGCGGGCTTTGCGGGAGCCTCAGGCTCGGGAGCAGATTCCGCAACAGGAGCCGAAACAGGTTCAGGCTCCACAGCGGGAGCGGGTTCAGCTTCAGCAACGCTAGCAGAAGAAAGCTTTTCAGCGGCTGCTTCCTGATGCGCCAGCTCGTCAACTTCCTCCATTGCTGCTTCATACAATGCCTCATGCGACACGGGAGCAACAACAGGCTCGGGCTGCGCAATCGGCTCAGGCTGAGCCACAGGGCGAGCAACGGGCTGTACCTCAGGCTGCGCTGCCGGCTCAACTGCAGGCTGCGACTCAAATTTCGGCTCGGGAGAAGGTTGCTGCTCGACGGGTGCCGGCGTTTCAGGCTCCTGCTGTAACCACGGTGCAGGAGCGGCAATGGGCTTCGGCGCAGGACGACGCGCAAAGATATCGGGCGAAGGTGCCGTAACAGGAGCAGAGACAACGGGCTCGGGCTCAGCAGACGAATTCTCGTTTTCGGACACAGCTTCAAAAGCAGGTTCCGGTGCAGGTGCCTCGCTGGAAGCAGGGCGTGCCGAACCGAACGATTCAATGGAGTTCTGCAGCGCCTGAACTTTAGAGGAAAGCTCGGACTGAACCGGCTCGGGCTCGGAAACGGGAACCGGGCTTGCGTAGGGGTTCGAGGCATGATGCTCCATCAAGCGGGCAGCAGGCGTATCGGCGTAGCGCGAACGGCTCACCTTCGGAGCCGTGCCCGTGTCGGGTTTGTTGGCACGCGCCTTTTCCTGAGCAACCTTTGCCCAAGAGGGGGCGTCACCTGACTGGCTGCGGGGGGCCTCGCTCACAGGAGCAGGGCGGGCAGCCTGCGCTGCTGCAGCAGCTGCGGCTGCAGCAGCGGCTTCCGCGGCCTGTTTCTTTTCAACTTGTTCTTTCGGCGTGATGGTCTCTTTGACCTCGTCAGATGCCTTTTCGCCCTTTTCCTCGTCATCGAGGGCAGAAGAAACCATAGTGCGTGCCAAGGGGTTGGTGGGTTTCTGGCGCTCCGGCTGCTTGCCTACCTCGAAATGAACGCCCGAAACGGCATCTTCGTCTTCGGCGACAAGGCCACCGCCCTTCACCAAGCGGGAAGAGATATCGGTAACAGGAACCTTGTCGGCAACCGGCTTGCCCGTCAATGCAGCAATGGCAGCCTTTGCCGCAGCAAGCGATTCTTGCGGAGACATTTCGGTTTCGTACTCAAGGGAAGCGCCTTCGGGAACTACACCAGCGGCACGCGCGGCAGCCTCGCCATGAACTTGGCCGCCTTCTTCGGCACCGCGCTCCATGGCCTCTTCCTGGCTGACAAGTCCGTTACCCACCTTGCGGGCAACATCCAAGAGAACGGAAACACCCGACGCATTGTTGTTTGCCGACTGGTTAAAGGGAGCAACGATATGAAGAACGGAACGAACCAACGGAAGCGCAAAAAGAAGCGCGCAGACAACCAGCAGGAACGTGAGGATCGAAGACATGGCACCGGTATCAGCAGCGAACACCGTGGTGCGCAGCAAAAGAACAACTGCCGAAACCGCAAACGCCACTGCACTTGCCTTCTGCAAAATAGGAAGCATTGTCGCAAAGGGGGGCTTTTCCTCTGCAAGCACTTTGCCGCTATCGTAATTTGCAACCAGGATCACCTTGCGACGACGAGCATTTGCTCCGTTTGCAGGGGTGGGCTGATATTTTGCCACCACATTCTGGCTTGCACCGGTTCTGAACAAACGCGAGAGAACGGAACGGCCCGTTATCTCCATTCCGTACAAGGCAGCCGCAACAATCGAAAGCAGCAACCACAGAATGTTAAGAGAAGGAATAACGATAGAAAGAACAGCCGCAAGGAACGCCACCGCAAAGCAGATGATGGCAGGAAGCTGGTCGTTGGTTACGCACTGGAAGTCTTCGACCACCGTTGCGAAACCTGCCTCCTTCTGCATCTGGTCGGCAAGGTACAGTGCCGCCCGCTGCTCTTCTTCAGTGCCAGCAGGATGCGGACCTATTTCTTGTGTCAAATAGGCAATATCATCAATTATTTCAGCCATGGAGAGCCCCTTTGTTTCCACGCTTGTATAAGTAAGTAGCGATTGACATGGATATAGACTGTACAAGTATACGTCATTTAATTCGATTCGCCTGAAGCTGCGCGGTTTGTTCACCTGCGCAGTTCCAATACCAAGGCAAAGCAGCATTTCTGGCAAAGCAAAACCCTGCCCTTCTTCCGAAAAGGCAGGGTTTCACGTGAAACACTCCGCATTAATTCTGACCAAGATACTCACGAAGGTAGGCATCGTTCGAAGCCGCATCGGCACGCAACGACTCGTAACGCGACACCAAATCGGCTGTTGCATCCGAGTAGACATCGATCACCGGTTGGCTGAATTGCTTCGGCAAAGCCTTTGCCATATCAACCGCCTCTTGGTCGGCTTTGTTGTAGGCATCGTTATGGGCCTCGGCCGTGCTTTTGTCCTGAATCAAAATCGCAGCGTTCGAAGCAAGCGCTTCGTTGGTGGCGGTAATGCGTTTGTCAATATACGCAAGCGAAGCATCGTAGTTGGCGGTTGGGCAAAATCCCTTTGCCTTTTCGATGGCATCTTTCGCCTTGCTGAATTGACTCTGCGCCGACGTGGTGAATTCCGTCGATTTCGCAACATTTTCAGCATTGGTGTCTGAAACAACCGTAGCCGACTGAGCCATCAAAGCGTTGCCCTCTTGAATACAGCTCCATGCCTCGTTCATCGCATCGATGCCCTGCTTCGCCGCAATGTCTTCCTTCATACGTTGATCGGCAACATCAAGAAGAGACTCACGCGTTGCCACCGCATTCAACGTGCGCTGCGCCGCTTCCTTATCCCGCTGAGAACCATCAAGTTCGCTTTCGGCTTTCTGAGCATACACACGGGCAGACTCAAGCTGGTCTTTCGCATCGGGAATAGCAGCACTCAGGGTTTGAGCCTGCGAAACGGTATCGTCACCGAACGCATCCTGAAAATACTCGTCAATGGCAACAGTGGTCTTGTCGCTCTGCTCAATAAGGCTGCACGCCTCATGCAGTACCCCAACGCTGGTGCTCAGGCGCTCGTATTGCTGATAGGCCCAATAGCCGCCCACCCCAAGTGCGCAAAGGCAGGCAACGGTCACTACGGCAATGCTGAAGCGGCGATACCACTTACGGCGCTGCTTGCGGCGGGCAATCTCTTCCTGGGAATCGGCTCCGAGAAACGGCTTGCGCTCAGAAGCCTGGGGCTTTCGGGCAACCGACTTCTTGGCATGGGCGCTTCTGGCCTCTTTCTTGCGCGAAGAGGTCTTGCTTGGCTTTGCCGACTTTTCGGAACGTTTCTCGGGGCGTTGAGCCTTCTGCTCTTCTGAAGACGAGCCCTTCCCAAAGCTTGGCATCCGCCACTTAGCGCTTCGGGACGGGTCATCCTGAGCAGCAGCTTTCTGCTCAAGCACGTTCAGGGAAAGCTCGTTGGGCTTTCCCCGGGAAAACTCCTTCAGGTGAAGAAACTGCTTCTCTTTCCGACCAAGCCCACGACCATGGTGCTTGTCCCTGCGCGCCATCACGAACGCAAGCCACCTTTGCCCTGAGCGAGTGCCTCAAGCTCCCTTCGCTTGGAAACTTCGGCCACGATATCGGAACATGGCATTGTGACGATGTTCTTACTCGGCAGTGAATTCAGGAACTTCTTGCCGTAGTACTTCGTTATCAGGCGCTTGTCGGCAAGCACCACGATGCCTCGATCGCTTGATGTGCGGATGAGCCTACCCACTGCCTGCTTAACCTCGATAACCGCATGGGGAAGCGAATAGTGAGCCCATGCCCTGTCATCGCGCTGCTGGCGTTCGCATGAAAGCGGATCAGTTGGCAACCCAAAAGGCAGCTTCGGTATAACCACGCCTTTGAGCGTGGCGCCCGGAGCATCAAAGCCTTCCCAGAAGCTCTTCAAGGCAAACAGGCTCAAGTGCTCGTCTTTCAGGAAATCGTCGCGCAAGCCCTTTACCGAAACGCCCCACTTCTGGCACACCAGGCGTAAATCGTCCTCCTTCAAGGCAGGATGCACCTCGTCGAAGCACTGCTCCATCTCACGACGATTGGTGAACAGGGTAAGCAACGAGCCATGCTGCGCCTTGTGCAGATCGATCAAGAACGACTCCAAAGCAGGAAGGTAGCCGGGGTCCGAGGGCTCAGGCATATCGGTGGGCACATACACGCGCATATTCGCGTCGAAGTCGAAACTGGAATCAACTTTCAGAACGTCAGCCTGCGATTCATCGCTTTCGTTGAAGCCGACGGCACGTTCGAATGCATCAAACTGCCCGTCAACGGCAAGCGTCGCCGAAGCGTATACAACGCTTCGGGTTTCCGCGTACAAGCTTTCGTTCAGCGATTTGCCCACGTCCAAAGGCTGAACAGTGAACACTTCGTCGAGCGTCGCCTTTGTGCGATTCAAGCGCACGGAATACACGTGGTTGTCGCTTTCGTGGAAGAACATCTCGTCAAGCGCTTCATACGCTTCGCGCAATTCGAGGGCAACCAGGGCAAGCTCACGCTGAGCACTGGACGTGTCTTCCATCTGCTCGGCATAGGCGACGATGTCACGGCAAGCGCGAATAAGCTTTTCCAGCGTGTCGTACACCGAGCGCGCACGATTCACCACCCCACGATAGGTATCGCCGTGGCGTACGTCGTCGTTGAGCCATAAATCGAAATACTCATACCCACACGAACGGGTGCGCGGGTCGAACACCAGCAGGTCCTTCGCGCCAAGGCAAAACTCTTCGGTTGCCATGGCAAAAGCGCCCGCACACGTGCGCGCCTTGGCGATAAGCGATTCGTAGAGCTTGCGCCCTTCTTCCGGGGCCTTAGCGCTGCGCTCCACGCGGGAAAACACATTCCGCGTGCCTTCCCCACTTACTCGCAGGGCCAAGGAGCGAAGCGATTCCGAGGAAACCGAAAGGGCCAACGCGCGACGTGCCTCGTTTTCGGCACCATGGGCCTCGTCCACCGCCCAGTAGCGGATAGGAGGCAGCAAGCCGCCTTCGAAACGAACGTCCCAGAACAGCAAACTATGATTCGTTACCACCACATCGCAGCGCTGCGCCTGCTCGCGAGCACCGTGCACGAAGCAGCTTCGCCCGAAGAAGGGGCACTTGTGGCGCAGGCATTCATTGCTCTTGGTGCTGATACGCCAACGGGGAATTGCGCGATAGTCGATTTTCAGCGCATCCATGTCGTCGTAGTCGCTTTGCTCCACGAAGGAAAGCAGGCCAGCCAAAGCAGGAGCCTGATTGATTTCCTGCTTACGATAATGGATGATAGCCGGTCCCTGGCTCACCAAGGCATCGACTTTGCGCAAGCACGGGTAATGGCTGAATCCTTTCAACGGCGCATACGTAATACCCAGCGCCTTCGAAAGAAGAGGCAATTCCTTATGAACAAGCTGGTCAAGAAGAGCATTGGTTTTCGTGGCAACACCAACCGTGATGCCGTTTTTCTGCGCAGCCAGCGCCAGAGGAACCAAGTACGCCATCGACTTGCCTACACCCGTGCCCGCTTCGACCGCCAAATTGCGCGAAGCGGAAAGGGCATGGTTAACCGCAAGAGCCATTTCACGCTGCTCTTCGCGAGGCTCGTATTCTTCGTACAGGCTACCTAGCAGTCCTTCGGCAGAAAAAGCTTCAGCTATCTCCTCGTCGGTTGCAAATTCAAGAGAAGGCGCATCGGGGCATTCTGCTGGCTCAGATTCAGAGAAGGGCGATTCCGGTGCATTGGCATCGGGACGCAGCGGTGCCGAAGCCTGGGCAACAGCGGCTTTGCGCGATGCGCGGAGGCTGTAGGGCCCTTCCTCTTCTTTCATGGCAGCAATGCATTTGAACACGCGCTCGGTATTCCATGCTTCGATATCGCACATATCGGCAATATGGCGCAACAGCGGCGTGGGCATAGTGTCAACAGCGGCCAGAAGCACGCGGTACACCAAGCAAGTTGCCGCCACATCGTCATCCGCCCTGTGGGTGGAATCGGGGCCGCCAAACGCACGAACCAAGTCGAGCAGGCGGTGCGACGTTAAGCGCGGCAGGGCGATTTTCGCCAAGTCGAGCGAGTCGATCCAGCAATTGCCCTTCAGCACTTCACCCGTTGGGTACTTCGTGCAAAACGTCCTGTCGAAATTGGCATTATGGGCAACCACGTCGGAAGAGCCAACGAATTCGACCAAACCCGCCACGGCAGTATCAGGGTCGGGCGCATCAGCCACATCGGCATCGCTGATATTGGTAAGGTGGGCAACCTCTTCCGGAATTGGCTTGCCCGGGTTCACGAAAGTAACGTACCAACCCACGATTTCGCCATGTACCATTCGTGCAGCGGCGATCTGAATCAGTTCATCGTGGTTGAACGAAAATCCCGTTGTTTCCGTATCGATGACAACAACGTCTTCGTCGAGTTCCCCAAAAGAATGCTCGTTCGCGTAGGCTCCGAGCGAATGGTAGCGATCGCGAATGCGCTGAGGGATATTTTCAAGAATATAAGTGTCAAGCCTTGATGCGGCTTCTGCGTTTTGTGTTTCCATGCTAGTAAGACTATCATTTATGGAATTCTTTATCTCTAACGCTTAAATCACTCCTAGGAGAAAACATGTCGGAAATTGGCTATTTCGCCACCTATGCCCGCTTTGAAACCGAAAGCAAAGAAGCAGCCGCGGCCTTCCTTGGCGCTGACAACATCATCGGCGACACTTTTTCGATTGAACAGGAATACGTTGACGGAAAGCGCACGGCATGGATCGTGAACCCCTTCGGCAAGCGCATGGGCTTCATCGATGAAAAAACCGCCGAGAAGGTAGACCTCTGCAACGCCAAGGGCTGGAACACCGTGGCGTTGCTGGCGCTGGTTGCCTTTACTGAAAAGCCCGCCCCTGGGCTGTACTGGGGTCAGGTGCTCATCGTTTCTTACGACCCTGAATACGAAGTAGAGTTCTCCACCTTCATTGAGAACATCGGAAAGCAACTGGGCAACGGTGTGCGCCCCGATGTTTCCCTAGGCAAGGAATCGCTGCAAAAGGTCGTCGACACGAAGGGCGAATGGGTTCCTTCAGGCCGCGTGCCCCTGCCGAAGAAAGATAAGGGCACGGCATGGGTGAAAACGCAACGCACCGGAACCGAGCGACTGGTCAAGCAAGCTCGCAAGGGAAACATGGGCTGTACGGTAATCAGCTGGATTATCCTGCTGGCACTCGTTGCCCTTATCGTGTTCGGATTGCACTCCTGCGGGCTGTTCTAGCCTTCACCTAAAGCAGCGATGTTTCACGTGAAACATCGCTTAATGCAACCGTGCGTTTTCCAAGGCATTCGTAAAACGCTTGCACATCAAAAAGCCCCTTGCCTCTTTCAGAAGGCAAGGGGCTTTTCTTTAAGCAGAATTATCAGCACCTGCTACTTTTCCAAAGCATAGGAAACGAGCTTCACACACAGCTCGGCGAAGCTCATGCCCGCCGCACGGGCGGCATCGGGCAACAGAGAGGTTGCCGTCATGCCAGGGATGGTGTTGGTTTCAAGAACCCAGAAATCGCCGTTGGCATCCTGGATAAGGTCGCTGCGGGAAACGCCGCGGCACTCAAGCGTCTTATGGGCGGCAACCGCAAGCTCCATAGCGCGCTTGGTATCTGCTTCGGAAAGAGGCGCCGGGCAAATATGCTGCGAGCCGCCTTGTGCGTACTTAGATTCGAAATCGTAGAACTCGTGCGAAGGAACGATCTTGATAACCGGCAAGGCGAAAGGATCGTCGTTGCCCAAAACCGCTACCGTGAACTCGTCACCGGAAACAAAGCTTTCCACGAAAGCATGGGAATCAACAGTGAACACCTTTTCAATGGCCGCAGCAATTTCTTCGGCGCCCTCGCACAGGTACACTCCCAGGGCACTGCCTTCCGTAGCAGCCTTAACCACGCAATGCGAGCCAACTTCTTCAATAATCGCGTCAATATCGATGTTCGAGGAATCGAGCATCAAAGAATGAGGCGTGGGAATGCCCGCACGCTGATAGCAGCGCTTCGCCTTCGGCTTGTCGATTGCCGTTGCGCTCGACCAGACTCCCGGTCCGATATAAGGCAAGCCGATAGTCTCCAAGAAACCCTGGATGGTGCCGTCCTCGCCGAATTTGCCATGCAGCGCCAAGAAGGCAACATCGAAATCGCCTTCAACCAAGGCGATAAGATCTTCCTTCTTCGCAGGGTCAAAGACCGTAACAGGGAACCCAGCCTCAACAAGCGCTTCCTTCGCGCCCTCCCCTGATGCCAAGGAAATGGAGCGCTCACCGCTTTTACCGCCGGCAAGCAGCGCCACACGAATTTCTTTCGGATCAAAAGAACAAGACATAGTTCCCGCTTTCACATACTTAGAGGCATCAGAACAGCTGGACGCCAAATACGTTAACCGTTAGTGAGTATAGCAAACGCAGGTTACCACGGTGCTACCAGCGTAGGGCATTCATGGTTGCGTATAATACCAACCATGAATAACGCAATCCAATCTTTCAATCTGTCCGAAATCCCTTCCATCATCGAAGGGCTTGGACAGCCGCGCTTCCGCGCAAAACAACTCACCTCATGGCTCTACCAGCGAGGTGCAAAGTCCTATGACGAAATGACCAACTTGCCGAAGGCGCTGCGCGAAGTGCTGGCAAACGACTACCCTCTGGTTTCCCCGCGCATCGTTAACAAGCAGGTATCCACTGACGGCACACGAAAATACGTCTTCGAATACGCCGACGGCGCGCGCGTTGAGGCGGTGGGCATCCCTTCTTTTGACAAAAAGGAACGAAGGGACGAGCCGAAGCATCTCACCGTGTGCTTTTCCACCCAGGCAGGATGCGCTATGGGATGCACGTTCTGCGCAACAGGACACGAGGGGCTAACCCGCAACCTTTCCTCGTCGGAAATGATATGCCAGATTATTGCCGTGCAGAACGATTTCAACTGCCGTGTTACCAACCTTGTCTCCATGGGACAAGGGGAACCCTTCCAGAATTACGAAGCATCCCTCGAGGCACTGCGTTTCGCCAATGCAAAAGACGGCCTGGAAATCGGGGCGCGTCATATCACGGTTTCCACCTGTGGCATCATCCAGGGAATCGACAAGCTCGCACAAGAACCCGAGCAGTTCACCCTTGCCGTTTCGCTTCATTCGGCAATTCAGAGCGTGCGCAACGAAATCATGCCCCGCTGCTCAGGTATCCCTCTGCCAAAACTCAAGGAATCCCTCGTTTCCTACGTCGAAAAAACCGGCAGACGCGTAAGCCTTGAATATCTGCTCATCAAAGGGGTAACCGACACTGAGAAAAACCTCGATGCGCTTATCGGCTTCTGTGATGGGCTGCTTTGCCACGTCAATCTGCTCACGGTAAACGAAGTTGAGGGAAGCCCTTACAAGCCAAGTGCCCCTGCAACCCAGCAACACTGGGTCAAATCCTTGAAGAGCTCAGGAAAGGAAGCAACGATTCGCAACTCACGCGGCAGCGACATCGACGGAGCCTGCGGACAGCTGAAAAACAAAATGTAAAGGCACAGCTTTTTGGCAAGGCGAGCCAAAAAAAAAAAAAAAACGCAAGCAGCAAAGAAACCTGCTCTCGTCTAAAGCGAACAAGGTGTTCAGCCTGGCTAAACCAGCATTGCTTGCAGCCCGAACACCTCCTGCGCTGCCAAAACACAAAGATGAAAGGCCCTCATCCATATCAGGATGAGGGCCTTTTATTAGTCGTTATTGCTCTGTTCGGCCGACCGCTCCGCCGACTCTTCAATCAAACCAAGGATCCTTTGCAGCTCTTCTTCATCTTTGAACTGAATCTCGATCTTGTTCTTCCCCTTAACCGTTTTCACACGAACAGGGGCCGAAAGGAATCGAGTCAGACCCTTTGCCGCTTTCTTGAAACTTGGCGGCGCAGGGACGCGCTTGGCAGCGCCCTCCTCTTTTGCCTTTTCACGACCATTCATGAGACGAGCCAACGCCTCGGTTTCGCGAACGCTCAGCTTTTCGTTTTTCAGCTTTTCGGTAAGCGTTTTCCTGCCCTCGGCATCTTCCACCGAAAGAATGGCGCGGGCATGGCCTGCAGTGATCTTCTCTTCGAACAAAAGTTGCTGGGCATCTTCGGGTAAATCGAGCAAGCGCAAGGCATTGGCAATGGTAGAACGCCCTTTGGAAACCGTCTGAGCAACTTCCGATTGCGTCATGCCCTTGCGTTCCATAAGCCTTTTGTAGCCATACGCTTCTTCAATGGGATTCAAGTCTGAACGCTGGATGTTTTCGATAAGGGCAATCTCGAGCGCCTTGTCATTGTCGGCTTCCCAAAAACGAACAGGCACTTCCTCAAGCCCCAAGTTCTTGCACGCACGGTAACGACGCTCGCCAGCAAGAATCTGATACTGGTTGCCAATCTTGCGAACCAGAATGGGTTGCAGCAGGCCCTCTTTCTTGATGGAGCCTGCAAGCTCTTCTATTTCACCTGGCTTGAAATTGGTGCGGGGCTGATCAGGGTTGGGATGAACCAAGCTCAGTTTCACAACCGCCGTTGTGCCCTTGGAATCCTTCGGTTTTTCCGCAACAGGCTCTGCAGCTGCCTGCCTTGCCTGGGCGGCAGCCCTCGGAGCCACCTGACGTGCAGGGCGCTCTGCAGCAATGCGCGGTTTCGGCGCAGGGGTACGCATCGATACTGACCCGGGAACCCCAAGCGTTCCTGAGCCAGGACGCACCGCAGGCTTGCGGGCTTCACGAGAAACCACCTTGGCGTTTTCCAAAGCGTCTTCAGAAATATAGATGTCGGAAGACTTATCGGTCTTCTTTTCAGCAGCACGCTTGGTGGCATGTTGATGCAGAGCCTGATGAAGAACACCTGCCGATTCGGAAGCATCCTGTGCAGCGGGCTTTTCCGACTCAGTTGAACGCAGGGGCTCTTCTTTGGGCTGTTCAGAAGAAACCCTTTGGGACATTACCGGACTATCGTCGAACAAGGCG
The DNA here is from genome assembly GCA_905203045.1 of uncultured Eggerthella sp. Classification (GTDB taxonomy): domain Bacteria; phylum Actinomycetota; class Coriobacteriia; order Coriobacteriales; family Eggerthellaceae; genus Anaerotardibacter. The sequence continues at coordinate 44,589 of CAJKUH010000001.1, forward strand.
TTGAGACCACGCCCCAAACCACTTTTTTGCTTAGCCACGAGCAATCACCTCTTTGGCAAGGTCGTTATACGCAAGGGCGCCTTTGTTATCGGGCGCATATTCCAAAATGGATTGGCCATAACTTGGCGCTTCGGACAATTTAACAGTACGGGGGATAAGCGTCTCGAACACCGCATCCCCGAAGAACGAACGAACCTCGTTAACCACCTGATTAGCAAGGTTGGTTCGCGAATCGTACATAGTAAGGACGATGCCAAAAATATCGAGGCTGGGATTCAGCATGTTTTTGACACGTTTCATCGAATCAAGGAGTTTTGTCACACCTTCCAAAGCGTAGAACTCGCATTGGATGGGAACCAGGAGCTTATCGGCAGCAACCAAGGCGTTGATGGTAAGCAGGCCCAAAGACGGAGGACAGTCGATAAGGATGTAGTCGTAGCGACCGCGCAACCCACCCAAAGCGCTCTTCAGGCGATTCTCTCGAGCCATCTCGTTTACCAGCTCAACCTCGGCACCGGCAAGATTGATGGTAGAAGGCAGGATGTCAACGCCTTCAGCCACACAGGAAAGAATTACGTCTTCAGCAGGAGCTTCTCCCAACAGCACGTCATACACGCAGCCATCAAGTGCACGTTTGTCAATCCCGTAGCCGCTTGTTGCATTGCCTTGAGGGTCAAGGTCAACAAGAAGCACTTCTTTGCCCATGGAGCCAAGAGCGGCCGAAAGGTTCACCGCCGTGGTTGATTTGCCAACGCCACCCTTCTGGTTGATGATGGCAAGGATCTTGGTCTGCCCGATAGCATGGGAAACCGCAGGCTTTTCACGGAAAGGAACGAACGTGCGGATACCTTCGTCATCTTCTTCAGGTTCGGACACAGAAGCCTCTTCTTCAGAGCTCTGTGCTTCGACCTCTGCGGAAGAAGCGACAGCATTCTCTACCGCAGAATCGCGTTCGACAACGGCAGCATGTTCATTGATTTCATCAAGATTGTTCTGAAGGACCTCTTCCTGTATTTCTTCAGAACCTTGATTTTGCTCGGTCACGGAAGTCACGGGAACGTTTTTTGCTTTTTTTCGACTACCGAACAGCCCCACGAGCTCTCCTTTCTTTCTGCCTACCAGACAAATCTGCTCCATCGGAAACGCCCCGCACAAGCAGGACGGACAATTTCATGTTTCACGTGAAACATGAAACAACGGTATATAAAAGTAATCGCGCTGTGCAGGCAAGAAACCCGCAGCTGCGATATTGGGCAAAGAATCAAAACGAAACAGGTCTGGCAACCGGATAGCATAAGGGGAAGTCCCAAAGCGGCGTTTCCGAACTCCATTGTTTCGGTTATTCGATAATACCCTTGCCGTTACGTTTAGAGAATAGAAACCCCGACGCTTTTTACCAAGGGGCATTGCTTTTCCACCTTTGAGCAAAATCTTTCCTCAAGCAAAGGCCCACCGAGAAGGGAAAGATTCCTACGAGATGTGATTTTGCCCAGCCATCACCAGAAAACGAAGCCACCAAATCGCTTCTAAGAGGAAAAACGAAACCAACTTGAGTAGTTGCAAGCAAATTCACCAACACCTAGCTCATAATCGATTTCGCGGCTTTCTAGCGGTTCAACGCAACCAAAAGAGCCAAACAAGGAAAATTCCTCCCTGTCTAGAAGCGACAATAAATCCGTCCATCAAACAGAAAGCTCCCCAGGGCGAACCTGGGGAGCTTTCTGCTAAAACGGCTTTTTCTGAGCCATGCCAACTCTTCGGGGAAGTTTCATCGAAGGGTTGCAGCGCTTGCGAAACACGATGATGGCGCGGTTGGTTTCTCCATCGGACAAGGTAAACCCTCTCGAAGAGACAAACTCCATTCCCAACTTCTGAGCCACGGCCTTCGCATGCTCAAGCTCATCGGATTCACGATGCGTCTTGTAGCACACCAAGCTCCCGCCTTTGGCAAGGAGCGGAGATGCCAGCTCCAAAAGAGAGGAAAGCGAAGACAAGGCACGCGCCGTTACCAACGAAAAATGGTTGGGCTTCTGCAAGGCAAGGTCTTCGATGCGACCATGGTACGTGGAAACGCGATCAGCTACCCCAAGCTCACGGGCAAAACCATCAAGGGCGCGCGTCTTCTTCCCTACCGAATCGGCCAGAAGCGTCTCGCGCCCCGTCATGATAGCCAAAGGAATACCAGGGAAACCAGCGCCAGAACCCATGTCCAGATACGCTCCTTCGGGAGCACCCATAACCTCGGGCAAGCCTGCAAGAGAATCCTCAACATGAAGAACTTGAGCGGAATCCCAATCGACAATGCGGGTCAGGTTCGTTACCTTGTTTTCCTCGATTACCAAAGCCAGGTGCTTGTCGAGCAGAGCGCGCTGGGTTTCGGTGGGAGCGCACGATTCGATGCTCATATCCATGCCTATCGAGGGCTGATCACAACGCGACGAGCACGGCCTTCGCCTTCGGAAACCGTTTCCACACGGTCATCGTTGCGCAGGGTGATATGGACGATGCGACGCTCATACGGGGTCATAGGACGAAGCTTTACGCTGCGGTCCTGGCTTACCGCTCGGTCGGCTGCGTTAAGGGCGATGTCCTCGATCTTCTGGCGCTGGCGCCCCTTGTAGCCTTCCACGTCGACCACGATGGGATAGCGATGGCCTACAATACGCGACGTGATAGAGGAAATCAGGAACTGCAGCGCATCAAGCGTGCGGCCGTGACGACCGATGAGCACGGCCAGATCGTCGCCCGTGATATCGAGGATAAGCTCACCCTCGTCACCTTCGTATTCCTCAATGGAGACCTCGCCCACATCGAAGTACTTCAGAATGTCCTGAATAGCATCGATAGCGGTATCGGCGATCCTATCAACCTCTTCCTCAGAGTAGATTTCCTCCCCTTCTGCTTCTTGGGGAGCGGAAACCTCCTGGTTTACGTTCTCTTCTTCCATGAAAAACTCCTTACATTCAAATCTCCCCTTCGTAGTAGAACCACGAAGGGGAGGAGACGGCAAAAAATATGTGAAGCAGAATTACTTGCTCTTTTTGGTGGGGCGCTTCTTCTTTTCTTTGCGAACCACGTTAACCTCTACCGGCTTAACTTCAACCTTTTCAGCTTCAACTTCTTCATCTTTGTGCTTCATAACACGCGTGGAGATGATCTGCTGCAAAACGCCGAATACCGAAGACGTTGCCCAGAACAGGAGAACGCCCGTGGGGGAACCCCAACCAAGCCACAGCATGAACAGGGACATAACGCCCATCATGATCATGGTCTGAGTCTTCTGGGGGCTGTTCGTGCCCATCTGCTGAAGCAAGGAAGGCAAGAACGTGCAGAAGGCGAACAGGAGAAGCAGGATTCCGTAAGGCAGGAATGCCAGGAAACCCTGGTCGAGCATTGCAGAGGGGGAAGAAAGCAGCGAAGGGAGCACGTTGTAGAACGAGTACTCCATGCCCTCGGTGCGCGAGCCCATTTCCTGCAGTACCTGGAACAGGGCAACGAAGATAGGCATCTGAAGGAACAGGGGCAAGCAACCGGTAATGGGGTTGAAGCCGATCTCTGCGTAAACCTTCTGCATCTCTTCGGCCTGGCGCTGCTGATCGTCAGCGTACTTTTCCTGGATTTCCTGGATGCGAGGGCTGAACTGCTGCATTCGATACGAAGAGCGAATCTGCTTCTGCATAAGGGGGAACAGGATAAGACGGAGAATGAGCGTCACGATGATGATCGCCAAACCCCAGTCGGCAACGAAGCCATACGCGGCTTGGATGCACCAGAATATGGCGTCTTTAAACGCGTCCCACATGTGTACCTTTTTCCTCTCGGTTGGGGGCTAACTGTTTACATACTTATAGATGAAAGGTATCCGGCACGGGATCGTACCCGCGGCCTCCACCTGGTCTGCAGCGCAAGATACGCCGACAGGTTAGATACAGACCTTTGAGAAAACCGAATCGCTGAACCGCAATAAGCCCGTACTCCGAGCACGTAGGAATAAACCGACACGTAGCGGGGAGCAAGGGAGAAATGGCAAAACGGTAGAACTTGATCAAAAGAAGCAGAAGCCCCTTGGGAATTGCCGCGATTTTCGACCAAACTTTCAAGAACGCTCCGCTTGCCTTTTTAATACGATTCCATGATCTTCTTGCACGTTGAAACAAGCTTTTTGTAGTCAACGCGCGTGGTTTTCCTGTTCGCCAAGAAAATGACATTCAGCTCCGGCCAAGGGCCACCGATATCGTGGCACACGGCGCGCATACGACGTTTCGCGGAATTGCGCCACACGGCATTGCCGTTTTTCTTGCCTGCTATAAAAGCAACACGGCCACTAGGGCCGTGTTGGGAATCTCCCCGGTACACGATCATAGTTACGCAGGGAGTTGCATGTCTTTTTCCGTGCGAGAACAGGTAGGAGATCTCAGTGCTGGATTTGATGGTTCCTAACACGGTTTCTCACAAGGAAAGTTAGGCGCAAAGACGCTTGCGGCCCTTTGCACGGCGAGCAGAGAGTACGGCGCGGCCGGACTTGGTGGCCATACGTGCACGGAAACCGTGCTTCTTTGCGCGCTTGCGGTTGTTCGGTTGATAGGTGCGCTTCATTACTTTTCCTTTCAGATTTACAGTAACTTCGAAATTATACGATGAGGAAACCGTGCGTCAAGAATAAAGAAGGAAGCATCTTGCCCAATTGCCCCGCTCATCACAGAATGCACATGCAAAAGTGGATATTTATGCCCTACTGGGAATATTGAGCGTTGCTTTGTCCATGACATGGCCCTGCAGTGCCCAATGGAATTCGTTGAACAAGAACCCCGACTTCAGGCCAAGCTCGCAATCAAGGGCATACACCGTGAGCGTGTAAGTATGGTCCTTGTCGGGGGGACAGGGGCCAATATAACCGCGAATAACTTCCTCGCTCGTCTCATCGGCGCGGGAGGTACAGCTGTTGGAGCCTTGCGTGAATGGGAATTCCCCACTGTGGCTGGCATTTTCGGGAACAAGGGTCGTTGCGGGATCGATATCGCACGCTGCCCAGTGAATCCAGGCAAACCCGCACACGGGGATAGAGTCGAAGTCCACAAACGAAAGGGCAAGGGATTTCGCGCCCGCAGGAACATCGGAGATCGCTATGGGAAACGAGCGAAAGTTGATTCCACCGCGTCGCAAAGATTCGGGCGAAAGTTTTCCAAAACGGTCGGGCAACATGCCGTCCTTGTCGAGTGAAACCGCTATCTTCATTACTTATCCACCTCTCTTTTCCCCAAAGAAAGTAGGTTTTCCGCAATTTGTTTATATAGCATTGTGGAAAATGTTGATAACTTTCCCTGTGCTTGGAATACTTTTCAACCATTATCCCAGAGTCAGCGGACGACGCAATGAACAAGGGAGGCAAAACGTATCCCCGAACACCGTCACAGAGACGGCTGAGAACCCCGTTAACTCGATTGACCAGGCATTTTCCAGTTATCAACAGGAAATACGGAAGCAATACGAGGCATAACGGAAAAGAAGGCAAGGCAAAGGGAAAATCTGGCGCAATTGAAAGCGCACGCACCCTGTTGCCCGGCAGGTTTTCCAACGTCACTTTCAGGTTTTTCACATTTCCTTTCCTCTGTTTTCAATGTTTTCCACAATTTATTGAAAGATTGTTGAAAACTTCGAAAACCCAAGGAAAACCTTGGTGGAAAGTTTGAAAAAGTGTGAATAACCGTCTAAAATGAGTGAAAAATCAGCTCGATCTATGCCGCTTTTCCGCATGGTTTTCGAGCTCTTTTTCTCATACATTGAAAAATCGGAAAGCATCATGAACCAAGAAAACGCACCACATATGCAGCCGATGGAACAGATGGGGACGCCTCCTGCGCAAGACGCGGAGGGCAATGCCGCTTGGGCAAATGTGCCACAAGCACAACCCATCCAGGCACCAGCGCCCGCGCCGGGGTATCCCCAGCAGGGGCAGTTCGCCCCCTACCCCAACCAAGGGGGTAGCGCTGCTATGCCTTATCAAAGCTTTCCCTACAACGGCATGGGCTACGGCGCCTATCCTCAGCAAATGGCGTATCCAACCCAGCAGGCGGCGGCCTACCCTCCCGCAATTCAGCCCGCTTACCAACAGCAGGTTCAAGCAGCCGAGCAGCAGGAAAACGGCACAGAGCCAATGCCTCAAGCGCCCATGCAGCCCGTCCAGCAAATAGGGCAGCCGGCCCAAAACGCTGGCCTTTCCCCGCAATCAATGCAGCAACCGATGCCGCAAGCGTTTCAAGCACAACAGCCGATGCAGGCGTATCCGCAGGTAGGAGCCGTGCTGCAACAGGCACAGATACCACAAGCGCCCACAGTGCAAGGACAAGCAGCTTATGCGAGGCAGCAGCCGGCGTTCAGTACGCCGTTCGTCCCCTCATTCGTGGAAGAGGCAAGCTACGACGAATCCTTTGCCCACACCATGAACGGCGGAACGCTCGAAGAAGATGCAGCCGAACAGCCCCCACAGGCTTTCGACTACCACTACATCAACTCTCCGGCGCGCATCGCCATCTACGATTCGCTGAAAACCGCGCCACGCGTTATACAGGTGCAAGGCGGCCCAACGCACGAGTACATCGAGCACATCGCCTCGCTTACCTATAAAAACGCCAAAGAAGCAGGCGGGATGATCCCCTATACCGTTATCCGCGAGGTATCCGAGAACTTCATCCACGCCAAATTCAACGAGGTCGTCGTTTCCATCTTCGATCAGGGCAACACCATTCGCTTTGCCGATCAGGGGCCAGGAATCAAACATAAGGATTTGGTTCAGGAACCCGGGTTCTCTTCCGCCATCGAACCGATGAAGCGCTATATCCGCGGCGTTGGCTCGGGGCTACCCATCGTGAAGGACTACCTCAGCACCTCGCATGGCCATATAGAGATAAAAGACAACGTGAACCAGGGATCGGTAGTAACCATCAGCCTCGTGGCTTCGCGCACCTCGGACGAGGAAATCGAAGCGCTGGAAACACCAGAGCTCACGGAGAACGAGATCGCCGTCCTGAAAGCCTTGCTGCCCAACAACACCCTGGGCGTAAGCGAAGTCAGCAAGGCAACCGGCATCGCCGTGGCCAGCGTCCACACCGCTTTTTCGAAAATGGAAGAAGCGGGACTCGTGGAAAAGGTAAGCAAGAAAAGAAAGCTTACCGGGCGCGGAACGCAGGTTGCATTATCTCTGTAGGAAGAATCCGGAACGTATCGTACCGGCAAGATTGGAATATGTAGGGCTTTATGGATATCGACCAGACATGGACAGATTTGATGCAGCAGCTCAAATCGTATCCGACCATCAACGCATCGCAAATCGATGCGTTCTTCTCGCGCGTCCAAATTCAGGCGGCAAGCCCCGGCTTCATCATGCTGACCTCGGACAACGCCTTCATCAAGGATTGGATCGAAAAGCATTACCTGAAAGACATCCAGCAAGCCTTAAACGAACTGTACGGCGTTGACTTCCAGGTGCTTATCGAGGTTGACCCGACAGCGGCAGCCGCCGCGCCGGCCCAAGCACCAGCGGCAACACCCGCGCCTGCAACACCCGCGCCCCAGCCCGCATCGGCTGCGCCTGCTCCAGTTCAACCGGTTGCAGCGCCCGCACCAGCGCCCGTTGCAACGCCTGCTCCGCAGCCCACAGCTGCACCGGCAAATGTCCCCGCGTTGCCGGTGCCGGCACCAGCAACGACCGCTGCGCAGCCGGAAGAGACGCAAACGGCAAGCGAACAGGAAAGTGAAGGACAGGCAGCCGAGCCCGTTGGCGAAGCGGCACTCACCTTCGACTCGTTCGTTATCGGCGAGTCAAACCGCATGGCCTACAACATGGCCGTCGAGGTTGCCGACCGTCCCGGCGCCTCCGAGCTGAACCCCCTGTTCATCTACGGACGCTCCGGCGTGGGCAAAACCCATCTGATGTGCGCTATCCAAAACTACATACGCGAAACCCGTCCCGAGCTCAACGTTTGCTACATCGACTCGATGGAGCTGGTAAACCGCTATTCCGACGCCGCAATAGAAAAAAGTGTGGACAAGCAGAGTTTCAAGAACTTCGAAGGGTTCTTCCAGCAGGCAGACGTGCTGCTTATCGACGACATCCAGGGGCTGCAGAGCAAACCGGGCACGCTGAACGCGCTCTTCCGCATCTTCAATTCGATGATCCCGAAGGGCAAGCAGTTCGTGTTCTCCGCCGACCGCGCACCCAAGAACATCGACCTGGACGAACGCTACGTCTCCCGATTCAACTCCGGCGCGACGATCGACATCCAGCCGCCCGACGACGAAACGAAGCGCAACATCATAAAAAGCCTGATTCGCCACTATCAAAGCAGGGAAAACACCCCGTTCAACTTCACCGACGGCGTGCTCGACTACATTGTCGACAATTCAAGCTCAAACATCCGCGAGCTGAAGAGCGCCATCACCAACGTGATTTTCGCCATGAAGATGAACGAGGACCATACCCTTTCGGAATCGCAGGTAAAGGAGCTGCTGGGCAACCATTTCATTGGCGGCGGGAAGAAGCGCATCACCATCGAGATGATTCAAGCCGCCGTAGAGGACTTCTACGGGATAAGCCATCAGGACATCATCGGAAAGGGCCGCGCCCGTAAGATCGTGCGTCCCCGTCAGGTGGCTATTTACTTGTGCCGCGACCTTTCGGAAACCACACTGAGCAACATCGGCAAGGCGTTCAACCGCGACCACACCACAGTGCTCCATTCCTGCGAGCTTATCTCCAACCAGCTTCAGGAAGACAGGAACCTGCGTGAGGAATTGGAAGCAGTACGGGAGAAAATCCGTATCCAGCAGTACTGATTACCCTGTTGATAACCAGGGGATGAACGTGGGGATTACCGCACGAATCGGTGGAAGAAGTTATCAACAGGTTTTCCCTGTGGATAACGGGTATGGTTTTCCACAGGGTTATCGGTACCCTTTTATCGGCTTTCATCAGGCAAAAGAGAAGTTATCAACATATCAACCGCTATTACTACTTCTACTATTAGTTATTAAATAAAGAGAAAAGAAGAAATAAAAGGAGAGGAAAACCCAACGTGCATATCTTCCCTAGCCGTTGGGTTTTCGCTTGGCAGGAACAGGTATCATAGCCAAGCAAGAAACGAAGAACAGGAGCCGCAATGAAATTCAGCGTCAATCAGTCAGAGCTTCAGAATGCCCTATCGGTTGTGGTGAAAGGCTCTTCCTCTCGTTCAACGCTTTCCATCCTTGCCGGCGTTTACCTGAAAGCGGAAGATGGGCGCATCACCCTTCAGACCACCAACCTTGAGCTTTCCATCAAGGTCACATGTTTCGCTATGGTGGAAGAGCCGGGCGAAACGGTGGTTCCTGCCAAGCTCTTCGGCGACATCATCAAGAACCTGCCTGATATGGCAGTACGTGTCGAAGCCGATGAAACCACGGCAACCGTGTTCTGCGACAGCACCACGTTTTCCCTTAAAGCACTCAACCCGCTCGACTTCCCCGCTTTCCCTGAAATCGAGGCGGACCAGGAGGCATCGTTCCCGTTCAACGCATTTGCGTCAATGGTCAAGCGCACCGCTAAGGTGGTGTCTCACGACGAAACGCGCATTGTGCTCACGGGCGTGTTGGTTTCCTGCGTAGGCTCTACGTTGAAGATGGTTGCTACCGACTCATACCGTCTTGCGGTGTCGGAAACGGAGCTCGACAATCCCTGCCCCGAGGAATTCGAGGCGGTCATTGCCGGTTCGTTCCTCCAGGACATCGCTTCGCTCCCTCAGTCGAGCGATCCCATCACGCTGGCGCTGAACGACAACCAGATCGTGGTTACGTATCGCGACACCACCTTCATCAACCGCCGCATTGAGGGGACCTTCCCCAACTACAAGCAGCTTATTGCTGAAGGCCACACCACGCGCGCAACGCTTTCCACGCATGCCCTTACCGATGCGGTGCGCCGCGTTTCGCTGCTGAGCAACAAGGTTTCGCCGGTTCAGGTGCGTGTTGATGCGGATTCGGGCGTGGTTACCCTGCTTACCAATTCCCAGGACATCGGCAACGCTCAGGAAAACCTCATTTGCGAAGTGGACGGTGAGTCGGTCGACATCGCCTTCAACTTCTCGTTCATGCTCGATGGTCTGAACTCCATTGATACCGACGCGGTGCATCTTGATCTGTTCGGTCCCATGAAGCCGGGCATTCTTCGCGCCGCCGAAGGGGAGAACTTCCTGTATCTCATCATGCCCGTCCGCGTGTAGGGTGCGGGCTGTTGCGCCATGGGCCTTTCAATCGAACGCATTACCTGCCGCGACTTTCGCTCGTACGAACGGTTCGAGCTTGACGGCATCGGTGGGCTGACGCTGATCGTCGGTCCCAATGCGGTGGGAAAAACCAATCTTCTTGAGGGCATCCAGCTCATTACGGCATGCTCGTCGTTTCGCAACCCTTCCCCTGGCCATTTGGTGCGAGACGGGCAGCAGGCGGGCATGTTCGCCGCTCGTCTTGTCGGAGACGGGCGCAGCCTCGAAACCGAGCTTCGTGTTTCACGTGAAACACGAAGCTTCTTCGTTAACGGCAAGAAGAAGCGCCCGCGCGATATTCGGGGAACGCTGCCGTCGGTGTTGTTCTCGCCGGAAGACTTGGAGCTTGCAAAGGGCTCGCAAGGGTACAAGCGCGCCCAGATCGACCTCTTGGGTGCACAGCTGAGTGCGAATTACCATGCCGTGCGCAAGGACTACGAGAAAATCCTTCGACAGAAGAACCGCTACTTGAAGGAAAACGTGGCACCGCTCTATCTTCAGAGCATCAACGAAGTGGTTGCCTCCATCGGATCGCAGCTGTATCGTCTGCGCTGCGATCTGCTCAGTGCGCTTTCCCCCTACTTGAAGGAATGCTATGCGCAGATTTCTGGTGGCAAGGAAACGGTTGAAATTGCCTATGTTCCCTCTTGGCTTCGCAAGTCGTTCGACTTGGACCGAAAGCCTTGCCTTGAGCCGGCAAGCCGATCGGCGGCACAGGAATGCCTTGCTCAGGCAATGGAGCGTTCCGCCGTCAAGGAGCATGAGCGCCGCATGTCCCTCTTCGGCCCGCAGCTCGATATGATCGAGTTCTACCTTGACGGGCGTAATGTCCAGCAATTTGCTTCGCAGGGTCAGCAGCGCACGTTGGTTCTGGCGTTCAAGATGGCGCAGGTTTCCCTGATTGCCGAGCGTTTGGGGCAAAATCCCGTGCTGCTGCTCGACGATGTGATGAGCGAGCTTGACTCCGCCCGCCGCGATGCCCTGCTTTCCCTGATTTCGGGGAACGTGCAGACGTTCGTTACGGCAACCAATGCGGAAGCCGTAAGCCCTGAACTTGCCGCAACGGCTCGCATTGTCCGGATCGGAGGCGAGCCGTATGGTGAAGTTCGATAAAGACTGGGGTTCATCGCGTGACCCTCGTCGTTATATTGCGGCAATGAACGAGCGGAGCAATTCCCTGCGCCCCGTTTCAGGCTCCTTGGATGCTTTTGCCGCCACCATGCCCGAGGAAATGCGCAAGCGTGTTTTGGTGCAGCGCAAAATCGAGAAGACGAATCAGCAGTTCGCCGCCTTGGTCGACCCGTTCATCTTGAAGCACACCAATTCGGTTTACCTTTTGAAGAGCAAGGCGGTTCCCGATGCCTTCGACTTGGTGGTGTATCTGGACAACTCCACCTGCGCCGCCGAGCTGAACGCGCGCAGGGAGCTTTTGCGGTTCGAGTACCTTGATAAGTTCAAAGTGGTTATCGATGTGTTCGAAATCCGCATTTCGCGTGGCTCCTACAAGGACAAGCATCCCTTCGCAGACCAGAAGGCGAAGCCAGACACCCCTGAGGTGCCCGAGGTGAGCGATGCTGACCGCGCCAAAATCGAAGAGATGACTGCGGGCATAGAGGACCCGCGTCTGAGGGCTTCGTTCCAACGCGCTATGACGGCTCAGAAGCGCCTGAATACTCATTCTTCGTGAAAAATGCCCAATACGGGTGCTTACAACCCCGTAGAAACGCTCTGAGTGCCCTCTGAAGGCTAATGAGCGCAAGGTATCCTGCCTGTTCTGCTATAATAAAAAGGTTAAAAATCCCCTCGGCATGTCCTGTCCAGGGCGTGTCAGACAGCAGAAAGAGGAGGAAATACGTGGCTTCAGACGAATCCCACTACAGCGGCCAAGACATCCAGATCTTGGAGGGCCTCGAAGCGGTGCGCAAGCGCCCCGGCATGTACATCGGCTCTACTGGTCCGCGTGGCCTTCACCATCTGGTATACGAGGTTGTAGACAACGCGGTAGATGAAGCTCTGGCTGGGTACTGCGACCATATCGAGGTTACCATCCACGAGGACAACTCCATCACTGTTGTGGACAACGGCCGTGGCATTCCGGTGGACATCCACCCGAAGGAAAAGATCCCGACCGTAGAAGTGGTTCTTACCATTCTGCATGCGGGCGGCAAGTTCGGCGGCGAAGGCTACAAAGTTTCCGGCGGCCTGCATGGCGTAGGCGTTTCGGTAGTAAACGCCCTTTCCACCCAGGTGATCGTGCGCGTGCGCCGCGACGGCAAGGAGTACGAGATTTCCTTCGACCATGGCAAGACGAAGGAAAAGCTGCATGAGGTAGGCTCGGCCGAGCACAGCGGAACCACGGTTACGTTCTGGCCCGACCCGGAGATCTTCAGGGAAACCACCATCTACGAGTACGAAACGCTTAAAACGCGCTTCCGCGAGATGGCCTTCCTGAACAAGGGTCTGAAGATCACGCTTTCCGACGAGCGCACGCCCGACGAGGACGGCAGGCCCCGTACCGAGGTCTTCCATGCTCAGGGCGGTTTGATCGACTTCGTCAACTTCCTGAACGACGGCAAGGAAACGCTTAACAAGCCCATCTACTTCGAGAACGAAACCGACGACGGCATGGTGGAAGTTGCCATGCAATGGTCTTCCTCGTATTCGACGAATGGTGTGCTTTCGTTTGCCAACAACATCCATACCATCGACGGTGGTACCCACCTCGACGGCTTCAAGCAGGGCGTTACGCGCACCATCAACGATTACGCGCGCGCAAAGGGCATCTTGAAGGACAAGGACAGCAGGCTTTCTGGCGACGATACGCGCGAGGGCTTGGCTGCCGTGGTGTCGGTGAAGTTGCGCGATCCGCAGTTCGAAGGTCAGACGAAGGGCAAGCTGGGTAACACGGAAATCCGCGGCTTGGTGCAGGCTGCCGTTACCAAGGGCCTGGCCGAGTTCCTGGAGGAAAACCCCGCTCCGGCAAAGCGCATCATCAACAAGGCTTCCCAGGCTCTGAAGGCCCGCGAAGCAGCGCGCAAGGCGCGTGAGATGACGCGCCGCAAGGGCGTTCTGGATTCGTTCAGCCTTCCGGGCAAGCTTGCCGACTGCTCCAGCAGAAACCCTGCCGATTCCGAAATCTTCATTGTAGAGGGTGATTCCGCAGGTGGTTCGGCCAAACAGGCCCGTGACCGCAAATACCAGGCTATCATGCCCCTGCGTGGCAAGATCTTGAATGTCGAGCGCGCCGGTCTGCACCGCTCCCTTTCGTCCGATACCATTTCTTCGCTGATCACCGCTATCGGTACGAACATCGGTGACGACTTCAACGCCGATGCCGCCCGTTACCATCGCATCATCATCATGACGGATGCCGATGTCGACGGCGCTCACATCCGCATCTTGCTGCTGACGTTCTTCTACCGTTACATGCCCGAGCTTATCGAGCGCGGCTATATCTACATTGCGCAGCCCCCGCTGTACGGCCTGAAGAAGAAAGGCAGCAAGAAGTTGGAGTACATCTTCAACGACGATGCCCTGGCAGAGCGCTTGAAGGAGATCCCCGACCGCGACAGCATTTCGCTGCAGCGTTACAAGGGCTTGGGCGAAATGGACCCCGAGCAGCTGTGGGAAACCACCATGGAGCCTTCCACCCGTACCATGCTGCAGGTGAGCATCGAAGATGCTGCCGAGGCGGAACGCGTGGTAAGCGAATTGATGGGCGATCAGGTTGAGCCTCGCAAGGAGTTCATCCAGAAGCACGCACACGACGTGCGTTTCCTCGATTTCTAACGGGTGCGGGGCCTTGCGCCCCGCAACGTTTCACGTGAAACATTCGAACAAAGACAGAAGGAGTCTTCGTGGCAGAAGATAAGAAAGAGAACGGCGAGGTGGAAGAAGAGCCCGTTGCGGCTGCAAACGTTCTTCCCGCCGAGCTCAGCAAGGAAATGCGCACGTCGTTCCTCGAGTACTCGATGAGCGTTATCGTTTCGCGCGCATTGCCCGATGTTCGCGATGGCTTGAAGCCGGTTCATCGCCGAATCCTGTACGCGATGAACGAAAGCGGCATTACGCCGAAGCGCCCCCATGCCAAGTCGGCACGTACGGTTGGCGACGTTATCGGTAAGTACCACCCTCATGGTGACACCGCGGTGTACGACACCATGGTCCGTTTGGCGCAGCCCTTCTCGATGCGCGTTCCCCTGGTCGACGGTCATGGCAACTTCGGTTCCATCGACGGCGACTCGGCGGCGGCAATGCGTTACACCGAGGCTCGTTTGGACAAGCCGGCAATGGAGTTGTTACGCGACCTGGACAAGGAAACGGTCGATTTCCAGCCAAACTACGATGAGAGCCTGCAGGAGCCGGTAGTGCTTCCTGCGCGTTTCCCCAACCTGCTGGTAAACGGCTCTTCCGGCATCGCCGTTGGCATGGCAACGAACATTCCTCCCCATAACCTGGGCGAGGCTATCGACGCCACCTGCATGATGCTCGACAACCCCGAGTGCTCGGTCGACGACCTGATGAAGGTGCTTCCCGGCCCCGACTTCCCTACCGGCGGCATCATCATGGGCCGCAAGGGAATTCGCGACGCCTACGAAACAGGCAAGGGCAGCCTCACCATCCGCTCGAAGTGCCGCATCGAAGAGGGCAAGAACGGCAAGCACTCCATCGTCGTTTCCGAGATTCCCTACCAGGTGAACCGCACGAATCTCCTGAAGAAGATCGCCGACCTGATTCGCGACAAGAGGCTTCCCGAAGTATCGAACGTGCACGACGGTGCAGACCGTCACGGCATCGACATCATCATCGAGCTTAAGCAGAACGCCATTCCGCAGGTTGTCCTGAACAAGTTGTACAAGCACACGCAGCTGCAGATCGGCTTCGGATGCAACATGCTGGCGCTGGTCAATGGCGTTCCACGCGTTCTTTCCCTGAAGGAAATCCTTCATTACTACATCCTTCACCAGGAAGACGTTGTTGAACGTCGTACTCGCTACGACTTGGCCAAGGCCGAAGCGCGCGCCCATATCCTGGAAGGCTTCGTCATTGCGCTCGACAGCATCGACGAGGTGATCCACATCATTCGCTCGTCTGAGACCGATCGCGAAGCCAAGGAAACCTTGATGGATCGCTTCAAGCTTTCCGAAAAGCAGAGCGAAGCCATCCTCGAGATGAAGTTGCGCCGCCTGACCGGCTTGGAGCGTGAGAAGATCGAAGCCGAGTTGAAGGAACTGCGCGAAAAGATTGACTACTACAAGCGCGTGCTTTCCGACGAGAACCTGGTTAAGCAGATCATCAAAGAGGAACTTACCGAAATCAAAGACAAGTTCAATTCGCCTCGTTCCACGCAGATCACCGATGCGGCAAAAGACTTCGATGTAGAAGACCTTATTGCGGAAGAAGAGGTTGCCATCACGGTAACCAAGGCCGGTTACGTGAAGCGTTTGCCCGTTGCCACCTATCGTCAGCAGAAGCGCGGCGGCAAGGGCATGCAAGGCGTGAACTTGAAGGAAGAGGACTTCGTAGAGCATCTCTTCATCTCTTCGACGCATGATTACCTGCTGTTCTTCTCTTCGCGCGGCAAGGTGTACCGCCTGAAGGCATACGAGATTCCCGAGGCTTCGCGCCACGCGCGCGGCGCGGCTATCGTGAACGTGCTTCCCCTCGAAAAGGGCGAAACCATCGCTGCGGTTATCGCAACGAAGGACTTCCCCGAAGACGAGTACCTGATGTTTGCCACGGCGGCAGGCATGGTGAAGAAGACTTCCATGAAGCTCTACGACCGTTCGCGCCATGATGGCCTTATCGCCATCAACCTGAAGGAGGGCGATGCCCTTATCAGCGTGCAGCGCGTTGCCGAAGGCGAGAAGGTCATGATGGTTTCCTCGGCCGGCAAGGCGATTATGTGGGATGAGTCGGAAGTTCGCGCCATGGGCCGCGACACCATGGGCGTGCGTGGTATGACTCTGACTGACGACGCTCGCTTGCTGGGCATGGAGATTGCCCGTCCGGGAACCGACTTGCTGGTTATTACCGAACTCGGTTACGGCAAGCGAACCCCGGTGGAAGAGTATCCTTCGCATCATCGTGGCGGCCAGGGTGTGTATACCATCACCATGACGGAAAAGAAGGGTCAGCTTTCAGCGATGAAGATCGTCGATGAAAACGACGAGATCATGATCATCACCGAAGAAGGCGTTGTGGTGCGTACTCCCGTTTCGGGTGTTTCCCAGCTGGGACGTTCTACCCAAGGCGTTCATGTGATGAACGTTTCGGGCAAAGACAAGGTTTCGGCGGTGGCAACCTCTACTACCGATGAAAGCAAAGCGTCTGATGAAGACTCTATCGACGATGAAGAGCCGGATGATCTTTCTGATGATGAATAGTCTGAAGTGAAAATACGGCAGTAAATAAGGCCCGGAGAATTCCGGGCCTTATTTTTTAGAAAAAGTTTTACGAGTTTTGAACATGTTCAGGCGAAAACACGGGCTCTGACAGGAAGGGAAACAGGCGTTCAACAGGGAGATATGAAAGAAAATATCCTTGCGTTCTATTAGGCAAATAAGGCATTTGACCTGGGCATACACTGATAGCTTTCGAGGTTTTGGCCTTTGCGGGAAATCTTTTTCGAAAAATTTCGAAATTCTGCTTGACCCATATGGGGGTAGGAAGTATATTAATTGAGCGCGATTTCGGGCCCATAGCTCAGTTGGTTAGAGCGCACGCCTGATAAGCGTGAGGTCAGCAGTTCAAATCTGCTTGGGCCCACCATTTTTTACTGATAAACGCTCCACCGTGAGCCGAGTTTGCCGGTGGAGCGTTTATTGATAACGAAATCGCACATAACCTACGTGGGGCATTAGCTCAGCTGGGAGAGCGCGGGCTTTGCAAGCCTGAGGTCAAGGGTTCGATCCCCTTATGCTCCACCACGAATCTTCGAAGCCGTCCGAAAGGGCGGCTTCTTTTTTGATGTAAAGCGCCCCACCTGCCTGCTTGAACTGGTATGCGCTGATAAACTTTCAATACCTATGTGTTTAACAAGACAGCGTCTTTTAAGAAGGAAGAAGTAGATGAAACAGGAAAACATCCGCAATGTGGCTATCATTGCGCACGTCGACCACGGTAAAACCACCCTGGTCGACCGCCTGCTCTGGTCTTCGCACGTATTCCGCGAGAACCAGGAAGTTGCCGAGCGCGTGCTTGACTCCAACGATCAGGAGCGTGAGCGCGGCATCACCATTCTCTCTAAGAACATTTCCATTCATTACAAGGGCATCAAGATCAACGTTATCGACACGCCGGGCCACGCCGACTTCGGTGGCGAGGTAGAGCGCGTTCTGAACATGGCCGATGGCGCCCTGCTCATCGTTGATGCGTACGAGGGCCCGAAGCCCCAGACCCGCTTCGTTCTTTCCCACGCCCTCGAGCGCGGCCTGCGCATCGTGGTGGTTGTGAACAAGATCGACCGCCCGAACGCGAACCCCGATGCTGCGGTAGACAAGGTGTTCGACCTTATGGTTGAGCTCGGCGCATCCGACGAACAGCTCGACTTCCCCGTGGTATACGCTTCTGCGGTAAACGGCTATGCCCGCTACGACGCCAACGACGGCAACATGGACATGGTTCCCCTGCTCGATACCATCGTCAACGAGATTCCCTGCCCCGACGTTGACGTCGACGGTCCGGTGGCCCTTCAGGTTTGCACGGTTGACCACAGCAGCTACGAAGGCCGTATCGGCATCGGCCGCTTGCAGAGCGGTACCATCCATGAAAAGGAACAGGTGCTGGTCATCCAGCCCGACGGCAACCGCTACAACGCGCAGATCCGCAAGGTGTACACCTTCGAGAACCTTGGCAAGGCCGAAGTTCCCGAGGCAAGCGCAGGCGACATCGTGGCTGTTATCGGCGTGGAGCAAACGGACATCGGCGACGTTATCACCGACCCCGAGAATCCCGTTGAAATGGAGCCCTTGGCGGTAGAAGAGCCTACGATGGCTGTAGTGTTCGAGGCTTCCACCAGCCCCTTGGTTGGTCGCGAAGGCGATATCGTGGGCGCCCGTCAGCTGAAAGAGCGCCTGATGCGTGAAAAGGAAAGCAACATTTCCATGCGCATCGAGGAAACGGAAGACAAGTCGGGCATTCGCGTTGCCGGCCGTGGCGTTCTGCATCTGTCCGTTCTGATGGAAACCATGCGCCGCGAAGGCTTCGAATTCCAGGTTGGCCGCCCGCAGGTTGTGTACAAGACCGACGCAAACGGCAACAAGCTCGAGCCTATCGAGGAAGCAACCATCGACGTGCCCAACGATTACTCCGGCAAGGCCATCGAGGTTATGGGCACCGCCGGCGGCATTATGGAGGACATGGTTTCCGACGAGAACATGACGCACCTCACGTTCTCCATCCCCTCGCGCGGCACCATGGGCCTGAAGACCAAGATCCTGAACGCTACGCACGGCGAAGCGGTCTTGTTCCATCATTTCCGTGAGTACGGCCCCTACTCCGGTGAGATGATCGGCCGCAAGAACGGCTGCATGATTGCCATGGCAACCGAGAAGTCGGTAGCATACGCGCTCGATACGCTGCAGGAGCGTGGCAAGCTGTTCATCGGCCCTGGCGAGGATTGCTACGAGGGCATGATCGTCGGAGAGTCTGCCAAAGAAGGCGATATGGCGGTAAACGTTGCCAAGGCAAAGCAACTGGGCAACCAGCGCTCCTCTGGCGCCGACAAGGCCATTTCCTTGACGCCTCCTATCACCTTCACGCTTGAAGAGGCGCTTGAGTACATCGAAGACGACGAGTTGGTAGAGGTAACGCCTCAGTCCATCCGCCTGCGTAAGCGCACCTTGAGCGCCACACAGCGCCGTAAGGAAGCCAAGAACAAGTAGGTTGCGCCGTTCTACGAACAACGCAACTCTCGCGTGAGACGCGATAACGCTGCGCGGGATTCTGACGGCACAGGGAGACATCGAAGCCCAGGGCATGGCACGAAGGCCAATGTCCTGGGCTTTTCTCTTTCCCTGCACTCGCCGGAATCCCGCTCGCTGACTTGCTGACACATGCCCAGAGCGGCATGCCCTTTTGCGCGTTTATGCGGTTCGAAAAACCGATGTGGTGGATATACGTCGCATCGGACGACCGAAAGTCCTCCATGCAGTCAGGCCCCGCGCAGCATCGCCTCGTTTCCCTGCGTGCTTGCGTCGATCGATAGAGCGGCACGGCGAATATATGAAGGGCTTGTGGTTAAACAGGGCTCTAACGTGGGCAAATTGTGCGAAAGAAATCAGCGAAAAGCTGTTGTGCAAAAATAGCACCCGTTGCGCCTGACATGACAGGTGCTGCTATTTTCGATTAGCTAAGAAAAGGGAACACATATGAAGCACGGAGCTCTTCTTCGCAAGATTTCTATTGCCGGCGTGTCTGTTGCCTGCTGTTTGGCCCTGGCTGGCTGCGGCGGCACAAATTACGGCTACACAGGTGGCGTTGCGGCAACGGTTAACGGTACCGAGATCCAGGAAGACACCATTACCAAGTACATTCAGGATTTCCGCACCAGCTCCGACCTTACCAGCGACGATGACTGGGGCAATTGGATGAAGGAAAACTCCTTCGACCCCTCCACGGTGCGCGATCAGGTAATCGACTACTACGTTGAAAACGAGCTGAAGAAGCAGGCGTGCGACGAAAAGGGCATCACCATCGAGCAGTCGCAGGTTGACGACGAGATCAACAACATGAAGTCGAACTACGACAGCGACGATGCCTGGAAGCAGGCGCTCTCTTCTGCAGGTCTTACCGAAGACCAGTATCGTGAGTCTGTGGAAGCCGGTTTGCGCGACAAGGCTTTGGAAGATGCCGTAGCAGGTGACGCCGCCACCGCCGACGACTCCAAGGTGCTGCAGATGTTGAACACGTACTACACCATGTTCAACGGCGCCAAGAAGTCGTCCCATATCCTGTTCTCTTCCAGCGATACCGACAAGGCGCAGGACGTGCTTGACCAGATCAACGCCGGCACGCTCGACTTCGCCGATGCCGCTAAGATGTACTCCACCGATTCCGCATCCGCCTCCGATGGCGGCAATGTGGGCTGGGATGCCATCAACTCGTTCGTGACCGAGTACACCGACGCGTTGGACAACCTTTCCGTCGGTCAAGTTTCCGGATTGGTCACCAGCGATTACGGTATTCACATCATCAAGTGCACCGACCAGTTCAACTGCGACGGCAAGGCAACCAGCCTTTCCGCTTACCCGCAGGAATTCGTTGATTACATTTCCAACATCGTGAAGGACCAGAACAAGTCCAGCGCATATTCCGACTGGTTCAACAACTACAAGGCCCAGGCAGACATCCAGAACAACGATATGCCCGACAACGTTCCCTACAATCTGGATATGACGAAGTACAACACGGACAATTCGTCGAACAGCGACGGTAGCGACAACGGCGATTCCTCGAATACCTCGTCTTCCGACACCAACGCCGATGCCTCTACTACTGACAACTCCTCTGATTCTTCGGACAATCAGAGCGATTCGCAAAGCTCCGGTCAGTAAGGGCTACAATACCGAAAGGCTTACTCTCAAGGCCACCTCGCAAGGGGTGGCCTTGGTTTTGTTAGAAAGGTTAGCAATGGAAACAAAGCCGCCTCTTATCCAGCTTCACGACGCTGTGGTGCGCCGCAAGGGCAAGGAAATCCTCAATGTGGAAGACTTCACGTTGAACCAGGGCGAAAGCATCGCCCTTATCGGCCCGAACGGTGCCGGCAAGTCGACGTTCATCCACCTGATTACGCGTGAGGTGTTCCCGCTGCATCGCGATGAGCCGCCGGTGCTGTTCAAGGGCAAGGCGTTGGTAACGCTCGACGAGGTTAAGAAGTGCCTGGGCATTGTTTCTTCGACCATGCAGGACCAGATTACCGTGCACCTTTCTGCACTTGAGGTTGTGTATGGCGGCCTGTTCGGCGTGCTCGGCGTGCCTAAGCGCCATGAGATGACCGAAAAGGGCAAGGAAAAGGCCATGGCGGCCCTCGAATTTCTGGGGATGAAGGAATATGCCGACCACGACATCATGACGATGTCGTCGGGCCAGGCACGCCGTGTGCTTATTGCCCGCGCACTTATCCACGACCCCGAGGTTCTGGTGTTCGACGAGCCCACCACAGCGCTCGACCCTGAGGGCATGTACTTCGTGCGCAAGGCCATGCGTGATTTGGTTGCAGCGGGGAAGTCCATCATTCTGGTTACCCACTACCCAGAGGACATCATCCCCGAAATCAAGCGTGTGGTGATGATCAAAGACGGCAAGCTTTATGGCGATAAAACCAAGGAAGAAGCACTTACCACCGAGTGTGTTTCTGAGCTTTTTGGCGTGCCGCTGAAAATTTTGTCAGAAGATGGCTATTTTTCACTTGTCAGCCGGTACTAGGTTGGTGTAAAGTACAGCCTTGCATGCGCGAGAAGCGCTGCAGCTGGAGAGATGTCCGAGTCTGGCTTAAGGAGCACGATTGGAAATCGTGTATACGCCACAAGCGTATCTGGGGTTCGAATCCCCATCTCTCCGCCAGTGATTTTTCGAAAGCGCCTGTTTTGGGCGCTTTCTTTTTCAGCGGCCCTTTGTGCGGCCGCTACATATTCTGGAAGGGTGGCAGAGCGGCTGAATGCGGCGGTCTCGAAAACCGTTTTACCGGTACTCCCGGTAACGAGGGTTCAAATCCCTCCCCTTCCGCCAGGATTTGAAGGGTCTGCCTGCGGCAGACCCTTTTTTATACGAAATGCAATGACGCTGCGCGGGAAGCTGACGGTACAGCTGCCGCTCCAAGCGGGCTTGACGTGCGAAGCACGCCTGGCGCCCACTTTCGCGGCATCTGCACTCGTCAGCTTCCCGCTCGCTGACTTACTGGCGCATGCCCGGATTTTTGTTTGTTTGTTTGGCTTTAGCTTTGGCTTTGGGCTTGGCGTGCTTTTCTCTCTGTAGAGCGAATGAACGTAACGCTTCGTGGACGGGTTGTGGTCGTTGACGGAGTTGGGTTGGTTTCTTGGCTTTTGCTTGGGTACACTGGGCTGCATTGGTTTAACGAAAAGGGAAAGGACAACCATGGTAGATCGTGTGGTAGATCCCGAAAACGATATCCCCGTAGAAGATGTTGACGACGTTTTGAAGGCCGTCATTGTATCGGTTCTGAATGAGGCCGCCGACAAGATGGAGGAAGGCAAGGACGTTATCCCCTTCACCGGTTTGGCAGTGAAGGAAAACCTGTTCATCGAAACCCATCCTGGCGATGATGCCGAAGAGTGCTTCTTGGCTGCGCGTAAAGAGGTACAGGGCGCTCGTGGCGCCACGGCGTATGCCTTCTGCTACGACGGCTACGTCGATACCGACGAAGGCCAGAAAGACGCTCTTATCGCCGAGGGTGGCTTGCCCGGTGAAGAGAAGGGTTACGCATTCGGTTACCTCTACGACGACGAAGGCATCGACCGCGAAGTTGTCTACATCGGTCCTGCGCCGAACTTCATGGAAAACCTCAAGCTCGAGTTGGACATGGAAGGCTCCCTTGACCCTGCTGCTCAACAGAGCGAGGACGAAGAGTAGCCTGGCTTCTTCGGCTCGCGCTGCCCATAGTTTTTTTGGAAGCCCGAAGCGAAATACCGCATCGGGCTTTTCTTTGCCTGCGAGGTTGCAGCCTGCCTCGTGAAGCACAGTGGCGAAAGCGCTCTGTTTCACGTGAAACGCTCCAGGGTGCAGAGCTTTCGCAAAGGTTTCCCATTGCTTTCTCAGATTTTTCTAAAGCGAGTCATACCCTAAGTACGGGAATCGAAAAGCTAATGTGTGCAAACCGTGAGTTCTTAAGCCAAGCTCCCATACTCCTTGGCAGGTACGGTATTCTAGCAAGGCTAAATTTCCTGCTTCGGGAACGCCTTTATGCCCGAAGCCGTAAGTCCAGAGGAGGTGAACTGATGAAGGCTTATGAACTCTTGTATTTTGTAGCTCCGTCTATCGACGAAGAATCTCGTCTCGCTGTTATGAAGCGTATCGAGGCCGCCCTCGCAGAAGGTAACGGTGTCGTTGATAATGTTGATAACTGGGGTAAGCGCAAGCTCGCTTACGAAATCAACGGTTTGACCGACGGTGATTACACCCTCATCGATTTCCATGCAGAGCCCAGCAACATTGCTGAACTCGACCGCGTTCTCCGCATCTCCGATGCTGTAGTACGCCACATGATCGTTGCTCGCACCGATCGCGATTAATTTTTACGGAAATCAAAAGGTGGACGGATTCGTCCCCGTTGTGAAAGAGGTATTGATATGAGCATCAATCGAGTTGTAATCAGCGGAAACCTTACCCGTGACCCCGATTTGCGTTCTACCGCAAGCGGCATGCCTGTTCTGGGTTTCGGCGTTGCAGTCAATGATCGTCGCAAGAACCAGCAGACGGGCGAATGGGAAGATTATCCCAACTTTATCGATTGCACTATGTTCGGTGCTCGTGCCCAAAGCGTTTCCCGCTTCCTTTCCAAGGGCAGCAAGGTTGCCATCGAAGGCAAGCTTCGTTGGAGCCAGTGGGAACGCGATGGTCAGAAGCGCAGCAAGATCGAAGTCATTGTTGACGAGATCGAGTTCATGACCAGCCGCAACGACAGCGCACCACGCGCCGCGGCTCCCATGGCGGCAGCGCCTATGGCTGCACCGATGCCGGCAGCGGCTCCTATGGCAGCTCCGGTCGTAGATGCCTCCGTGTACGACGACGACATTCCGTTCTAATCATTCGAAAGAGGTTAACATGTCTGATTACACTAAGCAGCCTCGTCGAAAGTATTGCCAGTTCTGCAAGGATCATGCGGAATATGTCGACTACAAAGACACCCAGATGCTGCGCAAGTATGTTACTGACCGTGGGAAGATCAAGCCCCGCCGCGTTACGGGCGCTTGCACCCAGCACCAGCGCGATATTGCCAACGCTGTAAAGCGCGCACGCGAAATGGCTCTTATGCCTTACGCAGTGCCTGCTGTAAGCGGCCGCGGCGATCGTCGTAATCGCTAAGAGGAGGATGAAATGAAAGTTATCCTTCTTACCGAAGTTAAGAACAAGGGCGGCGAAGGCGACGTTGTAGACGTAGCTCCCGGCTTTGCTAACAACTACCTGCTTCCCCAGGGTATGGCTGTTCTGGCCACCAAGGGTAATCTGAAGCAGCTCGAGCAGCGCAAGCATAACATTGCTGCTCGCGAAGAGAACCGCATCGCTGACGCCAACAAGATGAAGGCTCAGCTTGAGGGTCTTACCGTTAAGGTTGAGGTTCGCGTAGGCGAAGAGGGCGTACTCTTCGGTTCCGTAACCTCTCAGATGGTTGCCGACGCTGTTAAGGCGCAGGCTGACCTCGACATCGACCGTCGTCGCGTTGAGATCAAGAACGCCATCAAGTCCGCTGGTGAGCACACCGTTGTTGTTTCGCTGTACCGCGACATCAAGGCTGACCTCACCCTCCTCGTTGGTGACGAGGAAACCTTTGCTGCTCCCGTTGAGGAAGAAGCTGAGGAAGAAGCCGTTGAGGCTGAAGAGGCAACTGAAGAAGCTGCTGAGTAGCACCGCTGAAGCGCCGTTCTTGGAACGGCGCTTTTTTGTATGAGGAGCCTGACGTTGCGCAGGGTTATGACTACGCGGGGAATCGCAACGTGCCCAATGCGTTGCAGGCTTTTCTTGCACTGCAAAAGGCCACCCTTCGGGGTGGCCTTTTTTACGTCTAACGCGCGTGCGTGGTGTTTCACTAAGGGCTTCGGTTGCGTAAAAACGCCCTTTTAAAAGGCATGTTTATGAAGTGCTATTCTAATTATTTAACCTTTCGGTACCTTGGTTCCGCATGTTAAAGTTAAGTGTTAGCTAACTAGCTGGTAAATCACCAAGGAGCAGAACGTATGCCGGAGAACAATGGGCCTTCTTCCGAAGCGCGCAAGTCTTTGCCTCAGAACATCGAGGCTGAGCAGACCGTTCTCGCTGCATGCCTTCTTTCGACGGGCGTATTCGAGGAAGTGTCCTTGAAGCTGAAGCCGGAAAGCTTCTTTCGTCCTGCTCACAAGATAATTTTCGAAACGATGCGCGAAATGAACTCGCGCTCTATCCCTATCGATGTCATTTCGGTTTCGGATAACCTGAAGGCTGCAGGACAGCTGGAAGCGGTAGGCGGGCAGCAGTACTTGCTGGAGCTTGCCGACAATACTTTCGCCTTCACCAGCTGGCAGCATCATGCTGAAATCGTAAGCCGGGACGCTATCCGCCGTCAGCTTCTTATGAGCGCGGCCCAAATTACTTCTTTGGCCTACGACTCCCCCGCCGACCCAAAAGAGCTTATCTCTCAGTCGGAGGCAGCTCTGTTCGGCGTTACCGAGCAAACGGTCAACTCGAGCTTCAAGGGCATCCAGGAACTGTTGGTGGAAGCCAACGAGGAGATTGCCGAAATGGGTAACCGCGAGGGTCAGCTGCAGGGCATTCCAACAGGGTTCATCGATGTGGACAAGCTGTTCTGTGGTTTGCGCCCCGGCAACCTTATTATTCTTGCGGCCCGTCCTGCTGTTGGTAAAACCTCGTTTGCCATGAACCTTGCCGCTAACGCGGCAAAGGCAGGCTCGACTGTTGCGTTTTTCAGCTTGGAAATGAGCTCGAACGAAATCACACAAAGGCTTTTGGCTGCCGAGGCTGGTTTGGCGCTTTCGCGTATGCGCAACGGCCAGCTTACCGAAGGCGATTGGAGCCAGCTTATTCAGGCGTCGAGCGACCTTTCCAATTGCGAGCTGTATGTTGACGATTCGGCGGGGCTTTCTATCGTTGAACTGCGCACCAAGGCTCGTCGTATGATGCGCAACAAGAAAAACGGCCTGATTATTGTCGACTACCTGCAGCTTATGCAGCCGGTTATTCCCCATCCGAACAACCGCGCCGTTGAAGTTGCCGAAATATCGCGTGGTTTGAAAGTGCTTGCCAAGGAATTGGAAGTGCCGATTATCTCGCTTTCCCAGCTTTCCCGTGGTGTTGAATCGCGTACCGACAAACGCCCTATGCTTTCCGACCTGCGTGAATCGGGCTCTATCGAACAGGACGCCGACATCGTAATGTTCATCGACCGAAGCACTACCGAGGCGGAAGCTGAATCCGACAGTCGTCCTGATTGGGGCATGGCTGAGCTTATTGTGGCTAAGAACCGTAGTGGCCCGACACGGGATATTCCCCTTACGTTCATCCCTGAGTTCACCAAGTTCACCAATCACTTTGACGATTCGCGTTACTAATTGCACGAGAGGAAGGCTGGGTTGAGCAGCGTCACGTTCATACATGCGGCCGACTTGCATTTAGGAGCACCGTTCAAGGGGCTTCGAGCGAGTTCGCCTTTATGGGCGGATGCTTTGCTTGAAGCCATCCCTTCGGCGTATCGGCGCATTATCGACACCGCTCTGGAAAAGCACGTTGACTTTGTTGTGATTGCGGGCGATATCTTCGATGATTCACGCCCCTCGTACGCTGACTTTTCCTTGTTTGTATCGGGGCTTAAGCGACTTGATGAAGCGAATATTCCCGTATATTTCGTGACGGGGAACCATGATCCGTTCACTTCATGGGATAACGGATTTTCCGCGCTGCCTTCCAATGCTCATCTTTTGGGCGCCGGGGAACCTAGCTTCGCGGTGTACGAGCGTGATGGCGTGCCGATGGCCCTTCTTGGCGGAAGGGGCTATTTCAATCAGGCGTGGCCGGTTGATTGCGATATTTCCGAAGGTGTTTCACGTGAAACAGCGCAATGTTCCACCGGTGTTACGGCACCTTTCATGGTTGGCGTGTTACACACGGGTCTTGATATCGACCCAACGCGTTCCCCGGTATCTCCGAAAACTCTGCTTTCGCGTGACGTTGACTATTGGGCATGCGGTCATGTTCATCAGCCACGCTTGATTCCCGATGCTGCCAACCCGCGCATTGCGTTTTCCGGTTGCCCGCAGGGAAGAAGCGTCGTTGAAACAGGCCACCATGGGGTGTACCTGGTAACGCTTGATGAGGAACAGCCTGTTCGCGCTGAGTTTTTACCGATGGCCCAGGTTGAATGGAATCGTTTGGAGGTAGATGTTTCCTCCTGCACCACCGTTGCCGAGATGCAGGAGCACATTACTGCTGCCCAATTTGCGGCGAACGCCGATGCCTGTTGCCAGAGAATGATTTTCCGTGTGGTGATATACGGCCGGTCTTCGATACATGCTCGCCTTGACGCCCATGTTCTGGAAGAGGTGCGTCAAGCCATTAACGACTCGTACCCGTTCTTCTTTATTGATGCTATCCAAGACAAAACGGGTGCCCTGGTTGATAAAGAAGCGCTTCGAAGTGAAAGGCTGTTTCCCTCGGTGTATTTGGACGCCCTTGACGAATACCGAGCGGGAGCGCCTGATGCTCTTGCCGGAATCGAATCGGAGTTTTGCGAACGCGATTTGCCGCTGCCCCAAGCGATGGGGCGCGTAATGCTCTCTTTGTGCGATGAGGCAGAAACCTTGGTTCTCGATCTGCTGGGACGTGATGCGTAAATGGGCAAGAAACGCCATGAGCAGAATGGCCAAGCGCAACCGATGCCGCTGTTCCTTGAGCATGTGAAGGTAACCAGCTTCGGCAAATTCTCGAACATTATCGTAGGACCGTTCCGTTCAGGCCTGAATGTGGTGTACGGGCCGAATGAAGCGGGGAAAACAACGCTGAGCGAGCTGATAAAGGGCGTGCTGTTCGGTTGGCCAACTTCAAGGGGGCAGGGCAATTCCTATCGACCCGAAGGTGCGGAACGTATTGGCAGCTTGTTCTTTCGCAACCCCGACAACGACACTGTTCTTGAGGTTAAGCGCGCAAAGAACAGCGAAGGCGCCACTAACGCCGCTTCGGTGCTTTCGGACATCGACGAGGAAACCTATCGCACCATCTTCGCCCTTACCAGCGATGAGCTTTTGAAGCTCGACCGCCACAACGAAGTGACCTCGCATCTTCTTACCGCAGGCTCTGGCACGGGCTCTTCGCCCGCAAAGGCGCTTGATGAGGTAAATGAGCGTATCCGCCAGAAGCTGTCCCGTTCGTCGAAGAATCCCGATTCGGTTCCTAACCTGAAGCAGCGCCGCAACCGCTTGCGCGAACAGGTGCATAAACGGCGCGAGGAAGCCGATGCGCTGCGCTCGCAAGAAAAGACCCTTGATTCTTTGGCTTCGAAGCGAGACTTGCTTGCGAAAACGCAGGAAGAGCTGAACGCCGAGATAGAGAGCCTGAAAACATGCAAGGCACAGCTGGAATCGCTGGATTCTTCGCTCGCTAATGCGCGCGATGCGCTTCATAAGGCTCTGCAGTTGGAAGACGAGGCGCACGAGCAGGAGGGACAGGTTCCCGCAGAGCTTGCCGATTTGGTGGCGCTTTCTACCGAAGAAGAGCTGCATCTTTGCAACACCCTGGAAGATTTCGAGCAGAAACGCGCGAAGCTGGAGCATTCTCTGGACGCGGCACGCATGGATGCCGTGCGGTCGGAATCGGATTATGAGGTGTTTTCCGAAGCTGCTGGAGCGGAAGGAAGGCAAAAGCAGTTTGCCCTGCAACGCAAAACAAAGATCGGACTTGCCGTTGCCATAGCGGTAGTGATGGCGGTGGCGGGCTCGTTCGTGCTGTACCGCTCTCCTGCCACCGGTGGCCTATCATATTTGGTTATCGGCATGGTCCTGGTGATATTTTCCCTGGTCATTGCGGCATCAGGTATTTCCATGGCCTTGAAGCCAACGCATGATGAGGATGTACTGGAGGAAGACCTGAAGAAGCGCCGATGGGTTGTCCAGCAGGATCAGAAAACCGTGGCTGCCTGCGAGCGCTCTTTGGCTGACTTCGATGCTCAGGTTACCGGCTTCATGGATACCAACGGGCTGAAGGCCGCGGCAGGTTCGTTGCGGCGTGCGCGAAGGATCATGTCACAGCTTGCCGACTATCGGACGAAACAACTGTCGGCTACGCAGAACCACCAGGCACGTACCCTGCAGTGCGCAAGTCTGCGTACCGAGCTTGCCTCGCTTCGCAGCAAGCGCATTGAGCGATGCCGTCTGGCGGGGTTTGCCGATGGGGCATCGGCGTCCGATGTTCAGCAGGCGGTGCAACGCAAAGAGCAGGAGCGCCGCACCACGGCCAATTTGCTTGCGGAAACAGAGCAGCAGTACGGTGAGATTTCAGAGCGTCTTGCCGCAGCACGCACTGATTTCGATTTCGATGAAGCGAAGTTCCAATGCGAACAGGTGGAGGCCAACCTGAAGGAAGCCTACCGGCAGCTTGCGGTGCTGTTCATTGCAAAGCGTTCGCTGGAAACGGCCATCGCCGAATGGGAGCGCAAGAGCCAGCCTGAGGTGTATCGCACGGCATCGCGCCTGCTCAGTCAAATGACAGGTGGCGCCTGGCAGCAGGTTCGCATGAATGCGGAGGGCGATTTGGAAGTGCTCGACGAAATCAGGGCCCCTCGTTCTCCGAAGCTTCTTTCACTCGGCACAAGGCAACAGCTGTACCTGAGTTTGCGCATTGCGTTGTTGATGTCGGCGCCTAATGTGGGCGGCAGCCTGCCTGTTCTCTGCGACGATATTTTGGTCAATTTCGATGACGAGCGGCGCAAGGGGGCCGCAAAGGCATTGGTTGAGCTTGCCAAGCAGCGGCAGGTGATCCTCTTTACATGCCATGCAGACGTTGCAGCCTTGATGGTAAGTGTCGATCCGCGGATTAATTCGATTCAACTGTAGTATGATTTTGGTTGCTAGGGCAAAATGCGCGCATGCGCGCTAGCCCCTGGCTGCTTATCGAAACACTGAAAGGACCATTCATGCCAAGTACGGTTCTCCTCGGTGCCCAGTGGGGCGACGAGGGCAAAGGCAAGATCACTGACCTCATCGCAAGTGATTACGATTACGTTGTTCGCTATCAGGGCGGCAACAATGCAGGTCACACCGTTATCCACGGCGACACCAAGCTCGCCCTTCACCTGATTCCGTCGGGTGTTATGTACGACCACATCACGCCCGTGATCGGCAACGGCTGCGTTGTCGACCCGAAGGTTCTGGTAGAGGAAATGAACATGCTGGAAGGCGAGGGCTTCTCGTGCGAGCGCCTGCGTATTTCCTGCGATGCTCATATCATCATGCCGTACCACATCGATCTTGACGGTGCCTCCGAGCGCCATCTTGGCAAGCACAAGATCGGTACCACCAAACGCGGCATCGGCCCTGCCTATGAAGACAAGATTTCCCGTTGCGGCATCCGTGTACAGGACCTGCTCGACGAGAAGATCTTCCGCGAGAAGGTCGAGGCAGCGCTCTTCCTGAAGAACCAGATCCTTACCAAGATCTACGGCCTTGAGCCCTACACGGTTGACCAAATCTGCGAGATGTACCTTCCCTACGCCGACGTTATGCGCGCTCACATGGCCGAAACCACGCAGCTTCTGAATGCGGAGCTTCGTGCTGGCAAGAACGTCCTGTTCGAAGGTGCTCAGGGCACCATGCTCGACGTTGACCACGGTACGTATCCGTTCGTTACCTCTTCTTCCTGCTGCGCAGGCGGCGCTCCTACGGGTTCCGGCGTTGGCCCGAAGGCCATCAGCAAGGTTCTGGGCATTGCCAAGGCCTACATCACGCGCGTAGGCTCCGGTCCGTTCCCCACGGAACTCAAGGACGAAACGGGCGATCTACTGCGCAAGGTGGGCGGCGAATACGGCGTAACCACCGGTCGTGAACGTCGTTGCGGTTGGTTCGACGCGGTGCAGGCTCGCTATGCGGTGGAAGTTAATTCTATGACCGATATGGCCCTCACCAAGCTCGATGTGCTTTCCTGCGTTCCCCGCATCAAGGTATGCGTAGCATACGAGGCCGACGGCCAGCGCTACGATTACTTCCCCATGCAGCATTCGGTCATCTACCCGAAGAATGTAACGCCTATCTACGAAGAGCTTCCTGGCTGGGAAGGCGTTGACATCTCCGACTGCAAGAAGTTCGAGGACCTGCCTGCAAACGCGCAGAGCTACGTTAAGTACCTGGAAGAGATTTCCGGCGTCAAGGCTTCTATCATTGCCGTTGGCCCTGATCGCAACCAGACCATCTTCAACGGCTGGGAGAGCCGCTAATAGATATGGGATCTAACCCAGTAAGGTAAAACGTTAAAGCACCTTCGCGGCTTGCGCTGCGGGGGTGCTTTTTGGCATCAGACAAGAAAGGTTTGAACCGTGAACATCTTGGTTCTTGGCGGCGGTGGCCGCGAGCATGCTATCTCATGGGCGCTTGCGAAATCGTCTCGTTGCTCCGAGCTCTATGTGGCTCCTGGCAATGGCGGTACGGCAAACATTGCCCACAACGTTAAGGATCTCGACGCGCAAGATGCACAGGCTGTGCTTGCCTTTGCGCAGGAACACGCCATCGAATTGGTGGTTATCGGCCCTGAGGCCCCGCTTGTTGCGGGCGTTGCCGACGTATTGCGTGCTGCCGGCATTCCGGTATTCGGACCCGATGCCCAGGGTGCCCAGCTTGAAGGCTCCAAAACCTACTCGAAGCGTTTCATGGACGCCAACGGCATCCCTACGGCCCGTTACCAGAGCTTCACCGACGCAGCCGCCGCTCGCGCTTATTGCGAAGAGCTCGGTGCCCCGCTGGTGGTAAAGGCCGATGGTTTGGCTGCTGGCAAGGGTGTTGTGGTTGCCGAAACGCTCGATGCGGCGCTTGAAGCGGTTGATGCATGCTTCGACGGCAACTTCGGCGAAGCCGGCCAGACGGTGGTTGTGGAAGAAATGCTCACCGGCCCCGAGTGCTCGCTTTTGGCGTTTGTCTCCAACGGCAAGGCATTCTGCATGGCGCCTGCTCAGGACCACAAGCGCGCCTACGATGGTGACTTGGGTCCCAACACGGGCGGCATGGGCGTGTATTCCCCGGTTCCCATTGTTACCGAGGAAGAAATGGCAACCATGGTGTCCATCATGGAAACGTCTGCGGCGGCAACGGCGAAGGCGCCGTTTGAAAACGACTACCGTGGTTGCCTGTACGGCGGCTTCATGCTTACGCCCGAAGGTCCGAAGGTGCTCGAGTTCAACGCTCGCTTCGGCGACCCTGAAACTCAGGTGGTGCTCCCCCGCCTTGAAGGTGATTTGGTAGACATCATGCTGGCAGTCGCCGAAGGGCGCCCCGAGGATATTGAGCTTTCCTGGTCGGACAAATGGGCGGTAAGCGTGGTTCTGGCGAGCGAAGGCTACCCGGGATCGTACGAGAAGGGCAAGGTTATCCTTGGTGTGGAAGACGCCGAGGCTATGGACGAGGT
Source organism: uncultured Eggerthella sp. (assembly GCA_905203045.1). GTDB lineage: Bacteria > Actinomycetota > Coriobacteriia > Coriobacteriales > Eggerthellaceae > Anaerotardibacter. The sequence continues at coordinate 77,213 of CAJKUH010000001.1, forward strand.
AATCGTGTTCCATGCGGGCACCGCCCTGAACCCCGACGGTGAGCTTATCACCGCAGGTGGCCGCGTTTTGAATGTGGTTGCGCTGGGCGATACGTTCGAAGAGGCTCGCAATCGTGCCTATGAGGCGTGTGAGCTCATCAAATTCGAGGGCGTTCAGTATCGATCCGATATCGGTAAGCGCGCTTTGCAGGGCCGCTCTGCTTGGGAATAGGCTCAGGGCATCGTTGTTACTAGCTTTATGGATTCGAAAGGGTAGCCAAGGGGCTGCCCTTTCGTTGTATTTGCCCGCAGCGATATAAAACTTCTGGCAGGATGCTCGTAAGCCGATATCGGGCAAAGCGAAACGATGGAAATAAATATCCAATAAAGGGTTGACGGGTAAGGAGGGTATCGGTAATATACTAACTCGCGTCAGATATGATGCTTTCGGTTGGGTAGCTCAGCTGGTAGAGCAGCGGATTGAAAATCCGCGTGTCGCGGGTTCAAGTCCCGCCCCGACCACCATGTTCTTGAAGGTCCGCCCACGGTGGACCTTTTTTCATTTGAGACGACCTGACGCTGTGCGGGAAGCTGACGGCACATCTGCCGCTCCAAGCGGGCTTGACGTGCGAAGCGCGCCTGGCGCCTGCTTTCACGGCATCTGCACTCGTCAGCTTCCCGCTCGCTGGCTTACTGGCGCATGCCCGGACTTTTTTAATCGCCTTTGGCGATTTTGTAATGGATCGTTTTGGGCGTTCGCCTCGCTTTGGGTCATTTCTCTTTTGGGCTGTTTTGGCGGGGGTCTTGCTTGATTGACCTTTTGCTTCCGTTGCCTTTACGCTGCGCGGTCGGGGTGACGTTTGCTTGTTGGACTGTTTTTGCAGATGCGATTAGCGTGCCCTACCTTTTCCTCTTCTGACCAACCTGCAGCTTTGTGCAACCTGGTGTGTTTCCGCAGGTGCTAGCCCTATAATGGATTAACTTGTACGTTGTTTTGCGAGAGGTTGTCCGCGATGGCTGGCTTTGACAAAGGGGAAATCAAGAGTCGCGTGCATTCCTGGTTCTATTTAGGCCTTGACCAGGGCATGGCGGGCACCTATCGGAAAGCGCGTCCCTACAACATTCGTCTTGCTTCCGACAACATCGAGTTTCTTCCCCACGCTTGCCTATTCAGCGTTGCAGCATTTGCGGTAACGGCGCTGTTCTTTCTGATTACATCGGGCTGCATAACCGGGGTGGCTGTGGCGGGTGCCGTTGCGGCGCTGGCGGCCGCCGTTGTGGGATTTGCATCGAAGTACGAGGTTCCCGAAAGCAAAATCCCCCTTAAAGCACTTGCCTTGACGGCTGCATTTTGCGTTATCTGGTATGCCTTTTCGTTTTACGTAGACGTTATCGTGCAACCCGCATTCCGCAGCATCCTTACCTGTTTGGCATTCCTTGCGTTGCCGTTGATGTTCGATGCTCGCCCAGTGGACAACATCCTGGGCTCAGCGATGGCGTTTGTCGCATTCCTTGCGCTCGAAGTGGCATTCGTGCCGCATGACGTGCTTGTTTTCGATGTGCTGGGCGTGCTGCTTGCCATTTCCGTGGGCATTCTTTTCAGCCAGCGCAAAACGGCAAGTAAGTTGAAGGAAATCATCTATCTGGATATGTATCGCACGGCCACGAAGGCAAGTATTTTGGTTGCGCAATTCGATATCGCAGCCGATGCGTTTTACGCTCTTCAGATGCCGGATTATCTTGGCCCTGTCAATGAATCCGTCAAGTCGGCAACCAAGGCAATCGAGCTGGTGGGACGTAAATTCGTCGACCCTCAGTTCGTTGAAGCCTTTAACCGCTTCTTCGATTTGTCTACTATGGCAAAGCGCTTTGCGGAATGCGACCAGGCAACGTTTACCTTCCTCGATTTCCGCAACCGCTGGTGCGAGGCAACGCTTATTGCGCAATCGCAGGTGGCGGGAGAGGTTTCTTCGGCGGTGGTTATCGTGCGCGACGTTGATGCGACGGAACGCGAAAAACTTGCCTACCAGCAAAAACTACGCGATGTTGCCGACGAAGCCCGTCGGGCGAACGCCTCGAAAACGAACTTCCTGCGTCGCATGAGCCATGATGTGCGCACGCCCATCAACGGTATTTGCGGCATGGTCGAAATTGCCGACCGCTTCCCTGACGACATGGAAAAGCAGGCCGAGTGCCGTACGAAGGTGCGTGAAGCATCGGGCTTCCTCCTTTCACTGGTGAACAACGTGCTTGACATGAACAAGTTGGAATCGGGAACCATAGAGCTTGAGCATGTGCCGTTCGACTTGCTCGACGTTTCGCGCAAAGTAAGCACCATCGTGCACGTGCAGGCGGTGGAACACGGCGTGACGCTTTCGGGCGGTTCGCGGGGCAAAGGCATTGCACATCGCTATTTGCTGGGCAGTCCTGTGCACCTGCAGCAGATTTTGCTGAACCTGGGAAGCAACGCCGCAAAGTACAACAAGCCAGGTGGGTCACTTGCCATCGATTGCCATGAGCTTTCTTGCGATGGGCGTGTGGCGGTGTACGAAATCACGTGCGAGGACACGGGAATCGGCATGAGCCCTGAATTCCAGAAGCACGCTTTCGAGCCCTTTGCGCAAGACGAGCAACACGCAACGACCACCTACACGGGTTCGGGCCTGGGCTTGGCCATCGTGAAAGAGCTTGTTGAGCGCATGGGCGGCACCATCAAGCTGGAAAGCGAAGAAGGGGTAGGTACGAAGTTCACCATCGTGATGCCGTTCGAGCTTGATTTGAACCACGAGTCGAACATCGAAGAAAAGCGCGCCATTGAAGACTTGTCGGGCAAGCGTGCCCTTCTGGTGGAAGACGATGACTTGAATGCTGAGATTGCCCAGTTCCTTTTGGAGCAAGAGGGCATGGAAGTGCAGCGTGCGGTTAACGGCGCCCAGGCGGTCGAGGTGTTCGAAACGTCCTCGGTGGGGTATTTCGACGTCGTGTTCATGGACATCATGATGCCGGTGATGGGCGGTTTGGACGCAACGCGCGCCATTCGCGCCTGCAAGCGCCCTGATGCTGATGTGCCCATCTTCGCTATGACGGCAAACGCGTTCCAGGACGACCGCCACGAAAGCCTGGCGGCCGGCATGACCGAGCACCTTACCAAGCCCCTCGAAATCGAGAAGATCCGCGAGGTGGTTGGCCGAGCCCTGGCGCAGCGCTAGGGTGACGAAATGGGGACTGTCCCCCTTTTGTCATTTTCCGCCCATCGGGTGTGAGGGAGGGCTTGCGGATGGGTTTGCCCTGTTCGCTGTTCCTGGCTTATAGTGCTATACGTTTTGTGGCTACGGGAAGGCACCGTTATGAGTAGGGTCCACGTTCAGAAGCTGAGTTTGTTCAGCATAATCATCACGCTGGTTTTGGGCGCATTATGTGTGGCGATTTTCGTTTACGGACGTGCCCAGCTCACCGTCTTGGACAACACCACCAACGCCTACATAACGTGCGAAAACGATGCCCGACAGCTGCAAAGTGGATCCGACCATCTGACCGAACAGGTGCGCTTGGCCGCCACCACGGGTGACGAAAGCTACATCAAGGCGTACTTCGACGAGGCGAACAACACCAAGCGCCGCGAGACGGCCCTCAACGAACTGCAGGGCTATTTCGGCGATTCTTCGGCATTTTCCGCGTTGCAGTCAGCGTTGAATTCGTCCAACGATTTAATGTCGACCGAAGAATACGCCATGCGCTTGATATGCGAGGCGAACAAGTCGAGCGTTACCACGTGGCCTGACGAGATAAAGAACGTACAGCTTTCCATCGACGATTCCCTTCTGCCGGCAGACAAAAAGATGGATCGTGCCCGTCAGCTGGTGTTCGATGAGAATTACGAGAACAGCCGGGCGGAGATTACCGGCAAAGTATCCCAGTGCACCGACCAGCTGATTCAGGAAACGAAGGACAACCAAGGCCATGCTTCGACGGTGTTCAGCGACGTGTACCGGAAGCTCGAGATAAGCGTGGCGGCGCTGGCGGCGATTTCGCTTGCCCTGTGCATTTTTATCTGCTTCGCCATGGTGAAGCCCTTGATGGCTTACAGCGAGAGCATCAAGAAGAAGAGCAAGTTTCCTGTTGTAGGTGCTGCCGAGTTTCAGAACCTGGCGGAAACGTACAACGATATGTACGACGAAAACGAAGCGGCTCAGATGCTCATCAAGCATCAGGCCGAGCACGATGCGTTGACCGACCTGCTGAATCGCGGCTCATACGACAGATTGCTGAAGCTCTACAGCGAAAGCGAGAGCCCGTTTGCGCTGATCCTGGTCGATGTCGATGTGTTCAAGAGCGTGAATGACAATTACGGCCACGCAATAGGCGATAAGATTCTGAAGCGAGTGGCAAGCCTTCTGCAAACGGCGTTCCGTAGCATCGACCACGTTTGCCGCATCGGCGGCGACGAATTTGCCATCATCATGGTGGAAATGACAAGCGACCTTGCCTATACCATCGAGGAAAAGATCGAGTTCGTGAACCAGCAGCTCGCCGAACCGGAGGAAGGCTGCCCTGCCGTTTCCCTAAGCGTAGGCGTTGCCTTCACCGACCGAAAGAACCCCAGCGAAAGCATCTTCAAAGACGCCGACAAAGCCCTCTACGAAGTAAAAGAAAACGGCAAAAGCGGCTGCAAAATCTACTAACAAAAGCAAGGGTCCGCCAAGTGGCGGACCCTTTTTCACTCTTCCCTTCCAGTACCAGTTAGGCTCGACGACCTCCCTCGCAGGCAGCGCAGGCCCCATGCCCGGAGTCGTAAAAGCCTTCGCCTTCCTTCGAAAACCCTATAATGCGCAGCCCCAGGTATTCGACCGTTGATGCGGGGATGCAGCGAACCATGCGTCGAATCGTATCTGCTGCGCATTCACTGAATTTGACGGTTTTCGAAGGAAGGCGAAAAGAAGGCTGCCCGACTCCGGGCATGGGGCCTGCGCTGCCTGCGAGGGAGGTCGATGCCCTAAACCAGCAACCAGCCCCCTTCCGCGTAAATCACCTGACCAGTAAGGTAGCTCGATTCGTCGCTTGCCAAAAACAGCACACAATTGGCGATGTCGTCTTTGGTGCCGCGGCGGCCCAGGGGGATTTTGTTGCACAAGTCTATTTCGCGTTGCTTATCGGCGTACAGCGCGGCATTCAAATCGGTGGGAATGCTGCCGGGCCCCACGGCATTCACGCGGATGCCGCATGGACCTAAGTCACGCGCCAGGGTTTTGGTAAGGGTCACAACGCCTGCCTTGCTGATGTTGTAGAGCAGGTTGTGGGGGATGTAGGTGACGCTGGAAACCGAGGCAATGTTCACGATGTTGCCGCCCGTGCCCTGCTCCTTGTGGTAGCGTGAAAACCATTGGCTGGTGAACACCATCGATTTCAAGTTAGTGTCCATTACCCGCGCCCAGTCTGCCTCGGTGACGGTATCGACCGTTTCGCTGGTGAAGATGCCGGCATTGTTCACCAAAACATCGAGTGCGCCGAATTTGACTACCACGTCTTGGAAGAATGCCTCAATCTGTTCGGGCTTTGAAACGTCAACCGATTTCGCCATGATGCGGCTGCGGTCGGAGCCGGCAACTTCCTGCATGAGCTCTTCTTTGCCGCCTGCGGAAATGCTGCAGAACGCCACGTTGGCACCTGCTTCGTAGAAACGCTCGCCGATACGCCTGCCAATGCCGCGTGCCGACCCGGTGACAACAACGGTTTTCCCTGCAAAATCGTAGCTAATGGACATGGTGGCCCCTTTCGCTTAGTGCGTATTATTCGCGCCCTTTGCCTTTTGCTTGGATGATATCACGTTGAATCGCCGTTGATTTGAACGCATTATTATTGGTCTGACCAGTCGTTTTGTGGCATTTTTTACTCTTCAGCATCGACGGTGGCGACTGATTATGCCCCTACCGTTGCCATTTGGTAAAATCATAGGACCTATGAAAGAAGGACAGATGATCGATTTTGCCATTCAGGGGATCTACCCTCCCTCACTTCAGGCGTTGGTCGACGGCAAGGTTGCCAGTCGAGTAAGGCTCAAGGACAGCTCTCTTTATGGCTTTTCCGAAGAGGCGCAGCAGTGCGCCCGTGACTATATGGGTTGGGCGACGTTGGCCAGCGAGCCGCCGTGCCCCATCGAAGAGATCCAGTCGTTTGCTGACGAGATGATTGCTCGTGGCTTGAAGACGGTTATCCTCATCGGCCAGGGTGGTTCCACCCAGGCTCCTATGACGCTTACCAAGTACAACAAGCCCGATTCTTCCCTGATTACGTTCAAGACGCTTGACTCGGTTTCCGCTGTACGCGTTCGCACCATTTTGGCCGAATGCGACCCGAAGACCACGCTGGTTATCCAGTCTTCAAAGTCGGGTGGCACCATCGAGCCCACGCTGGTTATGAAGGCGGTACGCGAGGTTCTGGCGGAGACGCTTCCGGTAGAGGAAATCCCTTCCCACCTTGTTGCCATTACCGATCCGGGTTCCGAGCTTGAGGCTCGTGCCAAGGAAGAAGGTTGGGCGAAGATCTTCAACGGCGAACCGACGGTTGGCGGTCGTTATTCGGCTCTTTCCGTGTTCGGTTTGGTCCCTGCCGCGTTGGTGGGCATCGACATCAAGAAGGTCTTGGAAAGCGCGCGTGAAGCGGAAGAGCTGTGCTCGACCGACGATTTGGACAACCCCGCTTCCAACCTTGCGGCATTCCTGTTCGACAACTACCAGAACGGACGCGACAAGTTCTCGTTCTTCACGCCGAAGCGCGGCCGCGTGCTCGGTTTGTGGATCGAACAGCTGGTTGCCGAAAGCTTGGGTAAGAACGGCTTCGGCATCCTGCCCAACATCGAAGTTGACTCGCTGGTGCTGCGCGAAGATCCGCATGACCGTACCGTTATCACGTACAACACGAAAACCGACCTGTGGGACGACCGTCAGAACTTCAGCCATGCGCTTGAGTTCATCGACCCGGCCATCCCCCGCATGAGCTTCAAGGTTCTGAACGTTGAAGAGGTTGCCGCCCATTTCGTGATGTGGGAGTACGCCATTGCCATGGTGGGCTACCTGATGAAGGTGTGCCCGTTCGACCAGCCCGACGTGGCGGTTGCCAAGAAGGAAGTGCTCAGCATCCTTGCCAACGGCGCGCGCCAGCCCGAATTCGTGGAAAAGGGCCTTGCCGGCATTCCCATCGGCGACGTTGAAGTGCACGTGTCCGACGCCCTTCGTCCTTCCCTTGAGGAAGATACGCTGGTTTCGGCGTTGCGCTCGCTGTTCGGCAGCCTTGAGCCAGGCGATTACTTCAGCCTGAATGCATTTTTGCCCTTCACCGGCGAAGGCCGTCGTGAAGCGCTTGAGGAAATCCGCCATTCGGTGGCAGACCGCCTGGGTGCTGCCTCGTGCCTGGAAATCGGCCCGCGCTACCTGCACTCCACCGGTCAGCTGCATAAGGGCGGCCCCAACAAGGGCGTGTTCCTGATTATCTCGGCAGAAGAGCCGAAGGACATTGCCATCGACGATCCTCGTGCAAAAAGCCTCGGTGAACTGGCCAAGGCGCAGGCCTCGGGCGATTTCGCCATCCTCTCCGATCGCGGTCGCCGTTGCGTGCAGGTTCACTTGCCCGACAATTCCGCCGTTTCCATTCGTGCCTTGGTAAAGGCATTCAAGGAGGCAATCAACGCATGACGCGTGAAGCGCTTGACTTAAAAATATCTGGCGTAGTACAAGGGGTGGGTTTCCGCCCCTTTGTCTATCGTGAGGCAAAAAAACGCGATATTACCGGCTGGGTTTTGAACGACGTCGAGGGCGTGAAAGTTCACGCCGAAGGCGAAACCCTGCCGCTTGACAGGTTCGTGCTGGCCCTTTCGGAGGAAGAGCCCGCTGCAGCCCAGGTGCGTGAAATCGAGATCAAGGAAGTGCCGGTAGAGGGCTTCGACGAATTCGAGATTCGCTTTTCCGAAGATGCTGCACAGGGTGAGGCCACGTTGGTGTCGCCCGATTTGGCCACCTGCGATGCCTGCGTGGAAGAGCTGTTCGATCCGAAGAACCGCCGCTACCATTACCCCTTCATCAATTGCACCAATTGCGGGCCGCGCTTCACCATCATGCGCAACCTGCCCTACGACCGCGCCGAAACTTCCATGGCCGAGTTTACGATGTGCCCCGAGTGCGCTGCCGAATATGACGATCCTGCCGACCGCCGTTTCCATGCGCAGCCCGATGCCTGCTTCGAGTGCGGGCCGAAGGTGGGCTGGATAGAAACGGCGTGCACAGGCGGTCTTGCGCTGCAGAACATTTCTTGGGCGGAAAACCGCGAAGAATCCGATGCGGTATTTACTCGTGCAGCGGGCATGATTGCCGCCGGTGGCATTGTTGCGGTTAAGGGCCTTGGTGGCTACCACCTGGTGTGCGATGCGACCAACGAACAGGCCCTTGCCACGTTGCGCCAGCGCAAGCATCGCCCGGGCAAGGCGTTCGCCGTTATGGTCGCCTCGGTGGAAGAGGCTCGCGCCTTGTGTTTCGTCGATGAAGCGGAAGAGGCGCAGCTTACCAGCCCGGCACGCCCCATTGTGCTGTTGCGCAAGCGCCCCGAAGCGGTGCTCGCTAAAGGCCTTGCCGACGACCTGCCCGAACTGGGCGTGATGCTTCCCACCACGCCCGTACAACACCTTCTGCTGCACGAATGCGGCGGCATGTTGGTTATGACTTCTGGCAACATCCACGATGAGCCTATCGTCATTGACGAGGAATCGGCCTTTTCCCAGTTGGGGGCTGTAGCCGACGGCTTCCTGGTGAACAACCGCGCCATCGTGGGCCGCTACGACGATTCGGTTGTGCGCATCATCAACGGTGGCGCCGCGGGCGACATCGTGCAGTTCGTTCGCCGTGCGCGCGGATATGCGCCGCTGCCTGTTTCCATCCCGTGCCCCGAAGGCTCCAAGGAAGAGCTTTTGGCGGTAGGTCCCGAACAGAAAAGCACGCTTACGTATGCTCGCGGCGGCAAGGCATTCGTTTCCCAGCATATCGGCGACTTGGAAAGCGCTGCCGTGCTCGACGCTTGGAACGAAACGCGTACACGCTATGCAAGCTTGCTACGTTTTGAGCCAAAGCGCGTGGTGTGCGACTACCACCCCGAGTACCTTTCCACCAAATGGGCGCTTGACCAGGGATTGCCGGTAACGCGCGTGCAGCACCACCATGCCCATATCCTTTCGGTGATGGGCGAAAACAACCTGGAAGGGCCGGTATGCGGCTTTGCCTTCGATGGCACGGGCTATGGTTTGGACGGCGCCATCTGGGGTGGTGAGGTGCTGCTGTGCAACCTGCACGCCTACGAGCGCTTCGTCAACTTCGCCTACATCCCCCTGCCCGGCGGTGCGGCGGCCATCAAAGACCCGTCGCGCATCGCCTACGGTGCGCTGTGGTCGTTCGATCTGCTTGAGCATCCTTCTGCTCGTGTCTTCGTGGAACAGCAGGTGCCGAACGCCTCGGTGTTCCAACAGATGATAGAAAAAGGCTTGAATACTCCCGAAACCTCTTCGGTGGGGCGTCTGTTCGACGCGGCTTCCGCCCTTCTGGGCGTATGCACTGCTCCGCGCTACGAAGGGGAAGCGGCCATTCTTCTGGAAGCTGCCGCCCATAGGGCAGAGGCTGATGCCGACGGCATGGCTTTGGAAGACGACCGCTATCGCGTTGAGTTCATTAAGAACACGGCAATGGAGAACAGCACCGCAGCCGATACCTCGGTTCTGCTGATGGATGCTGCTCCCGTGTTCGCTGCCTTGCTTGACGATATGCAGGCGGGTGTGCCGGTGCCCGTTATCGCCGCTCGCTTCCACGGTGCCTTCGTGTGTGCCATCGCTGACGTTGCCGAACTGGTGCGTGCCACCTACGGCATCGAGGTTATGGCCCTTTCCGGCGGCGTGTTCATGAATCGCTACTTGCTGGAACGTACCTTGGCGCGCCTTCAGGAACGCGGTTTCACGGTTGCCCTCAACAAAGAGTTGCCACCCAACGATGCTTCGATTTCCTACGGGCAGGCTGTGCTAGGATTGCAGGCGCAACATGAGGAGTGATGCAACATGTGTTTAGCTATTCCCGCCCAGGTTCGCACCATTGGTGAGAATAACCTGGCTGTCGTAGACATTTTGGGCGTTACCCGCGAAGTGGCGCTTGACCTTACCCCTGCTGCCCAGGTGGGCGATTACGTGCTGGTTCATGCCGGCTTCGCCATTGAGGTGATCAACGAGGAAGACGCCCAGGAAACGCTTGACCTTATCAAGCAGATTCCCGAGCTTGCTGACGTCGAGGGATTGTAAGGCGGCGGTTTCGATGGATCTTTCCGTATTCAAAGACCCGGAACTGGCCCGCGGCCTTATCCATTCCATCCAAAAATGGGCGCCCGAACACGCAACGCTGATGGAAGTGTGCGGCACCCATACGGTTGCCATTGCCCGCAATGGCTTGCGCACCATGATGCCCGAAGGCACGCGTTTGGCTTCGGGTCCGGGGTGCCCGGTGTGCGTTACCAGCAACAAGGACATCGACACGGTTATTGCGCTTTCGCGCGTGCCCGGCGTTACCATTGCCACTTTCGGCGACATGACGCGCGTGCCTGGTTCCACTTCCAGCCTGCTGAAAGAACAGGCCGAAGGGCGCAACGTGAGCATCGTGTACTCGCCGCTCGACGCCTTGAAGCTTGCGCAGGAAAACCCCGATCAGCAAGTTGTGTTCGTGGGCGTTGGCTTCGAGACCACTACGCCGCTGGTGGCCATGGCCATCAAACGTGCAAAGGCATTGGGGCTGAAGAACTTCAGCGTGTTCGTTGCGCACAAGAACATGCCCGGTGCCCTGGAAACCATCGTTTCCGATCCGGCGCTGCAGATTGATGCGCTTATCCTGCCGGGACATGTGAGCACCATCATCGGTACCAAGCCCTATGAGTTCCTGGCGAAGAAATACGGCATTCCCGGCGTGGTTACCGGCTTCGAGGCGGTAGATGTGCTGCAGGGCATTGCCATGATCATGCGCCAGCTGCACGAAGGTCGTGCGGAAATCGAGATTGCCTACACGCGCGGCGTGGCGCCTGAGGGCAATCCTGTTGCCCTTGCTGCCATCAACGAGGTGTTCCACACCGTTGATGCGACGTGGCGTGGCCTGGGCGTTATTCCCGGTTCCGGTTATGCCATTCGTCCCGAGTTTGCGGAATTTGATGCGTTCCAGCGCTTCGAGCCCGCTGTCGAGCCGACGCAGGAGCCGAAAGGGTGCCGTTGCGGCGATGTGCTGCGCGGCATGATGGCGCCGAACGAATGTCCCTTGTTCCGCAAGGTGTGCACGCCAGAAAACCCTGTTGGCCCGTGCATGGTTTCTTCAGAAGGCTCATGCGCCGCATATTTCAGGTATCTGTAAAGGAAAAGCCCGCTTACGGGCTTTTCTTTTATCGGGGCTTTCCAAAAAGCCGATGTGACGCGGTCTGCGGTGAAGTGCCTGTTATGCTACAATAGACCAATAATTGTTTATTTTTCTGGATTGGAGCCTGTATGCGTGCAGAGCCGAAGGACATGTTGGATCCTCGTATCAAAGCGGTGTGGCGCATCAGCGACACGCTGTTGCTTACGCTACTGTGGCTGTGCATTGCGCTGCCGGGCCTTATCATTGCGCTGACAGATGCAGCGGGCACCGAGCTGTTCTGGCTGAAACCCTATCTTTTGGTATGCGTGGTGCTGTACGCCGTTTCACTTGTCGCGTTCCTTTTCGTGGTAACGCCGCTTCGCTATATTCGCTGGCACTACGAGCTGCGTCCTGATTTCCTTGAACTGAAATACGGCATCATCTGGCAAAAACATATTGTGGTGCCGTTTATTCGCGTGCAGAACACCGACACGAAGCAGGGTCCTGTTCTGCGCGCTTTCGGCCTTTCGGCCGTTACCGTTTTCACGGCTGCGGGAGCAATGGAGATTCCGGGATTGCAGGCCGAAGAGGCCGACAATGTCCGTGACCGCGCTGCCGAGTTTGCCCGTCTTGCCCGTGAGGACGTGTAGTATGGCTTCTCCAGAACCTTTGCCGTCCAAAGAAGCTTCGCTTGAACCTGGGAAGGGAAAGCAAGGCGCTGTCCCGCGGTATTACCTTCATCATTGCTATATCTGGCTGGGCACGGTGCGCGTTGCGCCCATTATCTACGCCTGCGGGCTTTCCTCGTTACCGGGACTCATCAACCTTGCCGAGGTACTGGGTGCCGCCCCTTCTTCCACGGTGATCGTGGCGCTTTTGCTTCTTCTGGTTGCGACGCTTGCGGTATGCGCCGTGGTGCTGGGCGTGCGTGCCTGGGAGTACCGCTATACCTGGTACGAATTCGATGAAACCGAGTTCAGCTTCTATTCGGGCATCTTGAGCAAGTATCGTACCCATGTGCCGTACGCGAAAATCCAGTCGGTGAACGAGCGCGCTTCGTTGCTGCAGCGGTTGGCTGGCGTATGCACGGTGGCCATTGACACGGCAGGCGGCGCCAACAACAAGGCTGTCATGGTTTCGTATGTTGAACGAAGCGCTGCCGAATACCTTCGACGCGAGCTTTTCCTTCGCAAGCAGAAGGAGGTCGGCGCAGTTCCCTCCGATTCGGCTCACGTTGCCCCTGGTAGCGTTGCGCAACAGGACAACGTGCTTGATGGGGCTGCCGCCGTGCTGGACGATATGCGCGGCGTGTTCGCGAAAGGCGAAGTCGATACCGGCCTGATTACCTGTGAATACGGGCTCGGCAACAAGGAGTTGTTCCTTTCGGCGCTGTGCGGGAAATCGTCTTTTGCGGTAGCGCTTTTAACGGTGATTGCGGCGGTGGCAACGGTCGTTTCGTGCTTTGTGGAGGCTAACCTTCTGAACGACCAAACCGCCTTCTTCGTTACCGGCATGACAAAGCAGCATGTGGTGCTTGCGTGCGCGCTTGTGGGTCTTTTCGTTGTGGGCTGCTTGATAGCGGCGTGGGCACTGTGCCTGCTGGCTACCTGTTTGTCGTACGGTGGGTTCCGCGCGCGCCGAAGGGGGAGCCGCATCGAAGTGGAGCGGGGGCTTATCACCCATGTGTTCAGCGGCATCGACGTCGACCGCATTCAGTCGGTGCATATCCACCAGACGCTTTTCCAACGGCTGCTGAAAAGCTGCTCCGTTTCCTATGGAAGGGTGGGAGCTGCATCGGGTGAGGAAGCTTCCGGGGGCTCTTCCCCGCAGCAGGAGGTTGAAAAGCTGGTAGTGCACCCCTTCCTGCCGCTTTCAGAAGCGCAGCGTTTGGTTGCCGGGCTTACTCCCGAATATGCTGTTATCCCTGCGGCTTCCGTCAAGCCGCCAAGGGTTGCCCTGCGGCGTGCCCTTACCCGTCGCGCTGTTTTGCAAGGCGTTGGCTTTTGGCTGGCTGTATGCCTGCTGGTTGTTTCTTTGGCAATTTCCGTTGCCTCGAGCTTCGGGAGCATAACGGTTGCCCAGCTCCATGGCCTGTTGACGGTTGCAGTAGTGCCGGGGCTGGTGCTCTGTCTCGTTGTAATGGTTGCTGAAGCGGTGGGCGCGGTGCTGTGGCATCGTCGTAGCGCTTTCGGCTTCGATACTGCAGGCACTACGGTGGTGAACGGCGGCTATTCGACCGATACGGTGATAATTCCCCGTAAGAAGATGCAGTACGCCGCTATCCGCACGAACCCTTTGCAGCGCCATGCGCACGTTGCCACGGTATGCCTGCGCACTGCTGCCGGCGTTCAGGGCCGCACCGAACGCTTGATTGACGTTCCCGTTACACAAGCCGTCTCCTGGCTTTCGTGGGCGGAACCCGGTGCATCGAGGCGAGTATAATCGCAGCATCCAGAAGGCGCATCCTTCTTGGTTTTCGGAAGAGAAGAAACAGGCTGCTTTGGTGCAGCGCTGGAGGGGATAGCATGGCTCAGTCACAGGTAGGGCAGTCGGAATGGGTGCCACGCCAATTCAAGAAAAGCGCTTCTGAAAAGCCGAAGCGCCCTAAGCGGGAAAAGAGGCAGAAGGAGCCACGGCAAAATCGCGATTCAGCCAAGGCGATTCGTGCCTATTCGGTTGGCGAGGAAATAGCGAATTCGGTCACCCATGGCATTGGCGCGCTTCTTGCCATTGCCGCCATTCCCTTGTGCATTGTTGCCGCGGTTCATTCGGGCGGCGGGTTGCATTTGGCGGCAGCCCTGGTGTACAGCATCTTCATGCTGTTGGAATACGTGATGTCCACGCTGTACCACGCTATAAGCGCTGAAAAGGCCAAGCGAGTGTTCAAGGTGCTCGATCATAGTTTCATCTACCTGTTCATCGCGGCTTCATACAGTCCGTATTGCCTGGTCACGTTGGTCGATTACTCGGGCGTTGCCCTGTTCGTGTTCGTATGGGTCGTTGCCATTGCCGGCGTGGTTGCCGAATCGTTCTGGGTATTTCGTCCGCGCTGGATTTCGGCGGTGCTGTATCTGTTGCTTGGCTGGTCGGTTGTGTGGTTCATTCCCCAGCTGTGGGCGCTTTTGCCTGCTGCCGGCTTCTGGCTTCTGCTTGCCGGTGGGCTGTGCTACTCGATCGGCTGCATTTTCTACGTACTGAAGAAGATCCCCTATATGCATTCGGTGTTCCACCTGTGGATTTTGGCCGGCTCGGTGTGTCAGTTCCTTTCCATTTTCCTGTTTGTTCTGTAGACCTCTCCAGCAACGTTTTCCTGACGAAGCGTGCAGGCATGCCGCGCAAGCGGTTTAATGGGAGGGAAACGAAAGGGGCTTCGTGGCCAAGGAAGAGCAAAATAAGTACTCGCTGTTCAACCAGCCGAAGGCAAGGCCGGCCATAACGCGTGGAGAAGACTGCCTTATCGCGGGCGTGTGCTCCGGCTTGGCGGAACGCCTCGACGCCGATGCGGTTGTGGTGCGCGTGACGGCCGTTGTACTGCTTATCTGCACCTTCGGGCTGGTCATTATCCCCTATATCGCTTTGGCTGCCTGTTTACCCTCGTCGTGCGAGGGAGGCAAGCCTTTGAACGTCAACCCCCTTGATGTATGCTCCGATCGCTATCATCGCGTGGTGAGCTCCGCTGCCCGTCGCGGTGAAACGTTGCGTGGCTACGGCATTCACGCCGATGCGGGCCATATGCCGCCCATGCCGCCGAGTGCTTCCGATGTTCAGCGGCCGGTACGCACGGAGTCGGTCCAAAGCGTGACAGTGCCCGAAGAAACGAAGGTCCGTCGTCGCACCCCTGTGGTGTTGGCGCTGGTGGTACTCACCACGCTCTTGTTCGCGTTTGCCGCGAATTACTGGGTTTCCCGTATTCCCGGTGTTAACGTCTGGGGCTTTTGGCCGCTGCTGTTGGTGGTTGCGGGCACCACCGCGTTGGTGTGCTTTGCCGACAAAGCGCCCCTTGCCCTGCGCTTGTGTGGCCTGGTTGCGTGCATCGAGCTGTGCATTGCCCTGCTGCCTTTCACCCTGGGCATCTGCCCGTTGCGTTGCCTTGAGCGTTTGAGCGATCTTTCGGCGCTGATGTGGCTTTCCGTGGTGGCATGCCTTGTTATCGCATTTGCCTTCGACCGCGTTGATTTCTTGGCGTTGGGCGTGGGGCTCATTGCGGTGGCGCTGGCGGTTTCGTACTTCGATCTGGGTGTGTTCGACCGCCTGATGATGTTCTCGTCATATTCTCGCCACAATGTTGCGTTACCCCTGTTCAGAGGGTAGAAGCACGTCTTTTTACCCGCAGTTTCCTTGAGGCTTCGTGCCGTTTGCCGATGCCTTGATTTGGAGGGTTTTCGATAGGCAGGTATAATAAGCCCTGCATTTTTATGTGCTTAACTGCATGTGTCCCGCTTGGGCGCTGCAGGTAGGGCCCAACTCCTGGTTGCTTGGATGCGCAGGAAGCGGGCGAAGTTGCGGCATTGGAGTTTTTTGGCTAAAGCCAGAGCACATACGAAAAAGAGGTTCGCACCTGCCTTGATGGTGTGCCTTGTGGCAATCATGGCACTGACGGTAGTTGCGTTCTTCTCTGTTGGTCAGGCTCAGGGCTCTGGTCAGGAAGACCCAACCACGCTTGGTTTGGGTTCGTCTCGCGCCCAGTCCGCCGAAACCCAGCAGCTTTCCTCGGCTCAGCGCGCTTCGGGCGTTGCCGATGCCTCTTCGAGCGTCGACG
The DNA here is from genome assembly GCA_905203045.1 of uncultured Eggerthella sp. GTDB lineage: Bacteria > Actinomycetota > Coriobacteriia > Coriobacteriales > Eggerthellaceae > Anaerotardibacter. The sequence goes on from CAJKUH010000001.1 coordinate 93,344, forward strand.
GCGTAACCGTTTCGGAAGCGGTTGATGCTACCGAGGCAACCCAGCGTTCTATCACGGTGAAAGATCCCGACCCCGTTGTTGTTCCCATCGCGGTTGACAACACCAACGAATTGGCGAAGCAGAAAGCAAACGAGGTTTGCACCCTTGACCCGTTGCCCACTGCCCCTCGTGTTGCACCTGATGTGAACGACGGCACCTGGCAAAGCGGCATCGCTTCTGCCTACTCCATCGAAACGAACGACGATGGTCAGGGCAATTTCGGGGTAACGGATACCGCTTCCGGCGTTGCCCTTACCCATTCCAGCATTACCGTTGCCGTGCCTGAAGATAAGTCTTATCTGGTGGGAAGCATCTGTGAGATTTGCTACAACGGCAAGGTTGTTATTGCCACCGTTACCGATACCGGCGGTTTTGCCAAGTACGGTCGCGCGCTCGACCTGGCACCTGGCGTGTACAAGGCATTCGGTGCTACCGGCTATTACGACTGGGGTACGCGCGACGTGTACTATCGCTTCATCTAATAGCGGAATGAATGCGGGTTGGCGTTGGCACCCGTGCAAACAAGAGCTTTCAAAAACGAGGCTTCAGCACATGCCGAGCCTCGTTTTTTGTTTTCCGAACGTCGCAAATGCTGCTCGTTCTGCCTTTTGCTGCATTGCCGAAACCCTCGCAACGAGCGGTATCTGACCCTCTTGTTTTGAGTTGTTCCAATGATTCTTCTAAACTATCCAAAACAAGGTATGTTTTTGCGTGCAGCAGCACATGTTCCACGTGAAACAGGCCGAGCAGGATATTCCAATTTGCCTTACTAAGGTGAATTGGAATCCAGCAGCACTGGAAAAAAAGAAACCAAGAGTATTGGCAAAAACAGCGAGCGTGGTTCTGGTGAGTGCAGATGCCGTGAAAGCCTGCGCCAGGCGTGCTTTGCACGTCAAGCAGGCTTGGAGCGGCAGTTGCGCCGCCAGAACCACGCGCAGCGTCATCGCGTTTAAGATGGAGGTGCGCTGTTCGTAGAGCAGCGCAACAAAAAGTGAGCAATATCATTATCGTGGGTTGCGGTCGTGTCGGGTCGCGCCTGGCCTTGATGCTTTCCGAGCATGACAACAATGTGTGTGTTATCGACCGTGATGCTTCGGCATTCGCGGCGTTGGGCCGTGATTTCAACGGTTCCACGTTCCTAGGCGTTGGCTACGATGAGGAAATTCTGGTCAATGCCGGCATTGAAGAATGCGATTTCGTTGCTGCCGTAACGCAAAGCGACAATGCGAACCTGATGGTCGTGGAAATCGCCCGCCGTTTGTACGATGTCCCCCATGCCGTTGCGCGCTTGTACGACAGCAGCCACGAACGCACGTACCTGCAGCTGGGCATCGACTATGTATGCGGCACTACGCTAGTGGCCGAGGAGATTTTCTCGAAGGCGATATCGGGCATTGGCGACCATATTGCCACCTTCGGCGATTTCGAGGTGCTGCAGTTTGCCCTGGACCTTTCCGGCGTGGGCCAGAAGTCGATCAAGGTTGCCGACTTGGAAAGCCGCCATGGCATTCGCGTGTGCGCGTTCGAGCGTGCGGATGGTACGGTAAGCTCGATCCCGTCCCCTTCGAGCATCCTGTATCACGGAGACGCGGTACTTGCGGTGGTGTCCCATGCCATGATTCCCGAAATCGCGAAGTACGCGCGGGACTAGGAGGAAGCGGTGTATATCGTTATTGTTGGCGGTGGCAAGCTGGGTGCCTATTTGGCAGGTACGCTGTTGCGTGAAGGAAACCAGGTGGCTCTTATCGAAAAGTGCGATGCCCAAGCCCGCCGTCTTGCTGAATCGATCGATGGGTCGTGCATGGTTATCAGCGGCGATGGCTGCTCGGCATCGGTGCAGGAAGATGCGGTAACCCAGTCGGCCGACGTGTTCGTAGCGGCAACCGGTCAGGATGAAGACAACCTTGCAGCCTGCGAAATCGCTTCCCGCGTGTTTGACGTTCCGCGCTGCATTGCCCGCGTTAACAGCCCGAAGAACCTGCGCATCTTCCGCCGTTTGGGCATCGAGAGCATTTCTTCAACGGTGATGATCGCCAACCTGATTCAAGAAGAAGCCATGCTGGGCTCCATGAGCGTTGCGGTTTCCCTTACCAGCGACCAGGTTGGCCTTTTAGACATCAAGGTTCCCACCATGCGCTACCACGACAACTACAAGGGCGTGCGCGCGTTGGACATCGAATTCGACGACGGCATTCGCCTGATTGCGGTTTCGCATGCCGACGAGGTAGAGGTCGTGAACAGCGAAACGCGCATTTTCCCAGGTGACCAGGTTATTGTTGCGGCTGATACCGACCTTTTGGCGCGTGCCCGCGAAATCGTGCGCTCGTTGTAGAGGTTGCCGTACCCGTTTTCGTGTTTTATGTTGATAAAATAACGATCAAAACCATGTGCCGTAAGGCATGCACAAAGGGAGGAATCGGATGATCGGTCGCTACACGCGCCCCGAGATGGGTGCTATCTGGGAGCTCCAGAACAAGTTCGAGATCTGGAAGGAAATCGAAGTTCTGGCATGCGAGGCTCAGGCGGAACTGGGCAAGTCGGGCATTACCAAGGAAGAAGCTGCTTGGATTCGCGAGCATGCCGATTTCACCGTTGAGCGCATCGACGAGATCGAAAAGGTAACCAACCACGACGTTATCGCCTTCACCACCAACATGGCCGAGTACATCGACGCCGACGTTCCCGAAGGCACCGAGCCTCCCAGCCGCTGGGTTCATTACGGCATGACTTCTTCCGACTTGGGCGATACGGCTCTTTCGTATCAGATTACCCAGGCAATGGACATCATCTTGAAGGACGTGGCTCAGCTGGGCGAAACCTGCAAGCGCCGCGCGTTCGAGTTCCAGGAAACCCTGTGCGTGGGCCGCACCCATGGCATCCATGCCGAGCCTATGACGTTCGGCATGAAGTTCGGCAGCTGGGCGTGGGCCCTGAAGCGTGCGCAGACGCGTTTGCAGGAGGCTCGCAAGGTTGCGGCAACGGGCGCCATCAGCGGTGCCGTTGGCACGTATTCCAGCATCGATCCGTTCGTTGAGAAGTACGTATGCGAAAAGCTGGGCCTTACTCCCGACCCGCTTTCCACCCAGGTGTTGGCGCGCGACCGTCACGCCCAGGTTATGACGGTCCTGGCGGTTACCGCTTCCACGCTGGAATCCATCGCCATGCAGGTACGCCTGCTTCAGCAGTCCGATGTCATCGAGGCTGAAGAGCCGTTTGCCAAGGGTCAGAAGGGCTCTTCGGCAATGCCTCACAAACGCAACCCCATCACGGCAGAGCGCGTATGCGGCCTTTCCCGCGTTGTTAAGGCAAACTCCCAGGTGGCGCTTGACGACGTTGCCCTGTGGTACGAGCGCGACATCAGCCATTCTGGTGCCGAGCGCGTTGCCCTGGCCGACAGCTTCACCGCGCTTGACTACATGTTCGGCAAGATGCAGTGGATGCTCGACGGCCTGCAGACCTACCCCGCCAAGATGGAGCACAACCTGTGGCGCACCAAGGGCCTGATCTTCTCTTCGAAGGTTCTGCTTGCCTTGGTTCAGACCGGCATCACGCGCGAAGATGCGTACGTGATCGTTCAGCGCAACGCCATGAAGGTGTGGGCTGACATCCAGAACGCGGTGGATGGCCCCACGTATCGTGAGAACCTGGAAGCCGACCCTGAGGCAAAGCTTTCGAAGGAAACCCTAGACGAGATCTTCGATCCGTGGGACTTCCTTACCCGCAAGGACATCGTGTTCGACCGCCTGAAGGAACTCGAATTCTAAAAGCGGTTTCAACCCCGATAAAACAAGAAGGCACCCAGCAATGAGTGCCTTCTTGTTTTGTTAAACAGTTTAAGAGAACCACCAGCAAAGGCATCCTTAGGGGCTTTGCTGGTGCATGTTCGATTTTCGAGGTGGAGGGGCGTTGCCTGCCGGGCTTCTCTGGAGCGCGGTTTGAAAGAAATTGACGAAAAGAAATCGCCCTGGGTATTCGACCGACGAGATTGGAATGTCCTGTACCACGCGTCGAACCATATCCGCGATTTCGAACGCCATATTCGAAAATCAATTTCTTGAAAACCGAGTAGAGCGAAAACGAAGCCCGGCAGGCAACGCCCCTCCACCCCCAGGGCTAGAACGCGCTTTGGATGCTGCCTTTGATGGGGGTGAACACGCGCACCAGGGCGTGGTTGTTCTTGCTGTCGTTGTCGTCGGTGATTTGCGAGAGTCCCACAAACGACGAGCGGGTACCCGTGGAAACCAGGTGCTCGCCATAGGTGTCGCAGCCGCTTGCCGTGTCGATGGCGAAATAGCTCTTGCTGCTGAAGTTCACGCCGCACAGTGCGGTGGTCGATTTCACCACGTACCATTCACCCGACCAGCAGGGTGCGGTGATGGGCGTGCGTGTGAAGCGGAACCATTGCAGGTTGTTGTACTGGTAGGCGTTTGCGGCGCTGCGGGGCGTGTAGGTGCCCAGGTTCGCGATGCCGCCGCCGAAGTTGTAGATGCTGCTGAACCCGAAAGAAAAGCCGCTGCGTCCATAGCTTGCCAAATCGGGCGTCATGGAAGAAGGCAGCGTCATCTGGTCGGCTGTTGCATTGTTGTCGGCGGAAATCTTGGTGAGCTGATAATACGTGCCGGTAGCCTCGGCGCGCGGCGTGATAACCACGCCATCGTCGGCGGCGGTAACGCGGGTGGCGAAGGCCTTCTTCGACGTGTACGGAACAGCCACGTCGGCTGAGCCGAAACGGGCGCTTTTGAGCGCGCTTCGTTCCGTTGCTGCATCGCCCGAAGTGTTGGGGCACACTTGCCAGAACGCCGTATTGCCTACGGCCGCCAAAGAAGGGATAAGCCAGTTGCCATCGCCTTGGTCGACCTGGGTGATGGCCGTTGCGCTGCCGTTGGAAAGCTTTGCCGTGTACACGCGCCATGCCGATTCATACGCGCTCGACTCCGTCCATACCAGGCCGTTTTCGCTGCAGCGCACGTCGATGATCTCGTATCCGTCGCCGGCGCCCTGCGCTGCCGAAAGGACCGAGGTGGTTTTGCCGGAAGAAAGGTTCAGCAGGCTTACCGTGTTAAGCGGGCTTGCCGATTCGCCGGGAACAAGGCAGGCGGCCAGCGTGTCGTTGTCGGCCCATACCAGGGTGCCGTAGGCCAGCTTGTAGCTGCCAGCCAGCTTCACATGCTGGGTGTAGTCAACCTGGTTGTAATCGGAGAGCGACTCAACGGCGTCTTCGGGAACGCTGATGCTGTCAACGGTTGCCTCCTTGCTGCCGCCGAGCGAACTGGTGGCAAGTGAAATGCCGCCGCCCAACGCAGCGATGCCGGCAATGGCTCCGGCGCCGATAAGCAGGTTCCTGCGGGTGAGCAGAACCTCGGGTCCGGTTTTCTTGGCGGAAACGCCGCTGGCAACCTCACTGAATGCCGGTCCGAACCCATGGGTGGAAGCGTTCGAGAACCCTGCCGTGCCCTTGGTTTTCATGGAGGGCCTGAAGCTGGAATTGCTCCGTGGGGCAGACGTGGAAAACCCCTGGGGGGCCGAGTGACGCGCGCTGTGTGCGCCGCGTGTGCTGCCGCCGCGCATGCCTGCATTTCGATTGTGCGAATTGCGGGATGGGCGAGGGGTTTTACCAGGTATATTCTGTCTGCGTTTGGTGGGCACGTATTCTCCTGAAATGGCGCTTTCCCATGCAACGGCTGCATGGGCATTGCTGAGGGGTATTGTGACATTTGGGTGTCTGCTTATGGCTCCCATTCGGGCAATTGTTACAATAATTGCAAACGGCACAAGCGTGCTTACCGTTTGCTGCGCCAAAAAACGCGGTGGCGGCTTTCGGTGCCGGCCGCCCAATGGTTTCAAGGCGGTGCTGCATTGCGCAGATAAAGCCCCTATCGGGCTATTCAATACATGGCAGGAGGCATTTATGACTTCTATGAACGAAAACACCCGTCGCATCCTTCTCGTTGAAGACGAAAAGGCCATTCGTGACGCCGTGGCTGCATATCTTGAGCGTGAGAACTACTGGGTAACCGCCGTAGGCGATGGCCAGGAAGCGCTGGAGGAATTCTCCAAGCATCATTTCGATCTGGTTGTGCTCGACCTGATGCTCCCCCGCGTTCCGGGCGAGCGCGTATGCCGCGTTATCCGTGACAACTCCGACACCCCCATCATCATGCTTACCGCGAAGGGCGAAGTGGAAGACCGCATCATTGGCCTTGAGCTGGGTGCTGACGACTACCTTATCAAGCCCTTCAGCCCGCGCGAGCTGGTTGCCCGTGTGCGCGCCCTGCTGCGCCGCGTGCATTCCGATTCCGAGCCCCAGCGTGAGGTTCTGGAATTCGGCGAGCTCACCATCGACATCTCTGGCCACAAGATCCTGGTAAGCGGCGAGGAGGTAGACCTTACCGCCAGCGAATTCAAGCTGCTTACCACGTTGTGCCGCTACCCCGGCCGTGTGTACTCGCGTATGGAGTTGGTGGAAAAGGTACTCGGTTACGACTTCGAGGGCTATGAGCGCACTATCGACTCGCATGTGAAGAACCTGCGCGCCAAGATCGGCGACAACCCGCGTAACCCCAAGTGGCTTCACACGGTGCATGGCGTAGGATATCGTTTTGAGGATCCTACGAAGGCTAACTAGTTCTTTTTTGGTTTGCAGCGCGTTCTGCCTTCGGGTAGGGCGCGCTTTTTTATTGGGGCGAACGCCGCAGGAAGGAGTGGCTTATGGCTGCAAATTCGAACGACTCTACCTGGAGCCAGGCAGAGGAAGAAACGCTTCACGGCGACTCGGGCAAGAAGAAGGGCCTGAACCTTTCGTTCACCAAGCGCATTGTGCTGGTGACCTTGGCCGTTTCCCTTATCACCGTGTTCTCTTCCATCGTGGTGCTCTCGGTAGTGTGGGAGCAGCACTTCCAAAGCTTTTCGCGCGAAAACGTGCAGCGCGTAGCCGATTCCACAGCTGAAGCGGTGGCGCAGGGATACAAGAACGCCAAGGGCGACTGGTACAACGGTGCCCTGAATGCGGCTTCCTCGGCAAGCTCGATCTACGATTCCATCAACGTGCAGGTATGCGACGGCAACGGCAATATTGTCTACGACGACAGCACCGACAAGGCCCTAGGCTCTGCGGCGGCGAAGGAATCGAACGGCAATGTGGCGAAGGCCCCCATTTTCGTCGACGGCAAGCAGGTTGGCACGGTGTTCGTGCGCGTGCACGGATCCGATACGCTGCTAACCCAGCAGGATGCCGACTTCCGCGAGAAGTCGTACCAGGCCATGATCTTTGCCGCGGTGATTGCGGTGGTCATCTCGATCGTTGTGGGCGTGTTGTTCTCGCGTGCCCTGGCGGCGCCGATCCGTCGCATCACCAATACCGCCAAGGCGCTGAAGGAAGGCGACTACTCGGCGCGTACCGGCATGAAGGGCAACGACGAGATTGCCCGCTTGGGCAACATGTTCGACGCCATGGCTGATTCGGTGGAGCAGAACCGCAAGCTTGAACGGCGCCTGGTTACCGACGTTGCCCACGAGCTGCGCACGCCGCTGATGGCCATCCAGTCGACGGTGGAAGCGATGATCGACGGCGTGTTCGAGCCCGATGCCGAGCGCTTGGAAACGCTCAATTCCGAGGTTCGCCGTCTTTCCCGCCTGGTAGACGCGCTGTTAAAGCTTTCGCGCTTGGAAAGCCGCACCAAACCCATCGAGCGCAAGAAGGTCGATTTGACCGAGATGCTTTCCGCGGTTGTGGCAACGCATCAGGCCTACATCAACGAAGAGGGTCTGAACCTGGAATTCGAGTACGACCCGCACGTGTACGTGTACGGCGATGCCGACCTGCTTCGCCAGGCCACGGCAAACCTGATCTCGAACGCGGTGCGCTACACCCCTGAAGGCGGTACCATTACCATCTCGGCGCGCAAGGGCGACCTGATGGGCCAGATCAGCGTGCGTGATACGGGTATCGGCCTTACGCCTGAAGAAGCTAAGATGGTGTTCCAGCGTTTCTGGCGCGCCGATTCCGGCCGCGCCCGTGCAACGGGCGGCTTGGGCGTTGGCCTTTCGGTGGTAAAGGAAATCGTCGACCAGCACAACGGCTGGGTGCGCGTGGAGGGCCGTCCCAACGAAGGCTCGTGCTTCACCATCTACGTGCCGCTGTACACCGAAGAATCGGAAAAGAAGAAGAACAACCGTTCCCGCTTCGGAGCGAACTAACGGAAAAGGCACCCTGCGGGGCGCCTTTCCTTTTGCCGAGGCTCAGAGCCAGGCGCTGTGCATTTCTTCTTTTTTACCCGCGTGCGCGCAAGATGTTCCATAATAGAGTTCTGTCATTAACGCCAGACGGAAGGACCGACATGTCTGTAATCGACATCAAACCCGATGCACAGGGAAAGGTGCGCGATCTGTACGATTTGGGCGACAAGCTGCTGCTGGTGGCGTCCGATCGCATTTCTGCTTTCGACTACATCTTGGAAGACGAAATCCCCTATAAGGGTCAGGTGCTCACGCAGCTTTCGTGCTTCTGGTTCGACCTTCTTTCCGACGTGGTGGACAACCACCTTATCTCTGCCGACGTTGCCGACTTGCCCGAGAAGTTCAAGCCCTACGCCGACAAGCTTGCAGGCCGCTTCATGCTGGTGAAGAAGGCCAACATGTTCCCCATCGAGTGCATTGTGCGTGGGTACCTTACCGGCTCTGGCTTGAAGGACTATCAGAAGACGGGTGCCGTATGCGGTATCAAGCTTCCCGAAGGCCTGGTAAATTCCTCCAAGCTTCCCGAAACCATTTTCACGCCTTCCACGAAGGCTGAAATCGGCGACCACGACGAGAACATCAGCTTCGAGCAGTGCGAGAAGATCATCGGCGCAGAAGACGCCGCTGCCATTCGCGACCTTACCATCAAGGTGTACGAAACGGCTGCAAACCATGCCAAGGAACGCGGCATCATCATTGCCGACACCAAGTTCGAGTTCGGCGTGTACGACGGCAAGATCATCCTGGGCGATGAGGTTCTGACCCCCGATTCTTCCCGTTTCTGGGCAGCCGACACCTACAAGGTTGGCGAAGAGCAGCCGAGCTTCGACAAGCAGTTCGTACGCAACTGGCTGAACGCCAACTGGGACCGCACCGGCAATCCGCCGCGCCTGCCCGAGGACATCATCAAGAAGACCAGCGAAAAGTACATTCAGGCTTACGAGAAGATCACGGGCAAAACGTTTGTAGCCCAGTAGGCCCCATTTAAGCGAAAACACAACAAGGAGAACCCAGGGATGTCTCAACGAAACCCCATGAACGAACGCTATACCACCGACAAGCCGCACGGCTCTACCCGTAAGAGCGCTGCTTCCGCGAAGCCGGTTTCGAAGGCTGGCGCTTCGGTGCGCACCGCATCGGCGAAGCCCGAGAAGAAGGGTTTGTTCGGGGGTTCGAAGAAGTCTACGCCGGCCCCGAAGGCTGCTCCCAAGCCGGCTAAGGCCCAGCCGAAGAAGGCAAAGGAAGCAGAGCCGAAGGATTCCACTCCCCTTACCAAGGAAGAGAAAAGGGAGATCGAAAAGCACAACAAGCAGGTGAAGCGCGAAGACCGCGAGGCGCGTCGCGAGCGCAACAAGGAAATCAACCGCTTTGTTCCCAACACGGAAGAATTCAGGCGCTTGAACCGCAAGCGCATGGTGTACTCCGGCGTCGGCTTTGTGGGCATGCTCATTGCCATCGTGCTTTCCCTGCTGGTTCCCCAGCAGCCCTTCATTTCCATCGGTCTGATGATCGCCGCATGGCTGTTCTTCTTCTTCGGCATGCGCATCGACACCAACCAGCTGCGCCCCCTGCGTGAACAGGGCTACGAAAAGGCCCTGAAGCAGGCGCAGAAGAAGGCGAACAAGAAGAAAAAGAAGTAGTTACGCCGACCTACGGTCAGCGTAACGTCCGCAACAAACGTTACGACGCTGCGCGGGGCTCTGATGGCACAGCTGGCGGTCAAAGCGGGCTGGACGTGCGAAGCACGCCTGGCGCCCGCTTTCCCGCTACCTGCACTCACCAGGGCCCCGCTCGTTGTTTTACTGGCGTATGCCCAGGTTTTAACAAAAAGGGGACTGTCCCCTTTTTGTTATCTTTTCGAGAAAGGTGACTCCCGTGCGATTGGTTTCTTGGAACGTCAACGGCTTGCGTGCCGTTATGAAGAAGGGCTTCATGGATGCCTTCAACGAGCTGGACGCCGATGTGTTCGCGTTGCAGGAAACGAAGCTGCAGGAAGGCCAGATAGAAATGGACCTTCCCGGATACCACCAATATTGGAGCTATGCCGAACGCAAGGGCTATTCCGGTACGGCAGTGTTCTGCAAGGAAGAACCGTTGCAGGTGCTTCACGCCGTAGGAGCTCCCGAGCTTGATACCGAAGGCCGTGTGGTTATCTGCGAATTCGAGAAGTACTGGTTCGTATGCGTGTACACGCCCAATGCCCAGAACGAGCTTGCCCGCATCGATCATCGCATGAGCTGGGACGATACGTTCCGTGAAGTATGCAAGAACCTGGAAGCGGGCATCTTGCCCGATGGCAGCACGGGCAACGCCAAGCCAGTGGTGATGTGCGGCGACTTCAACGTGGCGCACCAGGAAATCGACCTGAAGAATCCGCGTTCCAACCGTGGCAACCCGGGCTTTTCCGATGAAGAGCGCGGAAAGTTCACTGAGCTTCTGGACGCGGGTTTCACCGACACGTTCCGCTACCTGAACCCCACCACTGAGGGCGCTTATTCCTGGTGGAGTTATCGCTTCCATGCCCGAGCCAACAACGCCGGGTGGCGTATTGACTACTTCTTGGTGAGCGATGCCCTGCGCGACCGAGTGCAGATGGCCAACATCTACTCCGAGATTATGGGCTCCGACCACTGTCCCGTATCGGTCGAACTGGATTTGTGACGCCGCTCTTGGCGCTTGGCCGGGGCACCCGCTACCCCGCAGCTTGTGCGCGGCGCAGTTGGCATGAAATTGCGTATACGCGTTACAATAGACCGATACATTTCCTATTGGCTGGAAGGCAATAATGGCGAATAACGATATGGACTTGGCAAAGATCGAGCAGGGCGTGCGCCTGATTCTTGAAGGTGTGGGCGAAGACCCGGATCGTGAAGGGCTGCTTGAAACTCCTGCGCGCGTGGCGCGTATGTACGAGGAGTGCTTTGCCGGCCTTCATCAAGATCCTGCCGTGCACTTCGAAACGCTGTTCGACGAGCATCACGAGGAAATGGTGATTGTCCACGACATCCCCTTCTTCTCGATGTGCGAACATCATTTGGTGCCGTTTTTCGGCAAGGCGCACATTGCGTATCTGCCTTCGGAATCGGGCAAGATCTGCGGCATTTCCAAGCTGGCTCGCCTGGTGGAAGTGTTCGCTCGTCGCCCGCAGGTGCAGGAACGTCTTACCTCTCAGGTTGCCGATACCCTGGTAGAGCAGCTGAAGCCCCGCGGCGTTGCCGTGGTGATGGAAGCGGAGCATCTGTGCATGAGCATGCGCGGTGTTAAGAAGCCGGGGGCCAAAACGGTTACGAATGCCATGCGTGGTATATTCAAGGAAAATGCGGCAACGCGCGCAGAAGCGCTGTCGCTTTTGATGGGGCACTAGCCTCTAACGGGCCGGTGCGCTTCGGCGCACTTGAAGCGAAAGGAATCTTTCATGCGTTGTGTTATCTCGGTTTTGGGCAAAGACCGTGCCGGTATCGTTGCGGGAATTTCCGGCGTGCTGGCTGAAAAGGGCGCCACTATCGACGACATCAACCAGACCATTTTGGATAGCATCTTCAGCATGACCATGCTGGTTCGCTTGGATGCCGACACTGCCGGCTTCAACGATGTGCAGGATGCCCTTACCGCAAAGGCCGAAGAGCTGGGCGTTCAGGTTGTTATCCAGCGCGAAGACGTGTTCCAGTTTATGTACAAGATCTAACAAGGAGGCGAAAGACTGGTGAGCGAAAGCTGTCAGACGAGCGCAAGGGAAATCGAGCAAGGCATTTCATGTGCACCAGCGGCAGGAGAAGAGTTCGCCGCTTTCGTTGATACCATAGCTGCCCTGCGTGCCCCCGGCGGATGCCCATGGGACCGCGAGCAGACTCACGAATCCATCGCCCGCAACATGATCGAAGAGGCGTACGAGGCTGTCGATGCCATCGAGCAGCACGATGCCGCCCATCTTCGTGAAGAGCTGGGCGATGTTCTTTTGCAGGTGGTACTGCAAAGCCAGATTGCCGCCGATGCCGGCGAGTTCACCGTGGCCGATGTGTGCCGCGACGTTAACCAGAAGATGATTCGGCGCCACCCCCATGTGTTCGGTGACGAGGCGGCTGCTTCCGCCGAAGAGGTGCTCTCCATTTGGGACAACGTGAAACTCGCCGAGAAAAGCGCCGCCGATGCACAGGCAGATGCCCCGAAGGGCCTGCTTGACGGCGTGCCGGTAAGTTTTCCTGCCCTGCTGCAGGCCTACAAGATCTCCCGTAAGGCGGTTGCCGCCGGTTTCGAATGGGAAAGCGTTGAAGACGTATGGGCCAAGGTGGAAGAGGAAATTGCCGAATTCAAGCAGGCATGCCGCGAAGGCAGCGCCCAGGAAAAGGAACTCGAGTTCGGTGACGTGCTGTTTTCCCTGGTGAACGTGGCGCGAAAGGAAGGTATCGACGCCGAAACCGCGCTGCGCGCCAGCTGCCGCAAGTTCCGTGAGCGCTGGGCGTTCATGGAAGGTGCGGCATGGGGCCAGGGCATGCGCATAGAGGATATGGGCATGGAAGAGCTCCAGCAGCTGTGGGACCAAGCCAAGATGCTTCACGTGGGTGAAGGCGCCCATGACTAAGCTCTATTCGCGCACCGTGCCGCTTAGCACGGACATCGTCGATGCCTTCTGCGTTTTGCAGAAGGGCTTCACCGACCAATTCGTGTACTACGACAAAGAGCATCCCGTGCGCTATTTGGGCCTGGGGCGCTGCATTGCCTTGGCAACGCTTGGCGAGGCCGATGTGGTAAGCCAAACCGGCAGCTTTGCCCCGGTGTTCTTTTCGTTCAACCGCTTCGATGCGGAAAATCCCAAGCCTGCCGACGATATGATGGCGGCGTTCCCCCGCTTGCGTTTGATGCTGCCCGAATTGGTGCTCATCGAAAACGAGCAAGGAACGTTTCTGCAGGTGAACAGCTTGGGTCCGGTGTACCAAGGCAGGGTCGACCGCTTTGTGCGCCATGCCAAGGAAGCCAGACCGCGCACTCACCGCACCATGAGCCACCAGCTGCATCGTGATTCCTTTGAGGAATGGCAGCGCATCATGGATTTGGGGCTGGGGCGTATTGCGTCAGGGAAGATCGAGAAGCTGGTGCCCTCCCGTCGCATCGAGCTGGTTGCCGACGAGCCGTTTTCCTCCAAAGACGTGCTGGTGAACCTGATTGACGGCAGCGCCCGCGGCACGGTGTTCCTGTACCGTTACGGTGACGTGTTCTTCTGCGGATGCACGCCGGAATTGCTGCTGCGCAAAGCAGGCACAAACGTGGAAAGCATGTGCCTTGCCGGTACCTGCCCGCATGGCAAAACGCCCGAAGAGCAGAAGGCGCTTGCCGCAGAGCTGCTGGGCAGCGAAAAGAACCGCCGCGAGCACGAATACGTGGTCCGCTTCATGCGCGAGGTGTTCGCCCGCAATTGCTACAACGTCGACATCCCCGCAACGCCGCAGATCAAAGTGCTGAAGCACGTGCAGCATCTGCATACTCCCGTTGCAGCGCAGGTAATGGAAGGCACCACGCTCATGGCGCTTGCCAGCCAGCTTCATCCCACGCCCGCCCTTTCCGGCACGCCGGTCGGCGAAGCGCTTATGACGCTGCGCGAAGCCGAGAGCTACAACCGCGGCTTCTTCGGCGGTGCTGTGGGCTATGTGGATGCCAGCGGCAACGGGGAGTTTTCCGTTGCCATTCGCTCGGGCGTGTTCGATGGCGAACGCGGCTGGCTTTATGCGGGGTGCGGTATCGTCGAGGGAAGCAACGCCGCTTCCGAATTCAACGAGATTGATTTGAAGCTGCAAACCATCCTGAGCGCCTTTGAGGCTCCGGGATGCGAAGGGGAATAAGCACAATGGCTGAAAACGAAGCAGGGTTGCCCGTTGGGGCAGGCGAAGGTGATGCCGTTTCCGAAACGGTTCGGAAGAAGCGCGCTTTGGGCACGTATGTGGCGGCGTTCTTCGACGAGTTGATGCGCGCCGGCGTGCGTGATGTGGTGATAAGCCCGGGCTCGCGTTCCACCCCGCTTTCGATGGTAGCGCATGAGGCGCATGCCCGATTCGGCTCGGCTTTCAACCTGTATGTGGACGTTGACGAGCGCGGCGCGGCGTTTTTCGCCTTGGGCTTGGCGAAGGCAACGGCTCGGGCGGTGTGCGTTATCTGCACGTCGGGCACGGCGCTGGCAAACTATTACCCTGCGGTCATGGAGGCGGAAACGTCCCGTGTGCCGCTTATCGTGCTTTCAGGTGACAGGCCTGCTCGTTTGCAAGGGCTGGGCGCTCCGCAAACGTGCGACCAAACGAAGGCGTTTTCCAACCACGTGCGCCGCTTCTTCGCTATGCCGGAGCCGGGAAATGAACCAGCAAAGGTTGCCCATGCACGCCAGGTTGCCCGCGAAGCGGTTATTGCCGCAGCTCCTGGTACCCATATCGCCGCGCCGGTGCATGTGAATTTCCCCTTCGACGAACCCTTGGTGCCCGATGTTTCGGCACCCGATTTGTTCGATGCGTGCCGTGTTGCCTCGGCTGATGCCCTGCCCGCGGTGGTGCATACCGATTCGGAGCTTTCCGCCCACGACGCTTCCCTTCTGGCCGAGTACCTTGATGCCCATCGGGTGGTGGTAATGGCTGGTGAAGGGACGTTTTCCGCCCAGGCAGTGGCAAATGCCGCCCGCAGGGACCGGGAAGCGCAGGCGCTCATTGCGTTTGCCGAGCGCTTTGACGCGCCGCTTCTTGCCGATCCTCTTTCGCAGCTGCGTACCTATGGGCATCCTGCGGTTATCTGCGGGTACGATCGCATAATGGGAAGCAGCGAAATGCCGGCGTTCGATGTGGTAGTGCGCTTTGGGCGCTACCCGGTTTCGAAGCGCGCCACGCAAACGGTAGAACAGCTGCGCCCTGCTCAGATCGTGGTAGACCCGCTTGCCACGCGCGATTTC
Organism: uncultured Eggerthella sp.; assembly: GCA_905203045.1. GTDB lineage: Bacteria > Actinomycetota > Coriobacteriia > Coriobacteriales > Eggerthellaceae > Anaerotardibacter. Next base: position 108,540 of record CAJKUH010000001.1, read on the forward strand.
AACGCACAGACCACCACGTTCGTAGCGGCTGATCCCCTCGATTTCGTGGTTGCCTTGCTTGAAGCTGCCGGTCCTGCTGCCCAGGATGGTATCGAGGCGCCGCTTCCCCAAAGCATCCATGAATGGGGTTTGCTTGATCGTGCCCGAACCGAGCGAATCGTGGGCACCCGCTTCGAAGAGGAAAACGATTTCGAAGGTTCGTATGTTCGTGCGGTGCTGGAAAACATCGCTGCCGATTCGCTGCTGTTCACCGCGAACAGCATGTCGGTGCGTGCACTGGATGCTTTCTACGTGAACCAGGCAAAGCACCTTACCGTGCTGGCGAACCGAGGCTTGAACGGCATCGACGGCACTATTTCCACCGCATTGGGCGCTGCGCAGAACTTCAAGCAGACGGTGCTGGTCACGGGCGATTTAACCATGCTGCATGATTTGAACTCGCTGGCGCTGCAGGGCGAAATGCTGTTGCGTGAACGCGACGGATCGCCACGCCCGAGCGTTGTCATCGTGCTTCTGAACAACAACGGCGGTGCCATTTTCGACATGCTTCCCCAGAAGTCGGAGGATCCGTACTTCGAGCGCTTGTTCCTGACGCCGCAGAACGTCGATTTTGCGGCAGCCGCCCGTGCGTTTGGGGTACCTGCCCGTACGGTGCATACGGTTGCAGAATTCGCCGAGGCATTTAACGAGCTACAAGGCACGGCGGGTATATCCTTAGTAGAGGTTCCCCTGCCCTTGACGGGCGTGCGGGAACGCTACGATCGGTATTGGTAAGCGTATAAGCGCGCGTGCTTGAGGGGGCTCTTCGATGCACAATCACACCTGCACCTGCGGAAACCATGCAGAACACGAAGGCCATTCCCACGCTGGCCACCATGATGGTGCGTGCTGCTGCGGGCACGACCACATGCCGCCTGCACCTTTGGCTCCGGCATGGAGCATGTTGGGCAAAGGGCCTGCAACCGAGGTAGCCGAACCCGATAGCGAGTTCGACTTTTCCTGGGAAGGGCAGAACATTCACGTATACCAGTGGGGCAGCAGGGACAACATCCCGGTGGTGTTGCTGCATGGCTTCATGCAAACGGGAATGAGCTGGGAAAACCTTGCCAGCCGCCTTTCCGAGACCCATTGCGTGTATGCGCTCGACTTCCTAGGTCACGGAAAAAGCAGCAAACCCCATGATGCCAGCCTGTATTCGTTCGAGGCGCATGTGCGTATGGTCGAAGCGTTCTTGGAACAGGTTGCCTGCATTGATGCGCAAGGCTCCAAGCGTCGCGCCCATGTCATCGGCTATTCGATGGGCGGTCGTATCGCCTTAGGGCTTGCCTTTTCCGAAAAGGATCTGCTGTATTCGCTGGTTCTGGAAAGCTGCAACTTCGGTCCTGCGAACAATGAAGAGCGCATTGCCGCGCGCGAGCGCAACCGTGCCTGGGCGCAGCAGCTAAGAAGCGCCGGTATCGAAAAGTTCGTGGAGCACTGGGAGGCGCTGCCCCTGTTCGAATCACAGCGCGAAACAGGCTTCGACGAGGTGCTTCGTCCTGAGCGCGTGGCCAACGATGCTGAAGCGATGGCGCTGTGCCTGGAGGGTGCGGGCAAACATGCCATGCCCGATTCTGCGAAAACGCATGCGGTTATTGCCAGCACGTGGATTCCGGTTAAGTACCTGTGGGGCTACGACGATGCGAAAACCGAACCGGTGGCGCATCGGCTGGAGCACGACGGCATTGACGTCACCTCGTTCGGCACGGGGCACAACGTGCATTTGGAAGCGCCGATGCTGTACGGTACCGTAGTACAAGAGTTTTTGTCCGGCATCGAGCCAAAAGGCCTGGCCTAGGGGCTTGCCGGACCGCAACGATAAAGGAAGGACAACCTATGAGCGACTTCCCTTGGGAAAACGTCAAAGACTATGACGAGATCATCTACGAAAAGTACGATGGCATCGCCAAGATCACCATCAACCGCCCCGAGCGCCGCAATGCGTTCACGCCGAAGACGAACGTCGAGCTGTTCGACGCGTTCTCGCTTGCGCGTGACGACCAGGAAGTGGGCGCGATCATCCTTACGGGCGCCAATCACGACGGCAAGCCTGAAGACCAGGCCTTCTGCTCGGGCGGCGACCAGAAGGTGCGCGGCAACGGCGGCTACGTGGGCGAAGACAACATTCCCCGCCTGAACGTGCTCGACCTGCAGCGCCTTATCCGCGTGGTGCCCAAGCCCGTTATTGCTATGGTGAACGGCTACGCTATCGGCGGTGGCCACGTGCTGCACATCCTGTGCGACCTTTCCATTGCCGCGGAAACGGCCAAGTTCGGCCAGACCGGCCCGCGCGTGGGCAGCTTCGACGGCGGCTACGGCGCATCGTATCTGGCTGCCATCGTTGGTCAGAAGAAGGCACGCGAGATCTGGTATCTGTGCCGTCAGTACACGGCTGCCGAAGCACTGGAAATGGGCCTGGTAAACAAGGTGGTTCCCTTCGACGAGCTGGAAGCCGAATGCGTTTCCTGGGCAAAGGAAATGCTGCAGCTTTCGCCTACGGCCCTGCGTTTCCTGAAGGCATCGTTCAACGCTGCCACCGACGGCTATGCGGGCTTGCAGCAGCTTGCGGGCGATGCAACGCTTTTGTACTACACCTCCGACGAGGCGAAGGAAGGCCGTGATGCGTTCAAGGAAAAGCGCAAGCCCGACTTCGACAAGTTCCCGAAATTCCCCTGATAAACCCCTGCAAAGGAAGTGACGGCAATGATTGCCCAATTGGCGGAAATGGCCTATCGCAAGGCCGGTCAGATGTTCTTCTGCGTGCAGAAGGATACGCGTTCGGTGACGTTCAGCTACCGTCGTACCCGCTTTGCGGCGGCGGCTTTGGCGCATCAGCTTGCCAAGCATGGCTACGGCCGCGGGACCACGCTGGCGTGCAACCTGTACAACGGCGCCGAAATCGTGGTGCTTTCCCTGGCGGCTGCGTACGGCGGCTTCACGTTGGCGCTGCTGAACCCGCGCCTTTCCTACGACGAGCGCAAGCTGCGCATCGTTGAATTGGAAAACGCTACAGGTGAAGCCGGCATCGACGTGCTGGAGCAGCCCACGGTAGAGCGCTTGATGATCGATGCCACGGGCTATGGCCTGGCCGATTTCGCTTCCTTGCCGGAAGGCTCGGTGCCCCATGCCGCTCAGCTTGAAGCCTATGCGCGCGAATGCGAGGCGGCGTGGGATGCTGAAGAGGCGGGCATCGTCATGTTCACATCGGGTTCTTCGGGCACGCCGAAGGCGACTCTTTTGCCCTGGGGCTGCATCACGGGTGCCGCTGCGGCAGCGAACGAGGTGCTTGGCTTGGAAGGCCGTGGGGTATGGCAGACGGTTTTGCCTATGTGCCACATCGGCGGCTTCCAGATCATGGTGCGTTCGCTTCTGAGCGGCAGCGCATTCATCGTGTACGAGCACTACGACCCAGCGCGCGTGCTGAACGATGTGCTGAGCTTCCGCGTTACCCATATTTCCGTGGTGGACAAGATTTTGGCCGACCTGCTGGAAAACGATCGCGACAAGGTCATCGGCCAGTACGCCTGCATCTTGCTGGGCGGCGCTGCGCTGAACCAGAAAACCTTGCGCATGGCCTTGCGCGCCAAGGCGAACCTCTATGCCAGCTATGGTATGACCGAAACATCGAGCCTTATTGCCACTGCTCCCGTTACCCGCGGATTCGATGGCGGGCTTGAGCTTCTTCCCGGATACGATGCCCGCGTGGTAAGCCCCGATGCCGACGGCATTGGTCAGCTGCACGTCATGGGCCCCGGCATATTCGAGGGCTATCTGAATGCCCGCAAGGCCATGAGCTCGGACGGCTATTTCGTTACGGGTGACCGCGCTTCCATCGACCGCGATGGCCTGCTTCGTGTGTATGCGCGCACGGAAGACCTTATTATTTCCGGCGGGGAAAACATCTACCCCGCTGAAATCCGCGATGTGCTGCTGGGCATCCCTGGCGTGCGCGATGCCTACGTGTTCGGCACCGCCGATGAAACCTGGGGATACCGCCCTGTTGCGTTCATCGAGGCCGATTATTCGGCCGCAGCCATCGCGCGCGACGAAGAGGAATGGGGCATCGACCCTGTTCAGAGCTGTATCCATGCGGCAACATGCCCGCAGGAGTACGCGCATATGGTGCACGATTACCTGAACGGTCGTATGTCGAAGCTGCATCATCCGAAGCATATCCTGGTTATGAGCGAGTTCCCCCGCACCGTTGCCGGCAAGACCGACCGCCGCGCGCTGAAGCAGCGCTACGACAAGCGCATCGACATCAAGTCGGTTACCTTGCATCGCGTGAAGCAGCCCTTCACCCATCCGGTGAAAACCGCCAAGGGCAAGGTGGAAACACGCGAATCGTTCTTTGTCGAGATTGAGGACTGGGCGGGACGCACGGGCATTTCCGAATGCGTTTCGTTTGCCACCAACTGGTACCTGCCGGAAACCATCGGCGAAGATTACGCAGTGGTGCGCGACTCCATTGCACCGGTGGTGCTGGGCGAGCGCTACCTGCATCCCAGCGAGGTGTCGGCATCGTTGGCAACGTTCCCCGCGTTGGCGAAGTATCCTATGGCAAAGGCCGCTGTGGAACCTGCTTTCTGGGACTTGTACGGCAAAATCACCGGCCAGCCGCTTTCGAAGCTCATCGGCGGCTCCAACGCCGAAAAGATTTTGGGCGGTGCCGTGGTGGGCATCGCGCCGGTAGAAGAAGTCCGCGAAAAGGTGAACGCCCTGGTGGCCGAGGGATACACGCGCGTGAAGATGAAGATCGAGCCGGAAACCGCGCTCGAGTGCGTGTCGGCGGTGCGTGCCGACCATCCCGACCTTACGCTGATGCTTGATGCGAACCAGTCGTTCGACGAATCACATTTGGATGTGCTGTGCAAGCTCGACGCCTTCAATCCTGTGTGTATCGAGGAACCGTACAACCCCAAGTACATTCCCACCAGCGGCGAGCGCAACCTGTTCGTGCGTCTTTCGCTTCTGCAGGACGAACTGAAAACCATGGTGTGCCTGGACGAATCGGTGGTTACGGCAAACGATATGGAAGCCGCTATGGAGCTGGACAACCTTCGTTGCTATGCACTGAAGATATCGAAGTTCGGCGGCATTCAGCCGGCGCTCGACTTCTACCGTTGGGTGCGTAGCCAGGGCAAAACAGTATGGATGGGCGGCATGTTCGATACAGGCATTTCCAAGCGCATGCATGCGGCTTTCGCAACGCTGCCCGGGATGGACCTGCAACCCGATGTGTCGGACTACTCCGAATACTTCGCGCACGATACGGCGATTCCCGCCTTGCAGCTGACCAACGGCGAATTGGTTTTGAACACGCCGAAGCACCCTGTTGGCCTGGGCTGCATCCTTGACAAGGATTATGTGCGCTCTATTGCCGTTGACGAGGTTACCGTTACCACTGAAGGGTAGGCTGCGATGAAAAAGAAGCTTTTGGTTGTTGTTGCCGCATTGGCTTTGGCGCTCTGCCTGCCCGCGGCAGCGTTTGCCTCAAACTCGGCGTTCGACAAAGGAACCGCCGATAGCACCAGCTATGTCGATGCCTATACAGGCAACGCGTTTCTGACGGAGCGCGATGCGCTGAACCTGGCGGTGGAGTGCGACTTGTACTGGGCGGGCGAAACGCTGAATGCCAGCGGCCTTGATGTCGGCAGTGGCACCGGTGGCAGCGCTTTGCTTGCCGGCAACACGTTGAATGTCGCTTCCTCTTCCGTTCAGGGGAGTTTGCGTGCAGCAGGTCAGACCATCAACATTTCTTCTACCAGCGTAGGAAACAACATCACGGTTGCCGGTGCCGATATTGCCATTTCGTCGGACGTTTCCGCGCGCGGCGTGTACGCTGCCGGTTCCGAGGTAAGCGTTTCGGGCACGTATCATGGCGCCGCCTTTGCCGCCGGTACGGTGAACCTTGCCGGCACCTACGCAGGCGATGTTTCGGTTTCTGCCGGTACGGTAAACGTTTCGAAGGCAACCACGGTCGGCGGAACGTTGCGGGTGCCAAGCAATGCGAACGTGGTGATTGAAGACGGTGCTAACGTTCCCAACGTAAGCTATGCCGACGACCCGCTGGTTTCCTCTGATTCCGAAGGGCAGATAAGCCCCTTGGCCACGGTTGGGCCGCTGCTGTTTTCCTGCATTGCCCATGCGTTGCTGGTGCTGTTGTTCGTGTTCCTGTTCAAGGGAACGCTGGAAGCTGCGGTGGAGCTTTCGAAGACGAAGCTTGCCCGTATGTTCCTGTGGGGCTTGGCGGCGTTCTTCGCCTTGCCTCTGGTTGCAGTGCTGCTGCTGTTCCCGTTGGTCACGGCGCCGATTTCCGTGCTGATCGTTATCTGCATCGTGGTGTTGTGGATGTTTTCCATTCCGGTTGCCGGGTACGTGCTTGGCCGCCGCCTGTTCAAGAACATGAAGGCAGCCGGCGCGGGTGTGCTGGGTGCGCTTATCCTTACGGCGGTTTGCTATGTGCCGTATCTGTTCTTCGTGGTGCCCACGATAAGCTCGATATTCGTTGCGGGTTATGCGATCCAGCATTTCTTGGACAACCGAGCGCAGCAGAAAAGCCACAAGGCCCAACTCCCTGCGGAAGGGGAGAATCGATAAGGCCCCTTTCCGTTCGCAGTGCCCTATGCAGGTAGCCGCCGTGATTCCTTGGCTGGGAAGCCGGCCGGGGATGTGCCTTCAGTGACGAATAAGCCGCCTGGTTCTTGGATGAGCCAGTCGGCTTTTCTTATGTGTGGAAGGATTCGACCCGCATCAGCTTCCGGGGGCTTGCGCTGTTGGTGATGACGGGCGCTTGCTGCTTCCGGTCTCGACGCCGCCTTCCCGGTGCCCCCCTGCCCCCCCTGAAAAATTGGTATGCATGCCATTTGACCTGCGGCAACGCAGAGGTACGTATATACGACCTACCGGCAAAACCCCAGGTCTGCGATTGTTTTTTACTGGGGGCCTATCCAACGCGCTGCGCCTCGTGCGCAGCGCAAGATGGTCTTCGAACGAACAGACGTTCGGCCTAAGAGAGGGGATACCAATGAAGCGAATACGACCGATGTTGGTGCTGCTGGCTTCGCTAGCCCTTGCCTGCTGGGGCGGCGCGCTGGCCTATGCCGACAACGCATCAGGCGCTTCTTCGGGTAATGCGGAAGCGGTTGCCGACGGCAACACCGCATCAACCTGGCGCGACTGGGGCTTGGAGAACTCTACGGAAAACGTGGGGCGTATCTGGACCGACAAAACCGTGCAGGCGGGCGACATCACGCTTACTGGTGCCGGTGGTGAAAAGACGATAGCGAAGGGCGATTCAACGTTCCTCACGGCCCTTTCGGCCATCTCTTCGACATCGAACCTGAAGTCAACGGCAACCACCCCGCTTGATATCGTGCTGGTGCTCGATGCATCTGGTTCGATGGACGGTCCTATGGGGAGTACCGACGACACTAAGCGGATAGTGGCATTGCAGAAAGCAGCTAATTCGTTCATCGACAATGTTGCCGCACAGAATGCCAGCATTAGCGATTCGGCCAAGCAGCATCATGTTTCCATCGTGAAGTTTGCGGGAAATAAAACTGACGAGGTTGGGAACCAAACCTACTACGGTTGGCGCAATGAGAACCGATACACCTTCAACTACAGCCAGGTTATGAAAACGATGTCTGCTTGCACTGATGATTCAAAGGCGAGTTTCAAGAGCACGATCGACAGCATTGTTCCCGCTGGTGCAACGCGTGCCGACTATGGCATGGAATTGGCTCAAGGACAGACTTCTGGCCGCGACGATGCTAAGAAGATCGTGATCTTCTTTACCGATGGCACGCCCACTTCGTGGGATAAGTTCGATTCCGATGTGGCCAGCAATGCCGTGAGTGCTGCCAAATCTATGAAGGATTCCAGCGCCTCGATCTATACTATTGGCATCTTCGACGGTGCCAATCCGAGTGCGAGCGTTGACGGCTGGGGTACCAGCACGGAAAACAAATTCATGCAGGCGGTTTCCAGCAACTACCCTTCCGCAACGTACAATGGGGCGCGCTGGAATTTTGGCACCCGCGCCGATAACGCTGATTACTACAAGTCGGCCACCAATGCCGATGAGCTTAAGAAAGTCTTCGACGACATCTCCCAGGAGATCGTGCAAGGTGCGGGCTACCCAACCGATACGAAAGAAGGCTTCGAGGCTGATTCTGGCTTCATTACCTTCACTGATCAGCTGGGCGACTACATGAAGGTCGATGGGTTCACTTCCATCGTGTTCGCAAACCAGGTGTTCGAAAATCCCACTAAAGCAACAAACGGCCTGGTTGACACCTACACGTTCACGGGCGAAGCGGGCAACGCGCTGTATCCGAAGGGCAATCTTAACGCCATCGACATTACCGTTACCCGTTCTGAAGATTTGCAGACGGGCGACAAGGTTGAAGTGAAGATTCCTGCTGCGCTTATCCCGTTGCGCAACTTCACGGTAAACGCGGACGGCACCGGCGGCGTTGATCTGACGTTCCCCATTCGCGCGTTCTACGGGTCGAGCCTGAAAGACGGCGTAGCCGAAGCGTTGGCGAACCCCGATAGCGCGCTTGCCAACTACCTGGCGAACAATTCTGCCGATGGCAAGGTAAGCTTCCTGGCAAACAAGTGGAACGGCGGCGCCGATGGCGATACCATTGCCGACTTCACCCCTTCGAAGGGCAACAGCTACTACTACATAACCGAAGACACGCCCATCTACCAGGACGAAGCATGCACTCAGCGTGCCGCTGCGCCGCTTGAAAAGGGCAAAACCTACTACTATCAGCGCACCTGGTACGACCTTGAAGGCGGAAACGCTGTTCAGAAGACCAAGACCGTGAGCTTCGACAGTGGTGTCGTGGAAAACATCGACGGGTACATTTCTTCCGATGCCGGGAAGGCATACTTCAAGGCCGGCACTCCGCGCATGACGTATCTCAGCGAGTTGAATACGAAGAAGGGCGAAGATAAATCTCGGGTAAGCGCGAACAACACGAACACGGCCGAAACCTTCATCAACCCTAAATGGGCGGGCGTGGCGGTGAACGTGCACCTTGGCAACAATGGCAAACTTTCCGTTAGCCAGCCTGGTACCTTAGCGGTTTCGAAAACGCTCCAAGTTCCTGAAGGGTACAACGCAGGCGATTTTGCCGATGAAAGCTTCGAATTCACCATTATGGTTCCCGACGCGAAGGGCGCTACGCTGAAAGCGCAGGTGAAGAACGCTGCAGGCGAAGTCGTGGGCAGCGCGTTCGATATTGCGTTCGACGAGAACGGAACTGCAACCCATTCGCTGAAGAGCGGCGAAACGTTGTATGTGTACGGCCTTGCTGCCGGCACGGAGTACACCGTAAGCGAATCGGCGAAGGCGGGCTTTACGCAGACAGCACCTGTAGACGAAGCTGGTGCAGCAGCGGCGGCAACTGGCGCTATCAAGGCGGGCGAAGCTTCCCACGCTGATTTCACCAATACCTACGACACGCAGACAGTAAGCTGGGCGCCGATGGGCAAGAAAGCCTATTCGGATTCAACGGGCGTTAATCCCCTGAAAGCAGGCATGTTCAACTTCGCCCTTTGCGCCAAGGATGGCACCCCGATGCCCAAGGGCACGAGCGCCGAAACCGTTGAGTGCGCAATCGATGGCGAAACGTGGCATGGTGTGATTTCCTCGGCAGAGGAAAGCGGCGATATCGCGTTCCCGCAGGCAGAGTATGAATGGCTCGATGCGTACAAAACGTTCGAGTACAAGATCGTTGAAGTGGTGAAGGATTCCACCGGCAAGTGGGTTGCGGTGAAGGATGCGCTGGCCGATTCGAGCTATGCGTGTGACGGCATGACGTACGATCCTTCCGTTTGGACGGCGCAGGTAACGCTTCAGAAAAGCACGGACAATGTGCTGGTGCTTGACGTTAAGTACCTGAAAGATGGCGCAGAACAGCAGGGCGCAGCCTTCGCGTTCGCCAACAGCTACAGCCCTGCTCCTGCAACGGCAACCATCAACGGCACCAAGACGCTGACCGGCCGCGATATGGCCGATGGGGAAACCTTCGGCTTCACGCTTTCTGCTGCCGATAAGGCAACGCAGGATGCGGTTGCAGCCGGGGCGATAACCATTCCTGCCAACACGGCTACGGTTTCGGGCGGCAAGGACGGCAAGGCGGAAGGCTTTGCTTTCGGTGATGTGACCTTCGCCAAGCCGGGCACCTATGCGTTCAACGTGAGCGAAACGCACTGGGATGGCGGCGCCTTGCCCGATGACGGCACGGAAGGCCTTACCTTCGACCGCGCTGCGAAAACGGTGACGGTTACGGTAACCGACAACGGCAAGGGCCAGCTTGCGGCTGCTACCACAGTGGACGGTGTTGCGGGCAATTTGGTTTCCTTCGTGAACAAGTACCGCGCAGGTGATGCCGGGTTCGATACCGCCAACGCCCAGCTGAAGAAGGTCTTGGAAGGTCGCGATTGGCTTGATTCCGACAGCTTCACGTTTACGCTGAAGGCGCTCACCGATGGCGCTCCTTTGCCTGAAGGCGCAACGGGCGGCGTGGCAACTACGACGGTAACCAAGACAAACGCTGAAAGCTTCGGCTTTGGCACCATCACGTTTACTTCCAGCATGCTGGATGCGGGTTCGCATTCCAAGACGTTCGAGTATGAAGTGGCGGAAACTAAGGGTGATATTGCTGACATCGATTACGCTGCCAACAAGGCAACCATCAAGGTGACGGTTGTCGACAACGGCGAAGGCAAGCTGAGCGTTTCGGCAACCACCGAAAACGGCACGTTCGTCAACCGCTACGATGCCAGCGTGAGCTACACCGCCCATGGCGGTTTGAAGGTGGCGAAGACCCTCAACGGCCGCGATATGACCGAAGGCCAATTCAAGATTGCGGTAACGCCGGGCAACAGCGAATCGGCGCAGACGCTGGGGCTTTCTGAGGGCGCAAACGTGTTTGCCATGCCTGCTGCCGCCGATGGCCAGCAGGTGGTAAAGCAAGTTCTCGAAGGCCGCGATGTTGAGTTCACCCAGAAGGACATCGGCAAAACCTACACCTACACGGTTGCCGAACAGCAGGATGGGAAGGCTGGCTACACCTACGACCAAACCACGTACACGGTAGCCATTGCGGTAACCGTTTCCGCTGATGGCAAGCTTACGGTTACCACGAATGTAACCGGCGGTGCTTCGGCTGGGACGTATGTCTATACCTCCGACTCCAGTCAGACCGATGGCGTGACCTTGGCATTCGCCAATGCCTACAAGGCCACGGGTGCGGTTTCCCTCAGCGGCACAAAAGCGCTAACCGGGCGTAGCCTTACCGCTGGCGAATTCAGCTTCGCGGTGAAGTACGCCGCGGCTGATGGCGACTTGTTGAGTGCGAAGAACGCCGCAGACGGTTCGATCGACTTCGGCACGCTGAGCTACAGCACCGAAGCACTTGCCCAGTTGGTTAAAGAAGGCAAGGCCGTAAAGGGCCAGGATGGCACATGGACCGTTAACTATGTTGCTTACGAGAAGACCGGTTCCCTGCCTGGCGGCGTAACCGCGCAGACGCAGTCGATTCCGTTTACGGTAACGGTTGCCGACAACGGTGACGGTACGCTAACGGCAACGCCGAACGTGGGCAATGGGCTGAAGTTCCAGAACACGTATGGCGCAGACGCAGTCGACGTGCAGCTTTCGGGCAAAAAGGAGCTCAAGGCGGCAGAGGGCCTTGAGCCTGGGGATATTACCGGTAAGTTCACCTTCACGGTGACGGGCGAAAAGGGCGCTCCCCTGCCTGAACACGCAACGGCAACCAACGATGCGAAAGGAAATATCGATTTCGGTGCGATAACGTTCACGCTTGATGATCTGAACAAGGCCTTGGGTACGAGCGGGGCGGAAACGCAGTCTGCCACGAATGAGCCTGTGACGAATGTGCCGGCGCAAGGTTCTGCTACAGCTGCTGAATCTGGCGAGTCCGCCAATGCAAAGAGCCCTAGCGCTGAAAACACTCAGGCAACTGAAGGCGCTGGCGGCGGAGCGGTTGTTTCTTCCCAAGGTGAGTCTATGTCGGCCAATGACTCTGGCGCGGTTGAGCGGGAAGCAACCGCCAATATCGGCGCGGCCGAAAACGACGGCGCTGTAGCGGCAACGGCACAAACCGTTAAAGCTGAGCCCTCGACGGCTGCCGCCGCGAGCGTAGATGCCACGAGCGCACCTGCTGCGGCTAGCGCGACCGCCACGGCATCTGTGCAGGAGGGCACCGCATCATCCCAAGTTGGAACTCCCACTGTCCAGGCGGGTACTCCCCGTTCGCACGTGTTCACCTATAAGATCACGGAGAGCGGTTCGGCTGCAGGCGTGACCAATGACACCGCAACGAAAACGGTGAGCTTCAAGGTCACCGACGACGGCAACGGCAAACTGACGGTTACGCGCGTTGAGCCCGCTGGCGATTCGAAAGCGGCCTTCACCTTCACCAACACCTATTCGGTGCAGCCGAAGGATTCCAGCGTGACCGACCAAATTGCGGTGACGAAGCAGCTTACCGGGCGTGATCTGAAGGCGGGCGAGTTCCACTTCGAGCTGCTGGATGGCGCCGATGTGGTGGCCACAGGCACCAACGATGCCGCAGGCAACGTGGCACTTAGCAAAATCACCTATAAAGCGCCTGGCACGCACACCTACACGCTGCGCGAAGTTGGCGGCGGCACCCAGCAGGCAGGCGTGAGCTACGACGGCGCCACGTTCGATGTGATTACCACCGTTACTGACGCAGGTGACGGTACGCTGAGCGTTGTCCATACGCTTAGCAACGGTGAGGCAGCGGCAATGTTCAACAACGCCTATAGCCCTGCAGCCACTTCGGTGACCCTGGGCGCTGCGAAGGTGCTGAAGGGCAAGAGCCTTGAGGCGGGCGAGTTCTCGTTTGTGCTCACAGGTGAAGACGGCTCGAAGGCCACTGCGAAGAACGATGCCGCCGGCAACGTAATGTTTGGTGCGCTCGAGTTCAGCAAGGAAGACACGTATCACTACACCATTGCCGAGGAAAAGGGTAGCGAGGCCGGCGTAACGTACGATGAAACCACGTATCCCGTAACCGTTACGGTGAAAGACGATGGTCAGGGCAACCTAACGGCCGAGGTGTCGTATGAACAGGGCGAAGTGCCGGTATTCACCAACAGCTACGAAGAGCCTGAAAGTCCGCTTTCCTTCATCACGGGTGGCGGCGCTAACGGCGGCTCGCATTCTGGCACAACGTCTGGTGCTGCAGGTGCTGCCGTGAAAACCGGCGATGGCACCCTGGCGCTTGCTGCGGTAATCGCTGCGGTGGCCGCGCTGGCTATCGGCATTGGCGCTCTTAGCTTCGGAAGGGGACGTAAGCATAAGTAGCAATAACCTGACATAAAGCTGCAAGCAAGGGCCGTCGGAGCAATCCGGCGGCCCGTTTTATTCCAGGGATGCTTTGGGCCTCTTGCTTAGCGGGCCCTTTGCGTTGCGGGGCGTCTGGTGGGTTCTTTGGACGGGTGCTTGGTGGGTCCTTTGCTCGGCAGGGCGTCTGGCGGTTTGGCTCGGCCCTTCTGGCTTGAGTCGGCCAGTTTTGCTTGGTTGAGTGCCGCCAAAACCAAGAAAAGGGGGTATCGTGGCAAAATAATCGACTTGGGAACCCCGTTGCGTTCAGGATCGGCTGAATTTGTCGTGAAAATGCATAATTAAGCAACATATTTATATAATTTGTTGCTTAATTATGGGCAAATATCGTTTTTTGCCAGCGAGCAATCATTCCCAAGTCGATTATTTTGCCAAAGAGGGCCCGTTCTGTGGTTTTGGATGTGTGAAAACGGCATCGGCCATTTATCCGCAAAGGCTGTCGGTCTACCGAAAACGTAAAATGTGTCGAAAATTTGAAGAGGATACTATTTCAATTGCGTTAAACGCGGCAGGTTCCTATACTTAGTCAAGTCGCACAGAGCGATTGATCGTGCGGGGTGGAGCAGTCTGGTAGCTCGCCGGGCTCATAACCCGGAGGTCGTTGGTTCAAATCCAGCCCCCGCGACCAAGAATCTTCAAAGCCCGGTTTTGCCGGGCTTTTTTTGTTGCTCTTTCCCATTTTGTGGGTTATGGCTCAAAAAGCGTGCCTCACTGCCTGAACTTGGTGAGCATGTGGAGCTCGTTCCAGGCAATCCTCGGGACCGATTACAAAGGCCGTCAGCCCAAGCCCTCTGCTCTATGGCTTGCAAAGCCCACAAGGGGTGTAGCCTTGGGCAATTAGGCTGTCACGGGTTCCGCTGTAGGATTGCTTATTCGATTCCTTCATCCTGTTTATTGCCGAACAGCCTGGTGTATGGAATTTCTTACTGCTGGTATTCAGAATGTAGGTCTGCTCAGTGCTGCTTGTCTGCTGGCTGGGCGCCTCTTCGCTAAGTGAACTTTCGCCTGTCGCGTAATCGATCGTTATCTGGGGCTGCACGTTGTAACAGTACGCGTTGAAGGAAATTCCCGCTCCGTCGTCTTCAACGGAAAGCGCTTCCATCTGCACGCCGCTTGCCACCAGGTTGTTGCCGGAAAACAGCGGCGTTACACGGTACAGCACATGATTGCCGGTTTTTTGGACGTAGCTTGCAACACGATCTTCAAAGGGAAGCATGCCCTGCGTATTCAGGTAGCGGGTGCCGGTGATGAGGTTTTTCGGGTTGGCGTTTTCGCCGGCAAGTTGGTAGCCGATCAAATGGCAGCGATTGTACAGGTAGTTGCCATCCACCACGCCGTTGTAACGCACGGTGTGCCACCCCGAAGGTTTCACGTCGCCGATGCTGCCACGTTTTTCGGTGGGCATGGTTTCAGTGCCGATGAGCGCAAACGCCACTCCGCATCGTCCCAAGCTGTCGAGCGGGTTGTAGTCTTCGAAACTCCCCCGTGCCTTGTCCTCTTCGGTGAACTGTGGTGCGTTTCCCTGCACTTCAACGTATGGCGCGCCCGAGTATTCGGGAATGCTGGCAAGGTCTACGGGCTGCGCTGAAACGGCTTCGTTTGCCGAATTGTCGCCTTGGTTAGAGGCGCTGGGCTGCTGGCTTTCCGCAGGTTGTGCTTGCGGTGCTTCTGATTGTGCGCTGGGGTTTTCTGCCGAGGCACAGCTGGTGTCGGGCTGGCTTCCCGAGCACCCCGGCAAAAGCGAAAGAGAAAGGAGAAATGCGACCAGCAAACGCAGCAATGTGCTGTGCTTCCCCTGTGCTTTATCGTTCACTCGCGACCCCTTTGCGTAACGTGTTTCGTTGATTTTGGCATGATTGGCAAAGGGCGGCGCTTGCGATTTGGTGCGCGTTGGATGTGCTGGCATAAGCGGACAGCTTCAGCAGGCGGATGGGTTCCATGGCGGGGCGAAACATTGGGTGAGTGACCGAGCCCCGAAAAGTTAGCCGAATCAAACGGGTGACGATGCGATGAACGGATGCGCCCGGATCTGATTAAAGTGTTATCTTCCAGATAACGTATTCGACGAAAAAGGTTTGTGCTGGACGGAAGAAGGCAAGCATGCGCGTAGCCAAGGAAAAATTGCTGTTTATTGCTGGGTTTGTGTGGTTCGCGGCAGGGCTTAACATCGCTATCTTGGGCGTTTCAGCGTTTTCCCAGGTAGATAGTTCTATGCTGCTGGCGCTTGTTGCGGGCGCCGTGCTCATTTTCGCGGTGTTCCATGCCGGTATGTTCTCGAAGCTGGTGGGCAAGCATGCCGATCGTATCGAGGCTATGGAAGAGCCTCGCGCGGCATTCTGGAAGTTCTTCGATGCAAAGGGCTACCTTATTATGGCATTCATGATGACCATGGGCATTGGTTTGCGCGCATCGGGCGTGGCGCCTTTGTGGTTCATTGCGTTTTTCTACACAGGGCTGGGGGCAGCGTTGGCGCTTTCCGGCTGCTGCTTCCTTGTTCGCTATTTCCGCAATGGCCCCCTTGCGTGCCCGTTGGTGCCGCATGCTGCCGGGAAATAGCCTGGGCAAGGTATCTTGTTTCTTGATATAATCACCAGTACAAACAGCGCCCGCTGATACTAACCGACTCCTAGATCAGATTAGCTACGGGTGATGTCTTTTTCAAAGAGCCAGGTTGCCGCCTGGCTTTTCTACTTTTTGCGCATCATTTTCTTTCTCCGTTTTATCCTGCGTTGTACTCGGTCCGTTATGTTGAGCGCGAAGCCCATTATGGTGCAGCATGCTGCAACGAAAAGAGCTAGGTCCATGGCAACTCCTTTCCAGGCGTCACCCGCAGAACTCGGCGGACACTGCTTGCTCCTATTCTGCCAAAACCAGTTTGAAATCGAATCGAAAATATCTGCATAATGCCTGTTCATTGCCGCAAAGTGCCTTCGAGTGAATGTTCGCGGCTAACGCGCGCTGTGGGCTCCATCGCTCACTCGGCGTAGGAAAACGGCTGGATTTGGCTATTTCGGGCAAATTTCGTTGACTGATGCACGCTCCCTTTGCCACTATGCGCTTCAACAAGCGGCCTACCAGGCAAAACGAAGGGGAGCACAATGGGCAAGAAGCGAAACAATTCCAAAGGCATCGTGATTGCAGTATGCATTTTGATGGTGGTTGCTGCTGTGGCCGCCTTTCTGCTCTGGCAAGGTCAGGCAAAGCAGGCGGAAAAGCCTTCCTTCGAGCAAAGTCAGTCCGAATATGTCCAGCCAGAGGTTCCCGTCGACCGAAGCAAGAGCATCGCCCTGCCAGGGTGGAGCAGCTTCGACATTCCCGCCAACACGAAATCGGTCGATCGCGGTTTCGAATTCCATAACCCTGCCGAAAACATCTGGTACGAAGATTCCTTCAGCGTTGCAGACGGCCAGCCTGAAACATTGGTGGTTGACAGCGGTGAAGCTGTCGAGCTTAACCATTATCTTTCGCTTGCCCACAAGACGAGCACGGTTACCTCCGTTGAAAGCTACGATGCCGGGTTCTTTGCGATAGGCCAAAACGAAGCAGGCGCCTACACCGTGCAGGCCATTGCGGGTTTCGAAGGCGAAAAGGTCATCGAGGTTTCCACATCGGAAGGCAAACAAGAAACCATAACCGTCAGCTGCACGCCCGAATGCTACTACATGACGTTTGGCCTGTACCTGGACGAAACCGACGAGTTGCTTTACCAGTCGGGCCTGGTTGCTCCGGGCAAATACCTTCAGCATATGGAGCTTTCCCGCGGCTTGGAGTCGGGCACCTATGCGGCATACGTGGTGTGCCAGCCCTGCAAATCCGACCAGGAAACGAAAACCAACCAAGGAGTGGTGAGGATCACGCTGAACGTGCAGTAGTTCGGCGTTGCCTATACAGGGGATATGGGGGAGTTCGCTAGAGCCAAGAAAGGGGAAGGCAGGTCCGGAGGCTGCACTGCGCGGCTGGTCCCCACTGCCAAACAAGCTATGGAAAGAACGAAGAAGACTATTGCAGCATCGATTTCTGCGGCAGCACTTGCAACGGCGATGCTGCCGGCGATGGCGTTTGCCATCGAAGGTCCCGCCGACGAAGGCGTGGCCACTACAGGCACCACGCAGGTGAAGTATGCGGTAACGGAGGGCTACGAATGGTCGATCCCCACGATGATCGACTTCGACAAGGACAAGGGCGTAAAGAGCATTTCTTCAGTTGAGGCAACAGCTGATTCCGGCGATGCCCAAAAGGTCAAGGTGACGAAAAATGTCATCGAAGACGGAAAGAAGCTTCAGATCACCGCGGTTGGAAGTGGCGACAATGGGGCCTTTTCCGTCAAAAGCGGTTCGACAATCTTGAGCTACAAGATGGAAAAGCCAGGTGCTCCTGCTGTAGAGGTGACCCCTGGTGGCGAGGTGTTAAGTGTTCCTGCGGGTATTAACGAGGGTGATCAGTCTCTGCTCTTCACCCTTGCAACCTCGACGGGTACGGCGGAAGTTGCTGGCAACTACGTTGGCACGGTTACGTTCACGGCTGATATCAAGTAAAAACCGCTCGTTGCAGTGAGGGAGGCAGGCTTGGCCCGTCTCCCTCACTCATTTACACGCTCGTAGGCAAAGGGAGGTGCAACCTATGGGGAAGACAGTGCTGACGACGAAAATGCTTCTGGCGGGCATCGCCGCTATGCTGCTGGTCTTTGTTCCTACCATCTATGCCCACGCAGAAAACAAGGTTACCCAGGTGCGCTACGAGGTTAGCGCCACTGTTGTCTATATAGACGGCGAAGTGCAAACGACCCAGAAAGTGCCAACGGGTACCACTCTGAAAAAGCCCCAGCCCGCTGACGCATCCGATTTTCTTGGCTGGCGGGATGCGGAAACCGGCTGCTTTTGGAACTTCGACGAGCCTGTGGAAAAGAACCTCACGTTGGTTGCCGTGTACGCTTCAGCAGAAGGTCAGGGCGCAATCAGCTCAGTGAACTCGCATTCGGAAGATGCGCAGCTTGGCGAGCAAACTGCGGCACAGTCGAAGCTTCAAGCCGATCAAGCCCAGGCGCTTACGGCAACGGCCGACCCACTTGTTGCTGTACTGTACGTGCTGGCCTCGGTCGCCGCCGTTTGCGTTTTGGTGGCGTTAATCGTTTTCCGCGCTTATCTTCACAAGGCGAAAACCAGCAGATGAAGCAATGCGGCCGATAAGCGCCAGGGCATGCGATGCCCTTTCCACCTGGACGTGCTCCGGATACTGCGGGCGCGCCTTCGCTTACCGCGTGAAAGCGCCTTGCATTCCCCGCATAGAGCGATAGGGCAAGAATGTACTAGAATAGCCCCCATGGATAAAGAAGAGTTGAAAGAGCGTATCCGAGTGCCCCTTTTGGGCTTTTCGGCGGTGCTGATGAGCATCGTTGCTTTCCTGCTGTTCTTATATGCCATCACCGTTGTTATCCGATTCTTCTTCGCGTTAGGTTCGCTCGGGTAGCCATGCAGCGTGGTAATGGTAATAGGGCGCTTCGCCGGTATGCGGAAGGTGCCGCAGCGCAAGGCGCGATGCGGTGCTTGCTTGGCAAGGTGGGGCAGTAGCATGTGGCAGCGATTCACCTTGTTCGATGTGCGCGTTGTTGCGCATTATCTCGGCGTTCTTATCTCATTTTTCACGATTGCGTTGGCGGTGCCGTTGGTGGTGGCCGTTGTGATGCAGGAATGGGAGCCGGCTTCGCGCTATCTGCTGGCGGTGGGCGTTTCGCTCATCATCGGCTCTGCACTGCGCTTGCTGTGCGTGCAACCTGGCAAGCTCACCCATCAGCAGGCGCTTGCGGTAACCGGGCTTTCGTGGATCGTTCTGGCATTCGTGGCTTCGGTGCCCCTGGCGCTTTCCGGGCACTACGGCTCGTACCTTGATTCGCTGATGGAAGCGGTCTCGGGCCTTACTACCACAGGCGTCACGCTCGTCATCGACCTGGAGCATCTTTCCGTTGCCGACAACATGTGGCGTTTCGTTATGCATCTTATCGGCGGCCTGGGACTTATCGTTATCGCCCTTTCCTTGGGACTTTTCGGCAAGGCAACTTCGGGCTTGTACTCATCGGAGGGCCGAAGCGAGCACGTGCTGCCCAACATCGTGAACACGGTGCGCCTTATCAGCAGCATTTCGCTTATCGCCATTGCCGGCGCGGCCGTTATCTTGTTCGTGATGTGCATGCTTTCCGGCATGGAGCCGGTGCGTGCCCTGTTCCATTCGCTGTGGATTTCTATCTCCGGCTTCATTACCGGCGGTTTTGCGCCCACCAGTCAATCTATCGGCTACTACCACTCCTTCGCTATGGAGCTGGTCTGCATGGTGCTCATGGTGCTGGGCGCCATCAATTTTTCGCTGTACGTGAAGATGCAGCGTGGCGAAACCGATTCGTTCTTCCGCGACTTGGAAATCCGCACTGGCGCCATTTGGCTGGTTGTTGCCACGGTGACGATCATGGCATCGCTGTGCGCATCGGGCGGTTTCTCCGATTTGATTGCACTGCTTCGCCGCGGCGTGTTCATGGTGGTGTCTGCGGCAACCACCACGGGCTTCCAGAATGTGACGAACAATCAGCTTTCCACGGTATTTTCGTCGGGCGCGTTTTTGATCCTTGCCATGTGCATGGCCATCGGCGGCTCGAGCGGAAGCACCGCTGGCGGTATCAAGCTTTCCCGCATCGGCCTTATTGCGAAGTCGATGGTTTCCACTATTAAAGAAACGCTTTCACCCAGCACGGCGCGCGTTTCGGTGCGCTACTACCATTTGGGCCGCAAGGTGCTTACCACCGATGAAGCGAAAGCGGCCATGACGGTTTCGGCGCTGTTCGTCATCACGTACCTGATTGGCGCGCTTGCCGGCATCGCCCATGGCTACGACGCCATTTCCTCCATCTTCGAATCGGTGGCCATGGCATCGAACGGTGGCCTGAGCTCGGGCATCGTTTCCCGTGGCATGCCCACCGGCCTGGAGTTGGTGTACATCTTGGAAATGTGGGCAGGGCGTTTGGAATTCATCACGCTGCTGGCCCTCATTGTGAAAGTGGTTGTTTCCTGCATGCCGCGTAAGAAGGCGGTGCGCTCGTGACCAAGCTAGCGAAATCTTGTAGTGCCGCGTTGTTCGCGTTCCTGTTGGCTGTTGCGCTGCTTGCCGTTCCAAGTGCGGCGTTTGCCGACGATCAGGGCAGCACCCCTAAGCCCAGCAACCATGTGTATGTCAATCAGCTTTCCGACAGCTCGTTCCTGTATCAGACGTCCATCGCCGACTTGGCGCAGGCCGACTCGTACTACGAAGGCCAAACGGTGTTCGTGCAGGGCGAAGTAGTGGGCGACCGCATCAACGATGAGCTGCAGCCCGACAACTGCTGGATAACCCTGCAGGACAGCGACAGCAGCAACCCCAGCGTTGTTTCCGTGTTCATGTCCATGGACCAGTCGAAGAACATTGACACGTATGGGCGCTACGGCGTTACGGGCACCACGTTGCAGGTGCGCGGAACGTTCCATCTGGAATGCCAGGAACATCAGGGCATGTCCGACATTCATGTTGAAGAGGTGTCGGCGCTCGCCTCCGGCACCGACGACAAGCCAGCAATCGACCCAAAGACGTTCGGCTTGGGCATCGTTTCTGTGCTGGCGGGACTGGCTTTGCTTGCCCTGTACCACTCCAAGCGAGAAGGGACGCTGTAATGGATGCGCCTGTAACTGAAACCGGGGTAGTGGTGAAGCTTGACCGCGGGTTTCCTTTGGTCCGATTGGCCGACGACCGCGAATTGCGCTGCGAACATGCAACGTCCCTGGTGAAGGGCAGCGACCAACGCGCCGTTGTGGGCGATAACGTGCGCATTTCCCTGCCCGATGGACACGATAAGGGCATCATCGAGGAAACCTTGCCGCGCCGTACTTCCTTCGTGCGCAAAGACCCAACCGAGCGCGCGCTGCCGCAAACGCTGGCCGCGAACTTCGATCTGGTTATCGTGGCGCAGCCCATTGAAGACATCAACACGCGGCGCTTGGAGCGTGAGCTGGTTTTGGCACATGAAACGGGCGCCGAGGTAATGGTGGTGCTCACCAAGGCCGACCTGATGGCTTCGCCCGAAGAAGTGGAAGCGGTGCGTGCGCGCATCGATGGGTTCGTGGGCAACGATGAGCTCCTTGCCATTTCGGACCGCGACGAGGCATCGGTGCAGCGCCTTGCCGGCATCATCGCTGACGGGGACAAAACCGCGGTGCTCATCGGTCGTTCGGGCGTGGGCAAGTCGAGCCTAGTGAACATGCTGGTGGGAAGCGAAGTGCAGAAAACCACTGAGGTGCGTGGCGACGGCAAGGGCCGCCATACCACTGTTTCACGTGAAATCATCGATCTGCCCCATGGCGGCCGCATCATCGACATGCCTGGCGTGCGCGGCTTGGGGCTGTGGGACGCCGACGAAGGCATCGGCGCCGCGTTTTCCGATATCGAGGAATTGGCGTCATCGTGCCGTTTCCGCGACTGCACGCACACAAGCGAGCCGGGATGCGCCGTGTGCGCCGCCGTTGAAGCAGGCGAGCTGGCTCCTTCGCGCTTGGAATCGTACGTGCGTCTTCGCGAAGAAAGCGCGCAGGTGAAAACGCGCCGCGAAGAGGCCGAGCGCATCCGCAGCCGTCGCGGGCACCCGCGTCGTAGGCGCTGAATGCGTTCCTGGCGTTTGCCGGGCTGTCATTTGCTGCGCTTGGCGTCGCAGCCCCAAATCCCCGCCGAAAAAGCCGCGTTGCGCAATGCGGTACAATAGCTATCGCAACATCCCGTAATGGGATGTTCGTTTTTAACGAGGCCTGCATGGGGCGGGCCGCAAAGGGGGACCCATGAATCCAGCGGTGATCATACCTACGTTCCACACGGCGCCCACGCGCAAACGCGGGGCATCGAAGCCTTCGAACCTCTACGATCACCCCACACCCCTTAACGAACAGGGCAGCTTGGGCAGGTGCCTTAATTCGCTGCAGCATGTTCGCGGCTTAGGTCAGGTAATCATCCTGGTGGCTGCCGAATGCGGCGTGGAAGACGAAGCCGCCAAAAAAGTGCAGGCAATCGCCAACCAGTTCCCCCATATGCACACGCTGGTAATCGGCCGCGCGGAAGCTGAGATTGTGCAGCAGCGCTTGGACCAGCTGGGCTTCGGCGGACAGCAGACGGCCATCGGGCTTACCGGATATGCCGCCGTCCGCAACCTGGGCTTGGTAATTGCACAGGTACTGGGCTTCGACTCTGTGGTGTTCGTCGACGACGACGAGATCATCGACGACGAGGCGTTTCTCGAAAAGGCCATGTACGGTTTGGGCAAGCTCACCAAGAAGGGCATTCCCATCCTTGCCAAGTCGGGTTTCTACTTCAACGACGAAGGCACGTATTACTCCAAAAGCCAGAACCATTGGTACAACCATTTTTGGCAACAGGGCCGTGCGTTCAACAACTGGATTTCCAAGGCTATGGCGGGCCCGCGTCTTTCGCGCTCGAACCACGTGTGCGGCGGCTGCTTGGCGCTGCACCGCGAAACGTACCGCCGCTTGAGCTTCGATCCGTGGATCATGCGCGGCGAAGACCTGGACTACCTGCTTGACCTGCGCATGTATGGATCCGACATCTGGTTCGATAACCAGTGGTCGCTCACGCACCGCCCTCCGCGCGACAGGCACGAGGGCCATCGCTTCTACCGTGATATCTTCCGTTGGGTGTACGAGTACTACAAAATCGAGTTCAGCCGCGCGCAGATCGATCTTCTGCAGATCAAGCCCTCTTCGCTGATGCCGTATCCGGGGCCGTTCTTGGAGCCGGGTATCACCAAGCGCATCAAGCGTACGGCGTTCTTGCGTTCGCTGGCGCGCCCCGACAAGAAGCGCTACCGCGAAGGCGCGAAGGCCGCGGCGGGCGAGGCAACCGAGTACGCCCAGGAGCACTGCATGAAGTACTTCGAGTTCCAGTACACCTGGGGCGATATCATGGCGCGCATGGAAAGCGACGGCGGGTTGCGCCATGCGTTGGTGCAGGCGGTCATCGCGCGCCAGTCGGGCGAAGAAGTGGTGGTCGAAGCGGCGAATACACCTGGCGGAATGCCCGACGACGTTCGCGATATTCCCGAGCAGGCGGAAACGGTTGCTGTTAACCTCGACCCAGGTTTAACATCTGAGATAAGGCTGAACATCAACGAGGAATAGGATTCGGCGCGCTTCATGGAAACCCTTGTACTCACCGTAGCAGTTGGCGTAGTTGTTGGCATTTTATCGGGCTTGTTGGGTATCGGAGGCGGAACCTTGATGGTTCCTATATTCCGCTTGGGTTTCAGCCTTTCCGCGTTCGCTTCCACGGCAACCTCGCTGTTCACTATTATCCCCACTTCGCTGGTGGGCTTTGTAACGCACATCAAGAACAAGACGTGCATCCCCAAGCTGGGCATCGTGTGCGGTTTGGCCGGCGCATGCACCAGCCCAGTGGGCGTGTTCTTGGCTAACCTTTCGCCGGCATGGATGGTTATGCTGGCGGCCGCCATCATCATCGGCTATTCGTCGTTCAAGATGTTCCGCAAGGCGGTGCGCATGCCGAAGAATCCCGCTTCCGGCAAAGCGATGGGCGTCGACGTGGAAAAGGCGGCCGTCAAAGCAGCAGCGGTGGAAGAGGACTTGGGCGAAGGTGGCTTCGAGCTTACTCGCAGCAATCTGCCCAAGGCCATTGCCATTGGCCTTACGGCCGGTTTGGCGTCGGGCTATGTGGGCGTCGGCGGCGGCTTTCTGATGGTGCCGCTGTTCGTTTCGGTGCTGGGCGTTATGATGCGCAAGGCTTCGGGCACGTCGCTCATTGCCATTATGATTCTGGCTATCCCCGGTGTTATAGAACAGGGCCTGCTGGGCAACATCGACTATCTTGCCGGTATCGCCATGGCGGCAGGCAGCATTCCCGGCGCGGTGATCGGCGCGAACTTGGTGCGTCGCGTGCCCGAACGCCAGCTGCGTTTCATCTTCGGCGCGTTCCTGCTTGTCAGTGCGGTGGTGCTGCTGGGCAACGAAATCGTGGCGCTGTAGGCGGGCCTCGGCTTCCGCCCCCCCGCAAGGCGGGCTGTAGGCCTTGCGTTTTTTTGCAGCACGCGATGCTTGCCTTGGCTTCTGGTAAGGCGCCGTTTCGTCCCGCGTGCCTGTGGGCGTGCCTCGGCCTATTGCGTTTGCCAGTTGAACGGGCAAATATGCTATGGTCGAATCGTTTGCTGCTCGTTTGGCGGCAAACGAAGAAATACCTCTTACGCTGCAAGGATTGCTCATGGCTTACCCTCGTCACAACGTTACCATTGCCCTTGAAATTGCCTCGCTGTGCATGGCACTGCTGTGCGGCTGCGTGCTGGGTTGGGCAATGTTCGGCCCCGACCGCAACTACCTGGTGCTTACCATCGCGGGCACGCTGTTCACGGCGTTTCTGCTTATCACCATCGCTTTGATCCTGGATCCCGACCGCATTCGCGCAAACCAGTCTATGTCGGTGCTGAACCTGGCAAGCGAAACGCTGGAAGCCATGCAGGAAGGCTTCACGTCCGAAGCGGCGCAGAAGGTGTGCGACATTCTGCTGCCTTCCACTTCGGCTTGCGCCGTTGCCGTCACCGACCGTGAGATTGTTCTGGGCTATTCCGGTTCCGGCAAGGAAGAGCTGGGCGAATTGGGCGGCCACATCCGCACGGCCGGCACCAAGCGCACGGTGCAAGATGGCAAAACCCGTGTGCTGCGCTCGCAGCTGGAAGTGGGCTTGCCCGCCCCCATTAAAACCATTCAGGCTGCCATCATCGTTCCCCTGAAGATGGGCTCCTCCTCTTCCATCCAGGGCACGTTGAAGTTCTACTATCCCAAGGCTTCCCGCATTACCGAAACGCAGATTTCCGTGGCGGAAGGCTTCGGTCAGCTGCTTTCCACCCAGCTTGCTGCCCTGCAGCTGGAAGACCAGAAGAAGCTGGCAACCAGCATGGAGCTTAAGGCCCTGCAAAGCCAGATCAACCCGCATTTCTTGTTCAACATCATCAATACCATGGCGTCGCTTGTGCGCACCGACCCCGACAAGGCGCGTGTTATGTTGCGCGAATTCGCGGTGTTCTATCGTCAGACGCTGGAAAACAGCTCCGACCTTATTCCGCTTTCGCGCGAAGTGGAGCAAACCGTGCGCTACCTTTCGCTCGAACAGGCGCGCTTCGGCGAAGACCGCTTGGCCGTGGAAGTGGACATCGACGACGAGGTGCGCGCTATGCAGGTGCCCGCCTTCATGGTGCAGCCTCTGGTTGAAAACGCGGTGAAGCACGCCATGCCCGCCGAAGGCAAGCTCACCATTTCCATTTCCGGAAGCTTGGAAGGCAATGACGTGTATCTTCACGTGAACGACGATGGCATCGGCATGAAGGAAGAAGACCGCATCAACATCATGGCGCCCAAGTCTGAAACGGGATTGGGCATTGCCGTGAAGAACATCAACGACCGTCTTCGCGGGTACTACGGCGAGCATGCCTATATGGACATCCAAAGCGAACTGGGCAAGGGCACGGCGGTTACGCTGTTCCTTCCCGAGTGCGCGAACATGTAACGTCCCTACCTGTTTAGGCTATGAGATAGGTGCTCGCTTTTTCGGTAAGTGGTCTATAATACGAATGATTAATCTGTGAAACACGAGGAGGCTGCGTTGCTGAAGGCAATCATTGTTGACGACGAGGCGCCGGCGCGTTCCGAGCTGCGCTTTTTGCTGAACGAGCTCAATCAAACTGAAGTTGTTGCCGAGGCTGCTAGCGTTCGCGAGGCTATTGAAAAGCTGAAGGAATACCCTTGCGACGTTATGTTTTTGGACATCAACATGCCTGAGGCTACCGGTATCCAGCTTGCAGAGGCTCTGCAGCATTTGAAGTATCCGCCTGCCGTGGTGTTCGTCACCGCTTACAGCGAGTTTGCGCTGGACGCTTTCAAGGTGAACGCCATCGATTATCTGGTGAAGCCCGTTGAAACCGAGCGCCTTGCCCATGCACTTGCCCGCGTACGCGAGCATGTGCTGCTGCACGCGAAGGCGCAGAAGGCCGAGCGCATCCCGGTTGAAAAGGGCGGCAAGAAGATCCTCATCAACATCGACGACATTCGCTACGTTATGGCGCGCGACGATTATGCGTACCTGCAAACGGGCGTCGATCGCTTCTTTTCCACGGTCAGCTTGGCTCAGCTGGAAAAGACCCTCGATGGCCACGGCTTCTTCCGCGTGCATCGTGGTTACCTGGTTAACCTTGCACTGGTTAAGGAAGTTGAGCCTCAGTCGGGCGGTACGCTGCTGCTTACGCTCGATGGCGTAGACGAGAAGATTCCCGTTTCCCGTCGCCGCGTTTCTTCCCTGAAGAAGGCTTTGGGGCTGTAGTTGCGTTTCGGTTGCGCTGTTCTGTCGAACATCGCATGACTCGTGAGACGCGATGACGCTGCGCGGGATTCTGACGGCGCAGGGAAATTTCAAAGGGGCAGGCATGGCGCGAAGGCCAATGCCTGCCCCTTTTCAATCCCCTTGCACTTGCCGGGATCTCGCCCGCTGATTTACTGGCGTATGCCCTTGCCTTTTATTTTCCTGATTTTGCTGGCGATCCCGTTTTTGATCGGCCCCCTATATTCTCTGAAAGAAGGAAACTGCCGTAATGGCTGACGATTTTATCTCTTTGAATCCCAAGCGCGATGTGGCGCTGTTCGATTTGGACGGCACAGTACTGGATACGTACGAGCCTATTCTGGTGAGCATGCGCTATGCCACCGAAAAGGTGTTTGGCAAGGCGCTGCCCGATGCCGAGCTGATTGCCAAGGTGGGCCAGCCGTTGGTGGTACAGATGCAGACGTTTGTCGAAGACCATGGCTACGCCCCCGAAGTGGCCGATGAGCTTACCCGCGTGTACCGCGAATTCAACGAACGCGACTTGGACGAAAAGTCGCATCCCTTCGCGGGCGTGCCCGAGGCTCTTGCTGCTTTGAAGAGCGCCGGCTTCACGCTGGGCGTGGTAACGTCGAAGCGCGTTGGCCTGGCAACGAAGAGCTTGAAGGCGCATGGCCTGTACGACATTTTCGCCTGCGTGAACGGCGCGGAAGACAGCACTGCTCACAAACCCGACCCTGAACCGTTGCTGGCGGCGGCGAAGAAACTGGGCGTTTCGCCTGATAGATGTGTGTATGTGGGCGATAGCCCCTATGATTTGCAGGCAGCGCATGCCGCCGATATGCCGTGCGTGGGCGTTACCTGGGGCAAGTTCTTCGGGCGCGAAATCTTGCTGAAGCAGATGCCCAGCGTGCTTATTGCCAGCCCCGAAGAGCTGGTCGGCGCCGTAGAATTCGCAGCCATCCATTAACAAAAAGGGGACAGTCCCCTTTTTGCTATTTTGCGAGAGAAGGGTATCAACATGGGTATGCGCACTGAAACCGTATGCGTTGGGGAAGGCGCCTTCGCGCTGGAAGCGGTGCTCACGGTAACGCCACGTGGCATTGTTGTGTTCGCCTGCACGCCGGAATTTGCTCATGTGGGCGCTACCGCCCAGGCTATCCCGCGCCCCGAACCAGGGCGCACCGCAACGGTAAGCTTGCTTGCCGTGCCCTGCCATCGAGACGAAATCCCTGCTCACGATATTGCGGCCGCCCTGGCTACGAGGTTTTCCGTCCCTTGCGTTGCCAGCACGGGCTACCACGTGGACAACGCCACCCCCGCCGACCTGCAGAAGATGCTCGACGTGAACAAGCAGCTCATTACGGCCCTGGAAAAGCGCGTTGGCGAAATGCGGGAAAGCGATTCTGACGAGTAGCATCAGCTCGTTGCCGGCTGTATTCGAGGCGCGGCCTCGACCTTCCGTGCCGGTGCTTGCTGGCTGTTTTCGAGGTACATTGAGGTGTTTCCTGCGCCTTTTGTGCCTGCGCTTGCCCGGAAAACCAGAAAACGGCCTGTGCGTGGCAGAATAACCGCCTAAAGTACGATTGTCTTTCTCCTAACGCCGCTTCTGTTGCTTAAACTTGCAAGATAATCAACAAATTAATAGTTATTGTGGCGAAATAAAAACAAGAGCCACAAGGGCATCGTACTTTAGGCGGTTATTCTGCCATGGTGGCCCCGTTTCTTGGCTTTAAGGCCGGCCTGTTACGGCTTTTTGCCCCCTCATCGTCGGGCAATCCTCAACCGACAAGGGGCCAGACGGATCCAGCTGCTCGATGCTCCTCATTGACCCTTTGCGGCGGACGGGGAAACGTGCCTGTGATAGTGCGGTGTTACAATTGCGCGTAAAGGAAAACCGCGTCTCTAAGGACAAGCAATGAGCTCTATTTTTGGCGACAAGCCCATAGTTGGCATCATCATGGGATCCGAATCCGACATGTCCACGATGGAAGCATGCATGAAGCAGCTTGACGAACTGGACGTCCCCTATGAAGTTAAGGTGGCAAGCGCGCATCGCAAGCCCGCTGAAGTGCACGAATGGGCAAGTTCTGCCGTAGACCGCGGCCTGCGCGTTATCATCGCTGCGGCTGGCAAGGCGGCGCATCTTGGCGGCGTGGTTGCCGCTTACACCCCGCTGCCCATCATTGCCGTTCCCATGAAGACGAGCGATTTGGGCGGCCTTGATTCCCTGCTTTCCATGGTTCAGATGCCTAGCGGCGTACCAGTGGCGACGGTTGCCATCAACGGCGCAAAGAATGCTGCCATTTTAGCTGTTCAGATGCTGGGTACGGGCAACGACGAAGCTCGCGCGAAGATTGAAAAGCTCAAAGCCGACATGGCCCAGGCATAAGGAATCCCGTTAATGACAAAAGAATTCTTAACGGGCAACGAAGCCTTTGCCCATGCCGCTCTTGAGGCGGGTGTGCGCGTGTGCGCGGGCTACCCGGGCACTCCTTCTTCCGAGGTTATCGAAACGGTTGCCAAGCAGCATGCTGCGGGCAAAGCCGAAGGCGTGCATGTGGAATGGTCCACGAACGAAAAGGCTGCGCTGGAGCTTTTGGCCGGCGCTGCGTATTCGGGCGCTCGCACGCTGTACACCTGCAAGCAAGTGGGTTTGAACGTGGCAAGCGATGCGCTGATGTCGCTGAACTACGTGGGCGTGAAGGGCGGCACCGTGCTCTACGTTGCCGACGACCCAGGCCCCATTTCGTCCCAAACCGAACAGGACACGCGTCGCTTTGCGGCGTTTGCCAAGGTGCCAGTGTTCGACCCGGCAACGCCCGAGCAGGGTTGTGCCATGATGGGCGCCGCCTACGACTTGTCCGAGGCGTATCAAACCCCTGTGCTGATGCGCCCCACCACGCGCATCTGCCATGCCTCGACCTACTTCGACGTCGAAGAGCACACTCAAGCACGCGTCCCCGAAGGCTTCAAGCGCGATTCGCGCTGGGTCATTTTCCCGAAGCGATCTTACGCTGCCCACGCCGAGATAAACGAGCGCCTGGTTGCCATTGCCAAAGATTTTTCGGGAAGTGCATTCGACCAGTTCAACCCCGTGTTCGCTGCTGGCGAAAACGCGCAGGTGGGCATTGTGGCGGGCGGCATCTCGTACGCTTATGCTCGTGAGGCGCTGCGCCTTTTGGAAAAAGAGGCGCAGGACGGCAAGCTAGTGTGGGCGGAAGGTGCCGCGCTGGCACCCGTTTTGCCGCCAAGCTGCGAAGGCGGCTTCTGCACCATGGGCGGCCCCGCGTACGGCAAGACGGTGGAAGCGCTGCCGGCGTACCGCATCATGCAGGTGGGCACGCCGTACCCGTTCCCGCAGCAGCGTGCGGAAGCGTTCGCCGAAGGGCTTTCCGACGTTATCGTGTTCGAGGAGCTGGACCACGTTCTGGAAGACGAAATGCTCAAAACCGCAGGCCGCACAGGCGCAAGCTATCGCGTGCACGGCAAGCTGACGGGCGAGACCACCGACCGCGGCGAAAACACGGTAGACGCCATTGCCGGACAGCTGCGTGCGTTCTTCGGCGTTCGCCTGCGCGAACCGCGCCAAGTATTCGGCATCGAAACGGCCCTGGCGCAAGGAGCCGGCGAAGAGCTGGTGCATACCCAGCCGCCCGCACGTCCGCCTCTGCTGTGTCCGGGCTGCCCGCATCGCGGTGCGTTCTACGCGGTGAAGTCGGCGCTTCGCCGTCCGAGCGACGGCATCTTCTGCGGCGACATCGGCTGCTATACCCTGGGCAACGCGAAGCCGCTTAACGCGGTGGACACCTGCCTGTGCATGGGCGCGGGCATCACGGTGGCGCAGGGCTTCAGCGTGGTTGAGCCGGGCAAGAAGGCGCTTTCGTTCGTGGGCGATTCCACGTTCTTTGCCAGCGGCATGACGGGCATTGCCAACGCGGTGTACAACCAGCACGACATCACCGTGTGCGTGCTGGACAACGCAACCACTGCCATGACGGGCTCGCAGCCGCACCCCGGCACGGGCGTCACGCTGATGGGGCCTAAGTCCGAGCCCATTTCCATCGAAGCAGTGCTGCGCGCGCTGGGCGTGAAGGTTATCACGCACGCCAACCCGCTGCGGTTGGACGAAGCGCAGGAAGCAGCGCGCCAGGCCATCTACTACGACGGCCCTTCGGCGATCATTTTCGAGTCGCCGTGCGTGAAGCTGATAAAGCCGGGCGCTCCGGTCCGCTATAGCGAAGAGGCATGCACGGGCTGTGGCAAGTGCGTGCTGAAAATCGGGTGCCCCGCGCTTTCGTGGGACGCCGAGTCGCGCCGCCCGGTGGTGGACGATTCGCTGTGCAACGGCTGCGGCCTGTGCACGTACCTGTGCGAAGACGGCGCCCTTGAATGCGACGGGAACGAAGGGAGCGCGCAATGATAAACGTTTCTCTTGCCGGCATCGGCGGCCAGGGCAGCGTGCTTGCGGCGAAGATCCTGGCCGAAGCCGCCCGTTCCAAGGGCTGGCAGGTACGCACCGCCGAAACCACCGGCATGGCGCAGCGTGGCGGCGATGTGATGAGCCATGTGCGCATGGGCAACAACGGCGAAGAGGTATTCTCCCCGTTGCCCGGTGATGCCTCCGACGATGTGATCATCGCGCTCGAGCCGGGCGAAGGCCTGCGTGCCCTACACCTGCTGAAGCCGGAAGGCGTGATGGTGGTTGCCCGTTCAGGTGTGGCCCCCACCGTGGGCGATTTCAAGTCGTCGGCGTACAGCCCACAGAAGATGCTCGACGCGCTGCACGCTGCCGGCGCGCACGTGGTGGAAGTCGATGACGTTGCCCTGTGCGGCCAGCTGGGTTCGCGCAAGGCGCTGAACATCATCATGCTGGCCAGTGCCCTGCGTGCCGCGAATGCCGCGGAAAGCGAAAGCGTCCTGCGTGGCGTGCTGACGCTCGCCGACATGCGCAGCGTTATTCCCGCTTGCGTAAAACCGCGCTTCGTGGACATGAACCTGCACGCTATCGATTTGGTGGAGCAGTCATAAGCAAATGATTCGATGCGTTTCGCTTTATCGTGGTAAAGTGAAACGCATCATTCATATACGCGCCGTTGTGCGGCGCCCTGAAAAGCCAACACGTTCCAGTGCAGCAGAAAGGTGGCACTATGGAATTGACCGAAGAACAATTCTCCCTGATCAAAGAGCAGTTCAAAACCCTGAAAGACCGCTCGCCCTTCTACGCCAAGAAGTTCGAGGGTATCGACCTTTCGGACGTGCAGACCCAAGCCGATTTCGAGAAGCTGCCTTTCTCTGAAAAAGCCGACCTGCGCGAAGTGTACCCGCTGGGCTTGGCGGCGGTGCCCGAGGAAAAAATCGTGCGCATCCATTCCTCTTCGGGCACCACGGGCATCCCGGTGGTGATCCCCTACACCCAGAAAGACGTTGACGACTGGGCCACGATGTTCGCACGCTGCTACGAAACGGCGGGCATCACCAACAAAGACCGCATTCACATCACGCCTGGTTACGGCCTGTGGACGGCGGGCATCGGCTTCCAACTGGGCGCCGAAAAGCTGGGCGCCATGGCCGTGCCTATGGGCCCGGGTAACACCGAAAAGCAGCTGCGCATGATGGAAGACTTGCAGAGCACGGTGCTGTGCGCCACTTCCTCCTACGCGCTTTTGCTGGCGGAAGAAATCGCCGACCGCGGCATTCGCGACAAGCTTGTCCTGAAGAAGGGCGTTATCGGCTCCGAGCGCTGGGGCGAAAAGATGCGCCATCGCATCGAAACCGAGCTGGGTATCGAAATCTTCGACATCTACGGCCTTACCGAAATCTACGGCCCGGGCATCGGCATTTCCTGCCATGAGCACAACGGCATGCACCTGTGGAGCGACTACGTATACGCCGAGGTCGTTGACCCGAAAACGGGCGAGCAGGTACCCGACGGCACGGTGGGCGAGCTGGTTCTTACCACGCTGCGCAAGGAAGGTGCGCCGCTCATCCGCTACCGCACGCACGACCTTACCCGCATCATCCCCGGTGACTGCGCCTGCGGCATGAAGCACCCGCGCATTGACACGCTGGTAGGCCGCACCGACGACATGTTCAAGGTGAAGGGCGTGAATATGTTCCCCGCCCAGGTGGAAGAGGTAATCGCCGCAACGTCGGGCACGTCGTCCGAGTACCAGGTGATGATCGAGCACATCATGGGCCGCGACGTGCTTACGGTGCTGTTCGAAACGCCGCTTGAAGGCGATGCCCTGAAGCGCTGCGAAGAGGAACTGGCGCTCATCTTCAAGGCGAAGATCGGCTGCACCCCCGATGCCAAGGGCGTGCCGCTGGGCGAGTTGCCCCGCTCCGAGAAGAAGACCCAGCGCATCTTCGACAGCCGCTACTAATGACAAAATGGGGACAGTCCCCATTTTGTCATTTTCCGGAAAAGGCCTTCGGGCCTTTTCTTTTTTTGTCGAAAGCGCAGCTGAACCCGTTCACCGTGCATCGGAGACGGGGATGGGAATATTTCGCTTGTCGAATTACTTTCGTGTGATAAAGTCGCAGCCATGACTTTTGGAACTGAACATACCGTACAGAACAATGCTTCTGCATTCGCGCAGGTGAATGTACGCGTTGCCGTTGCGTTGGACACGTGTGCCGTTATGACGCAGCACCTTGCCCAGAAGTGTATGTCGGTTTGCGCCGTTATGTCCGAGCACTTGGCTCAGTGCTCTTTCGGCGCATCTGCGGTTGCTTCCCAGCACTGGGCCCAGGGCTCGCGCCGTGCAACCAAGGCAATTCCCATAACGTATCGATATTGATAGCACACGGGTTTTCCGGGTGCTTTTTTTGTGCCCGAAAAGGTCGTGTGCGCCTTCACTTTCCTGTTCGTACCGGATGTCAAAAAGGGGACTGTCCCCATTTTGTTAAAGGAGTTACTTCGTGGTTGCAAAGATATGCATCATCCTGATTTTCATCGGCGTGGTGGTAGGCGTGGGCATCTACGCGCGCCAGCACACCAAAAACGTTGACGGCTTCGTGCTGGGCGGCCGCAACGTGGGCCCGTGGCTTTCGGCGTTTGCCTTCGGCACCAGCTACTTTTCGGCGGTAATTTTCGTGGGCTATGCAGGCCAGTTCGGCTGGAAGTATGGCCTGGCTGCCTTTTGGATTGGCATCGGCAATGCGCTTATCGGCTCGCTTCTGGCATGGTGGGTGCTGGGCCCCCGTACGCGTGAGATAACGCAGCGCCTGAAGGCCACCACCATGCCGGAA
Organism: uncultured Eggerthella sp.; assembly: GCA_905203045.1. Lineage (GTDB taxonomy): Bacteria > Actinomycetota > Coriobacteriia > Coriobacteriales > Eggerthellaceae > Anaerotardibacter. The sequence goes on from CAJKUH010000001.1 coordinate 142,642, forward strand.
TTCTTCGGCAAGCGCTACCACTCCAAGGCGCTGCGCATCGCTTCGGCGGCCATCATCTTCGTGTTCCTGATTCCCTACACCGCCAGCGTCTACAACGGCCTTTCGCGCCTGTTCGGCATGGCATTCGGCCTGCCGTATGAATGGTGCGTGGTGGGTATGGCCGTTGTCACCTGCATCTACGTAGTATTGGGCGGCTACATGGCAACCGTGCTGAACGACTTCATCCAGGGCTTGGTTATGCTGGTGGGCATCATTGCCGTAATCGCTGTGGTGTTGGCGGGCCAGGGCGGCTTTTCGCAGGCCATCATCTCGCTTTCGCAGATTCCTGCCGAAGGAACCGACCTGCAGGGCGCGTTCGTTTCCATGTTCGGCCCCGACCTGTTCAACCTGATTGGCGTTATCGTGCTTACGTCGCTGGGCACGTGGGGCCTGCCGCAGATGGTTTCGAAGTTCTACGCCATTAAAACCGGCCCCGCCATTAAGCAGGGCGCCATCATTTCCACCGTGTTCGCACTGGTGGTTGCTGGTGGCAGCTACTTCCTGGGTGGCTTCGGCCGCTTGTTCGGCGACCAGATTGCCTTCGCGCCCAACGGCACGCCCATTTACGACTCCATCATTCCCACCATGCTTTCGGGCCTGCCCGACATTCTGCTAGGCATCGTGGTGGTGCTGGTGCTTTCCGCTTCCATGTCCACGCTTTCCTCGCTGGTGATTACGTCTTCTTCCACGCTGACGCTCGACCTTCTGAAGGGCAACGTCATCAAGAACATGCCCGAGAAAAGCCAGATTACGTGGATGCGCGGCCTTATTGTGGTATTCGTGGTGATCTCGGCGGCTATCGCGCTGGTGCAGTACACCTCTACCATCACGTTCATCGCCCAGCTGATGAGCATTTCCTGGGGCGCGCTTGCCGGTGCCTTCCTGGGGCCTTTGATCTGGGGCTTGTACAGCTCGCGCATTTCCAAGGCTGCGGTGTGGGCCAGCTTCTTCGTGGGTGTGGGCCTTACCGTTTCCAACATGTTCATCGGCTTCATCGCTTCGCCTATCAACTGCGGCGCGCTGGCAATGCTGCTTTCGCTGGCCATTGTGCCGCTGGTAAGCCTGGTAACGCCTTCGGTTCCGTTCCAGGTGAAGCCACCCACGGGCGAAGGTGCCATCGATCGCGAAATCGAGCGCGAACTGCGCGAAGAGGCGGCGGCTGCTCGTTCGTAGCAATTGGGGCTATATTCAACGAGGGAAGAAGAGTCAAGCCATCCGAGCGCCTTATTTCCCACACAACCAGAGAGGGTCAGGCACTGCCTGGCCCTCTCTTTTTTTTGCCGAGTTTTCGAACGGGTGATCAGGAGAAATTCCGCATCTCCGAGCAAGGCAAACAGGGCCAAAATTCTGCATTCCGTAAGAAATCGGCAATTTGAAATTTCGCATTTCGTTATATTTCCTGCTTTAAAGATTCTGCATTTCGTAAGTTGTCTTCAAACGCAAGGGAAAGGTGCTGTACTTGCCCTTGTATGCGGTGTATTTGCTGCCCAAGTATTTGGGGGAAGAAAAGGCCGACGGTTTCAAGCTTGCCGTGCAGAAAGTGTAGCTTGCCATAAAGCCTTACTACTCTAAATCGCGTGCTGTTAGCGGCGGTTTTGCCTTGTGAAACCTTTGGCCCGTGATTTTCCCTGCGTAGATCTCTATTGTGCAAGCTGTCCCCCCCTTTTTTTTGGGCGAAAACAAGAACGAACTTCCGCCAAACAGGGGGCTTAGCAAGTTGCGCAACGTGCGTGCGGCTTTGCGTGTCGGGGCAGGGAAATGCTATTGTTATACAGATTGTATAAAGCTAGGGGTAGTCTGCACTTTTTCCTGTTGCGGCAGGGGGTGCAAAGGCAAACCTGCTGGCTTCAAAACGCCTGGTAACGCAGGCAATTGGGGAAAGGAACGCCGCCCTTTAACAGGGGTAACGCGCACACATGACGGGCAAAGGCCAACATATCCGGCAGGAAGTTAGCAGCAAAACGGCGGAAGAATATCGCGCCACTGCCGACGAGCACGCCCAAACCCTGAAGGATTTCTGGAAGAAGTTCATGGTAAGCGGCCTGTTCGTGGTGGCTGCCATCGTAATTATCCTGGCGTGCTTGGCGTGGTTCCTGAACAACAGCCAGGTGCGGGCCGGCGGCGTGAACGTAAGCGCCGCGGGGGCGCGATTAGCGCTTACTACGACGGAACAGGGTGCCCAAGTTGGCTATTACGAACGCAAAGATGCTGGGTCCGACACCCCGAGTCAAGCCGAAGCTGCTGGGTTCGACACCACGAACTCCATGACGGTGACGCTTAATTCCAATCTGAATAACGAGAGCGACGGCAAACTGTACCCTGGCGCCCGCGGTCAGATAAAGCTCACGGTAACCCCGCTTGCCGATGACTTAAACGGTGCCACTATCAGTATTTCCCGTGCGCTTAAGTCTAAGAACTCCGACGTTATCAACGAGAGCAGTTATTCCAAATCGGAGCTGCCCGAGCTGCTTAAATTGGCAAAGGGGCACTTGCTGTTCTTCACCGGGTGCGATAACGGCTTCTACTCCAATCGGGTTACCGATTCCATCACTATCGATAAGAGCGAATTCTGCGAAGGCGAATCGGACAAAACCACCAAGCCCGTCAATGTAACGCTGTATTGGGTGTGGCCGGAATACCTGCAGAATTTTGTGTACACCGGCAATGCTAACTACTACAAGAACATCTTCGCTGAAGCCAATACGGACTATACGAGCATGCAAGGGTACGTGAACGATAGCAAGAGCTACTTCTATTACGGCTACGGCGATGACCCTTCCAAGGTTCCTGCTCTGAGTAGCGAAATGAAGTCAACCGCCCTTGTCCAGTGCGCCGATTACTACAACAAAGCCGACGACTGCATCGGCAACAACGTGGACTACCTGCAGCTACAGCTGAGCGCAGATGAAACTCCAAGGGGGAACTAGCCAGTGAGCAGCGCAGATACCCATTTGAACACCGCCAAAGAATGGATCTACGAGCATCGTGGCCCCATCCTTGCCGTTTTCGCGATAATCGCTGCGGTGTTGCTGCTTTTGGCCTTAACGCTTTCCTGGTTCCTAACCAACAGCGAGCTTTCTACGGTTGGCAAAGTGGATGCTCCCGCCGACCTTAAGATCTTGGGACCCAATGAAACCGCTGCGGAACAGCTGGACCTTACCTATGACGCTGATTCTGATGATTCCAAAACCGAAGAAGGCAAGGTCGTTCGTCGTCGTGCCTTCTGCGTGGAAAGCGGGCAGAAGGGCTTTGAGCTGCAGGTGGCAAATACTACCAACATCAATGGGCTGGATGTCCATGTATACCGTGTAAGGGTGAACGACAAGGATGCCCCTGGCGATGTGGTTGGGTACGACGGGCTGAACCAAAAGTACTCATGGTCGAAAGGCGAAGAAGTAAAGGAATTTAAGCCCCTCAATGAGACTAGTGCGGGCAGCGGTCTGGCAACTAAAGACTCCATGAACTATCAAGACGTGCAGAAGAATGCTGCTCCTCTTTATCGTTCAGTGACGTTTAATGCCGACGACCTCGACAAAGGTAAAGATGGCAACCCCGCTGACGCAACCAACTTCATCATCGAATGCTCGTGGCCCAAAAGCGAGAACAGTAAAGAATCCGACGTAGCGTATTTGATCGCAAAGTCGGCATCGGCGCAGTAGCAGGGAGGGGAAACTGTGCTCGAAAACCACAAGGGCAAATATCAGGGCAAGCATGCTCGCCAGCCCGAGGAAAAGCAATCGCTTACGGCATCGCTGAACGCTGCCGTGGACGGAGCAGCTACCACTCCGCAAAAGCGCAAGGCGCTGTGGGTTGGTGCGTTTGTGCTAGTTATTGCCGCACTCCTGCTAGGTGCAAGCCTTACCTACAGCGCATTCAGCGCAAACGATCATTTGAAGGCCGTTCCCGTAACCGGCGAATCGCAAAGCCTGTTTGCTTCCGATGTGCTTACCTCCTACGGCAGCACCGCCGCCGACCCTGTTTCTCGTAACGTGACAGTAGATACCAGCAAAGAAAGCTGTTCGTTCACCTTCAAGATCTACAATTGCCTGCTCGACGACCCTAACGTGTTCAACGACAAAGAAGTGGTTTACGCGCTGAGCGTTGATGCCAAGACCATCGACGGAACGGAAACCATCGACGCAAGCAAATGGTCTATTAGCCCGGCGATTGGCAGCAAAGTGGAGTTGCCTGGCACCAAGGGCGTGATCAACGCCTATACCATTACGCTCGACAAAGACCTGGTCGATAAAGCAACATTTACCATCAAGGCCACAGTCGACACGGCCAACAGTCCCGGCACAAGCATCAAATGCCTTGCCGCAAAGGTAACCCCTGCCCAGCGCGCTGATGTTAAGGCGGCATCGGTTACGGGTGCATGGGTCGACGGAGCCGATGGCGTTGACAGCTACGATGCCTACAACTACCGCGTTACGGTAACGGGCAAAAGCCAAACCGTAGCGCTTACCTGGGGAAGCAAGGTGGAACTCGACCCCTTCTTCGAAACGAACCATCCAGGGTGTTCGGTTGATCGAAGCGCTCATAAAGCAACCTTTACTGCCGAACCGGGCTCCGAAATAGTCAATTTCTATCGTGTGGGAAGCGAAAAACCCAGCAGTTGGGATGATATTGGCGTTTCGGTTTCGGGAAGCAACTAACGCGTAGTGCATGTGCGCCCCAGGCGGGGCTGAAAATAGAACGAGGTTTAATTAGATGAGATCGGCAAAGGGCATTATCACCGCCTGCCTTACCGCAACCATGGTTTTCCAAATGTTTGCGCCATCAACTGCCGCCCTGGCGGCGGAAGTGGATGCTGCATCGAGCATTGCCGCCTACGCGGGCAGTGGTTCGGGCGCTGTTGAGGGCGCAGAAGGCGCTGGTTCTGCATCGGGCGATGGCAATTCCTCTTCTTCCGCAAGCGGTACGCCTGCTGCCGGTGGGACAGAATCAGGCTCTTCGTCTGCTGATTCTGGTGAAAACACCGGGTCTGCTGACGGTGCCGGCGGCGGGAGCGCGACATCTGGTTCGGAATCGTCTGCTGCTGGCAGCGAATCGGCGAATGCCGGCGCTGCTCAGGGCGATGTTGCGCAGGATGCTGCAGCAAACGAAGATGCTGCTCAGCAGGATGAAGCTTCAACAGCGGCCACCGGCGCAACTATCACTACGCTTAAGGGCCTGCAGGATGCTTTGGCAATAGGCGACAGCGGAAGTGCAACGGGAACGGGCGATGTTGCCGATACCATCACGGTTAACGATTCCAGGGCACTGATCGTAATCTCGAACACCGATCCGAAGATTTATCAGAACGCGAAAATCGTAAAGGGCGGTTCAACCGGTATCGGTTTCGATGTAAGCGCGAAGACCACTGATGGATACGAATTCCAGGGGTTTGGCAGCGATGCCTATCCCTTCAAGGGAAGCATCGAAATTGATGGTTCTATCGGTACGGCAAGGACGTTTTACAACAATATTGAGCTGTCCGACGCCAATGCAACCGCAAAGCTCACCTGGAAGGGAATTAGCTGCGAGCCGATTGTTGCTAATAAAGTAACAGGCAACGGAAAAACGCTCGACGCTCAGGTTGCCATTGCCGACCCGGCGAATGCCACTAATGTAAAAGCGGAAGATCCTGGCATCACTGGTTCGATTCCTGGCATCACTGGTTCGATTCTTGGCTCAAGTTTAGGCGTCCTTACCCTAAAAGCTTCGTATTCGTTTACCGGCACGCGTAAAGGTGTTGGCATCAACCCGCAAACCGGCAATGCGGGCTTGCTCGTTAATACCGTGGAGAACGGTGCGCTTACCATCGATAGCGTAACGGGTCTTGAGAACGTAGCGGGTACGCCTACGGTTTCGGCTGCGGCTGCAAACGGTTGCGCGGGCGGCCTAATCGGTTGCGTTAACGATGGCGCTTCGGTTTCTGTTAACAATTCCATTGACGTTTCGGCCTTCACAGTTTCCACCTCGGGTGATAACGGCTATGCTGGTGGCTTTATCGGCAAGGCTACGAACCTTACGCTTACCATTCCCGACAACGTTTCCATCAAACCTGCCCAAAAAGTTGGTTCGGCAAGCACTACGTATGCGGGTGGCGCGTTTGGTTTCGTTTCGTTTGCCGGGGAATTCACGGTTAAGCAGAGCTTATTTGATTTTGGCGATGCGGTAATCCAGCTGGGCGCAACCAAGCGTGCTGGCGGTTTGTTCGGCTCGCTCGATGTGACCAAAGGTGATGTAACCGTTCAAGGTGGCACTTATAAGAGTAAGCTGACTGCTGGCGCTGATAATTCTAGAGCTGACAGCGGCGCAAGGCGCGGAAGCTATGGCGGTTTGGCGGGCAACGTGTACAGCACCGTTGCCGATTCTATGCGTGCGTTGGTGGTTAACCGCAATAACGACAATAACAATTCGGCGGTAACTATTGAAATAGAACGGGCAAGCAATCTGTGCTATGTCGGGGGTGTTGTTGGCTATTTAGGGGACAACAGCACCAAGGTGGGCAATGCGGCAGCTGTGCTTAATGGCGTTCAGGTAGCTTGCCACGGCAGTGCAAAGCCCTATACCGGCGATGGCAAATATGGTGGCGCTATTGGTGTAGTCGACAACAGCAATATCCTCGATGTGCGCGATTTCAAACTCAGCACTGATGGCAAAATCGGCGAAGATACCGGTGGCTCCGCTGGCATTGCCGGCTCTGCTTGGCAGGGCGTTATCAAGTTCAGCGGCGTAACCGATCTGTCGGGCGCGAAATTTGCCGACAGTGATAGCTCAGCGCAGTTGGTCTACCAAAACCACAATGCTCTTATTTTTGCTGCTGGCAGTGGCAGTGATAGCAATGCCAACGCAACCAATGCAACAGGGTGGAAGTTCGTTCGTTCGAGCGAAAAAACCAAAACGGACGATATTCACGATTACGGTGAAGTTATCCGTTTGGGCAATGGTTTAAGCGGTAACCTGGTTTCGGTTGATAAAGATACCCACAAGCTTGTGCTGTCTTCCGCCCTTAATAAGTCGAGCGATGGGTACACCCTAAGCAGTGCCGACGATTTCGCTAAGATGGCAATCACGTGGCAGACGTCCGGCTATTACTCCATGGTAAGTGGGGTAAGCGGCGCTTCTGCTCTTGCATTGGCAACCATCGAAATTGCCGACACTATTAACTTGGCGGGCACCGGCTTAACGGGCTTTACCAAAGACAACGCAGATGGCGCAGGCGTTTTCAGCGGAACGCTTAAAGGCTCGGGCACCGTAAACCTTGCCGTTGGCGAGCCGTATGGTGTGCGTGATGATAGCGCTATTTCCTCAGATGACACGAGCGACGGCAACGGCAAAATCTATCGTCATGCCCGATTGGGTCTGTTCGCAACCGTTCAGGGCGCAATCGTTCAAGGCGTGACCATCGGCGGCACCATGAGATTCGAAAATGGGACCGCTATCGATGCAGGTGCTTTGGCGGGAACGATGTCTGGCAACGTAAGCCTTTCGGGCGCAACGTTTAATCCGTCGATTGCCTACAACGCGTCCTATTCTGGGGATAATAAAGTTATGCAAGTCGGTGGCATTGCGGGTAGCGTATCTGATGCTGCCACAGTGACCTTTGACTCCAATACACAAGCAAAAGCCAATATAGCGTCGAGGGCAAATATAAACAGCTCCGACCTAGTTCAAAGCAAAGCTGAAACACGTGTTGGCGGAGCTATTGGCTATGTAACAAAAGACAAAGCCTCAACCTTTTCTGTTGCTGGCTTGACCATTAGTGGCAGCGTGACCGCTGGCGATAGCGATAGCGGCAAGGCTGCGCAAATCGGTGGTTTTATTGGCTCGATAGGTCAGGGGGATGGCAACGTCCTCAAAAACGTTACGATCACGGGGCTGGTCTATAACGATTTCAATATGTCCGTTGGCCACAATGGCGATCGCCAAAACGGGGCTGGTGGCTTGCTCGGCTATAGCTGGGGCAATGCTATCGTCACGATTGGCCTCGAATCTGCCAGCAACTATGCCCTTACTGCCAGCAATACGAGCGCTACCGCCAACAATGCTACTGAGTTTGGCGGCTTGCTTTATGCCATGAGTGGCCATTTCATCATTCAGGATAAGGCTATCGATATCTCAGGGGCGAGCCTTAGTGCCCCTTCCGCCACCTCGTTCGGCGTTCTCCTTGCCCGCGGAGCGAGCGATAACACCTTTGGTGTTGAATCTTATAAGGGACTTTACCTCGAGGATAGGGCCGAATGGGAAACGGCATATCTGGTTCCCGGAAATGGCAAAATCAGTGCATCCAATAATGTTCAAAACTTTGACGAATGGATTGCTCTTACGACAAAGACAGGGGGCACGACAAGCAGCGGTGGTTGCAACGCTGTGGTTTCCTTGCGCACAACAGGCGAAAAGCTTTACATGGGCAACGATGCTACCAAAGACAATAGCTACCGAAACCGTACCGATATCGGAGAAAGCCACAAAACAAATCAAAATGTTCGCTATTACTACAATCTTGACCGATGCTTGAGAGAGGCGGTGCCCGACGGCAAGTATAAAGACTCAGATTCAGATACGCTGGTAAGGAATGAATCAGGGGGCCAATATTGGGCGAAATCACCGCAGGCTCTGATGATCTGGAGCGCATGTCGCTATGCGCCTGAAGGCATATATGAATACATCGCTCCTGGCTTGGGCTTCAAGAGCGGAAGTACGCTGCAAATAGGCAATACCAGTCCCGATGCGGCTTCTTATACCACCATGGATCTTGACGGCTACAGCTATTATCCAGTGGATGCGAACGGAGCTGTTTACATCAAGAACTCTACGATCAAATTCTGCTATACCGATATAAAAAACGAACAGGCATCTGCGGATAACAAGAGCAATGCCGACTTCACCCAGCATGCGAATATGCACCTGTCCCTCTTCCGTGCGGTGGCTAATAGCTTCACCACCGAAAATCTGACGCTTTCCGGCTCAGTTGGCCGCGTGGTTAATGGCTCCGATCCAACGACTGGTACTGGAACCTCGAATTCGGGTGCGCTTATTTGCCGTTCGATAGAGGGATCTTCGAGCAGCATCGCAACGGTTTCCTTTACGAAAGGCTTGGTTCTTGACGGCTTGTCAGTTGACGGGGCAGAGAAAGGTGCAGATGTTTATGCTCCGTTGCTTATCAACGATTTTCGCAACTATGTAACACTGGATGTTCAGCAACTTTCGGTCAAAGAAAACTCGTATGGCAAAGATGGGAGCATGAAGCTCGCTGCAAGTAGTTTGTTCGGAAAGCTCGGTCTTGAGAACAGCGACCAGATCAATGCTTCATTGCATGACAACATTGAATTGCCAAGTCGCAAAGATCAAGGCCGCGGCATTTTTACGCGAGCCTCGTTTTTTGATTCGTTTGGGTACGGAGCGAACAACACGGGTTCTGCCAACTATATTTTCAATACGAACGATAGGGTAACTTATGGCGAGGAAATCGACTCGAAAGGTACCGAAGCTGGCAAGCAGCTTTGGTACTACGATGCGCCCGATTACGGTAATGTAACCGCTTCCGATGGAAACTTGGTATCCGATGGGAGTATAACCGCCAATTCCCAGATCCCTCAATTTGGCAGTAAGTATCTGCCTTACGTTTACAACAGGAATGCAGAAAAGCCTGCCTATCGCGAGATCAAGGTCAACCAAAAAGCAGCTCACTTGGAAACAGGTTGCGGAACCTATAGTGACCCTTATGCTGTAAAAAGCGCTCAAGAGTTGTATACACTGACCAACTACATCAACAGCGCCGACACTGCAGTTGATGGTTGGAGAATAACTATTACTACCGATCAAAACCAAAAGTGCACTCGCCGCAGCGATAAAAAGAGCGATTACGAGGCCACCTATCAGTTCAGTTATGCGGATGGCCGTATTTGGAAAAAGGTTGCTGGGTCGGCTGGTGTCAGCAGCCTGGATAACACCACGATGCACCTGTACGCCCAAAGTGCGTATTACAGCATCGAGCCCGCCGACACGGCGACCAAAACCATTGAAGTTGACGCAAAGAGCTTTGGTGGATTTGGCAGCCGCGTTAATCCGTTCAGGGGTGTTATCGTTGGCAATTTAACGGGTACTGGTGAAAACGGGAAGATTGTCATCAAAAACGGGACAAGTATTGGTGACACCTCTAATTCGGGCATGATCTCGGGCTTGATTCCCTACAGCTATGGCAGCGTTATCAAAGACCTTGATGTTAAATACGCGGCTGGCATTTCGACGGTAACGTATGCGGGCAAGGACAACGATGGTGTACCGAAGGCTTTCTTCGGCGGTGCTATTGGTTGCATCATGGGCGGCGACAACATCATTGACGGCGTGAACGTAGAATCGACGCAGGTGCAATCTGTGCCTTCCGGTTCAGATGCGCTGTTGGCGTTGCTGGCGGGCGAAACTGACAACAGCAACCTGGTTCCCATCGGTGGCTATGTCGGCGCCATTGCTGGTGGCGGTGTCATTTTCCGCAACACGGATGGCTCATGGAATAAAGGTAATAACGATGGCAGGCTGTATAACAACCCGTATGTTGGCCGCGTGATCGATGGCTATGCCTTTAGTGAAGGCTGCGACATCGACAATGGAAATGACAACTATCGGATAAACAAGCTCGATGATAGCTATGCTGGCCACGTTACAACAAGCGATACCTACATGGCTTACAACTGGTCGGTTAAGGTTAATGGAGTAAATCGGCAATGCAACAAAGCAGCGACGGTGCAAGTTGACGATGCCAAGGGGTTATTGATCCTTTCGGCAATTATCAACAGCGGTGCTGCTGCAGGTGCGGCAAGCACAAACAATACGACTGTAAAGGGCTCTATCGGCGGCGCATTCCGTGGCTCGAAAGCATACGAAGGCCGGTCTTTCGACGATACGGCGCTTACTGCGAAGAAATACAAATTTGGAAACGAGCACTATGGGAAAGTGCGCAACGCAAGCTATAAACAGGTTGGTTCTGTGGCGGATGACGGGGAGTGGGCGTCTGCAAAGAAAGACGACACGCAAGCTCCGGGCAATCAGATCTGGCAGGGCCCGTTGGACAGCACTGATGCTCAGTACAACGCTGGCCAGATAAACTCACCGTATTTGGTGAAAAAGTATGCGAATTGGAATACTGGTTATGTGTGCGCATCGGGCCTTACCGGTGTAAACCTTACGTTCAAACAGGGTGAAACTTACGATATGACCAAATACGGTACAGGGTATTTGGGCCTTTCCGGCAGGTATTACTCCAATGCATGCTCTTCCGCCGATCGGGATACTGACAGGCAACGAATTTCCTTGCCTGTGGCGTGTATTACCGGCAATAATGCGACGATTAAGGCTAACTCCAATGTCGAAGAATACGTTAACGATGATTATGCGGTATCGGGTGTTGGTGCGTTGTTCGGCAACATAACATTTGCTTCTGATCATGTAAGTGAGAGTATTGCTGCGAATGATAGCGCGAATGTCACCAATCTTAATTTTGTCGACTGCAATGTTTCTCTTTCGTACGTTAAGCAAAATGGGAGTCCTGCAACCAATCAGACTTCAGATACGGTGCAGGTGGGTGCTGGCTGCCTTGCTGGAGTAACGTCCAATATTAGCTCGCAGACCAATTACGGTGCGTACAAGAATGTTGCAATTGATCACTGTACCGTGAAAGGCGGAGCTAGCGCTGGAGGTTTGATCGGTTCCACAGGCTACATGACAATACGAGGTGCCGCCGATCTTACGAAATCTAAGATGGTTACTACCTCTTCTGTTGCTGCTCCGGTAAAGCTGACGGATTGTCAGTATAAGAATTTGTCGTCCATTACCGCGGAAGCAAATGCTGGTGGTTTTATCGGCAAGCTTGCGAATAGCGGTGGCTCGTCGTTTACTGTGGACGTTGATCAACTGAGCGATCCAGTTGGGTCGAACTCGACGGTGCGTAGCACTTCTCGATGGGCGCAGAACAACGAGGCATGTACTGTTGGTGGCATGATCGCCCTCACGAATGCGCCGGTAACGGTCGGGAATGCAACCGATATCTCTAATAATAAGAGAGTTGAAATCAGAGACGTTACTGTTACTTCAGATAGAGAGGACGGCGGCTTCGCGAACACGAGAGGTCTTGGTGGTGTTGTTGGCCGAGCGGAAAATGCGGTTAACGTCAACCATGCGTCAATTGAATCGACGAAAGACCCGACAGGGGAATCTCCGGCTTACTTTGGTTCGATGGTCGCTTCAGCTCAGACTACAACCAGCGATCAAGGAAAGGATCGTTATATGAATGTCGGCGGTATTGTTGGCTGCACCGTCGGTAACGTTAATGTAAGCGATTGCGATGTATCAAAAATTAGAATAGTGGCACGCGAATGCTCGGGTGGCATTGTCGGCGTAATGGCAAACGAGTCCTATGGCAATCCTTACACGACTTTTACGGGGGATGGCTTGAACGTTGATTCCATCCAGGTTGATGGTGCCTATTCTGGCGGCATTTTGGGACAGGATACTTCCGCCAAGACCGTAAACGTTTCGAATTCAATTGTGAGGAATAGTGTTTTCAAGCAAAAAGGTTGTTGGTGGACCGATCACCCTGAAAAGCAGCATACGTATTCAGGCGGCATCATTGGCGACACAAAGGGCTCGGTTAGCGCAACCAACATTTTGGTAAGCAAGAACACCTTCGAAGAAGCTAAATATCAGGGCTTGCTCTTTGGCGATGTTGCCACTGACGATATTTCAGGCATACGCGTTGCTGGCGTTGATGTTGAATTGGCAAATGGCCAGAGAACGGAGAGTTCGCCGAAGGTAATGCACTACAGGGACAGTGGGTCCGTTTCTGCGGTGAACCAGAAGACGTACATTGCCTTTGGCCATTACAACGATGACCATGACACTGATGGTACTAATGGATCTGAGCTCTACAGCGATGAGCGCGCTGCTGACGGTTCGGAAGTCGCCGTTTCGGCTGCTTCGCCGTGGGTAACCACGAGCCCGATGGCAACCACAAGCACGAATAGCCCTCTTACCGTAAAGGCCTCAGATAGCGCTACCCCGAAGAGACTGTTTGGCGATGGTGCTGATGTGGATACGGCTGCAACAATCAAGAGCGAGGCGGGCACACAGGTTGGCGGCCATTACACCTATACCAATATTGGTGGCTGCAAAGACGGCATCTACCAGAACACAAACGACTACAATGCATCGACTTCCAGGAGCATGTTTAATACGTCTAACAGCGAATCGGCAAAACAGGCTGCTTCGGACTTCCCCGTTCTGCTGATTCCCGGCAACGACACTACTACGGTGACGAACTACCTGAATCTGGTTACCAACGGTGGCTTCTCCGATGCAGTGCGCCTTAACAGCGCTAACGGCACAAAGTACGTAACGGCTACGGCGGAAACGTTCCAGATTAATGAGAACAAAGAATTCGTAAAGAGCGCGGATGCTCCTTCCCTTGCAGTGGTAAACAACGGAGCAAGCGATATGCAGTTCCGCGCCTCGCGCGATTGGGATAACGAAAAGGGTCGCTTCACGTTGCTTACCGTTACGTTCAACGATGGGGCAAACCATACCTATAAGGTGCAGGTGCCTATCGTGGTAAAGCGTATGCTGGAAATCAACTTTGCAGCTACGTATACCTACGGCACTAACTACAAGAGCGCAAACTATGATTCGCTGACGGGCCATGTTCTTACCAGCGCCGGCGATGCTATGACGGGGTACCTTACCTGGACGTACAACAAAGCGGGCAACAGCGATACTGAATATGGTTGGAACACGCACCTTGAAAGCGGCGGTTCTATGAAGCCGCTGAACAAGACCATCGACTTCAGCGGTACCGCTGGCACCCTACCTGCCGGCACTCAGCTCACCCTTATTGATGTGGCGCACAACAGCAAGGAATACCACTACACCGTTCCCGCTGGCGGTGCTTCTTCGGTGGCGTTGACGAGCTTCAAGGGCTCTGACGAACCTAACGCCAACTATTATCAGGAGCCGTGGTTGAGTGAAACCATGGGCGTTACGGCTACTCAGAATAATTCTGGCGAATGGTTCAAGCTGACCGATGGATCTTCGGATGGAGCTGGCGTAAAGATTGACGGCTATTATTACCGTGTTGCCGTGGACGGCGATGATGAAAAATCTCGCTACAACCTAACGGTCAACGATGAAAGTCCGAAGAGCGAAAGCTTCTACTTGGTGGTGCGCGTTCCTGAGGGAACTCCCGAGAGCCCCACCAAGACGGTCAACGGCTATACGGGTACGTCGGTGACAAGCGATGTGAATACGCACATCAACTATGTTCTGCGTAAGAGCAATGACACCGACGGCCACGAGAACACGGCATCTACCTATAGCGTTGCCTCTAGCTACCAGCAGACCTTGGTTGACAACAAGAAGCCCGACAGCGGGGAATCCACCATATTGATGGGCGATGGCGCTACGAACAGTTTGGATATCGATGTAACAGACAACGTTTCGTTTGGCGCCAACGAATACAACGATAGCGACTCGCTTTATTATCAGCTGGACTCTTCGCTGGCAAACTACAAAGGCGGCGCCCTCGATAATGCTGGTGGCTACCCGGTTGGTACCACGGGCAAAGTGAACTTCTATGTGAAAGTGGGCGATGAATACTACAGGTGGGATGGAGCTGCGTGGAAGCCTGCTGGAGCCGAGCAGGTTCCTGCGGTTAAAGAGCAGGATTGGACTGCCGATGGTAGCGATATGTCGCTGACGCTTGCGTATGACGGTAAGGCAGTCGACTTGCGTGAGATTCGCAAGACTGCTAAGGATCATGGTTCTGCGTTCTCTATTCGGATGAAGGCTGAACTTACCATGACGGGTCCGGCTTGCCGTGCCGCTATCGCCGCATCGCAAGATGGCAGTGCGGCATACACCAAGCCCAGCTATCGTTCGTTCCTTTCCCCGCATGCTGAAACGCTGAGCACCAGCAGCATGACTGCGGACAACAGCGGCGGAGTGAGGTACTACCGCAAGGACATTGGCTATTCCACCATTGGTCTTGTTTCCACCAAGAAGACGCAGCTGGGCATCAACGTGAACGATTTGAGCACGGCCGACGGTACCATCGCCCTGGTAGGTACGTACGATCTGTCGAAGTTGACCGGTGCTGATGCCAAGTTGGCAAACGCTACCAAGGTGACGTATACGCTCAGCCTGCAAAAGCGCGCTGAAGGTGGCGACTATCAACCTGTGGATGGCGACATTTCGAAGTACCTGCAGGTCAAGGAAAGCGACAAACTGGGCACGGGCACAGTAAGTGGCAACACGATCGTATTCACGGACGAAAAGAAAAATGGTAAGTTTGCGACCCTCGATGGTGACAGCTTGGCGTTTAAGCACCGCTTCGTGGTAAAGGTGAATACCGACATCGAAGGCAGCAAGGAAACATACGCCAACTACCGTTTGGTTCTGACGGCGCATATGGAAGGCGGCGGTGTCGGCGACACGCCCCAGGGCGCTACCGATGCGGCCACGAATTCCGATTTCGTCACCTACACCATCACCAAGGTGAAGATGGACGGCATTGACCATTCGGGCCAGACAAACTAGGTGCCGATAGGCGCATTCGGCAAGGCGGGCAACGACAGAGGTCATTGCCCGCCTTTTTATGTGATGACTTGATTTGGTACGTTTGCGTATCAAAGACGCACGAAAAAGGCAACGCAAAATTTTATGCATCATTTTGCGTTACAAAATGTGACGATAATTTTGGAATCGTTACAAATAATTCAGTACGATTCCTGATATTGAGGTGCAAGGCAGAGAGAATGCGTAACAGCCTGGCGGCCGTCTCCCTGCGAAAGCGCATTTGTTTGCTGCTAGTTCTCCGGTTTATATAGCGCTAGTCGCTGGTGTTGTTCGGTCCGTTGAGGCCTATCTCCTTAAAAGTGTGATTTTTTACATTTTTATGTCCTTGTTTTTGTTAAAAACAAGGACATAAGCGGAAGAAAACCTGCGCGCCCGGAGCCTTTCCGCTTTCAAGAAGAAGAACCCGCAGGTGCACGCGCTCCGCTTTTCGCTTTCCCCGTACCGCGAACAAGAATGGATGAAGAACATCCCTCTCTACGCCGTGTCGAACAAGGGTTTGTGGCTTTAAAGGCTTTGCCTTGCTGGCCGCAGCGCAGCGGGTCTTGCTCGGCGTGTTTTCGGAAAAACGTGACAAACCGGCCGTAAAAATCGAGAAAAACGTGACAAACGGTACGAAAAAATAGCGAAAAACGTGACGGGCCCGGTGATGAAGCTTTGATGCTCAAACGAAAAATATGGGATGAACTGGCCAAATGGAAAAACTCACCTACAAAGAAAGCTTTGATGGTGACCGGGGCTCGCCAAATTGGCAAAACCACCCTTGTTAGGCATTTTGGAAACACGCAGTACGGTTGCTTTGCCGAGCTTAACTTTCTGGAAGATGAACAAGCCAAGCTGATCTTCGAAGGGCCCCTTGATGCCGATCGATTGATTTCCTCTCTTACGGCGTATTTAAAGAAGCCGCTCGTTCCAGGTGATACCTTGATTCTCCTTGACGAGATTCAGGAATGCCCGCGTGCGAGAACTGCTATCAAATTTCTTGTTGAAGATGGCCGTTTCGACTACATGGAAACCGGATCGCTCTTGGGGGTGAAAACGAAAGACGTTGCTTCGTACCCGGTAGGGTTCGAGCATTATCTTCGCATGTATCCCTTGGACTTTGAGGAATTTTGCATTGCGAATGGCGTGCAGAAGAGCACGTTGGCGCTTTTGCGAAAGCGCTTTGATGAAAAGGTGCCTGTTGAGGATTCTATTCACGATTCCATGATGCGACTTTTTTACGTCTACCTTGTCGTTGGCGGCATGCCTGAAGTGGTGCAACGCTACATCGAAATGCACGATATTGCTCAGGTGGTGCAGCTTCAGGAATCTTTGTTGGCGTCCTATCGTTTGGACATTGCTAAATATGCAGGCAGCCAAGAAAAGGTGAAAATCCGCTCTATTTTCGATGCCATTCCTTCGCAACTTGACGACAAGAATCGTCGTTTTGTGGTTGCCGACCTAGGCAAGGAAGCTCGTTATCGTCGCTATGAAAGCAGTTTCCTTTGGCTTGCTGATGCAGGGGTTGCGCTGCCATGCTATAACGTCGCCGAGCCCAAGGTTCCGCTGGCGGCAAATGAAAAGTACAGCCTGTTTCGCCTGTTCATGAGCGATTGTGGATTGCTTAGTGCTTCGTTTTTGGGGAATTCACAGCTAAATTTGCTCAATGGAAACCTGGAAGCAAACATGGGCGCCGTTATGGAAAACGTGGTCGCGCAAGAGCTGAAAGCGCATGGCTTTTCTCTCTGTTATTTCAATTCGAAGAAACTTGGCGAAGTTGATTTTGTGATCCAGCGCGGGAATAAGATTGTTCCCATCGATGTTAAATCGGGCAACGATTGGGTCAAGCATAAGGCTCTCGACAATGTTCTCGATGTTGGTGAATGGGACATAAGTGAGTCGTACGTTGTTTGCAAAGGGAACGTCAAGCGGTCGGGTTCCGTCACGTATATCCCCTTGTACATGATCATGTTTATCCAGCAGGAAAAACTTCCCAAACAGCTGATTTACGAACCCAACCTCAGCGTGCTTTAGCGCTTGGGCCTTGATGGAGGTGCAACGGGGGTGGGCTCGAAAGAGTTTTCAATGGAATGAAAACTCTCGTGAAAATCGGCTGGGTTTTCAATACATTGAAAACTTGTAGCTTAAATTGATGCTGTTGTTCATTTTTGCTCAATGCGCTGAGTAAAAATACTCAGCGCATTGAGCATTTTTTTGGAAAATAAGTTGCTTTGTTCCGCCAATCGGCTTTTGCTTTGGTCGACTCGCTCTTTCCGGCGGCGTTGCTGCAACCCTCCGCTAGCCTATAAAGCCCTGAAACCATTGGGCTACTTGTTCGGGGCTATACGCATAACTGCCCTTAACCCACCAGGCTATTTCTTGGCAAAAGGCCGCTACAAGCAACTCGGTTGCCAGGTCGGTGGGCAAGTCGCTGCGCTTCGGCATTTCCCGCGCGAACAAATCGGCAAGGCGCGTTTTGAAATAAGCAGTGAAATGGGGCTCCCCTTCGCTGAGCAGTTTGCCGCAGATACCATGATGGGTGTCGCGCAGATGGTACAGCAGGTGCGCCAACATGCCCGTAAGGTCTTTCGTTTCCAGCGTCGCATGGGTTATGCAGTGCTCGTCCACCCCTTCGAAGATGTGCGTAAACATCTCCATGCACATCTGGTTCAGTAACTCGTCTTTCGTTTCGAAATGGGCGTAAAACGTGCTGCGCCCGATATCGGCGCGCGCGATAATCTGCGCTACGGTAACCTCGCTGTAGTGCTGTTCGGCCATAAGAGCCTCGAAAGCACGGTAAATTGCCTGCCTGGTTTTGCGTTGCCTGCGATCCATGGAGTAGCCTTCCGTGAGCCGTGAGTTGTGAGTTGTAAGTTAACCACCGCACACTTTTCCTGAAATGTTCAGTAGCTGCCATATGGCAGTGTTTGCTTCTGTTTCTGCCGAACGCATTGGATTATACCGAACAAGTAGTTCGGTAACATACCTGCGTTCTTAGCGAGATACCCATGATCGAAAAACTTGAAACAGCTCTTGAATGGGGCGGCACCGCCAAGGAAATCACGCTGCTGATCATTGGCGCGGCAGCGGTTATCGCCAGCCTTGTGGGCTTCGACCCCCTGCCGTTCGATTCTGCCTGGATAGCCATTGTGCAGTGCGGCGTGCCTATCTTGTGCGAAGCGGCCATAGGGCTCATCACCGAATTCGATATCAAAGCAGACGTGCTGGTTTCGCTGGCGCTGATTGCCTCGGTTGCCATTGGGGAGCACTTCGCAGCAGGCGAGGTTGCGGTGATCATGCAGCTGGGCGCCTTGCTGGAAAGCCTTACGGTAGCGAAGGCACGTAGCGGCATCGAGCGCCTGGTTTCCATCACGCCGCGCACGGCGCGCATTGTGAGCGGCGGTACCGAAAACGTGGTGCCTGCAGAAAAGGTGCAGGTGAACAACGTAGTACGAGTGCTACCTGGCGAAACGGTGCCAGTGGATGGCGTTATCGTTTCGGGCTCCACGGCTATCGATCAGTCCGTTATGACGGGCGAATCGTTGCCAGTAGACAAGCAGCCAGGTGACGAAGTCCAGTCAGGCACCGTAAACCAGTTCGGTGCTTTCGAGATGCGCGCCACCAAGGTGGGCGAGGACAGCTCCATTTCCTGCATGGTTCGTTTGGTAGAATCGGCCGACGCCGGCAAGGCGAAAATCGTGCGTTTGGCCGACCGTTGGGCAACATGGATTGTGGTTATCGCGCTAGCTTCCGCCATCATCACCTGGGCGGTAACCGGGGAAATGATCCGCGCCGTTACCATCTTGGTTGTGTTCTGCCCTTGTGCATTGGTGCTGGCCACGCCAACGGCAATCATGGCTGCTATTGGCAACGTTACCAGGCGCGGCATTTTGGTGCGCGAAGGCGATGCGCTGGAGCGTTTGGCGCAGGTGCATCGCATCATGTTCGACAAAACAGGCACGCTCACCGAAGGTGTGCTACGCGTGGTTGCCGTTGAAGATGCGCGTACCGGCAAGGTGGTGCAGGGTGAAGGCGATGGCGCGGTTGGGGGCTTTTCGCCCGACAACGAAGCGGCGGTTCTGTTTTCCCAGATTGCCGCCATTGAAGCGAAAAGCGAGCACCCGCTCGGTAGGGCGGTGGCGCAGGGTTACGTGAAACGCTTCGGCCGTACTCCCGTCGAAGCGGATAATTTCCAGATGAAACCCGGTTTAGGCGTAGAAGGCGATGTGCAAGGGATTCATATTGCGGTGGGCAATGCGCGCATGATGCGCAGTTCAGGAGTGCTTGAATTCAGCGAGAAAACAGCGGGGCCCTACTCGGAAAGGGGTTGCACGGTTTCCTTTATTGCGGTGGACGGCGTGTATCGTGGCATCGTGGCGCTGGCAGATACCGTGCGTAAAACCGCTGCTCAAACGCTTGAAGCGCTGCGCAAGCAGGGGATAAGCACCATTATGGCAACGGGCGATGATGTCCGTGCCGCTTCCGCGATTGCGCGTAGCACGGGAGTGGACGAGGTTCGCGCCGAGTGCACGCCGGAAGACAAGCTTTCCGCCATTGAGGAGCTTGAAAAGCGCGGCGAAAACGTGTGCATGGTGGGCGATGGCGTGAACGATGCGCCTTCTTTGAAACGTGCGTATGTGGGTGTTGCCATGGGTGGCATAGGCAGCGATATTGCCGTTGATGCTGCCGATATCGTGCTGGTGAGCGACGAGGTGGAGGCGCTGCCTCATGCGGTGGCGCTTTCACGGCGCATGATGACCACCATCAAGCTTAACCTTGCGTTTTCGCTGACGCTCAATTTCGTCGCCATCGTTTTGGCGATTACGGGCGTCATGGGGCCGGTTGTTGGCGCATTGGTGCACAACTGCGGTTCGGTGCTGGTCATTGCCAATTCGGCGCTGCTTCTGAAGTGGAAAATGCGGGATTAGGGGAGCTGCGTCGAAATGACGGGGCGGTTTGGCAAAAATAGTGCCTAAAGTACGATGCAGGGGTGGCTTGGCGCTTGGTTTTGGCATTCAAGATGCTAAAAACCCTGGTTGGCGAGCGCCAATGGACGTGCAGGCTGAGCTGCATCGTACTTTAGGCACTATTTTTGCCAAGAAGCGCTCCGCTCTTAGCGCGGTATGTCACGATTGCGCTAAAAAGTGTGTTTTGCGCTGCGGCGGACGGGTGCTGCCGCTATCCTAGTGCCGAAGTACAAACGCGGGCTGCGCGCACATGCGGGCGGGCCGCTGCAGCAGGCAAGGAGCGCACATGAAGCCGATGAGCATTAGGGACATTGTTGGGCCCATTATGGTGGGGCCGTCCTCTTCCCATACAGCGGGTGCGCTGCGCATTGCCAGTATGATCCGCAACCTGCTTGACGGCGACCCGGTGGAAGTAACGTTCACGTTGTTCGGCTCGTTTGCGCACACCTATCACGGACACGGCACCGACCGCGCCTTGGTGGCGGGTATGCTGGGCCTGCATACCGACGATTTGCGGGTGCGCAATTCCTTCGAGCTGGCAAAGGAACAGGGGCTGGAATTTACCTTCGAGCCCGACACCGTTACCAAAACCCCGCACCCTAATACGGTAGAAGCGCACGTGGTTGACTGCTACGGCAACGAGGTAACGGCGCGCGGCGTCTCCATCGGTGGCGGCGCGGCGGAACTGGTTCGCATCGACGGCATCGATGTGCACATCACTGGCGAGTTCAGCAGCATGATCGTGCGCCAGCAGGACCTGCCGGGCACGTTGGCGCATATCGCCAGCACCTTAGGCGACGCCGGCATTAACATCGGCACCTCGAAGCTGCACCGCACGCGCCAGGGCGGGGAAGCGTTCACCGTTATGGATGTGGACGACCCAGTGCCCGACGAAGTGATCGACCGGATTTTGGCATTCCCCTCCATTCGCTCAGTGCGCTTTATCCCAGCTGACGGCCTGCATCGCAACCCTGACGAAGCGGCATCGGACATCGACCCGGAGCTTGCCTTGAAGAAGTTCCAGGAGCTTGATTTCGCTTCCGCATCGGAGCTTTTGGCGTTCTGCGAGGAAAACGGCGTGGCGCTGAGCTATGCCGCGGAAGCGCGCGAGCGCGCCCTGCTGGCAAGCCGCGGCGTGGCGGGGTCTGCCGTCAACACGTACTTGCAGCGCGCGCTCGACGTGATGCGCGCTTCGGCAACGGCCCCGGTGAAGGTGCCGCGTCCTTCTATGGGCGGGCTTATCGGCGGCGAAGCTGCCAAGCTGCATGAATTGGAAGATTTGGGCGCGGGCGTGAAGGGCCAGATCCTTGCGCTGGCCACACGCAACGCGGTGGCGGTTTTGGAAACGAACGCAACCATGGGCGTTATCGTGGCGGCGCCTACTGCCGGTTCCGCTGGCGTGATTCCGGCGGTGCTGCTTTCCCTGCAGGAAGTGCATGGCTTCAGCGATGCGCAGCTGGTGGAAGCGCTGAAGAACGCCGCAATCGTGGGATCTATCATTGCGCGCAACGCCACTGTTGCCGGCGCCGAGGGCGGCTGCCAGGCGGAAATCGGTTCTGCGGCAGCCATGGCTGCCAGTGCTGCGGTAGAGCTGTTGGGCGGCACGCCGCGCATGTGCCTTACGGCGGCGGGCTACGCCCTGGCAAACATGCTGGGCTTGGTGTGCGACCCGATTGGCAGCCTAGTGGAAGCGCCGTGCCAGAAACGCAATGCCAGCGCGGCGGTAAACGCTCTTTCCGCAGCTCAGCTGGCGCTTGCTGGCATCGATGGGCTTATCCCGTTCGACGAAGTGGTGGAAGCCATGTACAAGGTTGGCCGCAGCCTGCCTTACGAGCTTCGCGAAACCGCGCTGGGCGGCATGGCGGCGTGCCCTTCTTGTGCCAAATTCTGCCGCTAACGGTAGCTGAATTTGCCTGATTTACCGCTTACCGAAGAAACCACTACGCTCATACCCGCTAATCGACCGTTCACCCGTGGCCGTTTGTAGCATCGAACTCATCAAACGAAGCACAAACGGAAGGGGCTCTTATGGGACTTCTTGAAGGCAAAGTAGCTATCATCACCGGTGGCGGCAAGGGCATTGGCTTCGGCATTGCCAGCGCGTTCGCCGAAGAGGGCGCGCGCCTGTGCATTACGGGCCGCAACGAACAGCGCCTGATCGACGCCGAGGCAAAGCTGAAGGAACAGTACGGCGTGGATGTTATGCATGTTGCCGCAGAAGGCTCCGACGAAGAGGCCGTGAAGAACGTTATCGCCCAGACCGTTGCCCATTTCGGCAAGATCGACACGGTGGTGAACAACGCTCAGGCATCCAAGTCGGGCGTGAAGCTGGTCGACCACTCCAAGGAAGATTTCGACCTGGCAATCAACTCAGGTCTGTATGCTGCGTTCTTCTACATGAAGCACGCATTCCCCGAGTTGAAGAAGACCAAGGGCTCGGTAGTTAACCTTTCCTCTGGCGCTGGCCTGTTCGGCAAGCCTGGCCAGTCCAGCTATGCAGCTGCCAAGGAAGGCATCCGTGGCATGACCCGCGTTGCTGCAACCGAGTGGGGTCCCGACGGCGTTCGCGCCAACGTTATCTGCCCGCTTGCCATGACCGAGCAGCTGGCAGCTTGGAAGGAAGAATACCCCGACACCTTCGCCGCCACCATCAAGGGCATTCCGCTGGGCCGTTTCGGTGATCCTAAGACCGACATCGCCCCGGTTGCCGTGTTCCTGGCAAGTGACATGGCTTCTTACGTATCCGGCGAAACCATTACGATTCAGGGCGGCTCGGGGTTGCGTCCGTAAGCAGTTGCGTTGTTCTACGAACAACGCAACGTTCTCGTGAGACGCAACGATGCTGCGCGGGAATCTAACGGTGCAGGGAAATCTCAAGAGGGCAGGCATGGCGCGAAGGCCTATGCAATCCTGCTCAGCAAAGCTGCGCAGGATGCGCCCGCTCGCTGTTACGTCCAATGAAGTGAGTTTGAAAAAGAGAAGGACCTTGCGGGTCCTTCCCTTTTTTTTTCGCCGCATAAGATGCCCGCGATGGCGTTCAGTGTGCCTGGGTATGCGCTAGTAAATCAGCGAGCGGGGCTCTGATGAGTGCAGGGGAAGTGAAAGGCCCCAAGGGCTGGCCTTTGTGCCGCCCTTGGGGCCTTGAGGTTTCCCTGTGCCATCAGAGCCCCGCGCAGCATCATAACGTTTCGTGCGAGGCAGCGCCGTTCGGCAGAACGGTGCAACGATTAGTCCTGACCGGGCTCCACTACCAGGGTGTTCTCGTAGTCGGTGCCGTAGGTGTCGGCCAAGGTCTTCTCGTAGTCTTTGTGGAAGAAGTTCTCGGAACCCAGGTTCTTCAGATCTTCGTTGATCCAGTTCAGCAGGCTTTCGTTGCCTTTGGTTGCTGCAGGTGCGATGGTGTCGGCGTTGCCAAGCTGGTCGATGCCCACCACGTACTCGGAGCCGCCCTGCTTGGCGAAGGCGATAACCTCGGTGTTGTCGTTAGCCCATACAGCGTTGGGGTTGTTCTCGAAGGCGGTCTTGGCGGCGGCGTAGGTGTCGTACTTTTCCAGGTCAAGGTCCTTGTTGTGCTCGGTGAGGTACGTTTCAGCCGTGGTGCCGGAGATAACGATTACCGGGCGGCTGCCAATCTGGGAAAGGTCGGTTACCACGTTGTCCTTGTGGGAAACAACGCCCAGTGCAACGTTCATGTACGGATCGGCGAAGTCTACGGCTTCGGCGCGCTCGGGGGTAACGGTGAAGTTTGCCAGGATAACGTCTACCTTGCCGGTCTGCAGGTACTCAACGCGGTTGGCGGCTTCGGTGGAAACCAGCTCAACGTCTACGCCCAGGTCCTGGCCAAGGCGGTTGGCAAGCTCGATGTCGTAACCCTGATAGGTGCCGTTTTCGTCAACATAGCCGAAGGGGCTCTTGTCGCTGAAAACGCCGATGGTGATTTTGCCGCTGTCCTTGATTTGGTCAAGCGTGCGGTACCCGGCGTTCGAATTGCTCGAGGAATCGTTGCTGTTGGAAGAGCAACCGGCAAGCAAGGCTCCGGCAAGAGCCAGGGCTGCAATAAGCACAGCGACGAGTTTCCAGGTGCGTTTCGTCTGGGTCATGTCTTTCTCCTTACTTCTACGCCCCGTGCAAGCGGGGCTTCTTTTGATTGATGGAAGTAAACCGCGTATATCCTACAAAGTCAATAGGATTAAGGGAATTAGCCTATTTGCCTATGTGAATGGTAGGTTTTAAGGTGTAAAAAGAGCCCCAAACTGGGGCTTTCAGCCAAAAGGGACTGTCCCTTTTGGTCTTGGGGTTGGGACGGGGTGCTCTGTTTCGCAGCATGCCCCGTCTCAACTGAGGGCCCCGTTCGCGAAAGCAAACCGAGCTAATTGGGAATGCAGGTGACCAAAAGGAGCCAAAGGGGACTGTCTCTTTTGGCAGGTACAAGAAGAGCCCCAGGCGGGGCTCTTCTTTAGGCTTCGTGTTGGCGAACGGCGTCGAACTCGAACGTGTGAAGGAACTTCTTGGCGCGTTCGGTTTGCGGGTTGGCGAAGAAACGCTCGGGAATGTCCTGCTCCACGATTTCGCCGCCATCGAAGAACAGCACGCGGTCGGCAACGGCGCGGGCGAACTGCATTTCGTGGGTAACGATGAGCATCGTCTTGCCCTCTTGCGCAAGGCCCAAGATAACGTCCAGCACTTCGCGCACCATTTCGGGGTCGAGTGCGGCGGTAACTTCGTCGAGCAACAGCACTTCAGGCTCCATTGCCAAGGCACGGGCAATGGCAACGCGCTGCTTCTGGCCGCCGGAAAGCTCGCGCGGGTAGCTCTTTTCCTTGTCGGTAAGGCCCACGCGCTTCAGCAGCGCACGTGCGGTTTCCTCCGCTTCCGCCTTCGGCACCTTCTTCACCTTGGTGGGCGCCAGCGTGATGTTGTCGAGCACCGTCATATGAGGGAACAAGTCGTAGCTCTGGAACACCATGCCCACCTTCTGGCGCAGTTCGGTAAGGTCCTTTTCAGTGCTGCTTACTTCCTTGCCTTCCACCTTGATGGTGCCGCCCTGGATGGGCTCCAGCGCGTTGATGCAGCGCAGGAAGGTAGACTTGCCACAGCCGGAAGGGCCGATGATCACGATAACCTCGCCGCGCTTGACGGTAAGGCTGATGTCTTTCAGCACTACGTTGTCGCCGTAGGCTTTCTTCAGATGCTCAATGGAGAGCAGGGCGGTATCGCTCATTGCTTAGTTCCATTTCTTCTCGAGGTGGTTTGCCAGCATGCTGATGGGCCAGCAGATTACGAAGTACAGAAGCATGATGGTGCCGTAGATGCCGAACACGGCATTGGGCGAGGTCATGCGGTTTGCCTCGATGATCTGTTGTCCGACTTTCATCATTTCGATGACGCCGATCATCAAAAGCAGGCTGGTGGTTTTGATCATGCGGGTAATCAGGTTGATGGAAGAGGGGATAAGGCGGCGGATTGCCTGCGGGATGATGACGTAGCGGTACAGCTGCGCCTTGGAAAGCCCCAACGCCTCTGCACTTTCGTACTGCTGCTTGGGGATGCTGGTAAGCGCGCCGCGCACCAAATCGCCCATTTCGCCGGTGCCCCAGAACACGAACACGATGATGGACGAAAGCTCTGCCGAGATGTTGATGCCCAGAACGCGCGTGGCGCCGAAGAACACGATGTAGAGCAGAACCAGCTGCGGCATAATGCGCACGATTTCCAGGTACAGACGCGAAATAACCTTGGCAACGGGGTTCTTCCACGTCATGAAGATGCCGAACAGCATGCCAAGGATAATGCTCAGCACAACCGAGATTGCGCTGATCTGGACGGCTACCCACAGGCCTTGCAGAAGGCGTGCGGCGTTAGAGCCCATGAACAGAACATCAAGCCCCAAAGCTTCCATGGCGCAACCTCCTTTCGATGTACGTTCCGGCAACGGAAACCGGCACCAGGATAATAAGGTAGAACACCACCAGCATCACCAGGCACTCGGTGGTTTTGTAGTACAGGCCCATCAGGTCTTTCGTGACGAACATCAGGTCCATCAGGCTGATGGCGGAAAACACGCTGGTTTCCTTCAGCAGGAAGATGACGTTGGCCACAAACGAAGGGAAGCTGAGCGAAACTGCCTGCGGCAAAACCACGTAGCGCATGGTTTGCAGCTTCGAAAGCCCCAGGCTGATGGCGCTTTCGCGCTGGATGGGCTCTACGTTTTCCAGGCCCGCGCGGAACGATTCGGCCATGTAGGCACCGCCGTGCAGTGCCAAGCCGAACATGCCGCACACCTCGGGCGTGATGGCAATGCCCATGCGGGGCAGGCCGAAGTAGAAGAAGAACAGCTGGATAAGCAACGGCGTGTTGCGGAACAGCTCGATGTACACGCGGCAAAGCTGGCGAAGCACCGGAATGCGGAAATGCACGATCATCGCCACAACAAGGCCGATGATGATGGAGCCGGCGATGCCGATCCATCCGATGCTCAACGTCAGCAGCGCCGCATCCTCGTACAGAGGAAGGTATTGCGCCATGGCGTCGAAGTTCAACGCAAGTCCTTTCTATAAAACCTATATGATTACTAGGATTAAGGCGGATTGTAAAACGCTGGCGGCACAAGTCAAGCATTTTGAGCTGTATGGCCGCTTGTCCTGGCGAAAAGCCAGCAGCTTTACATATTAGTTGTTTGGCGAAGCGGTTGCGCGTGCGAGCTGCCTGTTTCCTATAATTGGCAAAGGCTTTTGGCAAACTGACAACAAAAAGGGGACAGTCCCCTTTTTGTTGTCAGCCGATCAACGAAAGGAAGCGCGTTTTGAGCGAAGAGAAGGAAAAGCAGGAAGTGCCCTTCAAGGTTGTGGCGAAGAAGTTCGTGAGCTACTACAAGCCGTTCACGTTCCTGTTCGTTGCCGACTTGGTATGTGCCACGCTTCTTGCCGCCATCGACCTGGCGTTCCCTCAAATCCTGAACTTCTTCGTGCGCGACTTCTTTGTTAATGCGCGCGACGCCATCATGGGCGTGCTGCCGTGGGTTGCCGTTGGGCTGGTGGTGCTGTACGTGGTGCGCAGCCTGTGCCAGTATTTCATTTCCTGCTGGGGTCATATCATGGGTGCCCGCATGGAAGCGCGCATGCGCATGGACTTGTTCCAGCAGTACCAGCGCCTAAGCTTTTCCTACTACGACCGCAATAACACCGGCGAAATGATGTCGAAGTTGGTAACCGACCTGTTCGACATTTCCGAGGTGGCGCATCACGGCCCCGAGAACCTGTTCATCGCCACGCTGAAAATCGTGGGCTCGTTTGTGCTGCTGATGTTCATCAACGTGCCGTTGACGCTGGTGATGCTGGCGGTAACGGCCGTTATGGCCACGTACGCGTTCGTTGCCAACTACCGCAAACGCACCATCTTCCGTCAGAACCGCGTGCGCATGGCGGGCCTGAATGCGCGCTTGCAAGATTCGTTGGGCGGCATTCGCGTGGTGAAGGGCTTCGGCAACGAGCATATCGAGATCGACAAGTTCGGCCACGCCAACGAAGAGTTCATCGAAACGAAGGAGCTTTCGTATCGTTTCATGGGCCAGTTCCAGATGGCTTCGAGCTTTTTCACCGGCGCGCTGTATACGGCAACCATCGTGGGCGGCGGGCTGTTTGTGGCGCAGGGCGTTTTGGACCCTGCCGACATGGTTATGTATGCGCTGTACATCGGCATTTTCATTGCGCCAGTGGAACTGCTGATCAACTTCACGGAAACGTTCCAGAAGGGTTATGCGGGCTTTCGCCGTTTCGTGGAAACGCTGGCAGAACGTCCGGGCGTGGAAAACAAGCCCGATGCCGTCAATCTTGCCACGGTGGTCGGCGAAGACGCGGCACCCGCCATCAGCTATTCCGACGTGCACTTTTCCTATGTGGACGGCAAAGAAGTGCTGCGCGGGCTGAACCTGGAAGTGCCTGCTGGTTCCACGGTGGCGCTGGTAGGGCCTTCGGGCGGTGGCAAGACAACCACCTGCTCGCTGCTGCCGCGCTTCTACGACGTGGATTCCGGTTCAGTGAAAATTGCGGGCGTTGACGTGCGCGATGCCACGCTCGAATCGCTGCGTGCGCAGGTGGGCATTGTGCAGCAGGATGTGTACCTGTTCGAGGGAACCATTCGCGAAAACATCCTGTATGGCGATCCGTCCGCTTCGCAGGAGCGTATCGAATGGGCAGCGCGCCAAGCGAACATCCACGAGTTCATCGAAGGCTTGGAGGAAGGCTACGACACGTTCGTGGGCGAGCGCGGCACGCGTCTTTCGGGCGGGCAGAAGCAGCGCATTGCCATTGCACGCGTGTTCTTGCGCAACCCGCATATCTTGGTGTTGGACGAGGCAACCAGCGCGCTCGACAACGAAAGCGAAGAGCGCGTGCAAGCCTCCCTTGAGCGCCTGAGCGAAAACCGCACCACGCTGGTTATCGCGCATCGTTTATCCACCATCCGCAATGCCGATTTCATTGCTGTGGTAGACGACGGGCGCGTGGTGGAGGTTGGCACGCACGAAGAGCTGCGTGCCCAGCACGGCATCTACGATCGCTATTACCGCATGCAGTTTGCCGGCAAGCGCGAAGCGGAATAGGATGCGCTGCTGCCGTCGATTTAGCGGGTTGGGGCATTCGCGTCCCGCCCGCAATCTGACCTGCCTGCGGCGATGGCTCCTTGCGCATTCCCCATTGCCGCGGTGGGTGTTGCGTTCGGCAAGCCGCGCCGCATTGTGCGGTGAGGGCGGCTTGCGCCCAACGCGCTTTTTTCGGCAAGGCGTTTTGCATCCGATACTTCGCCTTGCCTTCTTCTGTGCGGGCTGCTTCAAATGGATTCTTGTTCGAGTCTCGTTTTAAGGCGAGTGCCACAGTGCCATGAAGGTGTACCCTGTCTTTGTTAGATATGGTGAACTTCTAGGCGGTTGCTTCGAAGTTCCCACGTTCAGGAAAGGCTTGGCGTATGTACAGGACAGTTGTGGATATCGACGGCATGATGTGCGGCATGTGCGAATCGCACGTGAACGATGCGGTGCGCAACAACTTCAAGGTGAAGAAGGTTTCCTCTTCGCACAGCAAGGGCCGCACGGTAATCGAATCGGAGACGCCACTCGACGAAGCGCAACTGCGCAAGGCAATTGGGGCTACCGGCTACGAGGTAAAGGGCGTAACGTCCGAAGAAATGCAGAAGAAGGGCCTGTTCGGCGGCTTGTTCGGTAAGTAAGATCGGCTGCGTTTCAGCGTGGGCGCTTAGCGAACGCGGTAGGGCTTTTTGCCCCAATACAGCTTCAGCAGGTGCTTCTTCGGTGCGGGAAGCGTGCCCACCAAATCGAGCGTGGCAACGGCGGCATCGTGCGCGGCGTTAGGGCGACGCAACGATTCGCCACCGTTGAGCATGGTTTTCAGCTGATCGGGGTTTTCGTGAATCTGCTGCAAACGTTTTACCAGCTCATCGGCTGTTTCTGCTGTAACGGCGGCACCGGCCTTGGTTACGGTGTAGGTGTTCGCGCGTTCCTGCCCATACGATTTCCCTACCAGGATAAGCGGCAAGCGTGCGCACAGGCACTCGGTGGTGGCAAGGCCGCCCGACTTCGCGATGATCATATCGCTTGCCTCCATGAGCTGGGGAATGCGCTCGATGTAGTTGTACACGGAAACGTTCGTGATGGCGCGCTCCTTGAAGAAACCCTTCAGCCCGTTGGCGTACTCTTTGTCGGCACCCGCCAGGAAAGCGAAGTGCATGTTGGGGAAATCGGAAAGCAGCGGCACTACCTTGTTCACGATTTCGCGGAACGGGATGTAAGGCTCGGAGTGGCGAGCGCCTGCCATAACCATGACGATCATCTTGTCGTGCGGCAGCCCGAACTGGTTAAGCACCTGGTCGCGGTCGATGGGCTCGGAAAAGCCTTTGCGCACGGGGATGCCCGTTACCTTGATATGGCTTTCAGGCACCTTGCGGGGCGTAAGCTCTTTCACCATGGTTTCGTCGGCGGCGCAGAATAGGTCGCAGTCAAGGTGCGGCCAAAGCCCTTCGGCGCCGTAGTCGGTGGGAATGCAGGTTACGGGGAACGTCTGCCCAGTAACCATCTTCGCGGCAACTGAAGCGTTGGCCGCAACGATGTGCGTTGCCAGGATGGCAATGGGCTTGCGCTTCTTAACGATTTTGGTGAAGGGCGCAAACATGAACGGCGACCATGCGTAGCCGCCGCCCCACAGAAGGCGGCCGGTGAAAGTGCGGTGCCAGGTGATGTCGTAGAGCCAGTTGAAGGAAACGGTTACGTTGGCGGTTTTGTCGCCGTCGAATTTGATGTAGCCGAAGTCCAGGATGTCCAACACGGCAATTTCAACGTTTTCAGGCAGAGCGGGGTGCTTGCCGCGCAAGTCTTCCAGCGCTTGGGCAGTTGCCTGGGCGGCGCTGCGATGACCCGAGCCAACGGAGGCGTACGTGATGATGACCAAGGGGCGATTTGCGTTTTCATCGCACTTGGTGGTAATCATGCTGCCTCCTTCTTGCTGCTTCGTGGTTCATGTTGTGGTTGGCGTTGCTTGCTTAAGCGTGCGTCTTGCTTGAGCGCATCGGCGCGAGAAAGTATGCGCCAATTGCCTGCAAACTTCCTGTGTATACCCTATCTAACCAGAAATAAGGCACAAACGGGGGCGGGGTTGTGGCGAAACCGTTGCAACTTCGCAGACGAACGGCAATTTTGCAGCTGGCGGTAAGTTGGCACTTGCGAAAAAACAATTCGTTGCGTATACTTCTCTGGCGCTTGTTTTTAGCGTCGGGAGTGCCAACGTGGCTCAGTTGGTAGAGCAACGCATTCGTAATGCGTGGGTCGCCGGTTCGAGTCCGGCCGTTGGCTCCATCGAATTTGCAGGTCAGTCGCTTATGCGGCTGGCCTTTTTTGTTGCTTTGGGAAGACGTTTCGCCCGATGGGGAAGAAATTGGGGAAGATTTTTCGCCTGACGGGAAAGATGGAGCAATATTTTCCCGTGTTCAGCCCAGCGCATGCTTTTTAAACTAAAGCTCGGTTTCCTTCTTTTGCGCCATTGCGTTTCTTTATACTTTGATACTGTTGAAAAATCTCAACAAAGTAATGCTAATTAAACATTATTAAAGTAAAGACGCTGCAACAGCGCCCCAAAGAAGAAGGAAGGCATTCGTGGCAGAAAGCGCAGCACGCACCAAGCTTGCAACCGTGGCCTTGGTAATCGTGGGCTTTGCCCTGGGTTTTGCGGAGTTCATCGTTATCGGCATCACGCCGGACATCTCGGAAGAGTACGGCATTTCCCTGGCTTCGGCGGGCAATCTGGTCGGGTTCTTCGCCATTTCGTATGCGGTATCGACGCCCATCATTGTTCTTTCCACGGGTCGATTCCGCCGTTTTCCCCTGTTCGTTACCTTTTTGGCCGTATTCAACGCCGGCAACCTGCTGGCTATAGTTGCGCCCACGTATGAAACGTTGCTGGTGGCGCGCATCCTCACGGCGGTGGTTTCGGGCGTGTTGCTTTCCACGGTCATGACGTTCATCAACGACATCGTGCCCCGCGAAAAGTCGGCGCGCATCATCTCGTTCGTGTACGCGGGCTTTTCCGTGGCAAGCGTTTTGGGCACGCCCATCGGAACGCTGCTTTCCGACGCGTTCGGCATCAAGGCGGCGTTCATCGCAGTAGAGGCAGTAGCCCTTGTCGTTACGGCCTTGCTGCTGATTTCGGTGCCACGTTCCGGCTCGACCGATATTTCTTCGCGCGTGCGCGATCAGCTGGTTATCCTCAAAGACCGCCGTATTGTGCTGGTGCTGGTTATGAAGGGCTTCGGTATGGCCGCCACGTACGTGTTCTACGTATACGTGACGCCAATCCTGGAAGATGGCGTGGGCCTTTCGGTGTGGATGGTAAGCATTGTGCTGTTCTTCTACGGTGCCGCCACCATTGTCTCGAACCTCGGCAGCGGCTCCATCGCCCAGCACTATGGCTTGGCAAAAATGCCGATCATGTTCGGATTGCAGGCTCTGGTGCTTTTGATGCTTGGGCCCAGCTTGGCTTCGGGTAACACCGTGTTCGCCGTTGTGAACGTGGTGCTTACCGGCGTGTTCATTTACCACATGAATGCTCCGTTGCAGACGTTTTTGCTGCAGACTTCCGCGAAGGACTACCCGAAGGCTCTTACGCTGGCATCGGCCGTTATGCCCACCTCGTCTGACCTGGGCATTGCCACTGGTTCGTTCGTGGGCGGCGTGGTGGCATCGGGTCCGGGCTTCGTGTGGGCGGGTCCGATCGGCGCGATCTTCGCCGTGGTTTCGGTTGTTGCCGCCGTTCTCATCCTTCAGCCCGAGAACCGTAAGAAAGCGTAGCGGCGAGCACCGGCGGCGCGTTTATGCTCAAAACCAGAAAAGGGCTTCTGTTTGGCAAAATAATCGACTTGTGAACGACTCGTTCCGTGTTTTAGCTGTCGAATAGCCCAAATAAGCAACAATTCTAAAAATATTGTTGCTTATCTTGGCATTCTGCGAGCGAAATGAGCTCGGCAATCATTCCCAAGTCGATTATTTTGCCAAGATGAGGCGGTTCTTTGGTTTTGCGACAGAAAAAGAGGCCAGATGGCAGATACGCCATCTGGCCGCACGATTATTTGGGCTGGTTTTGCCTGGCTGCATGATCGCTTTAATACCGGCTTTGACCGAAGTCAGCTTTCGGTGCCGCTTCAGTACAGAAAGCCCAGCCTTTTTGCCTCGGCGGTAAGCTCATCGCGGAAATCGGGGTGGGCGATGCTGATAAGCCGCTGGGCGCGGGTGGGGATGTCGGCCCATCGCAGGTCGGCAACACCATATTCGGTGACGATGTACTGCACGTCGTTGCGCAGCGAGGTAACCGCGCTGCCGGATGCCAGCGTCGGCACGATTTTCGACACAGGGCCTTTCTTGGTGTGGGCCACGCTGGTAACGGCAATAAAACCGCGCCCGCCCTTCGAATGCTTTACGCCGCGGACGAAATCGAACTGCCCGCCGCTTGCGGAATACTGGTGCGGGCCAATGCTTTCGGCGCACACCTGCCCGGTTAAGTCGATGCTCACCGCGGTATTTACCGAAACTAGGTTGTCGTTCTTTGCGATGACGGTGGGGTTGCATACCGTGTCGTACGAGCAGTAGTACATGCTGGGGTTTTCGTTGATGAAGTCGTACAGGCGCTGGGTACCCGTGGAATAGCCGGCAACGGAAACGCCGGGCATGAACGGCTTGCGCGAGTTGTCGATGATGCCCTTCTGCTGCAGCGAAACGAAGGCGTCCGAGAACATTTCCGTGAAGCATCCCAGGTGCTGCTTGCTTTCCAGCCCGGCGGCAATGGCGTTGATGATGCCGCCGATGCCCAGTTGGATGGTGTCGCCGTCGTTCACGCGATCGACGATGAGCTCCGCCACCTTTTCCTCTTCGGGCGTAGGCGCGGGAACGGGCGCGTCTTCAAGCGCTTCTTCCTGCAGCACGAAGGCATCGATCGCGCTTACGTGATAGTTGTGGGAATCGCCGAACACGCGGGGAAGGCGCGGGTTCACTTGGGCGATGATGTGCTTGGCTCCACGCAAGGCGCCCTGCTCAAACCCCAACGGGCCGATGTTGCAGTTGCCCTGCGCATCGGGCGGCGTCATTTGAACCACGGCATAATCCAACCCGATTTCCTCCAGCATGCGATTGGTGTCGGAGAAATGCACGGGAATGTGCGCGACGCATTTCGATCCGCCGGCAAAGCCCGTGCGCTCGTTGGGGCCGGCAAAGTACGTGTGGTAGCGGAACTGCTGCGGGCTTACATCAAGCCCAGCAAACGTAATGTCGCCGTTCATCCAGTTGCCGTACAGGTCGATACCCGAAAGCTCGCCTTTCCCGATGCGCGCTATGAGCTCGTTGATGATGGTGGCGGGAACGTGCAGTCCTCCCGTGTATATCTTCTGGTTACCAGTTAGGTGGTCTTCGAACACCTGGCCAACGCTTATTTGCTTGCGCTCGTATTCTTCCTGCCAGCTCATGGCGGCCCTCCTGCTGCCTTGATGCGGGCGCAAAACGCGTAGTGCGCGCACCCGACCCCTTCAAAAACAAGAAAACGGCGGTCATGCATCCCCTTGCATGGCCGCCGTTTAAGTGTACTCCCGTTGGGCTGTTATGCCTCGTCAGGTGAAAGCGGGAATTCGACACCCGTCCAAATTTCGAAGGCGCGTGCGCCCTGGAAGAAGAGCATGCCCTCGCCGTTGATGGTGGTGCAGCCTGCTTCTTTACCCATCTTCAACAGCGCGGTTTCGGCAGGCTGATAGATGGCGTCCTGAATGGCAAGGCCGGGATGCAGATACGTTGCATCGGGAATGGGCGACTGGCCTTCAAGTTTGCCCATGCCGATAGGGGTGGCGTTGGCAAGCAGGTCGGCGTCGGCCAGCTGGGCGCGCAGGTCGTCCAGGTCGTTGGCATCGTGGCGGCTGATCTTGCAGCCAGTCTTCTCGGCAACGATGGCGACCTCTTCGGCAACGCGGTTCCACGACTTGCCGGTGCTGGGGCTGAACACCACGATTTCGCCCACGCCATCGAGTGCAGCCTGCGCAGCGATGGCAGTGCCGGCGCCGCCCATGCCCATCTGCACCATTTTCTTGCCTTTGACGTCAACGCCATGCTCTGCGAACGACTTCATGAAGCCGTAGCCGTCGGTGTTGTAGCCGGTAAGCACGCCGTCTTCATTTACCACGGTGTTCACGGCGCCTACGATTTCGGCGGCAGGGTCGAGCTTGTCGAGGTGGGGGATAACGGCGATTTTGTTGGGCATAGTAAGGTTGCAGCCGCGCATGTTCAGCAGGCGGATGGCATCGGTTGCCTGCTTCATGTCTTCGCCGGGAACGCGGAACGCCATGTACGCGTAGTTCAAGCCGGCGCGCTCAAACGCGCGGTTGTGAAGGTGGGGCGATTTGCTGTGGGCAACGGGGTCGCCGAACAGGCAGATAAGGCGTGTCGCGCCATTGATATCTTGCGTCATGGTTGTTCTCTCTCCTTGGACGAACGAGTACTTTGCGCCCAGACCGTTGGCCTGCGCAAAGGAACGTTGGCTGCTGCAAAGTATTTGAACATGTTTGCAACTATTAGAATTCTAACATCGCGAATGTCTATATGGCAGGATAAGGTATTGCGCAACGCAATAGTGGTTGCCAGCGGGGTGCTGTTGGTATTGCCTTTCGATAAACACCACTACCAATACAATTTGTTGCATAACAGAAACCGTTTGTTTCAATTAGGTTATCGTTCGCCTAAACGGCAATTTTGTTGCCCTATGGGGGTGTAGACTTTGAATCTGGTAGTGAAAGGAACACCCATGGAAGACCATAAGCTTTCCCTGTACGACAACATCCTGAAAATCAACGCTATCGACCCAGAGCTGTACGAGCGCTATCCCGTGAAGCGCGGCTTGCGCAACAGCGACGGCTCGGGTGTTATTGCGGGCGTAACCAACATCGCAAACGTTTATGGCTACCTGATGAACGAAGGCGACAAGGTGCCCGACGAAGGCAAGCTCACCTTCCGTGGTTACAGTATCTACGATCTTATCGGCGGCGATGCAACAAAGCGCCGCGGGTTCGAGGAAATTGCCTACCTGCTTCTGATGGGCGACTTGCCCACGAAAGACCAGCTCGATGCGTTCGTGGAAGCGCTCGATTCCCAGCGCAGCCTGCCCGATGGCTTCACGGCTTCGAAGATCATGAGCACGCCTTCCCATAGCATCATGAATCTGCTGCAGCGCTCGGTTCTGATGCTGTACGCCGACGACCCGAAAGCGGAAGATCGTTCTTTCGAGCACGAGATCAGCACGGCCATTTCGCTTCTTTCGCGCCTGCCGCGCATCATGGTGCTGGCGCACTACGCCAAGCGCTGCGCGTTCTACGGCGAATCGATGATCATGCATCGTTTCATCCCCGGGCAGTCCACATCCGAAACCATCCTTTCCATGCTGCGCCCCAACCGCGAGTTCACGCCTGAAGAGGCGCGCATGCTCGATATCATGATGTGCCTGCATGCAGAACATGGCGGCGGCAACAACTCCACCTTCACCTGCCGCGTGCTTTCTTCCGCCGATACCGATCCGTACGCTGCGTATTCCGGCGCTATCGGTTCGCTGAAGGGCAGCAAGCATGGTGGCGCTAACCACCAGGTGCTGGCCATGCAGAAGGAAATCAAGGAAAACGTGAAGAACTGGGAAGACGAAGACGAGGTTGCTTCCTACATTGCCAAGATCGTGAACAAGCAGGCGTTCGACCACACGGGCCTGATTTACGGCATGGGCCATGCGGTGTACACGCTTTCCGACCCGCGCGCCATCATCTGCAAGCAGTTCGCCACGAAGCTGGCGCAGGGCACCGAATTCGAGGCAGAGCTGAACCTGCTGAAGCTCATCGAGCGTTTAAGCCCCGAGGTCATCGCTCAGGAAAAGGGCACGAAGAAGGAAATGTGCGCGAACGTGGATATGTATTCCGGTTTTGTGTATTCGCTGCTGGGCATTCCGCAGGATATGATCACGCCGCTGTTTGCGTGCTCGCGCATGGCGGGCTGGGCGGCGCACCGCTTCGAGGAACTGGTAAGTGGCAAGCGCATCATTCGCCCCGCGTACAAAACGGCGGTGAAGGAACGCGCCTACGTGTCCATCGAGGAGCGCTAGGTTCAAACTTTGCGAATGTGCGAAAGGCTCCTACGGGAGCCTTTCTTTTTTGGCCGGGGCGTTAGGGAACGGCTCTGCTGGGCGCCTTGGCGCGTTTCCTCACATACAAAGAAAGGAGCCCCGAAGGACTCCTTTCCGGTTTGCTTGTGTTAACAGGCTTGATGCTGTTTGCTGTTCGCTAAGCTGCCTGCTTGCTGCCCACGAAGCGGGTGGCAACAACCACGGCAAGGATAACCACGATGCCGCCGATAAGCGAAGGCCAGGGGCTGCCGGTGAAGCCGGAAACCAAGTAGCCAAGCAAGCACACCACCGCAACGATGGTGGCGTAGGGCAGCTGCGTGGCAACGTGACGTAGGTGGTTACATTCTGCGCCCGTCGAGGAAAGAATGGTGGTGTCGGAAATGGGCGAGATGTGGTCGCCGTATACCGCACCGGCAAGCGTTGCACCGATGGTAACCAAGAACAGCGGGTCGCCTTCAGGGAAGATGCCCAGCACGATGGGCAGAATCAGCGCGGCGGTACCCCAGGAAGTGCCCATGGCAAAGCCGATGAAGCCCGAAACCACGAAGATGACGGCCGGCAGCAAGGAAAGCTGGAAACCGATGTCGGTAAGCGTGGTGGCAACGAATTCGCCCGTGCCCAGCATGTAACGGCATGCACCGCCCAAGCTCCAAGCCAAAACCAGGATCATGATGGCACCCACCATGGAACGCACGCCTTCGGAAACGCCTTCAGTGAAGCCAACCAGGGTGGTGAGCTTGCGAGGCAGGAACATGCAGGCGGCAACCACCAGCGCAACTGCGGCGCCGATGCACAGACCGCTGATGGGGTCTTCGCCGACGGCGGTTGCGAAATCGACGCCGTCGAAGAAGCCGCCCACGTACAGCATGCCCGTGATGGAGAACACGATAAGCACCACGATAGGAATAATGAGGTCGTACACTTTGCCGTTCGGCGAAACGTTCAGGCCCTTGAACTGCTCAACGGCCTTGGTGGCGCCTTCCAGGTCGGACTGCTCGGTAACGATGGTCTCGATGTTGTTGGGGTCTTTCGGCACGCCGGCCTTCGATACTGTTTCCAGTGCAGAGGGATGCGCGGGGATGGCGCTGTACTGGTGCGCCTCGCAATCGCGCTGAGCCTTGCCCATGCCGAAGAAATCCTTGCCGAACGCGCACATGGCGAATACGAACACGATGGTGATCAGGGCATACAGGTTGTAGGGGATGGAAGCGCAGAAGATGTTGAAGCCGTCGTCGCCCATGTAGCCGCCCATGGCAACCGCCCACGAGGAAACAGGGGCGATGATGCATACCGGGGCTGCGGTGGAGTCGATGATCCATGCCAGCTTTTCGTGGCTGATGCGGAATTTGTCGGTTACGGGGCGCATAACGGCAC
Organism: uncultured Eggerthella sp.; assembly: GCA_905203045.1. GTDB lineage: Bacteria > Actinomycetota > Coriobacteriia > Coriobacteriales > Eggerthellaceae > Anaerotardibacter. The sequence continues at coordinate 181,304 of CAJKUH010000001.1, forward strand.
CGACGGTAAGGCAGTTGAAGTAGTCGTCCACGAACACCACAATGCCCAGAACCGCGGTCATCACGGTAGCCATGCGCGCGCTTTTGATGTGCTTTGCGGCCCATTCGGCATACGCACGCGAGCCGCCCGCGACGGCAACTACCACAACCAAGGCGCCTAATAATGCCAAGAACAATATCAGTGCGGCGTTGGAGGAAATCTGCTCAGCCATCACCTGGGGGATAAGCGTGAAGGAAGTGATCAGCTGGCTTACACCCACGCCATCAAGGCAGAATTCGTAGATGATCAGCCCGGAAAACACACCGACCAACAGAGATGAGTACACCTCCTTGGTGATAAGGGCCAGGCCCAGTGCCAAAAGCGGCGGCACAATAGACCAAGCACCGGTGGAAATAAGCTCGAAGCCTTCCATGGGCAGTCTCCTTTGCGGCGAATCGGGGCGCAGGCAATGCGGCTCGGGGAAGGCGGCGTGCCTGGCTGGTGCAGCGACGCATTTCCCGAGCAGTGTTGCTTGCGCATTTACAACTGTGCCGATTATAGGTCAGCTGTGTTACTTCGCCGTTGCATTTGCGAATTGGGGGAATGCAACGGGGGGGCGGCAAAGGTGTTCGGGCGCGTTTGGGTGCTGGGGCGCGCCGTCTCGGAGGGCGGGATGCTGTGGGGTTCGCAACCTTAGGGGGGGGTTCGGGAGCTCTTTTGCCTGGGCGCGCCCCCTCCTTGAGGGCGCTTCGTACGAAAAGGGGACTGATTCTGGAGTGCTTGCTTGGGAGGTGCGATTTTTTTCTCGGGTGTTTCGCTCGTAAAGGAATAGCTTCTTTCGCTTGCCTGGGCGGCCCTTCACGCGAAAAAAGACCGAGCCCCGTTGGTCTGCAGGGGCCAACGGGGCTCGGTGGTTGAGCGGCGGGTAGGTGCTGCGCGATGTGCTTCTACAGGAAGTACTTCCCTGCATTTGCGCCCAGGATAATAAGGTCAACGCCGCGCAGCAAGGCGAACAGCGAAATGAACAGCGCCAGCATTTCGGGCATGTAGAAGAACATGATACCGATCAGCACCGAAAGGATGCCCGATACCAGCATCCAGCCCCAAAGTGGAAGCCCGGCCTTTTTGATGGGGAAGGCGACGATGATTTCGTAGATGCCGAACACCAGAACAAAGGCGCCGATAACCCACGGCAACACCGCGGCGAAGGCGAAGGGATGGATAACGAACATCGCGCCGATGAGCACGTCCAAGATGCCGTACGCCAACAGCCAGCCGGAAAAGCCCAGCAGTTCCTTGTCGCGGATGAACGTGGCAATGTTCACCACGCCAGAAACAACGAATGCGGCGCCGATCATGAACGCGATGGATGCCAGGGTAAGCCCTGGGAAGAACGCGCATACCAAGCCAAAGACGATGAAAAGAATACCGGCAACGATAAGCTGCCAATTCCGTTCGGTTTTCGAGTTCATGTTAACCCCTCCTCGTACCGTTTTCTTTATTGTAGTGCGCCTTTAGCCTGGTAGGCAGCGGTGTTGGCAAAAGGAAACAAGAAGGAAAGGAATGGGGCGTGCGCTTCGCGGCGTGCGCTGGCGGCCCATCCAAAAGGGACAGTCCCTTTTGGATCCTTTTGGACGCACTGGTTTTGGCTTGGCTTCGGCGGAGGCGTTTCTGCCATGGGGCGGAGTCGCGCGCTTTCGGCTCCGCGTTCTGCCAGATGCTAGTACAAGGCCTGTGTGCTGGGCGCTGCGACCCCACCACGTTGCAGCGCACTGTTCGAGGTTGCGCGTTTGCCGATGCGAACAATGTGCTGTGTGGCGTGCTGCGCGTTGGGTTTAGGTCGTTGGCTCATCCTGCACGTTAAGCGGCAGGGCGCAGGCTTATGCGCAGACGAAGGGCAGGGGAATGTCGTGCGGTTCTGCGGGGATCGGCGCCACTTGCTGTTCGGCGAAGGCGACGGCGACAACCTGGCAGGCATTGGTGAGTTGCGAAAGGTAGCGGTCGTAGTTGCCTGCGCCGTACCCCAAGCGATTGCCTGCTTCATCGAAGCCGACCGCAGGCACTACCAAAAACGCGAGTTCATCGGCGGGAACGTAGGGCATGTCGGCAAGATCGGTGCTTTCGTGGCGGTAGTCTTTCAGCGGGTCGTTCAAAAACGGCACGCTGTTGGTGCGAAACGCTTTGCTGTGAACCGCGCGCATTTCCATGGTTTGTTGGGTGATGTGCAGGGCATCCGGGTCAGAGCCGGCATCGCGCATGCCGCGCCCCGGTGCATCGGGGATGCCATGCGCATCTTCCATCATGCAGGGAAAGGCCACCGTGCAGCCGCGTTGGTAAGCATGCTCGATGAATTCTGCCAGGTTAACTTCCCAAGGGAATGCGGAATACACGGCAACAACGCAGGGCTTCGATTTGCTTTCGTCGAGGCGAGAATCAAGCTGCGCGGCCAGCTTCCGGCAGATTGCATGGCTCTTTTGCGCGCGCTCTTCGGCAGAAAGCGCCTTTCGGGCTGCTTTCGCCTGGGCGCGAAGGCGCGCTCGCGTTTCTGCGGGAGTTTCGATTGCGGTGTTCGTTTCGTTGTTCATGGGGTCATTGTACTTCTAGAAGGGCTGGGTGCAGCGTTCGGTTTGCTCGCCGGCGCGCCCAAACGTGATGGGGTGTAGGCAGCGTGGTGCGGCAGCGGGTAACGGCTCCCTAGCCGATTCCTAGCACCTGCATAACCAGGCAGATGGCGGAAAGGATGCCCACCACCACAATAGTGAAGTACAGCAGCGCGCGCGTGACCTTACCCACGGTGTACTTACCCATAACGTGCTTGTCGGTGCAGATGATGGCCATGAACACCAGCAGCACTGGCAGGATAACGCCGTTCACGAACTGCGCGGTAAGCATGATGCCCATCAGATCGAGGCTCGGGATAAGGATAACCACCGCCGAAACGAAGATGACGAAGGTGAAGATGCCCTTGAACAGCGGCGCTTCCTTCCAGGTGAACGAAACGCCCGCTTCCCAGCCGAATGCCTCGCAGATAACGAATGCCGTGGTAAGGGGCAGCACGCATGCCGCCAACAAGCTTGCCGCCACCAGGCCGATGGCGAACAGGGCCTTCGCGTACTCGCCGGCGAAGGGCTCCAGCGCCGCCGCGGCTGCTTCGGCGCTTTCCACTTCGATGCCCTGTGGGAACAGCACCGTGCCGGTGGTTACGATGATGAACCATGCCACGATGCAACCCACCACGGCACCGGTAACGGCATCGATGCGCTGGTAGGGCAAGTCGCGCACGCGCACGCCCTTTTCAACCACGTTGCTCTGCGCGAAGAACATCATCCACGGCGCTATGGTGGTACCCACCATAGCAACGGTAAGCGAAAGAAAGCTTAAGTCCGAACTTGCCGCGGGCACCAACGTGTGCTGGAACGTTTCGCTCCAGTCGGGCTGGGCCAAAAACGCCGCAACAATGTAGGTGGCGAACACGCACGAAAGCATCAAAAAGATGTTCTGCACGCGCTTGTAGCTGCCGCCCACGATAAGCCCCCACACTGCTGCGGCGGCAACGGGCACTGAAATCCAGCGGGGCACGCCGAACATTTCCATACCGGACGCCACGCCCGCGAACTCGGAGAACGTGGTGGCAACGTTGCCGATAAGCAGCGCCATCATGGCCAGCGCCGTTAGGCGGATGCCGAAGCTTTCGCGAATCAAGGCCGAAAATCCCTTGCCGGTAACGGCGCCCATGCGCGTGGCGGTGGTTTGCACCACGATAAGCAGCACGCACATGATGGGGATGATCCACAGCGTCATGTAGCCGAACTTCGCGCCGACGGTGGAATACGTGGAAATGCCGCCGGCGTCGTTGCCCGCCATAGCGGTTACGATGCCGGGCCCCATGGCCGCCAGCACCAAAAACGCCTTCGAATGTTGCTTCTTGCCGTCGCCTTCGCCACCCTGCTTGTCGGGTGTTTGCGGGGAAGCCTGAGCTGCGAGGGTGGTGTCCTGCGCCGTGCTTTCCTTGAGCGTCATTAACAAGCCTCGATCCTAGTTGTTTCCGAACACGTGAAGGATGAAAAAGGAATAGGGGATCATCAGAATGATGAACGCCGCCGCCGTGATGGCGAACTGGCCCCACGCCCAGCGGGTGCGGCCTTCTTCGACGTTGTCCTCGATAACCTCCATTGCGTCGTCGACGGTAACGATGCCCAGCATCTGGCCGTTTTCGTCCACAACGGGCATGGCCATCAGGTCGTACTTGGAAATGTCGGCGGCAACTTCGTCTTCCGGCTCTTCGGGCAGCGATGTGATCAGCTCGTCGAACATGATGTCGGAAAGCGGGGTGTCGTCCTTTGCCAGCACCAACGTGCGCAGCGAAAGCACGCCCACCAGCTTGTCGTATTCGTCCAACACGTACACGTAGTTCACGGTGGGGTGGTCTTCGTCCAGGCCGCGCAGCACTTCGGTGGTTTCCTGCACGGTGTCGGTGGTGTGCATGGCCACGAACTGGGTGGTCATCAGGCCGCCTGCAGTGTCTTCTTTGTAGCCCAAAAGCTTGCGGATTTCCGCAGCGTTGTCCACGCCCATCAGGCGCAAAAGGGTTTCGGCCTTTTCGTAGGGCAAATCGCCCACAATGTCGGCAGCGTCGTCTGGGTCCATGTCGCGCAGCAAGCGGGATGCGCGCTTTTCGTCCAAGCCCTCGATGATGTCGGCTTGGAATTCGTCTTCCATTTCCGAAATGGCATCGCCTGCTTGGGCATCGTCCAGGTGCTGGAACACGTTGGCGCGTTGCTTCGGGTCGAGCTGTTCCAGAATGTCGGCAACGTCGGCAGGGTGCAGTTCTTCCAGGCGCGTGTGGCTTACCGAAAGCTGCACCTTCGAAAGGTCGCGATCGAGCAGTTCCATGTAGTTCCAGGCGATGATGCGCTCGTCGATGGTTTTGCCGAACGCTTTCGCGATGCTGCAGGCGGCTTTTTCAACCCAGGGGGCCAGGCCGCGCAGAATGCCGCGTACGCCCACTTCAGCGCCCAAAAGGCGCAGCTGCGTGCCAGAAGCGGAAAGCTTCAGGTCGTTTACGCGCACGACCTTCATGCCCTGCGTGTCGACGATCTGGCGATCAAGCAGGTCGCGTGCCAGCAGAACCTCGGCAGGCTGCAGGTAGCTGAAGCGGATGGCCGTGCGGTCCACCTTCAGGCGGATGCCTTCTTCTTCGCTGAAGCCTTCCACGTATTTGCGCCAGGAAATCATGAACGGCGTTTTGCCTGGGCCCAAGAAAGCCAGGCTGGTGATACGCGGGAACACTTCGCCGGTTTGAATGGCCAAATCGGAAATGGAGCCGATCTTTTCGCCATTTGCGTCGACGACGGGTTCGCCGAGCATCTGAGATAAATAGAGCATGCAATTCTCCCTAGGGATTGCGCTCGTTGGCGATGATGTACGGGCAGTGCAGCTGCTCGGCGCACAGCAATGCCAGCGGGCGTGATCCGGTCATGTCGCAGTCGTCCTTCGACCGCCACACGATGCAAGCATGCAGAGGTCGAAGGCTAATTACTGTGAGGTTTCGATTTTCGAACCTTCAAGTAATGTCCTTTCCTAAATGAGTAAAAAGCGGCGCACGGGACCAAGCCCCTTGGCGCAGCACACCTGATTTTACGCGAATGTGCCACGCTGGGGGCTTTTATGACGTGAAAAGAAAGTAAAAAACGGGTTTTAGCGGCAGGTTCGGGCGGGGGATTTGCGTTGAAGCTGCCTTGCGTCGTTGCAGCCCGTTACGCAACGCGCTCGATTGCGGCTTTGGCGGTTGACCCTGCGGCAAGCGTGTTTGGCGCTTTGCTTTTGGCTCGGGTGACGGCATACATGCCGGCGCATACGGTGGCGGAAACCGCCTCGGCTGCCAGCAGGGCCCATACCACGCCGTCGAGCCCGAAAACCGCGCTGCCCACAAGGATGCAGGGGATCAGCGCCCCGCCGCGAACAATGGAAACCACGTTTGCGGCAATGCCTTTCCCTTCTGCCTGGAAAATGCCGGTGATAAGGCCCGACACGCATTCGAAGGCGCAGGCGAAAAGCTGGGCGGTAAGGATGGCGGAAGCTATGGCTACCACGGCGCTATCAGCGGTGAACAGCGATACAAGGGTTCCGCGGAAGGCGAAGACGATGCTGCCGGCGGCAAGACAGAACACGGCAAGGCAAAGAGTGGTTTTCTGCACGATTTCACGGACGCGGGCGTGGTTTTCGGCACCGTAGGCGGCTGCTATCAGGGGAACCACGCCTTCGAATATGCCCATGGCAACAAGGCCGATAAGCTGAATGATGCTCTGCGATACGCCGAACCCGGCAACTACTTCTTCGCCGTAGGCCATGGCGGCAGTGTTGAACACCAGACTCGAAACCGCGGTCAAAAGCGCCATGAGCATGGCGGCTGAGCCGATTTTCAGCACTTCGGCAAGAAGGGCGGGCTTGATCACAGCGAAACGGGGGTCAATCGTGAACTCTGAGCTCTTTGCGATGGACGTGGCGTAGTAAATCACGGCGGCAAGGTTGGCAATGGCGGTTGCCCATGCGGCACCGGCGACGCCGGCGTGCAGGCCGAAGATGAATGCCGGGTCAAGCACGATGTTAAGCACCGAGCTTCCCATCATGCCGTACATGGCGGTTTTCGAATCGGCTTTTGCGCGAACTACCTGGCACAACGCAAGGTTGAGCATTGAAGCGGGCACGGCAAGCGCGGTGACGCTTAAAAACGTTTGGGTTGCCTGGCGCGCATCGCCTGTAGCGCCGAGCAGGGAAAGAAGCGGATCGATGCAGGCAAGGGATGCGAAGGCCATCACCACGGAAAGCGCGAGCGTTGCCCACAGCGCAAAGGAGCTGAGGCGCTTCGTTGTTTCGCCATCGTGCATTCCCAGATGGCGGGATATGGCGGTGCCGACGCCTACGCCGATGAGGTCGGCAAGTGCCATGACTACGGCAAGGTAGGGCAGGCAAAGCGATACCGCTGCCAGGGCGGAAGTATCGCCCAGGAAGCCAATGAACAGGGTGTCGGTGAAGTTGTAGATGGTGCCGATTGCCATGGCGAAGATCATGGGTAGCGCCATGTGCTTGATAGCCTTGAATACGGGGGCTTCTTCGAGCCAGTACGTTGATTCTTCCATGGGAGTCCTTTCTGATTTTGGGCGCACGAAGCTAAGCCCTGGGGTTTATGGGTTTCGAAATGCCAGGGCTGGCTGTGTGCTATGTGCTTTTTAGAAGAGGAAGGGATGCTCAGGGCCGATTGGGCGCGCCTGGCTTTCTATCGCCTTTCAGTGTGGCCTGCTCCGAATCCGCCGAAGCCCGGGAACCCGCCGAAACCGCCGAAACCGGGGAATCCCCCGAAACCAGCAGGGGGCTTTCCCTCGAAGGCACCTTCGTCCATGAACCTCTGAACCATTTCTTCGCGCTGCTTTGCTGCTGCTTTCATGGCTTCAACCATTTCGGGACCGAGCTCCTTTTCGATGTTGGCAATCATGCGGTCAAGAAAGCCTTCCAGCGCATCAAGCTCTTTTTCCGAGAATCCTTCGAGCAGGAAAGCGTGAGGGTTCTCGATGGGTTCGTCCTGTTGCTGGGCCTTTCCCTTTTCCGTAAGGTAGGCGAGCATAACGCGCTTGTCTGCTTCGGAGGGGCGGCGTTCGACGAGGCCCGCCTTTTCCATTTTTGCGAGCGTTTCGTTAAGCGAGGAAACGCGCAGGTCCAAGATGGTTGCCAGTTCCTTGGTGCTGATGCCGTCTTTGAGCTTCAGCAGGGCAAGCACGCGCCCTTGGCCCCTGCTTTTGTTTGACCAGGGGTTGCTGGGCGCCTGCCCCGGCTTGCGACCATGCCCTTGCATATGCAGCGAAAGGGTTTGCAAGAGCAGGTATTTCTCGAAAACCGATTCTTTGGTTGCCATAGGTGATCCTTTCTTCGTGGGTGCCGCTGCGCCTTTTGTTGCCGTCGTTCCCTTCGTGCCCTTCGGGCTTTTTGACGTCACGGCGACTTTCGGAAAGCAGGGCAGAGGCTCTTGCTGCCGTTCTGTGCTGCGGCTGGTTTCTAACGGTACCTGTTGTTTTTGACGTGATAAAGATTAAACGGTACCTGTTGGAAATGCAAGGGAAAACTTAACGGTACCGGTAGAAAATTTCAGGGAGATGATGGAGAAGGGTTCGGCACCTGAAAGAGAGGTCGGTGGACGGAAGAATGGTTGAAGGCTGGAAGGATGGCTGCAAACATGCACGGTGCCAGCGGGCGTAGGGTGCGGCAAAGAAACAGACCCGCCGTGTCCTTGCCAGGGTGTTAGCGCATATGGCTGCGGAGCATGGAGACGGGGCTTCTGCAGTGATAGCTGGTTTTGCTTCAATCTCATTCGGTGCCTTGCGCTTGGCGAGGATGCTTGCACGCATGTTAGTGCAAGCGGTGGCGATAACCGCTTCTGTTGCCTGTGTGGCGGGTGCTGCTAGGGGTGGGGTACGCGCTGCGGTCTTTTACGCAGTCCATCACAATTCCTTCATATTTCAAAAAAGGTGTTGACGCAGAGGGTTAAAACGAAGATACTAATTTTCGTTGCGAAACGCGCCGTTACCTCAGCTGGATAGAGGGACTGACTACGAATCAGTACGTCGGGGGTTCGAATCCCTCACGGCGCACCATCGAACTTCAAAAGCTCGCCAATCGGCGAGCTTTTTTTATTGCCGTATACCTTACTGGCTCTATACGGGCCCATATCCCTTCAACGTTTTTGCTGCACCTTCCTTGGAAGAAAGCCATATGAATGGGGCCGACTTTCTGGGCAGGCTGTTCGTTCCCTCTCGTTTCCTTGGGGCGCCGTATTTAGTCTCTCAGGATCCAAAAGACTAATAATTGAACAAAAAACTTGCCCTACATACCTCCTCCACATTATCCTTGAGGCCTGTTTATCAGGCAAAAGAAGGAAAAGAAGTCTTGTCATTAGTTATAGCTTTATCGGTTATTGCGGCTTTAACCGCTTATGGCGTATTTGAAAAGCGGGCGAACGATAAGAGCCTGAGTGGCATACCGCTCCGAATAAACGTAAATGGTATTCGAGGCAAATCCACGGTAACCCGTTTGGTGACAAGCGTTCTGGCTGAGGGTGGATATAACGTCATCGGGAAGACGACGGGTACAGCTGCAAGACTTCTTTATCCCGATGGAACGGAAGTTCCTATCAAAAGAAAACCTGAGGGTGCCAATATTAAAGAGCAAATTAAATGCATTGATAAGGCGTCGAAATTCGGGGCTGATGCCATGGTGTTCGAATGCATGGCATTAAAGCCTGAATACCAAGAGCTTGTGCAAAAGGACATGGTTAGAGCTCAGGTTTATGTTGTAGTGAATGTCCTTGAAGACCACTTGGACGTAATGGGACCTACGACAGATGACATTTCTCGCGTGTTCTCCAAGAGCATTCCGTGGAATGGCGTGACAATCACCATGCCCGGTCCCCATATTGACGTTTTTGACAGGGTTTGCCGGAGACGTCATTGCAGGCTTGTCGTAGCGAATGAGGACAACGTAGATCCGGCTTTCCTCGACAAGTTTTCTTATGAGCTGTTTCCCGCCAATGCTGTTATTGCCTATGAAGTGGCAAAAACATTAGGTATTCCACGGGGTGTGGCTGAAGCCGGGATGCTGAAGGCGAATCCCGATCCAGGTGCATTAAGAATTGTTGAAGTAGAAAATCCCCATATCGTTTTTGTCAATGGGTTTGCCGCCAACGAGCCCTCTTCTTCGATTGCCATCTGGAAACGTATGGAATCGAAGGGGCTTACGAAGGATCGTGTAGTGGTGCTGTTCAACGGGCGCCCTGACCGCGTTGACAGGACCGATCAATTTATCAGGGATTTCTTTCCCAAGCTTCCCAACGGCACGGTTCTGGTTGGAATGGGCCAGGGCTTAAAGCGCCTGAACAAAGCGTACAAAAAGGGCAAATATCCCAACCTGAGTCGATACGTGGATATGGAAGGGAAAAAGGCGGCGGAGGTGATTCGTCTGTTTTCCAGTTCTGAGTTTGAAGGCTCGGTCGTGTTGGGTGTAGGGAACATACACGGTGACGCCATTGATCTGATCGATATGATGGAGTGCAATGACGATTCGATGCCGGTTCTAGATCATCAAAATTTTCATGGCGTTAGTGGCCTGCTGAAAGGAAAGAAATGGCTTCGTCGTTCGTAATGGATTTCGCGCTGGTCCTGATTATCGGATTGGCAGTTTCACTGGTTATGTCGGAGATATTTGGTGTGTCTCCAGGCGGTATTATCACCCCTGCATATCTTGCTATGACGCTTGATGACCCTCAAGTTATCATCGTTATTTGTGTTATTGCTTTGGCCTCTTATTTGATTGTCCAGTATGGGCTTTCACGCATCATGATGATTTATGGGCGCAGGAAGTTCATCGCGTTTATGCTCGTTGCGGTAACCATGAAATTGGCTATGGATTACCTTTTTTCCTCTTGTTCCGTATGGATCGCTCGAATTTAGAGGTATAGGCCTTATTGTTCCCGCCCTAATCGCAAACCAGATATCCAAACAGGGTCCTGTTCTCACGTTTGGTATGGCTGCAATAGCGACTCTCATAGTATTTCTTATTATGAATGCCTTCTATTTCTTGGGGTTGTAGCATGTGCGCTGAAAAGGAGCGAAAGCTCACAATCAAAGAAAAGGCCCTTCGCTATAAGCACAAACATAGAGGAATGAGTCTCGGTAGGGGGCTTGTAGCATTAATCCTGCTGGTTCTCTTGATGCTTCTTGTGTCAGGTCGTTCGCTGACATCGCTAGGGACTTCTCCTGCTGCCGATGGAGAGTCAAATCTGTTGCAAAGTAGGTCAAATCTTCTTGAGGCCACGTTTGTCGGGGACATCAACCTATCCAATGGAGAAGAACGCCTTGCGTCAGTAGCTGGGGTGTCCTCTATCTTTTCGAAGACTAAGGATTCATGGGCAAATTCTGACCTTGTGCTCGGAAATCTTGAATCGGTGTTGTTGGAGGAGGGAGAGAAGTACAAAAGTGCAAAAGACGGCTCAAATAAGCTAGGTACGAAATCGGATTTTGCCAAAGGATTGAAAGATGCCGGGTTCACTGCTCTTTCTCTCGCCAATGACCATTCCGCCGATTATGAGAAGAAGGGCCTTAAATCGACCTTGTCCGCGCTTGATTCGGTCGGTATAGAGACCATCGGCGCAGGGGAAAACTCCAGTGAAGCTGCGGATCCTTTGGTGAAGGATGTAAATGGAATAAAGATCGCTGTTTACACCATGAGCGATGTCGTTCCAGAGGAATCTGCGGCAACAGTTAGTTCTCCCGGAATCGCGACGGCAAGCAATAGCGACTTATTCATGAACATTTACAAAATGCGCGAATCAGTCGACTTGATAGTAGTAAATGTTCATTGGGGGTATGAATACACTTCAACAGAAAGCAAAGAGCAGCAGGAGCTTGCCCACGATCTGGTTGAGGCCGGTGCCGATGTCGTAGTCGGTGAGCATTCGCATACCCTTCAGCCCATTGAAATGTACCAGGGTAAATTAATCGTGTATGGGCTAGGAGACTATTCGCACGATAACGCCTGGACCAGGACAAAAGACGGTGCGATGCTTCATCTGGTTGTGGATTCTCAGCACCAGGTTGATGCTCGTCTTCAGTTTATTAGGATCGAGGGAGGAATCCCGACCACTACAGTGGGGGATTTCTATATAGATAGGGATACAAAAATTGCTACTCAGCACCTGGACAAATTAGATTATTCCCTTGATGGTTCCACTCTTACGATTCCTTTGGGCAACTTAGGGGACAATTATTCCGGTCATACAGATGAATATGAGGAAGAGGCTCAGCAGAATGACTAACATAAGTAGAAGGTCTGCAATCAAGATTCTTGCCGCATTGGGCATCCTCTCTATGGGTACCGCCTTTGTAGGCTGCTCTGAAGGTAATGAACAAAAGGCCCTTTCGTCGTCTGGCTCGGCCAAGTCTGAGAAGAAATACGGTAAGGCAATTGCAACCAATGCGTCTATGGCAACCGAGGTTGGCAAGGGGATCCTTGAGCAAGGCGGAAATGCTGTTGATGCGGCTGTGGCTGTGGGGTTCGCCCTGGGCGTGGTTCAACCCTACGGTTCAGGCCTTGGCGGTGGTGGCGGAATGCTCATATATGACATTCCGAGTGGGAAAAGCGATTTTATTGACTACCGAATCGCGGCACCCTCATCGTTTTCTTCAAAGAAGGGCTCTTCCTGTATTCCTGGTTTTACAAAGGGGGCAGAACTTGCTCACTCTCTTTATGGATCGATGGAGTGGAGCAAGATTATTGAGCCATCCTTGAAGCTTGCCGAAGATGGCTTCGCTGTCGATTCTTCTCTTGCTTCCTACATATCTCAATATCAAGGTAACCTTCAAGGCTTAGAGGGCTATTGGGGAGATGATGGGAAAGTTGTAAAACGCGGCGACACTCTTAGACAATCGCAACTGGCGGCTACCTTAAGGCAAATATCGGGCAAGGGATCGGCTGGCTTCTACGAAGGGGATATTGCAAACTCTGTATCCAGTTCTATTGGCTGCAGTTTGGCCGATTTGACGGCTTATCAAGCCAAAAGGAGAGATTGCCTTTCCCAGCAGTGCATGGGATTCAATTTCTGCGTTGCTCCTGAGCCGTTTTCTGGTGCTGTTGTCCTGACGATTTTGAAATGCATGGATGCGCTTGGCCTTCCTTCTCCCTCCTCTTCTCCCCAAGAGTATCTGGATGCATTGAATAAATCGAGCTCCTTGGCTAATAAGATTCGTGCCAAGTACCTTTCCGATCCTGATTATTCTGATCCGGTTGACTTTGATTCACTTCTTTCTGAAGAGAATTTGACAAAGCTTCTGGGCTCTGGGCTGAGCATTGGGTCTGGGAATTCGGAGCCGGAGTCGGATACCACTTCTTCATATTCGGTAATGGATGATTCGGGATTACTTGTTGTTGCCACAAATACCCTTGGAGAGTTTTTTGGTTCAGGAAGCCATTGTGGTGGATTTTTTCTGAACAATGGTATGGATTCGTTTTCAGCTGAGGGAGTGAATTCCTACCAAGCAGGAAAGCGTCCTAGGACTTACACGGCACCACTTGTTGTGGACGGCGGAGCTTTCGCATTTGCCGCAGGAAGTCCTGGCGGTACTCGAATCCCTAAGATTATGAGCCAGGTTTTGTATTCCGCGTTGCGAGACAACATGTCTTTACAGCAAGCGGTTGACGCAAATAGGGTCCTTTATCTTGACGATGGGACTTTTGCCGTTGAAGGCGATAAAGACAGGGAAGACATCGTCGACTTTTCGAAAGTGAGTGGATATAAGACGGTCAAGGGGACAACAAAAACCTACTTTGGTGCCGTTGAGATTGCAGGGTTCGATGTTAATCTTGGTGCCGTTGAGATTGCAGGGTTCGATGTTAATCTTGGTGCCGTTGCTGTAAATGACGCTCGTCGAGCAGGTTCTGCCGAAGTGATTTGATCTTTATTCTCCTGCAAAGAAGCGCCTTAGGGCGCTTCTTTGTTTTTGGTCGCAGGAGTTTATGACTATTGCTGTTTCAGGGTTTGATAGCGATGTCTTTTCTTTTCCTGAGTCAGGGTTTGGCTTAGCCCCCCTGGCGATGTAGGGTGCCCCGAAGGGCTGTTTTTTGATGCAATTGTGCCTAGGGGAAATACGTTTCGCAGGAATCTTGCCATTGGCGGGCATTAGCGCTGTATACGTTGGCGAGGTCGTGAGAGCGGCGGCGGTAGGTGGTGTCGTGAGGTTGGCTGAAGTCGTTGAGACTGTGGGGTATGGCTTGAGTCGGTGGGGCTGATGAGGGTTGCTGAAGCCGCTGGGCTTTGAGCGGATTGCGTGCTCGCGATTCTCACAGCCATACGTGGCATCTTTAGTGCGCCAAACAAAGAAAGCGCCCGAAGGCGCTTTCTTTGTTTGCTATGCGATTGCGGCACTGGTTGGTGCCAGGTGCTTGCCGCCCAATGGGAAGCAAGTGTCCAAAGAGGTTACTGCTCGATCTTGCCGTAACGTTCTTCGGTGATCTGGTCGAGCGTCTTGCCCTGGGTCTTGGGGCACCAAATAACGCCCACAACCAGGGAAATAAGCAGAACCACGCACATGATAACGGCGGCAGGGAAGAAGCCTGCGGGGTTTGCGGAGATGTCGCCCATGATGGCGCCAACGCCTACGAGCGACCAAATGCCCAGTGCGCCACGAACCAGGAAGAACATGATGCCCTGTGCGCCGCCACGGTAGCGCGTGGGGAACAGCTCGGTGCCCCACAGTGCGTAGAAGCACTGTGCAGAGAAGCCAGCGGAAATGCCCCACAGGATAACGTATACCCAAAGAACCCAGCCCATGGAATCGGTGTTACCGTTCTGGATGGCAAGGCCGAACACAGCGATGGCAACCCAGGAAAGCAGTGCCAGCAGTGCAGAAACGCCGAACAGCACGCGATGGGAGATAACGTCGCCGAAGCGGCTGAAGATTGCCAGCGAGCAAACAGCAACCAGTACCCACTGCACAACGCCCAGAAGGCTTTGACCGGTAGCGTCGATGTTGCCGGCAGCTGCGTAGAGGTACGGCATGAACTGCCCGTTGGTGCCTGCAGCCAGGTTCCAAGTGAGGTATACGGCAACCAGGAAGATGATGGTCTTCACGTTCACGGGGTTCTTGAGGGCGTTGCCCATCATCTTGCCGAAGGACTGCTTTTCGCCTGCAGCAGCGTTCTTTTCAGCCCAGTCGGAAGACTCCTGCAGCTGACGCTGAAGGTTCCAAGCGATAAGAGCCACGATGAACAGAACCAGGAACAGGATGCGGGTTGCCAGCATGCCGTCGAACGGACCATAGGTGCCTGCGGGAAGCAGGGTGGTGCCGTCTGCCTCGAAGCCGGGGATGATGAAACTCATTGCCAGCGAAAGGATGAAGATGATGGCGGGGCCGCAGCTCCATGCAAACTGGCTGATGCCGATGTTGGAGGCGCGCTTGGTGGAGGTGGAAGTCTCGGAAATGTAGCTCCACGAAGCAGGCACGCCAGCGCCTACGGAAAGGCCGGAGAGCACAACGCCCACCACAACCATAGGCAGGTTAACGGCGATCATGGCGATGAACACGCCGGCGGCGTACACCAGCAGGTTGTACTTGTAAATTGCGGTACGGCCGAACTTGTCGGTCAGAAAACCGCCGATAAGTGCGCCAACGGCAGCGCCGAAGGCGTTTGCGCCGATAGCACCCAGAATTGCGGTCCAAGCGGAACCGAAGTTGAATGCTGCTGCCCATGCGGTAAGGGCAAGACTGCTGGCTACGATGCAGCCAGAGTCAAGGAAGTTGGTCAGGGAAACCGCCATGGTTCCCTTGCGTTCTTGGGAAAGCGCCAATGCTTTACCTTTCTAGTCGAGGTGGAATGCGCAGGGCAGGTCTACGGAAACAGGCGAATTGTCTGCGTTCGTTTCCATGACGCTTGCCATGAAATCCCACCATTTCTTGCAAATATCGGTCTTGGCGCTCTCGGCATAGCGTTCGGGATCGTCAAGCTCGATATATCCGAAGAGGATGTTGGTTTCCTCGTCGATGAAAATGGAGTAGTTATGCCCACCGTATTCGTGGAGCATGTCGGCCATTTCGGGCCACAGTTCGTTGTGACGCTTTTCGTATTCTGCGGCAAAGCCCGGGTAGAGCTTCATCTTGAATCCGGAAATAGTGCGTCCATCAGCGGTTTTGCGAATAGTCATGCGAGTGCCGCCTTAGTCGAGGAATTCTTCGTTGATGGTAAGGCCGAAATCAACGCCGATCTGGCGAAGGCCCTCATCGGAAATGGTGTTCAGGAACTCGTCGGAGCCGCCGTTCATCTGGCGTGCGCGACGGTATACGTCAGCAGCCTTTTCGATGGTGTGCATCAGACCGAAGGTGGTGTCGAAGTCAGGGCCGGAAACGAACAGGCCGTGCTGGGCCCAAACGGCTGCCTCGTACTTCTTCATCAGCTCGGAAGTGGCGTGTGCGATGTCGGCACCGCCGGGAACCATCCACGGCACCACGCCAACGCCCGAGGGGAATACCACGATGCATTCGGTCATGGCCTTCCACAGCGCACGCGTGAAGTAGCGGGCATCAAGCGGGCATACGAACGTCATGGCAATGACGTTGATGGGGTGGGCATGGTAGATCACGCGACACTCGTTGTTCGTTGCCTCCATGCGCACGGCATGGTTCATGAAGTGCGTGGGGAATTCGGACGTGGGCTTGCCGCCGTCGGTAAGGCCCCACACGATGCGCCAAGAATCGCCGGCTTCGTTGATTTCCACGATGCCGATGTTGTGAGCGGGGTTGCTCATAACATTGCGCATGTAACGGCCGGAACCCGTGGTAAGGAAGTAAGCGCCACGCAGGCTGTCGGCCTGAACGCCCATGTTTACCCACTCACCAGGGGTTTCGTTGAAGAAGGGGCGAGCCTGCTCGACTTCCTCTTCCTTCATACGGTAGGTAAGGTTGCCACCGTTGCGCTCGTGCCAACCCTGCTGCCAGCCGTCGTCGCACAGGCGGCAGAAGCCGCGCACGAATGCCAGCTGCTCAACAGCAACGCCGGAAACAGCTCCACGAGCTGCGGAAACGCCACGGTTCAGCGTGTCCTTGGCACTGTTGAAAATATCCATCTTCATCCTTTCGTTATTGTGTACCGAATGCTCGGTTTCCGTCAGGCCGCTTGGCATTGGGCGAGTGGCCTGACGGAAACGCATTCGCTGGCTGTGTGCCTGCCGGCATGGCGCTGCTGCCTGAGCGGTGGGTTCGCGCTGGCCTGCGGGCACACAAAGCGCCCCTCGCGGGGGAGGGGCGCCGGGTTTCCTATTCGAAGCGCTTTACATCGAATGACGTTGCGATGGCATCGCGCACGCTTTGAAGGTCGGGGAATGCGCCGTCGGCAATCATCTGCACGGCCAGGTTGCCAAGGCTGGTGCCTTCAACGGGGCCGGCGAACACGGGAATGCCGCATGCACGGGTGGTGAGCTCGTTCAGATACGCGTCCTGACAACCACCGCCCACGATGTTGATGGAGCTGTAGGCGCGTCCGGTAAGCGATGCCATTTCCGCGATGGACTCGGCGTAGCACGATGAAAGGCTGACGTAAACACAGCGCATCAGCTCGCCCACCGTGCTGGGAACGTCTTGGCCGGTTTCGAAGCATGCGCGGCGAATCTCGTCGATCATCGAATCGGGCGCCAGGAAGCGGTCGTCGTTCACGTTCACATGCGCCTCGAAGCTTTCGGCTTCCTTCGCGCGGTCGATAAGGTCGGGGAAGCCCCACTCGATGGCTTCGTGCTCGAAGGAGGGCAGGTCAACGTCGGTTTCCTGGTTATGGGTGCCCTTGCCCTCAACGTAGGAAACGCCGTTCAGCTCGCGGCGGATAGACTGGATCATCCACAGGCCCATGATGTTCTTCAAAAAGCGGAAGCGCAGCTCAAAGCCGCCCTCGTTGGTGAAGTTCTGAAAGCGGGAAGCATCCGACGTGATAGGGCCTTCGTTTTCCACGCCCAGCAGGCTCCACGTTCCCGAGGAAAGGAACACCGCATCGGCGTCGCGTGCCGGCACGGCCAGATACGCGCTGCCGGTGTCGTGCGTGGCGGGCGCGATGATGTGCGTGGGGTAGCCGATCTTCGCCTCGATTTCGGGGGTCACGGCGCCCAGGTCGGTGCCGGGCATAACCACGTCGCAGAACATGTCGCGCGGAATGTCGAACGCTTCCAGGATGGTTTCGTCCCATTGCTGGGTGCGCGCGTTCATCAGACACGTGGTGGAAGCGTTGGTGTATTCGTTTGCCTTGGTGCCGGTAAGCAGGAAGGCCAGGTAGTCGGGGATCATCAAAAACGTTTCGGCGTTTTCGATCTGTTCGGGGTGCTCGCGCTGCAAGGCCAGCAGCTGGTAGATGGTGTTGAACGGCTGGCGCTGGATGCCCGTGCGGCGATACACCGCATCAGGTGTCATGATGGCGTCGGCCACGGCGTACATGCCGTTGGTTCGCTCGTCGCGATACGCTACGGCATCGCCCAGCATCTGGTCGTTTTCATCGAGCAGCACGAAGTCGACTGCCCAGGTGTCGATGCCCACGGTTTTGGGCGCAAAGCCCGCTTCCTTGCACTTGGCAAGGCCTGCCACCGTTTCGCGGAACAGCATATCGACGTCCCAGCAGTCGTGGCCGTCGCTGCGCTTTTGGATGTTGTCGAAGCGGTGGATTTCCGTAAGCTCGATAGCGCCTTCGGGCGTTACCTCGCCCACTACCACGCGGCCGGAAGAAGCGCCGATGTCGACGGCGGCATAGCAATTGGTTTTGATTTCCATTAGTCTTCCTCCCCTGCGTCAACGCCGATTTGCACGATTTGCATCACGTTGGTGGGGCGTGGGCTTGGCGCGGTGGGGTCGAAGTTCACGGCGCCACCGGCTTGCGCGATACGTGGGGAAGTGGTGCGGTCGCCCAAGGTGAACACACAGATGTCGCCCTTGTGCACGTAGCCCTTCTTCACCACGACGTTGCGTGCCTGTTCCAGAACGAACGAGGCGTCGCCCACCACCTTGCCAAGAAGCGGGGTAACGCCCCAGTTCAGCTGTAGGGAGCGACGATATTCTTCCGAAGTGGTTACCGCGTAGATGGGCACCTTCGGACGGTAGTTCGAAACCATGCGCGCGGTACGGCCGGTCATGGTGGGGGTAACGATGCAGCATGCGCCCACGTTTTCGGCGGCGGTTACGGCCGCCAGGCCAACCACGGCGGAAATGCCGTCCTGCTCAGAGCAGCGGTTGGGGATGGAGCCCTCGTCGTAAATGTGCGATTCGCTTGCCTCGGCGATGCGCGCCATGGTTTGCACCGCGGGGACCGGGTACATGCCGATGGCGGTTTCGCCGGAAAGGGTGACGGCGTCGGTGCCGTCGTAGATTGCGTTTGCCACGTCGGCAACCTCTGCACGGGTGGGGCGGGGGTTGCGCATCATGGAATCGAGCATTTGCGTGGCGGTGATAACCGGGCGATAGGCGCGGTTGCATGCCTTGATGATCTTCTTCTGCAGGTGCGGAACCTGGTTAGAGGGAACTTCCACGCCCAGGTCGCCGCGGGCAACCATTACGGCATCGGAAACCTCGATGATCTCGTTGATGTTTTCCACTGCATGGGCGTTTTCGATCTTCGCCACGATGCGGATGCTGCTGCCGCCGTTTTCGGAAAGGAACGAGCGGATAGCGGTAACGTCTTTGCCGCAGCTGACAAACGATGCAGCCACGAAGTCGACGCCCTGTTCGATGCCGAACAGCAGGTCTTCTTTGTCCTGCTCGGTCATGACGGGCAGGGGCACGTTCGTGCCGGGCAGGTTCAGCTGCTTGCATTCGCCGAGCATGCCGGAGTTTTGCACGGTGCACTGGATGTCGGTGCCCAGAACGCGGTCTACGGCAAGCTCGATTAAGCCATCATCGATAAGGATGATGGTGCCCGGCTCGACATACTTATGCAGGCCCTTGAATGTTTGATGCACGCGGCGCGTGGTGCCAGGCACGTCTTCTTCGGTGAGGAAGAAATTGTCGCCCGCGCGCAAAAGCACGGGTTGGCCGCCTTCAAGCTTGCCGGTGCGGATGGAGGGGCCCTTCGTGTCGAGCATGATTGCGCACGGTGCGTCCAGCTCGCGGCGGACCTTTTTCAGGCGGTCCATGCGGGCCTTGTGCTCGGCGTGGGAGCCGTGGGAAAAGTTACAGCGGGCAACGTCCATGCCTGCCAGTACAAGATTCTTCAATGCTGACTCGGAGTCCACGGCGGGACCCAGAGTGCAGATGATCTTGGTTCGCTTCATCATGGGGATGATGCGCCTTTCGATCGAGCGGCTGTTTCCATTTGGCGATGGAAAGTAACCGCTAAACGACAATACGTTCGAAATTGTAATTCATATTGTCGGGATATGCTTCGGAAATGGCGATTTATCACATTGTTCCGTTGTGTCTGATAACGCATGAACCGCAGGGCGCTTCAAGGCCGGAGCATGCGCGGTGTGAGTCCCCAGCGGGCGGGGCAAGCTTGCTGGTGCTGGGACCCTGCCAAACGGGGGCGGCGAGCCTTGCGACGCGGAAGAACCTGCCTTCTTCGTCCCCCCTCCCACCTCCCAAAACCAAGAACAGGGGTGGTTTTGGCAAAATAATCGACTTGGGAACGATTGGCTACGCCGATTCCAAAAAGAAAAGGCACGATAAGCAACAAAATAAATCAATTTGTTGCTTATCGTGCCACTCAAAAGGGCCTTCCGAGCTGTTCGAGACTCAGGTATCGTTCCCAAGTCCACTTTTTTGCCACGAAAGGTCCCTTTTCTGGTTTTCGCCGGCTATTTGGGTGCTTCGAGCTGCTTTTGCCGCTGCTGATGAGCGGCCCATGTTATGCGCAGGGTATTCAAGGCGTTGTCCAGCGTGCTGGTGCAGATGCAGCCGGGCTTTCCTAAGAGCTCGTTCACGATGTCTTGTATCTGCCCGTTGCCAGGATAGCTTTCCTGCGGGATGGCAAGCTCTTCGGTGATGAGCTTGGCTTCCTTCCTTACGCCGCCCATTACGCCTTCGTGCGCCACAGCGCTGACATCGGCCAGCGTTTCAATGTGCAAGGGCGCTGCGTTGTCGTAGTACGAGAATTCGACGCTGCCCGCATCACCGTAAATCAGGAACCGGTCGATAGCCTTGTACGTGGCGTAGCACCAAATGCCGGAAACCATCACGCCTGCTTCAGTGACGGCGGAAAGTGAAACGGTGTCTTCGGCGGGGTAGCAGTGGGTGGCGTTGCCAACCTCCAACTTGAAGTCGGTGATGGTGCCGGTAAGGAAGGCGATAAGGTCGAGCATGTGCGCGTCGCCTTCGTAAAAATGGCTGCCGCCGGAAACCTCGGGGCGCACGCGCCAGGGCTTTTCGGCTTCAGGCAGGCGCTCTTCGGCCGTTTGCCGTTGCGTGCGAATAACCTGAACGCCGCGGACTGTACCGATTTTCCCCTGGTCAAGTAGTTGTTTCAGTGCTTTGTAACGTGGCATGCCGCGACGGTAGTGGGCTACGAAGCAGCGTGTTCCGCTTTTCTCAAATGCGGCTTTGATTTCCTGCGCCTCGTCCCAGGTCAGCGCGATGGGCTTTTCCAGATAACAATGTTTGTGGGCCTTTGCCACGGCAAGCGCGTGCTCTTTGTGACAGTTCGGCGTGGTAGCCACGTAGACGATGTCGATCGTTGGGTCGGATAGAAGCTCTTCGAGCGTATCGTAGGCGCGGCCGTGCCCGTGGCGCTGCACCCAGCTTTCCGCCTTCGATTTCGTGCGGTTCCAAATGCCAGCAAGCTCGGAGTGTTCGGCCAGGTAAAGGCCGGGGCCGTTCTTCGTTTCCACCACATCGCCGCAGCCGATAACGCCCCAGCGGATAACATCGTTCCCAGACATGGTTCCTCCCTCGTGCGCCCGCTCCCCATGCGGTTGTGCGCAATCGTTTGGGTCAAGGGTAGCACGGGGCGAAAGGGCGGAACCATTTCAACTCGCCGAGGTGTACCGGCAGGTTGCCGCGCACGGGCGGGATGGTGTCGCCGGGGAGTCGCGCATGGTAGAAAGGAGCATCGCGGCATGCGTCCGGTCTGCGGAATTTGGCCTTGCAGGCCGGAACGCGTTCGCCTTTCGGCTAATCCTCGTTCAAGAAATCGTAGGCGTATTGGGCGGCGGCGAGCGAGCCTTTCACCAGCACGCTTTCGTCTACCGTGTAGAAGCAGCTGTGCTGCGGATAGGCAGCGCCCACTTCGGGGTTGCGCGTTCCCACGAACACGAACACGCCGGGAACTACGTTCAGGTATTCGGAGAAGTCTTCGCCCGAAAGCGTCCCTTCGTAGTGGCATAGTGCGTCTTCGCCCAAAACCTTGGCGATGGATTTCTGCGCGCGTTCGGCGCAAGCGGTGTCGTTTGCCAGGCGTGCGTTTCCGAACGTCCATTCGAAGGTGGCCTTCGCGCCGAACGACTGGGCGGTTTCCTCCACTACGTGCGCCATGCGTTTTTCCAGGTAGCCGCGCACTTCCGGCTTGAACGAGCGGATGGTTCCCGTAAGGTAGGCGGTACCGGCCATGATGTTGCGCGCTACGCCGCCGTGGAATTCGCCGATGGTGATAACGGCGGGGTCGAAGGGCGAAACGTCGCGGCTCACGATAACCTGCAGCGCTTCGATGATGGCCGCGCCCACCACAATGGCGTCGACTCCCTTGTGGGGCATGGCGCCGTGCGCGCTGGCGCCGCTGATGTCGATGCGGAACCAGTCGCAGTTGGCCATGCGCGGGCCGGCTTCGGCGGAAATGGTGCCCGCTTCGACTTCGCTCCAGATGTGTGCGCCGTAAATGGACTCGACGCCGTCGAGGGCGCCTGCCTTCATCATCATGCGCGAACCGATGGAGATTTCCTCGGCGGGTTGGAATATGATGCGCACCTCGCCTTTCAGTTCGCTTCGCAGCTCATTTAACATGCGCACGGCGCCCAGCATCATGGCCATGTGACAGTCGTGGCCGCAGGCGTGCATGACGCCCTCGTTCTGGGAGGCGAAGGCGGCGCCAGTCTGCTCGGTTACCGGAAGAGCGTCGATATCGGTGCGCAGGGCCAGGCGGTGATGCGGCTTGCCCGCTTCGTCGTAGGCGCCGGGCGCTTCGCCGCGAATGGTGGCGATGATTCCCGTTTCGCCTGGCCGGATGTAGGAGATGTCCATGGCATCCAACTCGGCGGCCAAGGCCTTGGTGGTTTCGAATTCATGAGCGGAAAGCTCGGGGTGGGCGTGGAAGTAGCGTCTTTTCTCGATAACGTACGGCTCAACTTCTGCCGCCAGCGCCTGAATGCGAGCGGTGAAGGAGTCTGCGTTGTTGAGGGAAGGATCCTGCGCGTTGGTCATTGCGTACCACCTTGTTGGGTTTAGCGATTTCGCCCCATTCTACAAGAAAGTTAACCGCAGTACGCGTGAATGCCGTGGGAGATTGGCTAAGCCCGCTGCCGCCGCGCGTTGGCATCGGCGGGCGTGTTGGGCGGGCGCTCCATAGTGGTTGGCATCGGTAGGCGCGTCGGGTCAGGCCTGCTACGGGTGGCTAATGTATTGGGCCATCGCGGCTGAATCGGCGAACGAGTTGGGCTCCCCGTGTTGAGGCCCATGGTGGGGACGTGCGGAAGGCCTATGGCTGAAGCGCTCGCCGTCTGGGCGCGCTTCGCTTTGCGGTGGAAAAAGAAAAGGGCGCCGGCGTTATGCCGAGCGCCCTTTCGGGATCCGAGCTCTGTTTTGTGCTAGTCCATCTTGCGGTTGATGCCGTAGCCGAAGAGCTTCTTGGACTGGGCAGCAAGGTAGATGCAGAACAGAAGGCCGATGATGGAAGCCGCAAGCAACAGGCCCATCATGGTGTACAGTGCGCCGGTTTCGCCCATCGCGGTGGTCATGGCGCCAACGATGAAGGGCAGGAAGGTTGCGCCTACGCCCATGAAGGTCATGTACATTCCGGTGTTGCGACCCTTAGGACCGGGGCAATAGTTCTGGCGAACAACCAAGCCGGTCTGCAGCGCGCCGCCGGCGGCGAAGAAGCCGAGCAGGGCAATGGCAACGTAGACAACGGCAACGTTGGGAATTACCAGCACCATAACCAGTGCCAAAGCGGAGAAGGCGAAGTCGATCAGCAGAACCTTCAGCGGGTTCCAGCGCAGCTTGCCCATGACAACAGCCCAGAAGAACACGGCGGTGATGGAGCCGACGGTGTAGATGGAGGCCAGAGCAGCGCCGCCCATTTCGTCCAGACCGAGGTTGGCCATGCCGAATGCCTTGGTGTACTGCTGAGCGCCGTACATGATGAACATGCAGATGAACGCCATAACCAGAGTGAAGATCTGAACCAGGACGCCAGGCTTCTGCAGCATTGCGTCCTTGGCTGCCTGGATTTCGGCCTGAGCCTCGTCCATGCCGCCATCGCCTGCGGCTTTGGTGGCGCGCTCGTCGTCGTAGCGGAACGGCGTGATGATGGTCATGATCAGGCAAACCACGGAAAGGGCGATAGGCAGGTAGATGTTAACGTGCCAGATGTGGGGTGCGCTGAATGCAGCAACGAAGATGGGGTAGATCACGCCCATAACGGAAACGGCGGCCTTGATGCCGATAACGCCGGATGCGGCGTACTTGGGCTCTGCCTCCTGTGCGGCAGGGTACAGGGCAGCGTCCCAGAAGCCAGAGGTTGCAACGCCGGAAAGGAACGCGGCAACGTAGCAGGCGGTGGCATCGGTAACCAACAGCATCATGGTGAAGCAGATGATGTAAGCAACGGCGCCGGCAACTGCGAACTTCTTGCGGCCTACGCGGTCGGAGAGCTCGCCGCCGATCCACACACTTACCAGCTTGCCGAAGCCCATGGCGGCGATGGCCATGGAAACCGCCGCGGAACCTGCGGTGGGGTCAGTGATGCCCCACTGGGTGTAGAAGTTAACCTTGTTCTGGCTCAGGATCAGCGCCTGGATGCCATAGGTGAAGTAGCACATGTACACCGTTGCCAGTGCAAAGCCATAGTGCTTGACCTTTTCTGCTGCTGCAGACAATTCGTTCTCCTTACATTCTTTTACGGGTATTCGGCTCGTTTGAAACGAAGACGGTTTCCCCTGCAAGGAGCCTCCCTCTGGCCCACTATGACGCCTTGGATTCGTAGAGTCCGCCGCGCTTTGTGCGCAGCGTCTGTGTACTCTACTCTTCGCGAAAATACCGAACATGTTCGCTTGATTTGCCTAGTATTCATTTCGAATGGGAAATTGATAGCTGCAGGCTATGATACGAGGAAAAGGCCAGAAGTTGGACGAAATTGAACAGATTCATTCGCCATTTTCATTCAATTTCTATGAATTCATTTCTTACGGGTATGGATAGGTAACGAATGGCGCTGCAGGGCGGGTAGCGCTGCCAGCGGGTGGTATTCTAAGGAACATTGAGAGAATCAAACGTCCTTGACGTCAATGTTGCCGCCTGGCAAAGCGAAAGCGAAATGTCCTTTGGCGTGCGAAAATGGCGCCGGCCTGAGGGGAGGCCGCAAGGGCATAAGAGAGGGGCGCCCGGCATGCTTGCCATGCGGGCGAAGTAAACGGAGGGATGCTTGATGAGTTCCAAGAACAAGAACCAGAAAACCAACCCCAATAAAAAGAAGAAGAACGCGGAACCTGAGATCATCTGCCCTTATTGCGGCGGAACGAACTTCGAGTACACCGCTGAAAAGCGCCGTATTCCCAGCAAGTGGTACGTGCATGTTGTTACGGCGGTTGTGATCGTTGCCATCGCCTTCGTGATGCCGTACTTCTCTATCGCCTTTGCCATTGCCTATTTGGTGCTGACGTTCATGCCGCGTAAGGTTTTGGTGGGCACGTGCAAGGACTGCGGCGAGGAAACGCTGTTCAACCGCCCGGAAGACGGCAGCATGAAGCCGAAGTTCGACCAGCCTTCCCTGTAGTGCTTGGGGCTTGGCTGAAAGCATGATAGCCAAGCGTTGACGGAAACTGGGGTTTGGCAGGGCTCGGGCCTGGCAAAAGGCTCCGGCGCAACATCGGCTGATGCAGGCTTGTGAACCAGCCTTGGTTCCTATGCAAAGAAGCAAAACAAAGGGCACCCTCCCGCACTGCAGGAGGGTGCCCTTCGTGGATTTCGGACTATGCCCGGCTCGGCACGTTGGCTTGGTTGGTGGCGATAGCTCTCTGCTAGCGCGGACGGCAGGCGCAGGCCCGGCAGCAAAACGCTGGAGTGCCGATTGTTGGCATGCGCGGGACATTGCCGATGCTGGCGGCGCCGGCTTGCAAGGCTGCGGCGGCTGCGATGCAGCCTTGGCGAGAATTTGGCCTGGCTCGCGCGCCGTCAAGCCGTCGTTTAGATTCGTGCCTTAAAAGCCCCACATGCGCACTTCGGTTTCAAGCGTTACGCCGAACTGCTCTTTTACGGCGGCTTGAACATCGCGGATAACCTGCAGAACATCGGAAGCGCTTGCGCTGCCCGTGTTCACCACGAAGCCGGCGTGCTTGGTGGAAACCTGGGCATCGCCCACCGAATGGCCCTGCATGCCGGCATCCTGAATCAGCTTGCCGGCGAAGTATCCTTCAGGGCGCTTGAACGTGCTGCCGGCGCTGGCCATTTCCAGCGGCTGCTTGGACGAACGGCGTTGGGCCAAATCGTCCATCTTCGCACGAATTTCCTCGGGGTTGCCAGGCGCAAGCTGCAGGGTGGCGCTCAAAACAATAAGCCCCTTATCGCTCATCATGCTGTGGCGGTAGCCCCAGTTGGCTTCGGCGGCGGGAACTTCGCGCACCTGCCCATCGGGGAACAGACAAGTAACCGATACTGCCACGTCTTTGAACTCGCCGTCGTAGGCGCCTGCGTTCATAATGGCCGCTCCGCCGATTGAGCCGGGGATGCCGCTGGCAAACTCGTATCCGGCAAGGCCCGCATCGAGCGCAGCATGGGCAACGGCTTCGTTGGTGGCGCCCGCCTGTGCTTTGATGACGCTGCCCTCCACAGAAATACGCGCCATGCGCTGGCCAATTTCGATAACGACTCCCGGCAGGCCCGCATCGGAAATGAGCAAGTCGCTTCCGCAGCCGATTACCCACCAAGGTGCGCCGTTCTTCTTGGCGGCTTCGATGGCGGCAGCTACGTCAGATGCTTCGCTGGCGCGCACGAAAAACGTTGCGGGGCCGCCGCAACGGAACGTGGTGTGCTTGGAAAGGGGTTCGTCTCGCAGCAGATCGTCGCTGGCGAAGATGCTTGCGAGGGTGGTATCGAGTGCTTGCTTATCCATTGATCATCACGCCTATCGTGAGGGTTCGGAAAGGGGCTTTGCGCGGCGGCGTTCCAGTGCGGCAAACGCGTTGCGGTGCCCTTTGCTTACTTATATATAGTGAGAACAAATTCGCCTAAGTGTAGCGCAAATGCGTGGATCATATAAGAAGCAACGGAAGGCGCGGCTTCTGGCTCTTGGCAGCGAACGAAGCGAAAGCACGCTGCGCCCGCTTGCGCCTACTCTGCCTGCTTCGGCAGCAGCTGCTCCGCCACGGCGGCAACCTTGCGATAGTCGCCATCGGGGTTCAAGCTTTTGATACTGTTGTTCGTAACGGCAATCATAAGCTCCACGCTTTCCTTGCGTCCGCCCAGTATCCATCCCTGCAAAACGCTTACCGCTCCGCCGGCGATGAAGTCGAACTGGTAGTTGCACACCGTTTGGCATGCCTGTTCCACGTCCGGCCCAACAAGTCCGCGCGCTTTCAATTGACCGGAAATGGTGTTGAACACATCGGCGTTGCGCATGCAGGCTTCGCGTATCACGGCAAGAATGGCGGTGAAGAACGAATTGTCGCCGTCTTTCGAGAACACGATGTTGGAAATCTCTTCGTTTTCGTCAAGGTAATGGTAGATGTCGCCAATGAGCCCGCGATATTGCCCATGCGCCAGCTCTTCGCCGCGGGTGTCAACCATGGCACGGCATGTTTGGCATAAGTAATCCTGCAGGTGCTCGTACATGTCGAAAATGTCCTGGTAGTGCGTGTAGAACGTGGCGCGGTTCACATCGGCAAGCGTGGTGAGCTCGGTGACGGTTATGGCGGTAAGAGGCTTTTCCTGCAACAGCGCAATAAGCGCCCTCATCAGCGCTTCGCGCGCGCGTCGCGTGCGCCGGTCAAGCCCGGTGCCGTCGAAAAGCTGTTCCGGGAGTGCACGCGAAGAGGTTTCTTTCATGAGGGTCGCTTTCTTTTACAGATAAGTGCTCAGGTGTCGAATACCCGACAACCGCCGCATTGATTGCTTATTGTCCTTGAGGAAAATTCTTCGATACTTGTATGTTAATCGACATGTGATGAAAAACAACGGCAGAAAGCAATCTACGAAGGGGGAAGCAGAATGCTCAAGTTCTGTGAGGCGTTCCTGCGACGACGAAAAGCAGTTGTCGTGGTTTTCGCGCTGCTTGCCATAGCGTGCGCGCTCTGCATTCCGCAGGTGAAGGTGAACTACTCCATGACCGACTACCTGCCCGAGGATGCCGAGTCGGTAATTGCGCTGAACGATATGGAAAGCGCTTTCGACAGCGCCACGCCCAACGCGCGCGCCTACGTGGAAGGCATCGACCTGGCAACCGCCGATGCGCTTTCAAGTTCCCTGGGTGAAATCGACGGCGTGAGCGATGTGATGTGGCTGGGCACCAGCGTAGACACGCGGACCCCTACTGCCCTGCAAAGCTCCGATGTGGTCTCAAAGTGGAAGACCGATGACGGCTATCTGTTCCAGATGGCGGTTGATTCGGGTAAGGGCAAAAGCGCGGTAAGCCAGATCCGTAGCACCTGCGAGCAGGCAGGTGCTGCCCAGGTTTCGCTTTCGGGCGATGCGGTGAACACGGCAAGCGCTCAGCAGTCCACTGCAACCGAGGTTTCGCTGATCTTGCTGGTGGGCGTTCTGATTATCACGATTATCCTGCTGCTTACCTCGCATTCTTGGTTCGAGCCGGTGATATTCCTCACCGTTATCGGCATTGCCATCGTGCTGAACATGGGCACGAATATCGTGCGCGGGGAAATATCGTTCGTCAGCCAAATTTGCGGCGCCATTTTGCAGTTGGCGGTTTCGATGGACTACGCCATCGTGCTTTTGCACACGTTCCGCCGCTGTCAACGCGAATACTCCGACCCTGAAGTTGCCATGGCGCATGCCATGAAGCGCGGCTTTTCAGTGGTACTCTCCAGCGCAGCGGTAACGTTTTTCGGCTTCCTTTCGCTGACGGTGATGCGCTTCGGTATCGGCGTTGACATGGGAATTGCGTTGGCGAAGGGCATCGTGTTCTCGTTCTTCACGGTCATGTTCCTTATGCCGTGTTTGATCCTGATGAGCTTGCGCCCGCTTGACGCCACTCGCCACAAGTTCCTCATTCCGCCGTTCGATAAGTTCGCCCGCCTGTGCCAGCAGCTGATGGTTCCCATGGCGGTAATCGTGATCCTGGTTGCCGTGCCTGCGTACTTGGGCGAAGGGCGTACCGACTTCCAATACGGCTCTTCCGACTTCAACACGCCCGAAAGCCAGCTGGGTCAGGAATCGGCGCGCGTGAACGATGCGTTCGGCGAATCGCAGACCTGGGTTGTCATGGTGCCCGAAGGCCATTGGGCCGAAGAACAGGGCCTGCTTGACGCGCTGCAGGAAACCGACGGCATTACCGGCGTTACCTCGTGCATCACGGTGGCGGGGCGCGCACTTCCCACGGCGGTGGTTCCTGAAGATACCCTTTCGCAGGTGGTTTCGAACGGTTGGTCGCGCATGGTGGTAACCATCGATGCCGCAACGGGGTCGGACAAGGCGTTTTCCCTGGTGGAAACCGTTCGCAACACGGCACAGCAGTACTACGGCAGTGACTATCGGCTGGTTGGCAACGACGTTTCAACCTACGACTTGCGCGATATCTGCCACGAGGACTCGAATCGCGTCAAGTTGTTCAGCATGCTTGCCATCGGCATCGTATTGGCGCTGATGTTCCGCAGCATTTCCTTGCCGTTCTTGATCCTTATTGCTATCGAGGTTTCCATTTGGGTGAACCTGGCCATCCCGTATTTCTTGGGCGAGCACCTAAACTACATCGGCTATTTGGTGATCGACGCGGTGCAGCTGGGCGCCGCGGTGGACTATGCCATCATCTATGCGCGCGAGTACTTCGAGCGGCGTGCGCTGTATCCGCCTTCGGAAGCGGCGCGCAGCGCGGTGAAGCATGCGGGCCTTACCATCCTCACCTCTTCTTCGATCCTGATGTTCGCCGGCGTGGCGGTGTGGGTTATCGCTTCGAATGGTGTGATCAGCCAGCTGGGCGTGCTTATCGGTCGCGGTGCCTTCCTTGCCATGCTGATGATGTTCGTGTTCCTGCCGTGGTTGTTCCGCACGTTCGACGGGCTTATCTGCCGCACCACCTTCGGGCTCAAGGTGCTGAAGAACGGCGGGAAAAGCGGTGGGCCCGACGCGGCACATGCTTCGGCATAACTGCGTAAGCGAATGTTTTGAACCTTTTCTTCCTATAAGGAGTTTCCCCATGAATGAGAAAACAAGCAAATTCGGAAAGACGGCAGCGTCGGTTGCCCTGGCGGCGAGCTTGGGGGCGTATGCGGTGGCACCTGCTTGCGCCTATGCGGCAGATGGCCAGGCGAAAGACGAAATCGTGTACGCGAAAGCCTCGCCTTCTGGCAGCACCGAAGGCGTGTACGTGGTAAACGTCTTCGATTCCGAAAACGCCGAGCACGTAGAAGACCCCGCCAACTACCAGCAGGTGGAAAACCTCACCACGTCCGATGCGCTTGAGCAAACGGGCGGCGCGGTTTCGGTGAACACGACGGCGGGCGTGCCGTTCTACTACCAGGGCACCATGGACGCTTCCACGCAGCTGCCCTGGAACGTGAGCGTGAAGTACTACCTTAACGGCAAGGAGACATCTGCCTCCGAGCTTTCCGGGGCGAACGGCCTGTTGAAGGTGGTGCTGGACGTGCAACCTGCGCAGGGCGCAGACGCATCCGATTTCGCCGACAGCTATGTGCTGCAGGCGCAGGGAACGTTTTCGCAGGAAACGTTTGCCATTGCCGATGCGGGCGATGCCACCGTGGCGCATTCCGGCAGCAACGAGGTGGCAACATGCCTTGTTCTTCCCGGTGAGGGCGCCACGTTCGAGATAACCGGTGTTGCCCGCAACTTCTCGTACGATGGCTGGCAGATTGCGGGCATGCCGCTTTCCATGGCGGTTGACTTGGCAAGCGAAGACACCTCCGAGCTTTCCAGTGCCACCAGTGAATTGGAGCAGGCTACATCGAAGCTTTCGGGCGGGGCGTCGGACCTGTTCGACGGCGCATCGCAGGTTGCCAGCGGGGCATCGAGCTTGGCTGACGGTGCCAGCCAGCTTTCCCAAGGGGTCGATGCGGCGGTTGCCGGGCTCGACAAGCTTTCGTCTTCGGGCAAAGTGGTAGCGCAGGGCTGGAGCAAAGTGAGTGCCGGCATCGAGGGCACAGTGCAGGGCATTGCCAGCGTGAAGGCGGGCAGCGACTCCTTCCAACAGGGGCTGAAAGAGCAGGCGAGCCAGTACGCTTCGGCGGCAGGCAAGGCAACGGCGGCGCAGAACGCGTACGCATCAGCAGCGCAGGCCGCCAAAACGGCTCTGGCAACGTATCAGGCAAACCCAACTGCAGAAAACCTGCAGAAGGTTTCCGATGCGGTTTCCGCCATGGACCAGGCGGCTCAGGCTATGGCGCAAACCGCTGGTGCCTCCGGTGCCTATCAGGCGCTAAGCGGCGTGCAGCAGAACTATGCGAAGCTTGCCTCGGGTATCGACTCCCTGGCAAGCGAAAGCGCGGCGCTGCCAACGGGCGCTTCCGGCTTCGGTGACGGGCTTTCGGCCTATCTTGACGGCGCGGACAGCGCGGCAAGCAGCGCGGCGGAGCTGCAAAGCGGGGCGGCGCAGGTTGCCAGCGGGGCCAACAGCGTATCGGATGCAACCGCCCAGGTGGCGTCGGGCGCAAGCGAGCTTTCCCATGGCTCGGCGGAACTGGCAAGCAGCACCAACGGCATGGACCAGAAGATCATCGACCAGCTGCAGGACGCCATCGACGAAAAGCTGGGCCAGGACTTCACGCCCCATTCCTTTGTGGTGCCTAGCAACACCAACGTCGATTCCGTCCAATTCGTGTACGTGATAAGCGGTGTGGACGAGCCGGACGATGAGGGCACGACACCCGCCACGGAAGAAGAGCAGACCGAGAAAACCATCATCGACCGCTTCTTTGCACTGTTTACCTCACAAGAGTAAAGTGACCCTCGTATTCATAACTGCGCGTAAAGGGGTGCGCAGGGAATAAAGGGGACGCACATGGAGAGGTACCTGTTTTGGGGCACGTTTTTCTTCGCCTATCTGATAAACGGCATCACGGGGTTTGCCGGTAACATCTTTGCCATGCCGGTGGGTATGGCAACCATCGGCCACCAGGAATCCATTGTGGTGCTGAACTGCACCGGCTTCATTGCCAGCGTGCTCATCGCCTTCACAGGCATCAAGCATGTGGTGTGGAAGGAATGGGCGAAGATGTGCCTGATCATGGCAATCTTCATGGCCATTGGCGCGTGGGTGAACACCATCGCGCCGCTGAGCATCCTTTCCAAGGTGTATGGCGTTGCGGTGCTGGTTATTGCCATTCGCGGCTTGTTCTTCAGCAAGGAAGACAAGCTTCTGCCTGATTGGTTGCTCTACGTCATCCTTGCCATTGCGGGCCTTATTCAGGGCATGTTCGTTTCCGGCGGCTCTTTCTTGGCCATCTATGCGCTGCAGAAGATCAAGGGCAAGGAAGCGTTCCGTGCAACCACCACTATGACCTGGGTATTCTTGAACGGGGCGTATGCGTTCTACGGCATTCAGGGCGGCAGCCTTGGGGGTGACGGGCTGCTTACGCTTGCGGTGTGCATCCCGCTGCTGATTCTGGCGACCTGGTTGGGCGGCCTTATCCAAAAGCGCATCAGCCAAGAGCAGTTCGTGAAGTTCACCTACGTTCTGCTCACCGTGATCGGCTGCGTGCTTTTGTTCAAGTAGGTGTTGCTGAAGCTCCCGCGGGGCCGCAAGGCTCAGCTCGGCTCAAGCCACCCGCTCCGCTGTTCGAAAGGGTCCGCTATGCGGGCCCTTTCTCATGCGCTCGCTGCTTCATGCTTTTGAAGAAGATTCGCTTTCGCGAATCAGCTGGGGGAAGGCGTTCAGAGTGGCATTCGCAGCCTCGGGCCCCGGCCCCTTGCGCGGACACGCAGCGGAACCGGAAAATGCGCGCAGCCGATCACGGTGAGCATCCGGGTTGCTTCACGAACTGCTCTTGGCTGATGCGCTTGTGTCGTAATTCCTTGTGCTGAGAAGAAGAAAGCCCGCATAGGCGGGCTTTCTTTAGCGGTTGGCTTTGAGGCGGGCGAAGAGGTTGGTGCTGTTTTGGCGTACCCAGCTTATGAATTCGCTTTCGGTCATGGTCAGCGTTACGCTGCCCAGGCGCAGGGGTGCCAGCACTACGCTCATCATCTTGGTGCGGGGGTGCGCTTTCTTCAGCGCCTCGCGGGCGTGCGGGGTGGAAATCATCTGTTTGATGGCGGCGCGCTTTTCCTCTTTTGAAAGCGTACAGTTGCAGTTGGTTACGTTTTCGATGCAGCCAACCAAGCGCTCGGCGTAACGGCGTGCCAGGAACTCTTCGATTTCAGGGGAGTCCAGGTTCCAGTACGCGTACAGCTCGTTCATCCAACGATGCTCTTCTTCGCGCTTGTCGTACATGTCGGGGCGGTACTTGGTGTTCTCGCTTTCGGCGCGGGCGCGCAGGAAGTGGTAGTAGTGGCCGTCAAGGCAGCCCACGCGTTCCACATCGCGCATAACGTCAAGGTTGAAGGGCAAATCGTCCCAGAACGTGCCGGGGAAGCGGATGTTCTTTTCGTTCAGGTAGGAACGGCGGTACAGCTTGTTCCAAGGCGCGTACAGAAGTTGGGCGTCAAACAGCTGGCAGGCGTTTTTGCGGAACTCATCCTGCGATTCGAAGATGCGGTTGGGCGCGTTACGCAGTTCGCGGTAGTACTTGCCCTCGTCGTCGTAGTAAGTGTCGATGGTGAAGCCGGTGATAAGCAGGTCAAGGTCGTTTTCCGATGCCACGCGGTACATGTCCTTCAACATGGTGCGGTCGCACCAGTCGTCGCCGTCCATGAAGTACAGATAGTCGCCGCGGGCAATTTCCATGGCGGCATTGCGGGCAGCGGCAGCGCCCTGGTTTTCCTGGTGGATTACGCGGATGCGCACATCGTCATCGGCAAGCTTGTCGCACAAGTCTCCGCTGCCATCGGTGCTTCCGTCGTCTACCAAAAGAATCTCGTAGCTGGTGCACGTTTGGTTCTGCAGCGAACCAACGGCGCGGCGCAGCCAGGACTCTACGTTGTAAACGGGAATGATGACGCTTATCGCGGGGCTGTGTGACACGAGCACCTTCTTTTGATCTACGGATTTCAACCCGCTCATTCTACACAATGCAGTTGCGCCGAATATGCTGGTGCTTGGGACGTACAAGGTACTTACACGTTTTGGCCGCCGCTCTCCACAAAGGCTGCAAAACTGTGTCGAAATGGAGTGCTTTTTGCAGTCGAAGAGCAGCCTCGTCCTGCGATACGGCGGCGGTGGGGTAATGGCGCTGCAGTGGTGATGGCACAGGTGTGGTACGGGAGTGGTACCCCTTCGGTATATAATTGGCTTTTGGCGTGTGCTGGCTCGGCCGCGTTATTTAACATTTTCGAGGAAAGAGGGGAGCGCATGGACTGGTTCGAATACGGCGTTCTCTTCGTTGTTGCCGCAGTGGTAACCATCGCCCTTACCCCCCTTGCCCGCAAGCTTGCCATCAAGCTTGATGCTATCGACTATCCCAGCGCACGACGCGTGAACATGCTGCCCATCCCCCGCATGGGCGGTGTTGCCATTTTCGGCGGCATCTTGGCGGCTTTGGCCGTTGCCGCTGTTGGCGTTGGTGCTTTCGGGTGGAAAAACCCCTTCATCGACTATGGCGGCATCGATGTGAATTACTGGGGCGTGCTCGCTGGCGTGGTTCTGATGTTTTTGGTTGGCGCGGTAGACGATGTGGTCGATCTGAGCCCTAAAGCCAAAATGGCTGGCCAGATTGTTGCTGCCTGCATTGTTGCCGGCTCGGGCCTGCTGTTCTCCAGCATTCACAACCCTGTGGGCGAAGGCTTCATTGAGTTCGGCTGGGTGGCTTATCCGCTTACCGTGTTCTACCTGGTTGCTTTCGCCAACGTTATCAACCTGATCGATGGCTTGGATGGCCTGGCTTCGGGCATTACGGGCATTTCCGCCATAACCATTTTGATGTTCGCCATCCATACCGGTCGCCTTGATGCGGCCCTGTTCAGCGTTATTTTGGTGGGCGCCTGCATCGGCTTCTTGAAGTCGAACTTCTTCCCGGCTTCCATCTTCATGGGAGATTCCGGCGCTTTGTTGCTGGGCTTTTCACTGGGCATCATCTCGCTGTTCGCGGTAGCGCGTTCCGCCTTGTTCGTTTCGTTGCTGGTCCCCATTCTGGCTGCGGGCGTTCCCATTCTTGATACGTTCTTTGCCATTGTGCGCCGCAAGCGCGAGCATCGTCCTATCGACGAAGCCGACAAGGGGCACATCCACCATCGCCTGATGCGTGCGGGCTTCAGTCAGCGCGCTACGGTGCTTATCATGTGGGCGTGGACGGCGCTTCTGGCTGCCTGCGGCGTCATTATCACCTGGGCCGACAATTTGGTTCGTATCCCCATCTTTATTTTTGCGTGTGCGGTTACGGCGTATGCCATCGTGAAGCTGCGCCTGTTGGGCGATGCTCTGAGCCACCACTTCAACCCGCGGCGCAAACCCAATCGCCCCAACGACGACCAAAACGAGTGATTCTACGGCCAGCTGGGGCCAACTCTACTCGATGCTCTTCAGCGCTTCGATCATGTTGATCTTCGCTAGCGAACGGTTGGAAAGCAGCGCAACGATGAAGGCGAACAGCAGCGTCAGCGCACAGGCATATACGTAGCTTATTGGTTCGATGGTGACGGCGAAGTAGATAGAGGGCATTTTCAGCACGTAGGTGAGCATATGGCTGAAGGCGTAGCCTGCGGGAATGCCCAGCACCATGCCGATGGCGGTAAGCAGCACCGTTTCCTTGTTCACATAGTGGTTTACTTCGCGCTTGCGGAATCCCAGCACCTTGATGGTGGCCAGTTCGCGTGTGCGCTCGGATATGTTCGTGGTGGAAAGCGTGAACAGCACCACGAACGCCAGCGCCGCCGCCAACAGGACGATGACGTATACGATGGCGTTTATCAGGTCGAACGACTGCGCGAACTCGTCGTTCATCTGCTGTGTGCTGGAAACGGAAAGGAAGTCGCTGTTTTCTGCCAACGTGTCGGCGAACGCTTCCTTTTCATCGTCGGTGCCGGAAAGCAAAAGGTAGAAGCCGTTCGGCTGCACATCGTTCCCGAAAAGTTGCTGGTAGGCACTTTGCGTCAGATATGCGGCGTTGCCCAGATAGTTGTCTGCCACGCTGGCAAGTGGCACCGACGCCTCGTCCAAACTGCTGGTTTTCAGGTGCACCGTATCGCCCGCGCCAACACCTAAAAGCTCGGCGGCGTTGCGGGTAAGCACCATGCCGTCGTTCGAAAGGGAAAGTGCATCGCTTCCGTCTTTGAGTGTGACGTACGAGCTTAAATCGGCATCGTCGGGCAGCACGAACAGCTGAAGTGCTTCATCGTCGTCGTTGGCGGTAAGCGTCACGGAATCGACGGCAACTTCCTGAAGTTGGGAAACCTCGTTGCTCTCTTCGAGCAGGGTTTCGCACGCGCTGAAGTTGTCGGTGGTGGTGATTGCCAGCGCATCGTAGCGGTAGATGGTGCCATACTGCATCGGCGAAAGCGCATGGACTGAATCCTTGATGGCGAAACCGCAGATGAGCAGGGCCATACAGCCCATGATGCCGAACACTGTCATGAAGAAGCGCTTCTTGTAGCGCAGCAGGTTGCGTGCCGTAACCTTGTCCAAGAACGCCAAGCGCTTCCAAATGAAGGGAATGCGCTCCAGCAGGATGCGCGAACCCGAGCGGGGCGCTTTCGGGCGCATGAGTGTGGCGGGCGTTTGCTTTAGCTCGGCGCGGCAGGCGAACACGGCGGCACCCACGATGCCGGCGAAGAAGAAAAGCAAGCTGCCGATGCCGTAGGGAGTATCGAACGAAAGCAAGTAGGTGGGCAGCAGGTACATCATCTGGAACACCGTGAACAAAAATGCGGGGAACAGCACGAACCCGCAGAACTCGCCCACGATGCCGCCCAAAAGGCAGGCGGAAAGTGCATAGAACAGGTATTTGCCCAGAATGGCGCCATTTGAATATCCCAGCGATTTGTAGGTGCCGATAAGCCCGCGTTCCTCTTCAACCAGGCGGGTGATGGTGGTAAGCGCAATAAGCACCGCCACCACAATGAACACCGCGGGGAATACCAGGCCTATTGCCTCGATGGAAGAAGCATCCGATTCCACGCTGGCATAGCCGGCATTCGATTCGCGCGTTTGCACGTACCAGCGGGCGCTTTCAAGGGAGTTCGCCTCGTTGCGGGCGTCCTCGAACTTCGCCTGGGCTTCAGCCTTGCTGTTTTCGAACTGCGAGCGCTGCTCGTTCAGCTCAGATTGTCCTTGTGCAAGCTGCTCCTGCGCTGCGGAAAGCTGGCGTTTGCCCTGCTGCAGCTGTTGTTTGCCGCTGGAAAGCTGCGACCAGCCTTGGGCGATGGCCTTCTTGCCTGCGCTCACCTGGCCTGCTTGGGTATCAAGCTCTTGCTTTGCGGCGGCAAGCTGCTTTGCCCGTGCGTCCAGTTCGCCCAAAGTTTGCGCGCGCTGCGCTTCGATGGCGGCAAGCTGCGCTGCTGCCTCTTCTTCGGTAAGCGCGCCTGCTGCAAGAGCGGCCTTCACCTGCGCGGCGGCATCGTCGCAGCTGGCATTCGCCTGAGCGCGGCCTTGGTCAAGCTGCTTTTGAGCGGCGGCAATGCTGCGGTAGCCCTCGTCGATCTGGGCCTGCGCGCTTTCAAGCTGCTGCTCCTGTTGACGAAGCTGCTGTTCTGACTGGCTCAGCGTGCTTTCGTTTGCGGCAAGCTTCTTCTTGTTGGCGGAAAGCTCCGCCTTGCCGCTGTCGAGCGTGCCCTGCGCACTGTCGATCTTCTGCTGGGCATCGGCTAGCTGGGAGTCCGTATCGCGCTCCGCTTCCGCAATCTGATCAAGCGCTTCTTGGCGGATGCTTTGGGTGCGGGCTTCCTCGCGCTGTTCCTTTATGCCTTCCAATTCTTCGGTAAGGTTATCGAGCACTGCGGCGTATTCGGGGGTGAAGCTTTTCGCTGCGCTGTTGGCGCGTACGTATACTGCGGTGAACGCTTCGGCGCAAACGGCGTCGGGCGTTACGAAGAACGAGTAATCGGGCGAAGCGCTGGCGCGCACGGCGATGGATCCGTTGGGGTTGGTGAGCTCGGTCGGGTCTATGACGCTGGCAGTGATGGTGTACTCTGCGCGTTTGAATACTTCGGTGCCGGCAGGTTCAAGGGTTACGGTATCGCCTAAGGAAAGCCCCGAATCGGTAAGGTAGTTTTCCGTTACCGCAACTTCGTTTTCGCTGGTGGGAAGCGTGCCCTGCACTACCTTCGGCATGTTGAACCCGCGCTGGGAAAGCGCCTTCACGCCCACGCTTGCCCGTTTTTGCCCCAGCGGCGTGTACGTGGTTTCCTCCCACGTGCCTTCTGCGTCTGCAACATCGTCAAGGGCGCAGATGGCTGAAACGTCTTCTTCGGTAAGCCCCAACGTCGACTGCACACAGGCATCGTAGAGCCCTTGCTCGGTGAAGAATGCATCGGCGGAATTGCGCAGGTCAACGCAGGAAGCGCGCAGCCCGCACACCATGGTTACCCCCAGCGCGCAGATAACCAGGATGGAAATGAAGCGCTTCTTGCTGTTGGCGATGGTGCGCAGTGTGTCTTTCCGAAATGCCCTGGCCATGAGTGCCTACCATTCGATTTCTGCGATGGGCACGGGGTGGTCGTTCACTTCGATGCTGGTTACGCGGCCGCTGTTCATACGGATAACGCGGTCGGCCATGGGCGCCAGCGCGGCGTTGTGCGTGATGATTAGCGCGGTGATGCGCGACGTACGGCAGGTGTCTTGCAGTAGCTGCAGAATCTGCTTGCCGGTGCGGTAGTCGAGTGCGCCGGTGGGTTCGTCGCATAAAAGAAGCTTGGGGTTCTTTGCCAGCGCGCGGGCAATGGCCACACGCTGCTGCTCGCCGCCGGAAAGTTGGGCGGGGAAGTTGTCAAGGCGTTTTCCCAAGCCGACGTTGCGCAGTGTTTCGGCGGCATCAAGCGAATCGGGGCAAATCTGCGAAGCCAGCTCCACGTTTTCCAAAGCGGTAAGGTTGGGCACCAGATTGTAGAACTGGAACACGAAGCCGACCGCGGCGCGGCGGTATTCGACCAACTGCGCTTCGGTGCTGCAGGCGATGTCTTGCCCGTCGATGAAGACGTTTCCGCTGGTGGCGGAATCCATGCCACCCAGAATATTCAAAGCGGTGGTTTTGCCTGCGCCCGATGCGCCTAGGATAACGGCCAGCTCGCCCTTTTCGACGGAAAACGAGGCCCCGTCAAGCGCCCTGATTTCGGCCGCACCCGACCCGTACTGCTTAACAACGTTGTTGAATTCGATGTACGACATGGCGGCCCCTTGCCTCGCAGGCTGCGAAGGGCAAAGCGACGCTTTTCGCAAACGGGGTTGCAAAAGCCGTGCATCTGACCTTCGCCTTTAACTTAGTATACGGGAAATACCTGCCTATACAAGAAAAGCCCCAGCGGGTGCTGGGGCTTTTGGCGCCGTGCTATGCGGTTCGAGTGATTGCGTTAGGAAAGAGGCACGCAATTAGTCGATGGCGATGAGGCGCTTGCGATCTTCAGGCTTGGGCAATTCCTTCTTGGGGACGTTGATCTTCAAGATGCCGTTTTCGAACTTAGCGGAAATGTCGTCTTCGGAAACGTCTTCGCCTACGTAGAAGCTACGACGGCACGAACCAACGAAGCGCTCTTTGCGGAGGAAGGTGCCTTCTTCGTCCTTGTCTTCCTTTTCATCCTTGGTGTGGGCGTTAATGGTGAGGTAACCCTCGTTGAGCTCTACCTCAACGTTTTCCTTTTCGAAGCCAGGCAAGTCTACATCGAGTTCGTAAGCCTTGTCGGTTTCCTTAACGTCGGTCTTCATCAAGGAAGCGTTGGTCTTCGGCGCAGGCTCGGTTCCGAAGAAACCGAAATCGAACGGATCGCTCATGAAATCATTGAAGAAGTTCCTGCGTGCCAACATAACTATCATCTTCTTTCCTTGCCGCGCCCGGGTATGTTGGCTCTTTTTCGATGCCCTGGGCAACGGCCCTTGTTTCTTTTGACAACTGTTATAGTAGTCGCTTTTTAGCACTCGTAAAGCCAGAGTGCTAATTGGGTACCGTTCTGTAACCTTTTATAAGGTTATCTAAGTGCAGTATTGTTAGATTCTTATAGTCCGCTGCGTTGACCTGGTGAAATACATGTGACGAAACCAGCTATTTGAGCGTCCAGCGAGTGCTACCTGTTTATCTGATGCGCTCTTGGTGCGCTTTTTGCCGAATTGCGCCAGATAGGGGATGGAAGGCTTGCTACTATTCGCTCATGCGAAACCGTCCAACACCCCGCTCTTCGCGAAAGGATGGTGGCGAGGAAGCGAACCCTTCCCGTTCCAGCCGTTCGTGTGCCCAAGGTGCGCGTGCCAGCAAAGCGCATACAGGATCTGCGCGCTCTTTTTCGCAGGCAAGCGAACGCCGAAGCAGGCATGCCCGCCAGCTGGGCAAGAGCACTGCGCGCGTCAAGCGGGGAGCGCAAGCCCGCCGAAACCAAGGTTTGGGCTCTTCGTGGGCGGCTGGCCGCGCCGAGGGTTCCTCGTGGCCGTTTGCCACGGCGCTGCCGCTGGTGGGCGTTGTTTCCGTGGTTGTCCTTGCGGTGGTCCTGGTGATGGCGGTCAAGTCGTGTTCGACCCCTGCTGGCGCTCCTGAAGAAGAGCAGGCGGCAGAAGAGCCTGTCACCCCGATTGTGGTTAACTACACGCCTTCTCTTGAAAGCATCGACGGCGTTTCCGACCCGGGCACCGTTGTTCAAGGCGCCTTTCTTGCCAATGCCGACGCTAGCTATGCTCCGCAGCTTTCCGACGAAGGCGTCAGGGAAGTGCAGAACGCCGTTTCGGCCATCACCGACGAAGGCAAAACGGTAGGGTTCGCGTTCTTCAACACGGAAACGGGCAAGGGCTATGTTTGCAACCTTGACCAGCGTGTTTACGGTGCCTCATCGTTCAAGGGACCCGTTTTGATATACGGCTGCCAGCAGGCAATAGAAACGGGCAAAACCAGCATTTCCCATGTGAATGCGAATGC
Source organism: uncultured Eggerthella sp. (assembly GCA_905203045.1). GTDB lineage: Bacteria > Actinomycetota > Coriobacteriia > Coriobacteriales > Eggerthellaceae > Anaerotardibacter. The sequence goes on from CAJKUH010000001.1 coordinate 222,309, forward strand.
CCAGGACGCCATCGTCAACTCCGACAACAACTCGTACCGCCACCTGCGCCGCACCTTCGAAAACGTGGCAGCAGAGCCGCTTTCCGCGTGGCTTTCCTCCCTGAACGTTTCAAGCTCGCTTGCCGACGACACCTCGTTTCCGCACTATTCGGCGCGCGAATCGCTGAAACTGTGGATGAATACCTATTTATATTTGAGCTCTTCCAGCTCAAGCCAGGAAGTAACCCAATGGGCAAAGCAGCTGTTTTCCAGCACCACGGTTTCCATGATTCGCAGCGGAATCGACCCGGCTTCCGACCCGCTTGGCGTCGAGAACATCCAAAGCGTTTCCCGCGAATTGCAGGGGGCTGTGTTGGGGAAGCTGAAAACGACGGAAGTTGGTACAGCGAAGGACGCGCAGACGCAGGCTTCGAGCACGGTAGTGGTGTACGACAAGGCTGGCTGGATCAACGGGACTGACGACGATGCGGTGTGCGATGCCGGCATCGTCGAGGAAAACGGCACGTCGTACCTTATTACTGTCATGACCAACTTGGCGGACAGCGCCAGCAGCCGTGCCAAGGTAAGCGACGTGGCCGCGGTCTTATGGGAACAGCGCGATTCGCTGATGTAACAAAAAGGGGACAGTCCCCTTTTTGTCATTCTCTGAAGAAAACGTGAATATTTGTGAAAAGGGGCAAATCCGCCGTGCTTCCAATTGACGAGGGTCGCGCGCGCACGATAAACTGCAAAAGTTCGCTTTCAAAAGCCCCGTACATGCTTGCGATTCGAACTCTTTCCTAGCGGGAAGCGTCCCTGCGCCGGCCAAGCTGGTCCAGAGCTTTTCGGCAGCACCGTTTCACGTGTGGGGAAGAGATGCGGAGTAGGATCCCGCGCCTCGGATTGGCAGCAACTTTTGAAAAACGACACTTGTTACTTTATTGGAGGAACACTGTGAAGACCTATTACGCAAAGCCCAACGAAGTTGAGCGCGAATGGCTTCTCATCGACGCAAAGGACCAGGTTCTGGGCCGCGTCGCTTCGAAGGCCGCTCACATTCTTAAGGGTAAGCACAAGCCCACCTACACGCCTCACGTTGACACCGGCGACTTCGTCGTAATCATCAACGCTGACAAGATCAAGATCACTGGCGTTAAGGCTACCAGCAAGGAATACTATCGTCACAGCGGTTATCCCGGCGGCCTGAAGTGCGAAACCTTCCAGGAAGCTATGCAGAAGCATCCCGAGCGCGTTATCGAGCACGCAGTTAAGGGCATGCTCCCCAAGAACACGCTCGGTCGTGCAATGGGCATGAAGCTCAAGGTTTACGCTGGCGCAGAGCATCCGCATGCAGCGCAGCAGCCCCGCGAGATCAAGATGGAGGATAACTAATGGCAGGCGAAGCAATGTATTACGGCACCGGCCGTCGCAAGAACGCTGTTGCTCGCGTTCGCATCGTTCCCGGCACCGGCAAGGTAACCGTTAACGGTCGCGAAGGTGTTGAGTTCTTCGGCCGTCAGGCTCTTCTCGACTACGCAACCACTCCGTTCGTTGTAACCGACACCAAGGGTCACTTCGACGTAATCGCTCGCTGCAATGGCGGCGGCGTTTCCGGTCAGGCTGGCGCTCTGCGCCACGGCATCGCTCGCGCTCTTCTCGAGGCTGGCGACTACCGCGCTGACCTGAAGAAGGCTGGCTACCTCACGCGCGACTCCCGTATGGTTGAGCGCAAGAAGTACGGCCTGAAGAAGGCTCGTAAGCGCCCGCAGTTCTCGAAGCGCTAGTCGGTTTGTTTTGGGCGGCATCTTGCCGCTCCAAGATTTGGACATGAACCTAAGTTCTATTTACCAAATCTTTCACGGCAATCTGCTTGCCCAAGAACAAACCTTGGTAGCGCTTCGAACGCAAGCGCTGCATTCCGGGGCTCCCGCATGGGAGCCCTTTTTGTTTCAGCACCCGCTTCCTCACGTGTCCAAAGCACGCTGCGGAGCGGGTGCTTTGCTTTCAGCCTAATTTGACTCGTCGGAAGGCGCCTGGGTTACCTGGGCCGGCGGACATGAACCTAAGTTCTATTTACCGAATCTTTCACGGCAATCTGCTTGCCCAAGAACAAACCTTGGTAGCGCTTCGAACGCAAGCGTCACCCTATGGGGCCCCGAAAGGAAGCCCCTTTCTTTTTTCTTTGCGCTGCCTTGGCGGACTATTTTTCTGTTGCCGCAGTTGGGGGAGGGGTGACGTGCCATAATGGAAAAACATGTTATTTTCCGTGGCAAGGTGCGCGGCGCGAAGCGCGCTGCTTGCCTGAAGGGGCGTTGCGCGTATGAAATCGAAGATCGGTAAGGTAATGGGTCTGGTTCTTTCCGGGGCACTGGCAACGGCGGCGCTCACGGGATGTGCGGGCCAAACCTCCAAGGTGAAGAAGGTCGATCTTGATCCAAACAATCCCACTTCTATCACGGTATGGCACTACTACAACGGTGCCCAGCAAACGGCGTTCGACAACTTGGTTTCGGAATTCAACGCAACGGAGGGCAAGAACAAGGGCGTCTACGTCGAAGGCTACAGCCGCGGTTCGGTTGCCGACCTTGAAAAGGCCGTTTCCGATTCCGCATCCGGCGCCGTGGGTTCAAGCGATTTGCCCGACGTGTTCTCTTCTTATGCCGATACTGCCTACGGTGTGCAGAAAGACGGCAAGCTTGCCGACCTAACGGAGTACTTTTCCCAGGAAGACTTGAACCAGTACGTTGACTCGTACGTTCAGGAAGGGTACTTCCAGGGCGACGATTCGCTGTACCTGTTCCCGACAGCTAAATCAACCGAGCTTATGATGCTGAACAAAACCGACTGGGATGCGTTTGCCCAGGCCACCGGCACCAGCACCGACGAGCTGAAAACCGAAGAGGGCATTGCCGCAGTTGCGAAGCGTTACTACGAGTGGACCGATGCCCAAACGCCCAACACTCCCAACGATGGTAAGGCGTTCTACGGCCGCGATTCCATGTCGAACTACTTTGTGGCCGGCATGAAGCAGATGGGCACCGACTTGTTCGAGGTGAAGGACGGCAAGGTAACCGTCAATGCCGACAAGGAAAAGATCCATCGCCTGTGGCAGAACTACTATGTCCCCTATGTCAGCGGCTATTACGACAGCGTGGGCAAGTTCCGTTCTGACGACGTGAAAACGGGCGACATCATCGCCTATACCGGCTCTTCCTCTTCCGCCACGTACTTCCCCGACCAGGTAATAACTGACGAAAGCGCGAAGAGCATCGACTACGAGGTACTGCCTTCGCCCATCATGGAGGGCGGCGACAACATCAGCGTTCAGCAGGGCGCTGGCATGGCAGTGACGAAGTCGGACGACCAGCATGAGTATGCGGCATGCGTCTTCTTGAAGTGGTTCACGCAGAAGGAAAACAACCTGCGCTTCGTAAGCGAATCGGGCTACCTGCCGGTGCGCAAAGACGCCAACAACATGGACGCGTTGGACAAGGTTGTTGCCGACTACCATCTGAACATCAGCCCGAAAACCTATGATTGCCTTAAGAGCATCCTTGAGAACTTCGACTCGCGCACGTTCTACACGATGAAGACCTTCGATGGCGCCTATTCGGCCCGCAAGGTGCTTGACTACAACCTTTCCGACAAGGCCAAGGCAGACAAGCAGGCGGTAGACCAGGCAATCGCATCCGGCACTTCGCGCGAAGATGCTCTTGCCCCTTATACCAGTGATACGGCATTCGACGAATGGTACGACGCTTTCTGCCAGAAGCTGAACAACGCCGCAAGCGCATCGTAGCAAGCGAGGCTTGAGGGGAAATGGTGCCTAAGGTACAGCGTAAGGTTTCGCTGCAGCGCATCTTGCTGATTGCACTGCTGGTAGTGGTTCTGATTCAGGGCCTTCTACCGCTTTCTGCCCTGGTGGCAAGTGGGGTGCGCGAAACGCTGGAAAACAATGCGGTGGAAGTTGACACCCACATGGTGGACAACCGCAAAGTTACCCTTCAGAGCGCTATGACCACCCAGTGGAACGGCATTGCCAAGGAAAGCACGTACCTCAACAACCAGTTGGAGGCATTCCTTTCGCAGAACCACGTCGATATGAACGCCTTCCTGGCTAGCAAAGATTTGCAACGCGCCTATACCGCCCAGGTATATCCCGAGATACTCGACTATTCCAGGCGCGACCAGACATGCGGCGACTTTCTGGTGTTGGCAAACGACGCCAACACCGATTCTGCGGCAACGTACGAAGGCGTGTTCCTGCGCGATTCCGAGCCGACTACCATTGCCGACAGCAATTCCGACTTGCTTCTGGAACGCGGTGACACCTCGTTGGCACGCCAACAGACTATTTCGCTGGATAGCCCGTGGATGCCCTCATTCAACTTTGCGGGCAACGGCAACCGCTCTGCCGATGATTTCTTCTACCAACCTTATCTTGCTGCCAAGCAGTACCAGGACATCGACACCACGAGCTTGGGATACTGGTCGATGCCGTTTGTGCTGGAGGGCTCTGAGACCGACAACCATGAGATGATCACGTACTCGGTGCCGTTGCGCTACCAGGGCCAGGTGTACGGCGTTGTGGGTATTGAGGTTTCCACAAACTACCTGCTGAAAACCTATTTCTCGGTTAAGGAGCTGGATAGCAGCCAGAATGCGGGGTACCTGCTTGCGGTTGACAAGGGCAACAACGAATACGACTGCATCACCGGCACCGGTATGCTCTACGACACCTTGGAACGTGGCGGCGAGGGCTTCAGCCTCGGTTCGACCAACCACAACGATCTTTCGGAGGTGCAGGGCGTTTCCCTGGGCAGCCAGCAGGTGTTCGCGGTTACCGATTCCCTTAACCTGTACTCGGGGCGCGCTCCGTATGAAGACACCAAGTGGACCGTGGTGGGCCTGGTGACGGAAGAATCCATTTACGGCATCGGAAGCCAGCTGTTCGTGAGCCTTGCCACCACCATCCTTATGTGTGCGGTGATCGGCATTGTTTTGGCGTTGCTTACGGTGCGCGGCCTTACTGCGCCGATCTACCGATTGATGGACAGCGTGCGCGGCGGCATTTCCGGCCTGAAGGAGTTTAAGCCTTCGGTTGTGAAAGAGGTCGACGAGCTTCATAAGGTTGTCCTTAACCTGACTGAAAGCGAAATCGAGGTCGAAAACCGCCTGAACGAGGAAAAGGAACGCTATCGCCTTGCCGTTGAAAGCTCGAGCGACGTGTTCTTCACCTACCGTGAAGAGAGCCAGACGTTCGAAATCGTAAACAGCAAGAATCACGATGGGGTGCTTTCCCTTCAACAGTTCCGCGAAAAGGTGCTGAACCGCTTTTTCGAGCCGCGTGACCGCGCAAGAATCGAATCGATAATCGAAGGCGCCGATACCTCGGTACACATGCAGGCCCTGCTGAGCATCGACGGCACTGAGGGAAGTCGCTGGTACGAGGTCCATGGCGATGCCGTGCCCGATTCCGAACAGGGCCATCGTCGCGTGGTGGGTTACGTCCGCGACATTCACGAGCAGAAGCTGCGCGAAATGGAAACGGAGAAGAACCGCATCCTGGATCCGGTAACCTCGTTCTACCGGCTGGGCCCGGGCGTTGCGGTTATGCAGGAGGAACGCGAGCGCACTCCCGATGGTGTGCTGGCGCTTATCGACATCGATCATTTCGGCAGCATCGTGCAGCGCTATGGCCTGACGTTTGGCGACGTGCTGCTCGATGAATTCGCCCGCCTTATCCGTCAGCAGGTGAAGGCCAGTGGGTTCGAGGTGCTTGCAATGCGCGCCGGCTCCGACGAGTTCCTGATCTGGGCGCCGAACGGCGATATTGAGCGCGGTTTCAAGTGGATGCATGCACTGCAAGACCTGTTTGAGGACCTTATTCGCAAGAACGTGCTCGATTTGCATTTCCATGTGGGCTTTGCCATTGCCACCACCTTCGACAGCAGCACCACGCTTATCCGTCGCGTGCGCGTTGCCCTGCAGGATGCTAAGGAGCGTGACGTTCTGTACTCTCTGTGGGAACCGAAGCTCGATGACTCCATCAAGCCGCGTCCCTTCGGCGAGATCATGTCGATGGGGTACATGAAGCAGGTGGGCCTTTCGTCCATTGCGCTGAACTTGCTTGACCGCAGGCTTTCGCTTTCGGCGGGCCTCGATCTTCTGGCGTGCCGTTTGGAAGAGGCATATGGCCTTTCCAATATGATCATCACCCAGTGCAACTTGGAGTACTTGTCGGTAAGCATCCAGTACATTCGTCGCCCTATACCAGGGCTTGATACGCAGCGGGTAAGCCGCCTTTCGCAGAGCGATTTCCGCAAGCTGCAGAAAGACGCCAACCGTGGGCTTTTACGCCCCATGACGGAAATGATGAGCTCGCCCGACTTGCACAACTTCGGCCCGGTTATGCGCAAGGGCCTGGCATTCCCCATGAGCGATGAAGGCCGGTATGTGGGCACCATCTTGTTCCTGGGTATCGGCGAAGGGCTTCTGCGCGAAAAGGAGGGCGCCAACACCCTGTGGGAAATCGGCTCCATTATCCAGAACCGCATCAACCAGGAACACCTTGACCAGTCCGCCCAGGCGAAGTCCGACTTCCTGGCGCGTATGAGCCATGAAATTCGCACACCGATGAACGGCATCATCGGCATGACCGAAATCGCCCTGCAGGAAGGGCAAACCGAGGAACGCCGCACCGACTGCCTGAACAAGGTACGCTCGTCTTCGCGCTACTTGCTTGATTTGCTGAACGACATTCTTGACATGACGAAGATCGAAAACGGCAAGATGAAGCTGGTGCGCGAAGGCTTTGACTTGGAGTGTTTGATAGACGACTTGCATTCGGTAATGGACGGGCGCTTTGAGGCGCGCAACCAAACGTTTATCACGGATGTTTCGCTGAACCACACCGGCTATACGGGCGATGCCCTGCGCCTGAACCAGGTGCTTATCAACCTGCTGGGCAATGCCGTGAAGTATTCTGATCCAGGCACGGAGATTACGCTCACCGTGCGCGAAGAAGAAGCTTCCGACGATGCAGCCGGCATTTCGCGCGTGTTCTTCGCGGTGAAAGACCAAGGCATCGGCATCAGCGAGGAAGACTGCACGCGCATCTTCAGCAAGTTCGAGCAGGTAGACACCACCGATGCCCGTCAGGAGGGCACGGGCCTGGGCCTTGCCATCTGCAACCGTTTGGTGCACATGATGGGCGGGCAGATCTACGTGGAAAGCCAGCTGGGAGTGGGAAGCACGTTCAGCTTTGCCATTCCGCTTGAAGTGGACGATGCCCAGAAGCATCAGGCTGCATCGCACAACGAGTCGATCGATTTCAAGGGCGCGCATGTGCTGGTTGCCGAAGACAACGCCCTTAACATGGAAATCATTACCTGCATGCTGGAAGATCTGGGCTGTGTGGTTGACGGCGTGATCGACGGCAAGCAAGCGGTGGAAGCGTTCCAGGATTCTGCTGAGGGCTATTACCGCGCTATCTTGCTGGATGTGATGATGCCGGTGATGGGCGGCTTGGAGGCGGCTCATACCATCCGCGGCCTTGAACGTGCCGATGCGGCCACGGTGCCCATTGTCGCCGCCAGCGCCAACGCCTTTTCCGAGGACATCCAGCGTTCGTTGGCCAGCGGAATGAACGCTCATCTGTCAAAACCGATAGAACGCGATCGTTTAGCCGAGACGTTGGCGGAGGTAATGAGGTAACCTAGAGTAAGAAACGACATACCCCCGACAAAGGTGCAGCTGAAAACGCATTTTCGGTTGGCGGTCGCGGGTATGGTGCGCAAGCGTCGCACAGGAGGGTTTTCAAGCAGTGCTTCGCTTTGCGTTAAGAGGGGAGCGGCGTGTGTTCCTGCGACGGCAATTGCGTTGCTGGGAAATCGCCGTTGCGCGCTGCAGCATTTTGCCGCAGCGAAAAGGAAGCGAGTACAGTCATGGAAGAACAACAGCGCGAAAAGAGGGCCCACTATGCGCAGGAGGCCCAGCGCAAGGGTTCCGTTACCCATGAACAGGCGGGCGAAGAAGTAGACCGTCTGGAAAAGATATACCCCGTTGTGCGCCTTATGGACGAAGAGACAGTAGACAAGGAAAGCGATTGCCTGCTGTTTGGCGAAGGTTGCCCTTGCATGCGCAAGGTTTGCAACGACGTGATCCAAAACGGTGGCGAGCAAACCTACGTTTTACGCATGGGGGACGATACGAGCGTTGCCACCGCCCGCCGCATCGACGTTGACGGTTCGCCTCATGTGCTTTTGTACGCCCATCCGGCAAACGCGGTAAACGGCAAGTCGAATGTGAGCCTTCTGTACCATGACGCTCTTTCGGGCGTGTACAATCGTCGCTTCTACGAGGACAAGCTGTGCAAGCAGCGTCTGTTCGCAGGCATTGCCGTTATCGATCTTGACGACTTCAAGGTGGTAAACGATGCGCTGGGCCATCACGCCGGCGACGTTGCCCTGAAAACGGCAGCGCGTGCCATGCGTTCCACCATTCGCGATACCGATATGCTGGTGCGCTACGGCGGCGATGAGTTTGTGCTGGTTATGCCCAATATCGTGGCGGAAGATTTTTCGCACAAGCTCGCCGTGATTTCCGAAAGCGTGGCTGAAGCGGTGGTGCCCGGATACGAGTCGATGCACCTGTCCGTAAGCGTGGGCGGTGTTATCTCGCGTGGCACCACGGTGGAAGACGCCGTGAAGAAGGCCGACGATCTGATGTATCGTGCCAAGCAGCGCAAGGGTGTGGTGGTAACCGATTCCGACCCCGACTTGTCGCTGAAGGTCAGCAAGCCCATTCTGCTTATCGTCGACGATTCGTTCATGAACCGCGAGATCTTGAAGGAAATGCTGCAGGGCGAATACGAGATCTTGGAAGCCGAGGATGGCACCGAATGCGTTGCCCTGCTGGAAAAGTACGGCAGCGAGATAAGCCTGGTTTTGCTGGACATCATCATGCCGAAGATGAACGGCTTCGACGTGCTTTCGCGTATGGCGCGTGCAGGCTGGATCGAAGACATCCCGGTAATCATGATTTCCAGCGAAGATTCCGATGAAGCGGTGCTGCGCGCTTACGAGCTGGGCGCTTCCGACTACGTAAGCCGCCCCTTCGACATGCGCGTGGTGCGCCAGCGCGTAAGCAACATTATGCGCCTGTACGCCAAGCAGCGCAGGCTCAGCTCGCTTCTGGCACAGCAGTTCATCGAGCGCGAAAAAGACAGCACCATGTTGGTCAACATCATGGGCGGCGCCATGGAACTGCGCAACGGCGAAAGCGGCCCGCATGTTTTGCATGTGCGCAACCTCACGGAAATCCTGCTGGAGCGCTTGGTGCAGAAAAGCGACAAGTACATTATTCGCGGCAAGGAACGCTCGGCCATCGCCATGGCTTCCACGCTGCATGACATCGGCAAGCTTGCCATTCCCGATGCGGTGCTGAACAAGCCGGGCAAGCTCACCGAAGAAGAGTTCGAGATCATGAAAACGCATACGGTGCGCGGCGCTGAAATGTTGGAAAAGCTCGACGAATACAACGACAATCCTACGCTCATCAGGACGGCCCACGACATTTGCCGTTGGCACCACGAGCGCTACGACGGCAGCGGCTACCCCGATGGTTTGAAGGGGGACGATATTCCCATTTCTGCCCAAGTTGTTGCGCTCGCCGATGTGTACGATGCCCTGACCAGCGAGCGGGTGTACAAACATGCGGTGCCCCATGAAGAGGCCATGCGCATGATTTTGAGCGGGGAGTGCGGTGCGTTCAACCCGCTGCTGCTTGATTGCTTGGTTGACGTGCAGGAACGCATAGCCGAAGAGCTGGACGTTCCAGCGCTCACCCCCCCCCTTCAATGCAAATAAATGAGTAAGGAGCTCAAAATGTCTACCCTCGAACAAGCTTACGAACAAGTAGGCGGAAACTATCAAGACGTGCTGAAGCGCCTTATGAACGAAGATCTGGTGCGCCGTTTCATGGGCAAGTTCCTTGACGACGGCAGCTTTGCCACGTTGAAGGAATCGCTTGCCGCCAAAGACGTTGACGCGGCCTTCATGGCAGCGCATACGCTGAAGGGCGTGTGCCTGAACCTTGGTTTCACCAACCTGTACAAGCCCACCAACGAAATCACCGAAGTGCTGCGCGCCGGCAGCCTGGAAGGAACCGAAGAGCTGTTTTCCCAGGTGGAAGCCGAGTACAACAACGTAATCGATGCCTTGAACGCAGCGCTGTCCTAGCGGACGGTGGATGTTTCGCGAGGCGCAGCGGGCAGTATAGGGCGCTCAAAGGGCAATAGTCCCCTTCTCTCTTGCAACAAAAAAGCCTCCTGGTTCGATGATCGAGCCAGGAGGCTTTTTTGTTGCAAGTGGTGCCTTTGTCGAAAACCGCCTGTCAAACGTCGAGTACCCCAAGATGCGTTGCCAAACTCGGGGTATGCGCCAGTAAAACAGCGAGCGGGACTCTGACGAGTGCAGGGGAAGTGAGTAAACATGCCAGTGGCATGTTTAGTTCCCAACTATGCGCCCGAGCGGGCGCATCCTGCGCAGCTTTGCTGAGCAGGATTGCTGGCCTTCGCGCCATGCCCCGGGCTTTGAAGTTTCCCTGTGCCGTCAGAGTCCCGCGCAGCGTCATTGCGTCTCATGACGCCTTGCGCCGTTCGGCAGAACAGCGCAACTAAAGCCCCTCGCTGCCGAAGCGGCGCAGGAGCGCTTCTTGATGGTTTGCGTAGGCAAGGGCGGTTTCCTTGGAAACCTTGCCAGCCTTGACGGCGGCGTAAAGGCCCTGATCCATGGTCTGCATGCCCAGCTTGCCGTTGGAAGCGATGACGCTGTCAATCTGGTAAGCCTTTTCCTCGCGGATAAGGTTGCGGATGGCGGTGTTCATGATCATGATCTCGAACACAGGCATCGTCTTGCCGTCTACCGTGGGTACCAGCTGCTGGCACACAACGGCCTGCAGCACCATGGAAAGCTGAATGCGCACCTGACGCTGCTGGTTGGCGGGGAAGGCGTCTACGATGCGCTCCACCGTGTCGGATGCGCTGGTGGTATGCAGGGTGGAAAGCACCAGCTGTGCCATTTCAGCAGCGTTCATGGCCGTGCCGATGGTGTCGGCATCGCGCATTTCGCCCAGAAGGATAACGTTGGGGCTCTCACGCATGGCCGAGCGCAGCGCCTCGGAGTACGTGGCGATGTCGGTTGGGATCTCACGCTGGGTGATGATGCACGTGCCGTGCTTGTGAACGTACTCGATGGGGTCTTCCATCGTGATGATGTGTCCCGTGCGGCCGTGGTTCATGCGGTCAAGCAGGCAGGCAAGGGTGGTAGACTTGCCGCTGCCGGCAGGGCCGGTTACCAGCACCAGGCCCTTGTTGGTATCGGCCAGATCCATAACCGAATCGGGGATGTTCATTTCCACGGGGTTGGGCAGGCCGAACGGGATAACGCGGATAACCGCGCCGTACGAACCGCGCTGACGGAAGATGTTGGCACGGAAGCGGCCCACGCCCGGAATGGCGAAGCTGAAGTCGTCGTCGTGGTTGATGTTGGCCTCGAAGATGGAAATATCGCGGCCCGCAAGCTCGTAAATGCCCTCGATGTACTCTTTCGACTTCGCAGGGGTAAGCGGGTCGCCGTCAGTGCGCACGTGCACGCCGCTTGCCTGGTACGACAAAGGCAAGCCGGCATTGATGAATACGTCGGATGCTTTGACGTCGATCATTTGCTTCAAGAGCTCTTTCAGCTGCATAGGGTTCTCCTTGTCGTGTTACTGGTTCGAGCTTTCGCTGGACCAAAGGGTTTCTTCGTCGGTTTGCTGGGTAGTGGAAAGCTTCCATTCGTCGATGGAAAGCGTGCGGTGTTCGGTGATGTCCACGGCGGCGTCGAGCGCTTTGCCCTCTTCGTCGGAAACCGTGAAGGAAACGCTGGTGCCGCTTACCTGGGCGCTTACGGAAAGGCCTTGCGCGCCGCTCTTTTCAAGGGCTGCCGTTTTGATGCTTTCCAGGTTGGCGTTCACGTCGCTTGCTGCTGCCTGGGCGGAGCTTGCGTGCTGCGTTGTTTCACTTATGGTGGCAAGCATCGCCTGCCCGTAGGAATCAAGTGCGTACGTTTCCGTGGTGGCTTCCGCATGGCGTTGCGCCATTGCCTGGGTGGCGTTGGAAGTGGTAACGCACAGCACGGCCAGAACCGCCAGCAGCAGAACGGAAATCAACGTTACCAGGGTGATAGGGCCGATGCGCAGCCCTTCGGTTTGCTTGTCTGCCATGCTAGTTCACCCCTTCCACGTAGCGTGCGGCGTCTAATGCGTATGCTTCGCCTTCGTCATCGGTTACGGTGATGTGCGCGGTGTAGTAGGTGCCGTTTCCTTGGGCTTCGTCCGAAACGTCGCACGAAACGGTAAAGCCGTCGGCGCCTTCGCCTTGGGCGGTGCCCAGGCCCACCGTTTGCCCTGCGGCTACGGCCTGCGGGTTCGCGGAGAATTCCTCGGCGGCGTTCTGCGCAAGCTCGGTTGCCTGCGTGATGCGCTGCGCTTCCTTCGCGCCGTTGGCGGAATAGGCGAACAGCTGCGTGAACACGGCAAGCGATGCCACCAGGAAGAACAGCAGCACCAGCGCTTCAACCATGAATGCCGTGCCCGTCCACGAGGTTTTCCCTTGTTTCTGTGCGGTCATCAGTTGCCTCCTTGCATGGATCGGAGGGCAACTTCGGAAGTGCCTTCATCGGTGGTAACGCTCAAAAGCCCGTGGCTGTATGAGAATTCGAACGTGTTGGAGTCAATTACCTCGCTGGCCTTTTCGGGCGTGTAGGGGGTTCCCGCCAGGCTGTATTCCTGCAAGATCTTGCCCTGATACAGGTAGTAGCGGGTTTCGTACGAGCCGGAATCGAGCGTTTCCAGCACCACGAGCGAACGGCCTTCGGGGCCGTTGCCTGCGGCGATGGTTTCATGCGCGTCGTTGGCGCGCACCACGTTCGTGATAAGGCCCACGCCTTCGCGGGCGGTGTTGTCGTGCGTTTGCGTGTCGGTGATGTACTTGTACACCAAAACGCCTGATATAAGCGCCAAAAGCAGCGCCACGAAGAACACGCCCAGAATGAGGGGCGAAAACACCTGCTTGATGCGTGAAGGCTTCTTCCCCTTAAGGTCCAGCCCCGCAATGGCGGAAATGGCGTTTATGCGGTCTGTTTCCTCGACGGAGTCAAGATGGTCGTGGTTGCTCATTTGGGCGTCACCACCACGGTGGGCATGATGTTGTCGGCGAAGCTTTCGTAGGAAACCACGTATTCGTCGTGGTTAATGGAAAGGCCGTAATCCTGCTCCAAATGCTCAAGCGAAGAGGGGTAGCTGCCCTCGATGGCACAGCACTGCTTGGCTGCGCTGATAATGGAATCGTGCAGGGCCGCCGCACCTTGTTCGCGGGCGTTGGCCTGTGCCGCGGAATAGGCAAGGCAGGCAAGCACGGCAACTACCACCAGGCAGCACACCACGATGATGCGCATCTTGCGGCGCCGTGCCAGCTCACTGTCGGTTATCTCGTGAAACCTACGATCGCCTTCTTATGCGATGGAGCCCATGATGCCGATAAGGGGAAGCATCACGGCAATGAGCGTTGCGCCCACGGCCACGGTAAGGAAGGCGGCAAGGGCGGGTTCCACGCTGTCTACTGCGCTGTCGATCTGGGCGTTTGCGTCTTCGAAGAAGATGTCGGAAAGATGCGCCAGCACTTCGTCGGAAGAACCGGAACGGGTGCCCATCAAAAGCATGCGGCCGTAGGCAGGCTCGAACACTTCGTTTTCCACGATTGCTTGGCCCAAGCTTCGGGGGTTGTCCAAGTCGATCATGCTGGCCAGGGTTTTGTCGAGTTTGGCGGCAAGCTCGGGATGGTCGACGGTGGCCATGGCCTGGCGCAGCGCCTGTTCTTCCTGCACACCGGATGCCACGAACGCGGCAAGGGCGTTGGTGAAGCGGGAAAGCGCCAACTGATACATCGCCTGGCTGGTGGCGGGGAACTTGCGCATGAGCGAAGTAACGCGTGCGCGGCCTGATTCGCTATGGGTGAGGACCGAAATGATAACGGCGCACACCGTGGCAACCAGCACGATGGCAAGTGCCACGTAGCCAATGATCATGGAAGCGCCCACCATGCTGAACGAACCAGAGGTAAGCGATCCGGACATGTCGTTGTAGGTGCTGGTGAAGATAGGCAGGATAACGATCACCGTGAACAGCAAGATGATGCTCATGATGCACAGCAGGGCGGCCGGGTAGCCTACCGAGCTTTGCAGCTTGGCAAACGAGCGGCGCTCGCTTTCGTAATAGCGCCCCAGGCTGCGCAGCACACGTTCGGTGCGGCCGGAACGTTCGCCCACGCGCACCATTTCCACGGCGTATGCGGGGAAGGCCCCAGTTGCCTCCATCGATTCTGCCAGGTCCATGCCTTCAGCGAGTTTGGCATATACCGTGTCGCACACGCGCTTGAAGGGCGATTGCTCGCGGTTCTCTGAAAGCATGTGCACGGCTTCATCTGTTTGCACGCCTGCTGCCAGCATGGTTGCCACGCTGGTGCAGAAAGCGCTTACGGCGCTGCTTTCCAGTTGTTTCTCTGCCATAACTTCCCCTTGATGTTGGTAAAGAGTTCTTTGCCTATTGTTGCACGGAAAACGACGGGGGAGCGCCATTTGCTGCGTATTTCCAGCTCGTTTATACGATTCGTTGCTTTCGCCGGGGCGTTTGCGTTAAAAATGGCAGGCCCGTTGGCAGAAAGAGGCCCAAAAGTACGATGCGCCGTCTGGTTTAGGCTGGTTTTGCGGCGATTGGGGCCGTTTTTCGTAGATAAGGGCGGTTTTTCTCCCACGGTGGCGAAGACATTCGTACTTTAGAAGCCTAATTTGCCACAAGAGGGCAATTTTTTGGCGCTGCTCCCATTTCAGTTGTGCTGTGCGGGTATTGGCGCTGCTCCCCTATTGCTTTGCCCTGCGTGGGATCTGGCGCTGCCCTGTCACTCTGCGCTGTGCGGATCCTGCGCGGTTGCAAGTGCTTTGTGCTGCATGAGTGTTGGCGCTGTTGCCCCCCCCTCATCGCTTTGCGTTGTGCGGAGCTTATTACCCCGCCTTGTGCTGCGAGGGGGCGGCTTGGCAAGATGGACGGGGTCGGCGGGTCTGCCGAGCAGGTTTTGCGGCGGTTGGAGCTACTTTAATACACGTATCGGTCGGTGTAGTTCTTGCCGTCGCCTACGTTGCTGTTCCCGCTGCTGGCGGCGAAGGTGAGGTCTACGCGGCTCCAGGTGTCCGGATCTACCTTGAACTGGGCGCTTTTCCAAGTGCCGTCGATGTACACCATGATCCAAGCGTGGTAGATGTTGTCGGGCGAAACGTAACCGGTAACGATTTGCGCGGGGATGCCCTGGCTGCGCAGCATGGCGGCGCCCAGGCTGGCGTAGTCGAAGCAGATTCCTGTGCCCGAGGAAAGCGTATCGTCGGGGTTGGGCACGTAGCCCGTGGCGTTCTTCAGCTTTTCGGCTTTGGCATCGTCGTATTTGATGTTGTCGACGATGTACGAGCAGATTGCCTTCACCGCTTCGCCCTGGTTGGTGGCGCCGGCAACCAATTCGCGTGCTTTGGCAACGCAGGCGCTGCTTTCGGAATAGCTGCAGAACACGTTGGGGCGCAGGTAGGGGTCGAACTCGTTGGCAATCGAAACGGTGGCGCTGGTGCTGTACAGCTCTACATAGTTGTTGCCCGAAGTGTTCTGCATTACGCGGAAGATGTAGGTTCCGTTGCCGTAGGTAAGGGGGCACACGATGGCGGTACCGTTTTGGGGCAGGTCGTACGTGGCGCTTTGTCCGCCGCAGGCTACCTGGAACTTCAGGCGCGAAGAGCTGGTTGCCGAAGCGGCCACGTATCCATCCGAGGTTGCGGAGGTGTCTACCAAGGCGCCGTTGCTGCCCTTGGCTGCGTTTTTGTGGAAGGATGCGCCGGCGATGGATGTTGCTGGCGTGAAGCTTGCGCCGCTTGCTTCTTCGGAGCTGCCGCACCCTGAAAGGGCGCTTAAGCAAGCCAGTAGCCAGACCGTAACAATTACAGCTATGAATCGAGGCGCTCTGTCTAGCAAATGAGCAAGCATTAGTTGAGTATACGCCCGCGTGGGGGTCCCCGAGCATCAGAACCGCAGCAATAACCCGTTTGCCCCCGCTTTGGGGTGGGGCTGTGGTGCGGAACTGATGCGCGTAATGCGTGAAAATCAAGGTGCCGGAACCCGTCCGAAAAGCGCAGTAAAGCGGCGGCGATGGGGGAGGGCCAACGCTTTGTGCGAACAGTGATTTCCCATCGAAGCACCAAGCAATGCCTGCGGCAAGTAACGGCAGGTCAGCGCGAATAAAGGAATGTGCAAATTACTTGAAATGTTACTTAAAACATAGCAGCAAAATAGTATGCTAATACAGTTAGGACAACAGTAAGGTAGCCCCTGTGCCAAAGCCTGATAAAACCGCAGGTGAAGGCGGTGGGGCTGGCCTGCGAACGCAGGCATGTAGGTAATACCAATCGCGGCGATGAGCCCGCTACGATTGACGAGGTGAATGTTATGAGCGCCAAAAACGCGAATAACAACGCTGAAAACGCAAAGAACGGCAAGGCTGCAAAAAGCATGACGGAGCACTACACGCTGGGCCACAAGGCCGTAGCGGTGGCGATGTCTACGGTCATGCTCGGCTTCGGTGTGCCGGTGAACGCCCCGAAGGACGCCTATGCAGATACGGACGCTGCTGCCGAGCAGCCCTCCGACCAGGATTCGGCAACCAGCGCGAAGAAGAGCACGGAAGACACCAGCGCGAAGAAGACGGAGTCTACCAAGGCAACGGATTCTTCTTCGGCAAGCTCCAGTTCCAGCACGGCCACGCAGAACAACAGCTCCAAGGCGGACAGCTCTTCTGCCAAGGATGCCGCTAAAACCGACATCAAGGCCGAAACCAAAACCACGGCAGATGTGAAACTTTCCCTGGGCAACGCTTCCATCAAGTACCAGGGTCAGACCATCGCTGCCCCTACCACTAAGGTAACGGTGCCCACGAAGAACGCCTTCAAGTTCACCGTTGCGGCCGATAACGGCTACACCCTTACCAAGGTTACGGTGAAGGTTTCCGGCAAGGAAAGCACCCTTACCGCTGATGGCAACGGCATCTACACGGTTGCTGCTGCCGATGTGGCAACGGGCGCATCCATCAAGCTGGTTACGGAAAAGCAGGTACAGGCTCAACCCGCTGCCGACACCACGCCCATCGAAAACACGGAATCCCAGGCTCCTGCAGCTAGCCAGCCCACAGCCGATCAGACCGCCAGCGGCGATTCGTCCGCCGATGCCGGCCAGTCTGCTTCCGGCGATGCCGACAATCAGGTAAGTGCTGGTGAGGGCGCTGGCGAGTCTGACGACCAGCAGGGTAGTGAAGAGGCTGACGGCAACGAAGCCTCCCAGGATGAATCGGCCGACGGCCAGTCTGAAGAAACGAGTGAATCCGATGCCGCGCAGCTGCAAGCTCTGGGCAACGAATTTCTGAGTATGCTCTCCGATTCCAATTCTGCAATTTCTGGGCCCACGTCTGTTGCCCAGGCGGATACCATCACGCTTACTTACAACGGTGAAGGCACGCCTCAATTCTGGAACGGTGGCGACGGCCTGTTCTCCACCTGGCAAGAAAGCGCCGATCACAAAACGCTTACGCTTACGGCTACCAGCAATTGGGCGTTCAACGGTTCAAGCAAAAATGCGACTATCTACTGCGCCTACATCGACAACGAGGGAGTGTGGCATACCGCGGATAGCGGTGCTGCGCAGTTTACCGTTACGGTAACCAAGCGTTCCTTTACCTTGGTGCAGCCCGATCCGGTCGCTGCAGGTGCGGACCACTTTTGGATTCCTTCCATTATCGACAATGCAACGGGCAAGGTAATCAGTCTTTCCGATGCGCCGGGCGGCTCGTTCTATCCGTTTGAGTATTATCGCGATGGCGTGAAAATTGAAAATGCCAGCCAGTACTATCACAGCGCGGAAGAGTTCAGCAAACCGGGCAAGTACACCGTTGTTGTTAAACCCAACAGCGGATGGATCTATGACTTCCAAGGCGAAGTTACCATCGTCGTTCCGACGGTAGGCGAGCAGGAATTCGATACCGACAATCCGAAGGATTACGTATACGACGGCAATCCTCACAAATGGGCACCTACGGTAACCGATTCTGATACCGGCGCTGTTCTTACCGAGGGCACCGATTACGACCTTGCGTACAGCACCAACGATTTCACCAATCCGGGTACCATCACCGTAACCATCAAGGGCAAGGGCGCCTACAAGAATAGCAACGCCACCAAGACGTATCGCATCATCAAGGTTTCCATCCTTGGTAAAGACTCCATCAAAGAAGGGGAGAAGACTACCTACAAACCCGATGGCTTTACGAGCGATGTAACCTGGAGCTCTTCGGATTCTTCTATCCTCGAGATCGACCCTGTTACCGGCGAAGCAACGGGCGTTTATCCTGGCAAGGTAACCATTTGGGCTGTTGACAAGGAAGGCCATGCAGCCAGCAAGGACGTTACCGTTACGCGCGACGAGCAGAACGGCGCTTGGGTGTACGTGTACACCAAGGTTGTATACAACGGCCTTGATTTGTCTTCTTCGGCAGAAGGCAGGGCCAAGGCTAAGGAGCTTGGTCTTAGTGTTAACGACCATGGCTGGTTCACGCTTGGCAAAGTGTGGGTAGGCGGAATCAAGAACCCGACCCGTGGCGGCATCCACAACACCGAATATCAGCAGAAGACCCTCGCCAACCTTTCGAAGGTTGAGCGCTTCAACGCCAATGGCAACATCAATTTCAACGACATTACGTGGAACGACTATGTTGGCAGTGCCGATGGTGCCGATAATTACGTTGGCTACAACACCTGGACTTGGCACCTTGACGGCAACGTCGACATCAAGTCGATGACCAAGGTGAACGTCCACTATGTTGAGAAGGGCAACCCCAGCAATGAATTGGGGTCTGACCAGATTACTACCACGGTTGGCAAGGAATTCGACCCTGCAAGCCAGAAGCGCGATTTCGAGGGCTATACCTTCGATTCTGCCGACCCTGCCTTCACTCCTGAAGAGGGCCAGGTAAAGGACGTATACCTGTACTACACCAAGGGCACGTTCCCCTATACCGTTAAGTATGTAGAAAAGGATACTGGCGAGGAACTTCACGCTCCTGTTCAGCATGGTGGTGAGTATGGCTCTGAGGTAACGGAAGATGCTCTGAACATTCAGGGCTACGACGTTGATGCTGCTCAGAAAACGCTGAAGATTGGCACCGACGGTAACGAAATCACCTTCTATTACACGAAGAAGGCCATCGACTATACCGTTAACTACTATGTGAACGGCACTACCGACAAGGTTCAGGATTCCCAGACGATTTCCGGCAGAACGTATGGCGAAACGGTAACGGCTGATCAGCCTAGCGTAGGCGGCTATACGCTGGTGCCTGGTCAGAATCCCACCATCACGCTTTCCGAGGATACGCACGAGATCAACGTCTACTACTACAAGAATGTGGCGTTGACGGCTAATTCCGGAACCGAAACATACGACGGTACGGAAAAGTCCGTTTCTGGCTTTACTGGTGCACCTAACGATGCCGATTTCTCGAGCATTTCTGTTGGAACAAAGGGCACCGATGCAGATACCTATCCTGCTCAGTTCCCCGAGGGCACTAAGGGCACCGTTGACGCAACGGGCAAGTACATCGTTACCGATGCTACCGATGGTCAGTTGGTAATCAACCCCGTTAAGGACGAGGTTGTTGTCACGATTAAGGGCAACACCGATCCCCAAAAATACGACGGCAAGGAACATTCTGTTTCCGGCTACAACGTTGAATCCATCAGCAACAGTGCTCTTGCCGCGAGCGACATTGCGCTTAAGTCTGGCGTTTCCGCTTCCGCAAAGGGCACCGATGCCAACACGTACTACATGGGGCTGAATTCCGAAAGCTTCCAGCTTACGGGCAAGGCTGCCAAAAACTTCGAAAATGTGAAGTTCGAAGTAGAAGATGGCTATCTTGATATCGCAAAGCGCGATGTGACGCTGACCTCGGGTTCTGACGAAAAGGCCTATGACGGCACTCCGCTTACCAAGGAAGAAGTAACGGCCTCTGGCGACGGCTTTGCCGACGGCGAAGGTGCCGACTATACCTATACCGGTTCTCGAACCGATGTTGGCGAGTCGGACAACACCTTCGGCTACACGCTGAAGAGCAATACGAAGGCCGGCAACTACAACATCGAAACCAAGCCGGGCACGCTCAAGGTCACCCCGATGACGGATACCGTTAAGGTCGTTATCGCCGAAAAGAGCGGCAACGAAATGTACGACGGTACCACCAAATCGTTGCGCGGCTATGACGTAAAGAGCATTCAGATCAACGGCAAGGACACCAACCTCTATCACGAGAGCGACTTCGCCTACACCGGCGGTGACGCCGATGTGGCGCAAGGCACCGATGCGGATAGCTACGACATGGGTCTTACTGCAGCGATGTTCAAGAATCAGAACGGCAATTTCAAGAACGTTGAGTTCCAGATCGAAGATGGTCAGCTCGTCATTAGCCCTCGCCCGGTAACGCTCACCTCGGCTTCCGATCACAAACCTTATGACGGCACTCCTCTTACCAATAACCAGGTAACGGTTGGCGGCAAGGGCTTTGTTGAAGGTCAGGGTGCAACCTATAACGTTACGGGCAGCCAGACCCTGGTTGGTTCCAGCAACAATGCCTTCGACTACACGCTGAATAACGGCACGCTGGCCAAGAACTACGACATCACCAAGACGGAAGGCACGCTTACCGTTACCAACCGCGATGCCCAATACGAAATCACGGTAGAAGCCAACTCCAATGAATCTACCTACAACGGCAAGAACCAGTCGCTTACCGGCTTGAAGAGCACCACCTTCACGGTGGATGGCCACACCTATACTGTTTCCGGCCTTGAGGCATCGAGCGGCAATGTGAAGAACGTTGGCGAGTACCCCGTATCCATTACGGGCACTCCTGTGGTGAAGGATGCTGCGGGCAATGATGTGACCAGCGAATTCAAGGTGAACACCAAGCCCGGCACGTTCAAGATCAACCAGCGCAAGGTAACGCTGACTTCTGGTTACGATAAGAAGGTTTACGACGGCACCGCCCTTACCAACGGCACGGTAACGGCTTCCGGCGATGGCTTCGCTGACGGCGAAGGCGCCACCTACAGCGTAACGGGCGCTCAGACCGAGGCGGGCACCAGCAACAACGACTTCACCTATGCGCTGAACGAGGGCACGCTTGCCTCCAACTACACCATCGAAACCAAGCCGGGCACCCTTGAGGTAACCCCCGTTACCGACAGAGTCACGGTAACCATTCAGGGCGCAACGAATACGGCAACCTACGATGGTACTGAAAAGAGCGTTTCCGGCTATACAACCACAATTGACGGCAGCAGCCTGTACAGCGACAAGGACTTCACGTTCAGTGGTACCGCTGAAGCGAAGGGCACCGATGTCAAGGATGGCGGCTACGCCATGGGCCTTGCTGCTGGCCAGTTCAAGAACATCAGCGGGAACTTCACTAACGTTGAGTTCGTGGTTAACGATGGTTTGCTGGTAATTAGCAAGCGTGCGGTAACGGTGAAATCCGAAAGCCACAACTTCACCTATAACGGCCAGGCTCAAACGTGGTCTAAGGCTTCCTGCGACGATGATGTGTTCAACGCTCAGACCAATGGCCTTACCGCTACCGGTTCGGTAACCAATGTGGGCGACGAAGAGAAGAACGCAATTTCCTACAACTGGAACGAAGGCTGCTCGGCAGATAACTTCACCATCACACCCGACGAAGGCACACTTACCGTTTCGCCTGTTCAAGATGAAGTTACGGTAACCATCAAGGGCCACAAGGGTGGCGGCGTATACAACGGTTCTGAGCAGACGGTTGAAGGCTATGATTTCGAATCTTCGAACGATCTGTACAAGGCAAGTGACTTTACGTTCAGCGGTTCTGCGGTAGTCAAGGGCACCGATGTCAAGGATGGCGGCTACGCCATGGGTCTTGACGCTGGTCAGTTCCAGAACACCAGCAAGAACTTCGCCAAGGCAACCTTCAAGGTCGAAGACGGTCAGCTTAATATTACTCAGCGCAAGGTGGCGCTCAGGTCTGAGGGCCATACCTGGACCTACACGGGTGAAACCTTCACGCTGCCCAACGTTTCCGGTTGGCAGCAGTCGGGTGACGAAGGCTTTGTAACCGGTGAGGTTTCCGACGTTACGGCAACCGGTTCGGTTAAGAACGTTGGCGACGAGCAGACCAATGCCATTACCTGGACGAATGGTACAAAATTTAAGGCTTCGAACTACGACATTGCCAAGGATGAGGGAACGCTTAAGGTTGAGGCTGGCAACGATATTGCTGGCTATGTAACGCTCGCCCCTGCCGACGTTACGGCAACCTACGATGGCAAGGATCATAGCGCCGGCATCGCCAAGGCAGAAGACAAGAATGGCGGCCAGCTCACCATTGAATACAGCGCCGATGGCCAGAATTGGACCACCAACCCTGCTGAAATCAATGCGAAGAACGTAAACGACTCCAGGAACGGGGAGAACGGAAAGAACGCCAAGGTCCAAGTTCGTGTATCCAGCCCGAACTACACCGGTTATGTAACGGGCGAAGAGTCCATCACCATCACCAAGCGCGTTGTTTCGCTCACGTCCGATACGGCAAGCAAGCCTTACGACGGCACGCCTCTTACACGTCCTGATGTGACCGTTGCTGGCGACGGCTTTGCTGATGGTGAGGTTTCTGACGTTAAGGCAACGGGTACGGTAACCAATGTCGCCGAAGGTCCGGTAAACAACACCATCGTGTACACCACGGGTGATGGCTTCAACAACGATAACTACGAAATTTCGAAGACCGAGGGCAAGCTGAGCATCACGCCTGGTACCGGCATCGCTAACAAGGTAACGCTCAACACGGCAAGCTTGGGCCATCTCTACGACGGCACCGAACACAAGCTGCCTGCCTCCAATGCAAAGGCGAGCGACGATAGCCCGCTGGTAATTGAATACAGCGTTGATGGCAAGAGCTGGACGAAGGATCCTTCTACCATCACGGCCGTTAACGTTCGCGATAGCAAGAAGGTTCAGGTCCGCGTTTCCAGCACCAACTTCTCTGATACGGTAACGGGTGAAGCTCAGCTGAACGTTATTCCCCGTAGGGTTACGGTAACGTCCCAGACTGCTTCCAAGGTGTACGACGGCACTCCGCTTACCAAGCCTGAAGTAACCGTTGGCGCAAACCTCTTCCTTTCCGATGAGGTGACCAATGTTCGTGCAACGGGCACGGTTACCAACGTCAGCGAAGGTACGGTAACCAACACTATTGCCTACGACACCACTAGCAAGTTCATTGCCGAAAACTACGACATTGTGAAGACCGAGGGTGCGCTCTCCATCACTGGTCAGAGCATCGTTCCTGACTCGGATCATCCTGATACCTATAAGGGTGTCACCATCAATGACCCTTCTGATTCCGTATACGACGGCAAGGATCACAAGTGGACCCCCGAGGTGAAGGATGCCAACGGCAAGGCTCTGACCGAGGGCACCGATTACACGGTTTCCTATGACGCAACCGACTTCGTTGATGCGAACACCATCACGGTGACCATCACCGGCAAGGGCAACTACTCCGGCACCGCTACGAAAACCTACAAGATTACCCCTGCTCCGTTGAAGGTAACCACGCCTTCAGCAAGCAAGGTGTACGACGGCACGCCTCTTACCGCTAAGAAGGGTACTGCCGAAAACATCGAGGGCCTGGTTAATGGCGAAACCGCAACCGTAAAGGCTTCGGGCTCCCAGACCGAGGTGGGCACTTCCAACAACACCTATGAGGGCATCGAGTGGGGTACCGCTAAGGAATCCAACTACACCATCACCTCCACGAACGAAGGCATCCTGAACGTCACGCCGAAGTCCATCGCCGATGAAGAACACGGCATGAACGTGGGCAAGCTGGAGAACGTAACTTACAACGGCCATGAACAGGCGCAGAAGCCCGAGGTCAAGGATGGCAACACGACCCTGGTTGAGGGCAAGGATTACGACCTGTCCTATAGCAGCAACGTAACCGATGCTGGTGCGGTAACCGTCACGGTAACCGGCAAGGGCAACTATGCTGGTTCCGTCGACCGCACGTATCGGATTCTCCCTGCTCCGTTAAAGGTAACCACGCCCACCACGAGCAAGGTCTACGACGGTACGGCGCTTACTGCTGAAGGTTCCATCGATGGCTTCGTGAACAACGAAACAGCCGACTTCACCACCACGGGCACTCAGACCGCAGTTGGCAGCAGCACGAACACGTATGCCATCAACTGGACGGGTTCCGCTAAGCAGGGCAACTACACCATTTCCGAAACGCTGGGCACCCTTACCGTTTCCGAGTACGGGGATGAAGTAGTGGCTGCTGCGGTGGGCGGCACCTATACCTACGACGGCAAGGCTCACGGTGCCACCGTTCAGGTTTCCGGCCTGCCCACCGGCTACACCGTGAAGGAAGCATCTTCCGATGCCGCCGCTACGGACGTAACGGCGGAAGACGTAACCGCCAACGTTGACCACCTGGTAATCGTGAACGCCGCTGGCGAAGACGTAACCAACAAACTTAAGATCACTAAGACTTCCGGCACCATCAAGGTGAACCCCGCAACGCTTACGGTAACCACCCCGAGCGCAAGCATGCCTTACAACGGTTCCGCCCTTACTGCGGAAGGCAAAGTCAGCGGCTTCGTGAACAACGAAGACGCAACGTTTACCACCACTGGTTCCCAAACCTTGGTTGGTACCAGCAAGAACACGTACCAGATCGATTGGAACGGCACCGCTAAGCAGAGCAACTACACGGTAGACGAACGCTTGGGCACCCTTGAGGTAACCAAGAACCAGGCTGCTGTCGTGATTGTTCCCC
This sequence comes from uncultured Eggerthella sp., assembly GCA_905203045.1. Lineage (GTDB taxonomy): Bacteria > Actinomycetota > Coriobacteriia > Coriobacteriales > Eggerthellaceae > Anaerotardibacter. Next base: position 247,330 of record CAJKUH010000001.1, read on the forward strand.
AGGGTGGCACTAAGGTCTACGACGGCACGGCGCTTACCAGCACCGGTGCAACGGCCTATGGCCTGCCTGCTGGTTACACGGTTTCCGCAACAACCGCTGGCGCTCAGGTAGATGCGGGCAATTCGCCTGCCACCATCGCTTCGTACACGATCACCGATGCTGCAGGCAAGGACGTAACCGACCAGTTCGGCAACGTTTCCACGGGCTCCGCAAACCTCACGGTTACGAAGCGCCCTGTAACGCTTACCTCCCAGGGCGGTACGTGGACTTACGACGGCGATGCCCATAAGAACGAAGCGGTTGAGGCAAGCTCCGGTGAAAACGAGGGCTTTGTAGATGGCCAGGGCTTCGATTACACCAACTTCGCAAGCATCACGGCGGTTGGCACGGTGGCTAACACCTTCGAATACCAGGCGAAGGAGGGCACCAAGGCCGAAAACTACGAGGTGAAGGTTGCTACCCAGAACCTGGTTGTTGAAGCGAAGAGCATCGATCCGAGCGTTGAGGCAAGCATGAGCGTCGATTCGCCGAGCGATGTGACCTACGATGCCAAGGAGCACAAGTGGGCTCCGGTAGTGAAGGATGGCGATAAGACCCTGGTAGAGGGCACCGACTACACGGTTACCTACCCCGAGGGCCAGGACTTTACCAACGTGAAGGGCGCCATCACGGCAACCATCACCGGCATCGGCAACTACAAGGGTGCGGTAAACCGCACGTACCAGATCACGCCTGCTTCGGTACAGCTTGCATCCAACACGCACGAGTTCACCTACAACGGTACGTATCAGTCCGATGATGAAGTTAAGGTTTCCGGTGCCGATGCCCTGTTCAAGAGCCAGGTTGATGACTTGAAGGCAACCGGCAAGGTAAAGGATGTGGCCGAGGGCAAGGTTCCCAACACCATCGCCTACACCTGGAAGGACGGCTTCGCTTCCAGCAACTACAAGATCGAAACCACTACCGGTGAGCTTTCGGTAAAGGCAAAGGACATCACGCCTTCCGAGGAAACCGGCATGGCGGTAAACGATCCGTCCGACATTGTGTACGACGGCAATGAGCACAAGTGGGTGCCTGAAGTAAAGGACGGCACTAAGGTCCTGGTAGAAGGCTCCGACTACACGGTTGCTTACAGCAAGACCGACTTCACCAACGTGACGGGCGATATCAAGGCGACCATCACCGGCATCGGCAATTACACCGGCACGGTGGAAAAGCACTACCAGATCACCAAGCGCGATGTAGTGGTGGCAAGTGAGTCTGCTTCCAAGACTTACGATGGCACAGCTCTGCAGAAGCCCAATGCGTTTGTGCCCGGCGCCAGCCCATATGATTTTGTTTCCGGCGATGCTACGTACAATGCAACGGGCACCATCACCACGCCCGGTTCGGTGACGAACGACATCAACATTGCCTGGGCAAACGACACCGTTGCCAACAACTACAACGTAACCCTGCAGCCGGGTACACTTACCGTAAGCGCCAAGCCCATTACGGGTAAGGACATGACGGTTGGCACGCTGCCCGATGTTACCTACAACGGTACCGAGCAGATCCAGAAGCCCGAAGTAAAGGACGGCAACAACACCCTGACCGAGGGTACCGACTACGACCTTTCCTTCAGCGACGATGTGACCAACGTTGGCACGGTAACCGTTACGGTGACCGGCAAGGGCGGCTATACCGGCAGCACGCAGGTAACCTATCGCATCAACCCCGCAGTGCTTACGGTGAACACGCCCAGCAAGAGCAAGGCCTATGATGGCACGGCACTTACGGCGGAAGGTTCCATCTCCGGCTTCGTGAACAACGAAACCGCCACCTTCGCCACCACGGGTTCGCAGACCACGGTTGGCAGCAGCGCAAATACCTATTCCATTAATTGGAACGGCACGGCAAAGCAGTCCAACTACCAGATCAACGAAACCGTTGGCCAGCTCACCGTTACTGAAAGCGAAAACGAGGTTGTGGTAACCACCACGGGCGGTACCTTCACCTACGACGGCCAGCCTCACGGTGCAACCGTTGCAGTGACCAACCTGCCTGCTGGCTATACCGCTCGGGCAACCTCCAACGCATCGGCAACCGATGCGAACGGTGATGGCATTGCCGCCACGGCTGACAACCTGGTTATCTACAACACCAACGGTGAAGACGTAACCGATAAGCTAAACGTCAAGCGCGTTGATGGCGCTATCAAGGTACTGCCCAAGGAGCTCAGCGTAACTACGCCCGATGCTTCCAAGGTCTATGACGGCGAAGCCCTTACCGCGGAAGGCTCCATCACCGGCTTCGTTCCTGGCGAGGAAGCAACGTTTACCACTACGGGTTCGCAGACCGATGAAGGCGATTCGCAGAACACCTACAGCCTTGCATGGGACGGCAACGCGAAGGAATCCAACTACACCGTTACGGAAAAGCTGGGTACGCTGCACGTTTCCCGTCAGACCATCAACCCTGAAGATCCTGAGAATCCGAAGGCATACGATGGCGCACAGGTGAGCTACCCCCAGGACGAAACCTATGACGGCCAAGAGCACAAGTGGGCACCTACCGTAACCAACAAGAAGGGGGTTGAGCTTGTTGAGGGCACCGACTACACGGTTTCCTACGACAAGTCGAACTTCACCGACGTTACGGGCGACATCCTGGTAACCATTACGGGCATCGGCAACTACAGCGGTTCGGTAACGCGTACGTATAAGATCAATCCTGCAACGTACTACGTGGTAACCGATGGTGCCTCCAAGACCTACGACGGCACCGAACTTAAGGCGCCTGGTAAGGTAGTTGGCTTGGTCAACGGTGAAGAAGTGGCATTCGAAACCACGGGCAGCCAGACCGAGGTGGGCTCTTCCGCCAACAACTACGACCTGAAGTTCAGCAAGTCTGCCAAGGAAAGCAACTACACGCACGGCACCGATACCATCGGTCTGCTGAAGGTAGATGCTGCCAAGGCGCAGGGCAACATCACGCTTGAAGGCACGCCTGCTTCCAAGACCTACGACGGCAACCCACTTGAGGCTGGCGTTGCACAGGCAAGCGTTCCCACCCAGGGCGATGACGTAACAATTGAATACAGCACCGATGGCGTACGTTGGACCACCGATCCTTCCACCATTACGGCAACCGATGTGGCCGATTCCACCACGGTTCAGCTTCGTGCATCCAGCCCGAAGAACTACGAGGGCTATGTGTACGGCTCCGAAACGCTCACCATCAATAAGCGTTCGGTGAACTTGGCAAGCGAGAGCGGTTCGAAGGCATTCGATGGCACGCCGCTTACCAAGACCGAGGTTTCCGGCTGGCAGCAGCAGGGCGATGAAGGCTTCGTTACCGGCGAAGTTGAAAACGTCCATGCAACGGGCAGCGTAACCTACGTATCCGATGGCGAGGTAACCAACACCATTGCCTACGATACGAAGGAAAGCTTCAAGGAAGGCAACTACACCATTGGCAAGACCGAAGGCACGCTGCGCATTACCGGCCAGTCCATCAACCCGGGCGACAAGGATAGCTATCAGGGCATCCAGATCAGCGATCCTTCTGATGTCGTGTACGACGGCACCGAGCACAAGTGGGCGCCTGAGGTAACCGACAAGAATGGCAATGCACTCACCGAGGGCGTTGACTACACGGTTACTTACCCTGACGGTCAGGACTTCACCAACGTGACGGGCGCCATCACCGCAACCATCACCGGCATCGGCAACTATACCGGCACGGTGAAGAAGAGCTACCAGGTAACGCCTAAGGAACTGACGGTGAACACCGACAGCGCTACGAAGGTCTACGACGGCACGCCCCTTACGGCACCGGGTCACATCGAGGGCCTGGTAGGCGATGAAACCGCAACGGTTAACACGCCTAGCTCCCAGACTGCGGTTGGTTCGACGTTCAACTTCGCAACCAGCATCGTGTGGGGCACCGCTCAGGAGCGTAACTACACATGGGAGATCGGCGGGGTCGGTACCCTTACCGTAACCGCCCAGTCCATCGTGCCCGATCCGCAGAACCCCGATAGCTACAAGGGCATCACCATCAGCGATCCTGAAGATGTGGTCTACGACGGCCAGGAGCACAAGTGGGCTCCGGTGGTTAAGGACGCAAACGGCAATGTGCTCACCGAGGGCGTTGACTACGACGTTACCTATAAGCAGGGCCAGGACTTCACCAACGTGACGGGCGCTATCGAGGCAACCATCACGGGCAAGGGCAACTACACCGGCATGGCAACCAAGTCGTACCAGGTAACGCCTAGGACGCTTACGGTGAACACCGACAGCGCTTCGAAGGTCTACGATGGCACCGCCCTTACAGCCGGTGGCAGCATCGAGGGCCTGGTGAACAGTGAAACGGCTACGGTGAAGACCTCCAAGTCCCAGACTGAAGTTGGTTCCACGGCTAACGACGAGTACACCATTGCTTGGGGCAGCGCAAAGCAGTCCAACTACACGGTGAACAACGGCACGTTCGGCACGCTTACCGTTACCGGCCAGTCCATCAACCCTGGGGACGATGGCGACTACAAGGGCATCACCATCAGCGATCCCGCTGACGTGACCTACGACGGCCAGGAGCACAAGTGGGCTCCGGTGGTTAAGGACGTAAACGGCAAGATCCTTACCGAGGGTACCGACTACACGGTTTCCTACCCCGACGGCCAGGACTTCACCAACGTGACGGGCGTCATCACGGCAACCATCACGGGCATCGGCAACTACACCGGTGTGGTGAAGAAGAGCTACCAGGTAACGCCTGCCCAGCTGACGGTGAACACCGAGGGCGCTACGGCAACTTACAGCGGTACCGTCCTTACGGCTGGGGGCAGCATCGAGGGCCTGGTTGGCGATGAAACCGCCATGGTGGTTACCTCCAAGTCCCAGACCGATGTGGGCTCCACCGCAAACGACGCCTATACCATCGAGTGGGGTACGGCCCAGAGCCGCAACTACACGGTGAACGACGGCACGTTCGGCACGCTGGCAGTAACCCCTGCTCCGATTCAGATCAAGACCGAATCGGCTAACAAGGTCTACGACGGCACGGCACTGACCGCTGGCGGTCAGATGACCGGCTTGGTGAACGGCGAAACGGCAACCTTCACGGTTACCGGTTCCCAGACCGCGGTTGGTTCCAGCACCAACACCTACACGCTGGAATGGAACGGCTCGGCAAAGCAGGGCAACTACACCATCGAATCGGTGGAAACCGGCACGCTCACCGTTACCGAGTCTGAAGATCAGATCGTGGTAACCACCACGGGCGGCACGTTCAACTACGATGGCCAGGCCCATGGCGCAACGGTAAGCGTTGGAGCGCTGCCTGCTGGCTATAGCGTTAAGGTGGCACAGTCTACGGCAACGGCAACCAATGTCGCTGAAGGCGAAGTTGCCGCTACGGCCGACAATCTGGTTATCATCAACGCTCAGGGCGAAGAGGTAACCAGCAAGCTCAACATCGTTAAGGTGGACGGCTCCATCCAGATTGTTCCTGCCGAGCTCACCGTTACCACCAGCAGCGCGCAGAAGCAGTACGACGGCACGGCGCTCACCAACAACGAGCTGCAGATTGCCGGCCTTGTAGGCGATGAAAGGGTAACGGCCCGCACCACGGGCAGCCAGACCGAGGTTGGCAGCTCCGCGAATACCTACGAGATCGACTGGGGCAACACGGATTCCGCCAACTACACCATCGCTACCGAGAACCTGGGTACGCTGACGGTTACGGAAGTTCCTGCGCCGGCGGTTCCCCCGGTAACGCCGGGTACCAGCACTACGCCCACCAACGGCACTACGCCGGGCGGCACGAACCCTGTTCCTGGCAATCCCGTGCTTGATAACGTGGCACGTGCGCTGGAAGGCAACTTCAACGCCATTACCGGCAACAACGAAAGCTCTGCCAATGTGGCTGCTGGCGAGCAGATCTACGACGAGGAAAACCCCTTGGGTACCACGTACGAAGATGTGTGCTGGGTTCACTTCTACATCATCCTGGGCATGATCCTTTCCGGCATCTATGGCCTGGGCGTGATGTTCCGCCGCCTGAACCACACGCGTAAGCTGCGCAACGACATGAACGACGTAATGGGCGATGGGGATGGCAAGGACGCCGAAAAGGCACCGAAGCCTTCCTCTAACCCGGCAAGAATGGAGGCATAAGCAATGAAGAAGAGCAACGTCATTGTTTTGGCCGTTGCCGCCTTGGTGGCGGCCTTCCTCCTGTTCCTGTGGTATTACTTGGGCTTCAACCGCATCGATAACCCGTTCGATTTGGTGCTTACCATCTGCTGGTGGATTGGCATCGGGCTGATTGTTTCCGGCATCATGTACGTGGAGCACAAGCGTCAGCGCCAGATTCGCACCATCTACGTTTCGCCCACCGCGCTCTACAACAGCGAGAAGGGCATTGTGGCGCTGCATGACACCACGATGATGGAGGCCATGCGCAACATCCTTGAGAAGCTCGAGTACGACTTCAGCAGGGAAGACTTGCCCGATAAGAAGACCTTTGATTACCGTTTCGTGGTGCAAACCGACGAATATAAAGAAGGCAACGAGGAAAAGGGCGAAGAGCCTACCTGGAAGGGCACCGTTACCAAGATCGATCGCGAAAACGGCAACGTTGAAACGTCCTTCGAAGATGAAGAGGAGCTCATGAACGTGTTGGCAGCATAAGCCGCACTAAGGCAAAAGCACTGAGATCAGGGCCGTCCCATACGGGGCGGCCCTGTTTCGCTTCAACCCTTTTGAGGCTGACCTCGAATAATGGTATTGACAAATTGAAAACGGCGGTTTTTTCGCACGATGTTTGAGTAATTCAAACAGTAAAACACCAGGTAAATGCGATATATTAAGTAAACCAATAAGTAAGGCGAAATCGTCAATCAGAGAGGTTCGAACCCATAAAAACATGAGGAATATTTGTGGGAAATGTGAAGGAAATGACCATCAATCCAAAGAATCTGTTGCATTTTCTGGAATGAACCTGTTTTGAACACATTCATAACCCGTTCAAGTGCGAACAGGGATTTCTCGCCTTGCAAACGAAATTTACGGACGTACTATGAGCAAGAACTCAAAAGGGGAGTGCAAAAGAAGCGCCCCAAACAAAGTAGGTAAGTCCTGGTTGAAGTAGCCAGGTAGGTCCAGGAGGATTGGTTAGATATGGCATACGTAGTGGCAATTTCTGCATTCTTTGTTGTTGCAGCATTCGGCATGTTCATCAAGTACGACTGCGGCAACGGCGCACAGCTCGAGGCTAAGGCTTCCGAGGCTCGCGCACAGAAGCAGTCCCAGTTCGCTACTGAGTCCCGCAACGTTTACATGCGTCAGTTCGACGAGGCTGTTGCTGGTTTTGCTAAGTAATTGATTCCTCCTTGTAAGGCGGAATTCCCCACAAAGGGATAGCAAAAAAGAACCCCCGGTTGGTGCTCCAACCGGGGGTTCTTACGTTTACGGTAAGGCGCTTATTCGAATTGCGTCATTCCTTCTTATGGGGTTCAACAGGCATTCCGTCTTTAGCGGTTCCGCCACGCATCTTCGCCTCAAGCATGGCAAGCTGACGTTCGGTTTCTTCGTCCTGCTTGTCCTGAGCCGCCTTGTTAAGGGCGTAGTCCTCGCGGATCTTCTTGTTGTTGCACAGCAGCAGGTACAGGATGATCGAAGCGGGAAGGGCAACGGCAGCGCCGCGGGCAACAACCAGGCCAGCACCCATGCCGGCAAGGCCCTTGTCCATGTCATCGCGCAGCATGTTGCAAGCAATCTGTGCGCATACGAAGCCCTGAACAACCATGATAACTACCAGCAGTGCGCCGGATGCTGCAAGCGAAGCCTCATACAGCGGGTAGATGAACAGGCCAACTACGGTGAAGATCAGGTTCGTACCTGCACCATCGTAGATAGAGTCCATGCCTTCGCGGCCGCCCTGATGGTAGCGGGCGTAGGTTGCGATGCAGTACGGAGGGCTCAGCGGGCCGGCAAGTGCGGGATAAGGGGCGCACAGCGAAAGGATGACGTTACGCAGACCGCAGATAACGTTGGTGCGGTTGGCATCGAATTCGATGTGCTCGTCTTCGCGTACAGCGGCAAAGCCAAGCTCCTGCACGGTGATGAAGTCGCCGTATGCGATGATCCAAGCCGTCAGTGCATAGGGGATAGCGGTGATCCACGTTGCGGGATCGGGTGCAAAGCCAATGCAGAACGGCGAAACCGTTGCAAACATGGTGGCAAAGTCGGGAACCACGATGATCTGGCCAGAGAACTGGTAGTCGAACTCGCCGCTGATGCCGCCAACGATGAACAGGATCAGGACCGCCCACAGGAAGCTGTAGTTGCCGAGCATGGCAAGGAACTTGTTGGTGGCCATGTGCTCACGAATACGCTGGCTGAACATAAGTAGGCAAACAACCGTCAGGCCAATCAGACAACCGATGGTGGCGGTATCGACGGCGCCGCCTTCCTTCAGGCGTGCGGCAACGGAGTTGATGCCGGCACCCAAAACGATGCCACCTTTGATCGCTGCGGGCATGATCGTGTTCAGTTTCTTCGATAAGCCCGTAGCGCCAAGCACAATGAACAATATGCCTAACTCTAATTGGATACTGGTTAACGCTTGTAATCGCGAAACGCCTTCGGGCAGCGTTTCAAGGTAGATGACGATAATCGCCATCGCCGCGGTAATCCAACCGCAAATGGAAGATTCGCCCAGCAGCCAGTTCAGCGTATAGCACGCGGTTTCGAACAGAACCAATGCGTAGGCTACATCCGGATCTAGGCCAAGCGTTGCCGTCAGAACAGCCAGGGCGCCATAAGACGTGCAGGCGTTCATCAAGCCGGTTACCACTTCAGGACCGGAAATCTTGAAGTGGATGAAGGGAATACGGATGCGGAACATTCCCAGGCGAATGCACGGCTGGATTCCGCCGTACTCACGTTTGAGAGCCATTCAAACCCCTCTCCTCGTTTGTGCCCGCAAAGCGGGCGGCTCGAATAGATGCTCCTTCGCTTCGCCAAACCGTTGTGCCGGTGGGTGTGTTGTTACCGGCACAACGAGCTGACGGGGTGAAGGGAGAAAAGAAACCGAACTCTTCGGATTCCTGCAATGCAAGGCGCCTGTTTTGCATGCGTGGAATGTCGAAGTCCCCTCCGTTTTCTTTTCGGGGCACATTATCGTGAGGTGTGCTTTTGATTTCCTTTTCGTGTTGAATGGCAAACCTATATTGCGGTTTCTATGAATGCGTTCAGTAAAAATGAATAAAGCAACAAATTAAGAAGAAATGTTGCCAATTAAAAAATGAACATGTTATGAACGTGTTATTAGAAAATCAAATCGAACGTATCTATTTCGTACAGAAATTAATAAGAGAAGTAACTTTTTTCTAAAAGTTCTATCAAGAGGTAACAAAAAATTATAGTTGTCCCAAAATATCGCCCCAAATATGAAGAAAACATGTTCAAAAGTGCGGGCAAGCAAATGAGCCGTGTGACGTAAGGTGCTTGGCGAAAGGGGTGAAATAGCCCCGCGCTTTTGTTCAATGCTTGCGGGAAGGCTGTCTCGGCGCTGCATCGGATTTCGTTTGTGCGCCTTTCTTTGGGACGCCTAAGGCAGGGGACAGAGCCGCGCCAGCTGTCTGGTCGAATTCATGCTGTGCCGGCTTAGTTGGATGAGCCTTTTAGGGGGGTAACGTAGCAACTGGCATGTGCTGGGTGCGGTTGTGGTTAAGGCGTGTTGCAAAACAAAATTCGCCATGCGGTCAGAGCTTCTTCGCGGGTCTTGGTGCGGCGCTGAACGTTTTTATGTGTATATGCAAGACGCCCATATATGCGCACGGTGCCGTGGTATCTTGGCACGGTGGCAATTTCAAAGAACATACGTGGCTTCAGTTTCGCCTTGCTCGGTGGCGTAGGATGGGGCTTTTCCGGCGCATGCGCGCAGTTCCTGTTTTCCAACTATGGGGCCGATCCTTTGTGGATTTCCTCGGTGCGCATGATATGCGCGGGCGCAGTATTGTGCGTCCTGGCACTTGTTATTGCTCGTGGCCCGTTTCTGGCCATGTGGCGCAACCCGCGCACTGTTGCTCAGTTGGTGTTCTTCTCTATTTTCGGCTTGGCCGCCTGCCAGATAACGTACCTGTTCGCCATTCAGAATTCGAATGCGGGCACGGCAACGGTAATCCAATACATTGGTCCGGTGCTGGTGGTGTTCTACTTATGCGCACGAGCCCACAGACGCCCCACCACGCGCGAGGTGATTGCGATGGCGCTGGTTGTTTCGGGCACGTACCTAATTGCCACGCACGGCAATCCGGCAACTATGGTGCTGACCCCAGCGGGTTTGTTCTGGGCGTTAATCTCGGCAGTGACGTACGCCATGTACTCGCTTATACCGCGCAGACTCATGCTGCATTACGGCAGCGTGCCGGTTGTAGCCGGCGGCTTGCTGGTTGGCGGCATCGTGTTTTCCGTGGGCGTGCAATCGTGGACGGTTGACCCGGGCTTTGATGCCATGGGCTACCTTATGTTGTTCGTTGGCCTGGTGTTCTTCGGCACCATTGTGGGCTTTACGCTGTACTTCCAGGCAGTGAAGGATATCGGCGCGGCAAAGACGGGCTTGATTGCCAGCATTGAAACGGTGTCGGCAACGTTGTTCGCGGTTCTGTGGCTGGGTACCGCATTCAGCTGGATCGACATTGTGGGCTTTGTGTTCATCATGGCTACGGTGTTCGTGTTGGCGAAGCACCCCGGCGATGGCGATATCAAAAGCGCCGCTGACGACCAGGATTAATAGCTTATTAAGTTCATAAATAAGAACATGTTATTTCAATAAAACCTAATAAGAGAATTGCTCAACCTTGAGTAATAATGAAGTCACAGAAAGTTACTGCTCCTGCTTGGGGAAGCAAGAGCGTGGCTCCCATTCAAGTCGTGCTGGAGGGCGCGCAGTAATGGGAAGGTGAACGCCAATGGGGATCGGGGTTCACCAACCGGTAGTCTTACGGGGGAGTGAGGTTGCTAATGTGGAGAGGGCGGCCGAAAGGTCACCCGCTACTTTTCTGGGGATAAAGCCCACAAGGAGGGCGTATCCGCTCATGCAAGCCAGGCATTGCCTGGCTTTTTTGTTGCCCGCAAGACACTCGCTCTTCTCGCCCAGCCGATCTCCGATTTTTGGTGTCTGTAGTGGTGTTCCTGCAAATTTGGGACTTTCTGTGCCCGCACTCCTTCCGAGTGCGGGGCGGTGCTGGCGGGGAACACGAAGCAGGCCCGCCCGAAAGGTCGTGGGACCGTAAGGCAGCATGCCTCCTGCACCCTGAGGTTAATTGGACCAAGAGGGGCAAATTGTTGATTTTCTTATTGCTTATCTTGGCCGCGCATTGAATTAATTAATTTCTTTTTGATGAGAAACCATAATGAACACGTTCTAAATTGAACGTGTTCTGTGGCTTTCACGTGGGGTTTTGCTGCTATTATCTACTTTAGTGTACGAAAGCGTTGAAACAAGGACGCCTTCGCACTCGGCAAAGGAGGGGAAGATGAGAGTTGAAGATCTGCGCTATTTTGAGCACCTTGCCGAAGTTCTCAATTACACACGGGCATCAAAAGATTTGGACATTTCGCAGCCCACGCTTTCATTGGCCATCAAAAGGCTGGAAGAGGAATGGGGCGTGCAGCTGTTTTCCCGCAATCGTTCCACGGTGGAGCTCACCGATATCGGGCGCGATATTTCCGATTGCGTAACAGGAGCTTTGCGCAGCCTTGATAGGGCGCGCGTGCTTGCAGAAGAATCGCTCGGCACGGAAAACGCGGTTATTAACCTGGGCACCATTCATGCTATGCAGGGAAAATTCTGGTCGCAGGCCTTGTTCGAGTTCCGCAACCAAAGTCCCTATGACCCGCATATCACGGTTACGCAGGCGTATTCGCGCGAGCTTCTGCGACGCTTGCGCACGGGTCAGCTCGACGTCGCTTTCGCCAGCCGCATAGAAGACACACCCGACTTGCGCTACAACCTGTGCTGGTCGCAGCCGTTGGTTTTGGGCGTGAACAAAAAGCACCCCTTGGCAAAGCAGAAGGACATTTCCTTGGCCGATTTGAAGGGACTTGAAATCCTTTCGTACGACACGGCATCGCCGGTGTATCAGGAAATCGTCGATCTTATCGAAGGCCGCGATTTGAACGTGAGCTTTTCCTATGACGACGAAATCACGCTTTCTTCCTTGGTTGCCGGCAACGAGGGGAAGGTGGCGCTGTTCTGCTATTCGCTGATGATCAACGCCTTCGATGATGTGGTGTGCCTGCCCGTGCGGGAAGCGCCCGTCGACTTCCACAAAACGTACGTGGTAAGCCGCGATGAGGGCCGTCAGCCGAAGGTTGTGCAGGAATTTATCGATTTTATGAGTGCGTACCATTTTCCGCGTTTGTTGGGCTAATATAGAACACGTTCTAAAACATGTTCTAAAACGCGTTCAGCAATCGGCGTGAGGGGAAAGGCCGAAAGCAACCGGAACGCGTCGCTTATACCAACACGAGGGGAAGTGTTCATGATGCAGAAGGAACACAGCAACAAGGCAGATGTGAAAATGGCCTACTCGGGCGAAAACGGAATGGGGCAGAAGGCAACGGCTCCCGATGTTCCTGCAACGGCAGAACAGGTAGCACCGCTTTCTATGGCGGTGAAGGCCTGTTGGTTCCTGTTGGGCGTTTTCGGTGGCATCTTCGCCATGATTGCCAAGCTGGCTTTGCCGTGCAAGCTCCCGTTCGAACAGCGCAAGCAGTCCGAATGGGCCGTGTGGGCGGGCTTCGCCGTCAACACCTTCATTCTGGTGGTGCTCATCAACACGGGGTGCATCGATGCTTTGATCGCGGGCTTGAACGCTCCTGCGGCAGCCCCCACCAATGTGTCGCCTGCTTTCGGCTAAGGTGAACACAAAAACGCAACGTAGCCTTGCAGCTCGGGTTTCCCGGGCTGCTTTTTTATGGTGAGGGTCTGGATTTTGGGAAAACCGCCCAATTGCGTGGAGCGCTGGCGGCTGCGGCATTGCAGGGCGGTAAACCGGGCTTAGCGGCACCTGCAGCAACCGTTTACCGCTGTTAACTTCCGCTGGCACCTGCAACGGCGTTTCGGTTGATGCCTGGCAGTGAAACAAAGCCTTTCCCTGCGCGAAAAGAATTTGAAACAAATGCTTATTAGGGTTGAGAGGTACCGTAAAAGGCAATTGTGGTTATGGCACAATAACCAAAAGCCGTTAAAAAGCCGTTACATACGGCAATACCCAAAAGGAGAAAAGATGGCCCACGTTTCTGATATCTACGGATCGATGGTGTTCAATGAGCACGTCATGAAGGAACGCCTTCCCTCCGCAACGTTCAAGAGCCTTACCAAAACCATCAAGGAAGGTAAGCCGCTTGATATCGAGGTTGCGAATGTCGTTGCTCACGCCATGAAGGAATGGGCCATCGAGCACGGCGCAACCCATTACACGCACTGGTTCCAGCCCCTTTCCGGCATCACGTCCGAAAAGCACGACAGCTTCCTTGACCCGGTAGGCGACGGCACCGCTATCATGACCTTCAGCGGCAAGGAGCTTATCCAGGGCGAGCCTGACGCATCGAGCTTCCCTTCCGGCGGCCTTCGCGCAACGTTCGAGGCCCGTGGCTATACCGCATGGGATCCTACCAGCTATGCCTTCATCAAGGACGAGGTTCTGTGCATCCCAACGGCGTTCTGCTCTTACACCGGCGAAGCGCTCGATAAGAAGACCCCGCTGCTCCGTTCTATGAGCGCAGTAAACGAGCAGGCTCAGCGCGTTCTGAAGTTCTTCGGCGAAGACGGTCATCGCGTTGTTTCCACCGTTGGTGCTGAACAGGAATACTTCCTTATCTCCGAAAAGGACTACGTGAAGCGCCAGGACCTTATCGTTACCGGCCGCACCCTGTTCGGTGCTGCACCGCTTAAGGGCCAGGAGCTTGAAGAGCATTATTTCGGTGCTATTCGCCCCACCGTCAACGAATTCATGAAGGAAGTCGACGACGACCTGTGGGCGCTCGGCGTTTCCGCCAAGACGAAGCACAACGAGGTTGCTCCTGCTCAGCACGAGCTTGCCCCGCTGTTCACCAACTCCAACCGCGCAATCGACGAGAACCTGCTTACCATGGAAAAGATGCGTCTCGACGCATCCCACCACGGTCTGGTTTGCCTGCAGCATGAAAAGCCCTTCGAAGGCATCAACGGCTCTGGCAAGCACAACAACTGGTCGCTTTCCTACGGCAAGGTGAACCTACTTGATCCCGGCGACGACCCGATGGACAACCTGCGCTTCCTCGTGTTCCTCACCTGCGTAATCGAATCGGTTGATGAATATCAGGAGCTGCTGCGCATGTCCGTTGCTTCTGCTGGCAACGACCATCGCCTGGGTGCAAACGAGGCACCTCCGGCCATCATCTCCATCTTCCTGGGCAGCGAGCTGGGCGCTATCGTCGATTCCCTGATCTCGGGCGACGAATACCATTCCGCCGATGCTATCGCGATGGATTTGGGCGTAGCCGTTCTTCCTAAGTTCATGAAGGACAACACCGACCGCAACCGCACCAGCCCCTTCGCTTTCACGGGCAACAAGTTCGAGTTCCGCATGCCGGGCTCCTCGGTAAACCTGTCCGACTGCAACATGATCCTGAACACCGCAATGGCAAAGAGCCTGAAGGGCTTTGCCGATGCGCTTGCCGGTACCGAAGGCGCCGAGTTCGAGAAGAAGGCCATTGCCTACATCAAGAAGACGCTCACCGACCATCAGCGCATCATCTTCAACGGCAACGGCTATTCCGAGGAATGGGAAAAGGAAGCAGAGAAGCGCGGCCTGGCAAACCATCGCAACACCGCCGAAGCGCTGCCTTGCTTCGTAGACCAGAAGTCGCTTGACCTGTTTGCCGAGTTCAACGTGCTTTCCGAGCCTGAGGTTCGCAGCCGCTACGAGGTAAAGCTTGAAAAGTACAACAAGCTCCTGAACATCGAGGCACGCACCATGATCCGCATGGCTCGCCGCACGTACCTGCCCGCCATCACCGACTACATGGCCGACCTGGCAAGCAACATCACCACGGTGAAGGCTGCAGTTGCCGGTGCCGACATGACTGAAACCGAAAAGGTTCTGGAAGTGCTGATCAGCGGTTCCGACAAGGCCGCCAAGGCAACGCGCGAGCTGATCAAGGTTCACAACGCCGCCGAGGACATCGAGGATCCGCAGGAGCAGGCAAACGCCTACGCCAACACGGTAATCCCCGCCATGGACGCCCTCCGCGCCGAAATCGACGCCCTGGAATGCGTAGTGGAGCGCGATTACTGGCCAGTACCTACCTATAATGACATTCTTTTTTATGCGTAAGGCATAAAAAAGAAACGTGATGACGCTGCGCGGGATTCTGACGGCGCAGGGAAACCTCAAAGCCCGGGGCATGGC
>CAJKUH010000002.1 GCA_905203045.1 uncultured Eggerthella sp.
GTCGCGAGGAAGGTCGACACAAACAAGCCGTGCCATAGGTTTATCTCCTCTTTCTTCCTAGCCTTGACGCTGCTTATGACGGGGGTTCTCGCAGATAACGAGGACCTTGCCATGGCGTCGAATGATCTTGCACTTGTCGCACATTTTCTTGACCGAAGGACGTACCTTCATTTCAATTTCCTTTCGGTAATGTGTTTCTCTTTATCTACCACGCCCAGCCGCAGGCGATAGTTTGCTTGCTGTTCCGCTTTACAGGACGGCTCGGGTTTCCCCTTCCTGCTTTTGTGCGCATTTGCCCGCGGTTCTGCAAATGCGAAAAGCGCACTTCACCTCTGTGAGGTACGCTTCAGCGCCACTTACTTGTAGCGATAGGTGATACGACCACGGTCGAGGTCGTATACTGAAAGTTCAACCTGGACCTTATCGCCGGGAAGAATCTTGATGTAGTGCATACGCATCTTGCCGGAGATATGGGCAAGAATGGTATGGCCGTTTTCAAGTTCTACCTTAAACATAGCGTTCGGAAGAGCCTCGAGTACGGTGCCCTCCAGTTCAATTGCATCTTCTTTAGCCAAGGTAGCTCCTTTAAGCAAATAGGTAGTCAAACGCAAATGGAGATTTTAGCAAAACACCTATCTTTCTTGCAAGATGCCATCACAAGGCCACCATATACCGTTCACAGCTTCTAGGAATAGAAGCCCGGGATGCGGTTATGTCGGTCGAACACGCTGTTATATTGCAGCCATTGATACTGCTTGATGGAGTCGGTGAAGGCAGATGGCGCAGTTCCTATTTTAGTGCCAAAAGCGTCGGTGAAGTAACGGGCAGTGATTACCGGATGCTCCATGCGCAGGTCGGAAAGATATTCCTGATAAGGGGAAAGCTGCACACCCGCAACCTGCAGCAACACCGAGGAAAGGTAATTCAGCGACACAGTGCTCCCCTTCTGCAGCACTTCGGTGTTCAAGTCGTAATTGCCCCAAATGAAGAAGGGCGTTTTGTGCAGCTGGGCCGTGGTTTCCAAATCGAGGTTGTTCTCATCGGTGAACCAATTTGCATAGAACTCGTTGGAGAGGCGCGGCTCGTGGTCGCCGAAGAACAGGACCACAGTTGGTTCTTCCACCGTTTCGAAATAGGAGATGAGCGTGCGCAGTGCATCGTCGGCCATGCGCACGCTCGACTCGTAGGCGATCACCGATTCGTCGTAGGAGTTTTCAGGGGCCACTTCGCGCACACGCTCTGGCCATTCGTAGTCGGACGCATAGTAACCACCATGGTTCTGCATGGTGATGTTGAACACAAACTGCGGATTGCCGCCGCGGTTTTCCTCGAAGTCCTTTATAAGCTGGCGATAGTCCGATTCGTCGGTGGGGTACCCGCGCGCATAGTCAATATCCACGTCAAAATCTTCTATCCCCTTATACGAATCGAAGCCGAAGCGGTCGTAGACCTTCACGCGGTTGTAGCCTGCACGCTCGTAGGCATGCAAGGCGCGCGCTTCGTAGCCCCGCCCTGAAAGCTGCGATGCCAAGCTGGGAGTTTCGGCGTCGACGAACTGCACATACGGGGTGTTGCCCTTGAAGTAGGCCATGGAATTGCCCGTTAGGAACTCGAATTCCGAATTCGCCGTGCCCGTGCCCATGTCGGACGAAACGGCGCACGTGCCCGAAACCACGTCACCGCGTTGCACCAACGAGCGCACGTACGGCATAGGATCGACGTTGGTTTCATATCCCTCCAAGTACGTGGTGAGGTCGGAAAACGACTCGTTCATTACCACGACGATGTTGGGCGATTCCTCGGTTGCCGCTGTATACGTTGGCGCTCCCTCAGGCTCAGTCAGATAGCCATGTCCCACGTTCACGCGCGTGACGCCCGATGCTTCGTCGGTTTGCCACAGCGCCTCGGTGTCGTAGCCTTCCGCTTCCACCGTCGACGCGGAAGCAACATCCGATGCCAAGCTGGCGGCGAAACCAAAGTGCTGGTACGGATAAGCCGGGTTCCATTCGTGGGTATCGATGCGATTCCACGCGTCTTCATTGCCGTAAAGGTACGCGCCCATGCCGACTGTCGCTACCGCGACAACAGCCAAAGCTACTTGGTTACTGCGGAAATTCACGCGGATCCTTGATTTCGGAACGGCAACCACCAACGCACCATATATAAGTGCAGCGAAAAGGCAATGGGCAACCGGGGGATCAATCGTGTACGTATAGCCGCCCGCCACGGCGATGCCCACTCCTGCAGACATCAAATCGCCGAAAGTGATGGGAATGCCCGTGAACTTGATGACGTAATGATTGGCGATGCTGAAGCCCAGCACCACGGCAAACACCGCTATGCAGGTGACACGCGTATTGCGGGTAAACAGGTAAACCACCAGGTGCGCAAAGAGATAGATGAATACGTTCATCAGGAAGAAGCCCTCTTCAAGGTCCGACACGCCCGAAAGGCTCAGATATTCTGCCACGGCAGCACACATGATGGGGCCCACCAGCAGAAGAGCCGCCCAATTAAGCGCAGCAAGAACGCCTTCCCGATGATCCGAGAAAAAGGTCTTAGCGGTTGTCAGCAGCGCAAATGTCATGGTTGGGCACTTTATCATGCCCACCCCACGCTGCCCGAACATTCACGAGTTGCACAATGAATGAGCAAAGAGCATTAACAATATCCGGGTATGCGCCAGTAAATCAGCGAGCGGGAAGCTGAGGAGTGCAGATAAGGCGAAAGCGAACGCTAGGCGGGCTTCGCCCGTCAAGTTCACTTGGAGCCTTAGCTGTGCCGTCAGATTCCCGTGCAGCGTCATCGCGTCTCATACGAAAAAAAGGTCTGCCGTAAGGCAGACCTTAATACTCGTGGTGCGCCGTGAGGGAATCGAACCCGCGGCCTTGGGATTAAAAGTCCCCTGCTCTACCAGCTGAGCTAACGGCGCACATGCATAAAATGCAAGTATGTATTTTAATGGGCTATCCCATTTGGGTCAACTGGCAATACGCGCAGGTTTCGACGTCTTAGGCGATTCCGCAGAATCGAGCTAATTCCACGTCACAAATTCGACGTTGGAAACCTTCCCGCATTCGATAGTAAGGCGGGCGATCCCCTTCTTACTGCCACCGCGCGGCTTGCTGGCACTGCCGGGGTTCAAGTACAGCACTCCATCGATACGCTCTTCGCGCGGAATATGAGTATGGCCGTGGACCACGACGTTCACGTCTTCCGCAACGGTGCCGATGTCTTCCGGGCGGTGGGTCATGAAGAAGCGAACGCCCCCGATACGCGGCGATGCCGTGAAGGGAATGTCCATGCCGCGTAAGCTGGTGTCGCAGTTGCCCAGCACCGCAACGGTAGGAGCGATGGCATCCAGTTCCATAAGGATGGTAGGGCGCTCGACGTCGCCTGCACACAAAATCATGTCGCAGGGCTCTAACGCCTTATACGCTTCTTCACTCAAATGCCCATGTATGTCAGAAATCACGCCGACCAGCATAGATGCTCCTTCTTACGGGTGGGGAAATGGTGCCTGCCTCTAAAATAGTGCCTGCCCCAATTTTCCGCTTACTAGAAGCGCAGGGCTTCAGGGTTCAGGCAGTCCTTCGGGCGCACGCCGGTAACCACATCGATAGCCGCTTGCATAGCACGCGTGCGCAGCTCGAGGCCCGATTCTTCCGACCAATAGGCAACATGGGGGCTCAGTACCGTATGCGGAGCCTTCAGAAGAGGATGATTCGGATCAACCGGCTCCCCTTCGAACACATCGATGCCAGCGCCCCAAAGCTTATCCGCCTGAAGCGCTTCAGCGAGAGCAACCGTGTCGATAACGGCGCCGCGCGAAGTGTTCACCACTACCGCATCGTGTTTCATCATCGCCAAATGCTGCGCATCAAGAAGATGGCGCGTATCGGGCGTCAGGGCCGTGTGGAAGCTCACCACATCAGCGCACTTCAGCACTTCATCATATTCGAGGATGTCATAGCCTTCGGGAGTGCGGCGCCCCGGCGTCAGCGAACGGGAAGAGCACACTACCTTAAAGCCAAGGCCAGCCGCCTTGCGTGCCGTAGCACGACCGATTTCGCCCATGCCAACCACACCGAACACGCGACCGTACACCTGGCCATAAGGGCGATGGCGCGTGTAATCCCAAATGCCCGCACGCATATCGGCATCCGTTTCGTTCATGCGACGCAGCACGCACAGCGCAAGGGTGATGGCATGGTCGGAAACCACTTCCGTGCCATAGCCGGGCACCACGCATACCGCCGTCTTGTTCTTCGTTGCCGCTGGCACGTTAATGCTGTCGAAGCCAATGCCCGTGCGGCTTACCACCTGCAGGTTCGGCAGCGCTTCAAACACCTCGGACGGGAAATTGCCGTAGGAAGTTACCACACCATCGGCATCGGCGGCGTTGCGGATGATGGCTTCTGGCTCACGCTGATTGAACAGGGCGATTTCCACGCCAGCTTTCTTCGCCATTTCCACTTCGAAATCGTTGTTCTCGAAATCGGTATCGACGATAACGATCTTCGGCATTGCAGCCCCTTTCCTACCACCACTGGGTAACGGTTCCCGATTGGTCCAGGGAAACCGGTTCGCTTTTCGTCTGCGGCTCCATCTTGGTAATGATGCCGAAGAAATCTTTGATACGCGCCAGGAACTCGCGTTGCTCGTACGAGTCCATGTTTGCATAATCGCTGGCATCGCACGGCACGCCACGGGCGTCGATGCCGAAGCCGCGGGCGTCATACACCGCGCGATACAGATGGTACTCCTGCGTAACGATGACGCAGCGCTGCACGCTGAAAACATTCTTCAAGCGGTACATGCTGTCATACGTGGAAAGGCCCGCGTGGTCGCAGAAAATGTCGGAAGCAGGAACGCCGTTGGCCTTGGCGTACTTCGTCATGGCCATGACTTCGTTGTAGGAAGAATCGGAATTGTCGCCGCTCATGATGATCTTCGGCGCCACGCCGGCACGGTACAGGGAATTAGCCGTATTGAGGCGGTCCTTCAATATGGCAGACGGGCTGCCGTCCCAGTTAATGCCTGCGCCGAGCACCACAATAGCATCAGCATTGAACGTGCCGGCTTCCGCCTGAGCTTGGCTTACCTGCTCAAACGAGCCACGCGTGCTGCCGCATACCCATGCGTTGATGGCGGCGGGCACCCCCACCACGATAAGCGCAACAACCAAAACGAAGCCTATAAAGGCTTCGATCACGCGGCGCAGACATCCTTTGTTTCGTTTGGCATTCATCGGTTCCGATGATAGCAAACAGGCGAATGCTACCCACCAACCTTCACGCGCTTAACGCGGTTTGTTCGAATGGTTGCGCAACGAACAAGGGCCCCGATTGCTCGGAGCCCTTGCGGTTAGGATGCTAGTGCTTTCTGCGGCGCAGAGCGAATACAGCTATCGCGGCGGCCGCCACTACCGCTATCGCGCCACCGACAACCATCAGGCTGTCGCCCGTTTTGACGCCGGCAGCTTTAACGTCATTGACGGCAGTCTGGCTGTCGCTTGCGACGCCGCCAGCAGGCTGCTGCTGTTCAGGCGTGTTGTCGCCAGGGCCTTCCGGTTGGCTGGGCACGTACCTGTTGTCGAAGAGCGCCATGGTTTGCCCGTCTTCGGCATACACGCTATCGCCGTAGTCGACGGATTCAACCTTCAATGTCCTGGCATCTTCATCGCGCACTACCTTTACCGTTACCGGCACGTCGGCTGCGTTCGTCCAGCCTTCACCCAAGTTGGCGGTCTCGTGGATTACGTAGCCATATGTGCCCGATAGCGAGTATTCGATGCTACCGAAGCTGCAGGTGTCGCCGCCGAAAGTATCGGCCGTGGCCTCTTCCGGCATGGGAGCACCATCCTGCGGCTGAAGCTCGAACGTGAAGTGCGTATCGGCAGGAGCCTTTTCGCCGTTCACGGTCTTCTTCACCTGAATGTTGGCGGTTACAGGAGCGTAGGCGTTGTCAAACAGAGCGGCGTCCTGCTGGCCATCGGCGTTCGAATACTCGACGGTGACGTTCAGCGTGCCGTCACCGTTATCGGTTGCCGTCACCGTTGCAACAACGTCGCCCGCCGCGAACCAGGCACCATCGTTGTAGCCCACTTCCTTGATCACATAGTGATGGGTGCCTTCGCCCGAAAGACTGATGGCATCGAAGCTGGCCTTTTCGCCAACGCCCGTTTCAACCGAGCCGATTTTCTCTCTTTGGGCGTTGCCCTGGTCGTCGGCGTTGTACAGGTCGAAGTGGAACTTCTGGCCCACGCCTTCATCGGTGCCGCCGTTGACGGTCTTGAGCACCGAAAGCGTTGCCTGGCCAGATGTTGCGTAGGTGTTGGTGAACTCTGCTGCAGAAGTGCCACGACTGTAGGTAACTTCAGTTGCCAAGGAGCGGTCGGCATTCTCCAAAACCTTCACCGTGACCTTTACGTCCTTATCAGCCGTCCAGCCCTTGTCGTTGTGGCCCACCTCATAAATCCAGTACGTGAAGGTCTTGCCGGCGTCAGCCGTGGTGTACGAAATGGGATTGAAGTTCTTCGTCTCATTCGCCTTCGCCGAAACAGTGCCGATAACCTCGCCGGTCATGTTGCCCTGTTCGTCGGCTTTATGCAGCTCGAAATCGAACGATTCGTCCTTCACCTTATCGGTGCTGCCCTGGACGGTTTTATGGATACCCAGCGTTACCTGCGTGTTTGCCGTGTAGGTGTTGTTAAACAACGCGGCTTCACCGTTTGCGGCGGAAACGGAATACGTAACCGTTGATGCGCCCAACGTGCCGTCGCCGTTGTCCTGCCCAACCGTCACCGTAGCCGTTACAGGTTCTGCCATTTTCCACTCGGAGCCGCCTTGGGAAACCTCAGAAATGGTGTACGTGTAGGTTTTCCCAGCATCCGCAAGCATGAACGGAATGGAACCGAACTGCGCCAACGCATTGCCAACGGTTTCGCATGTTGCGCCCTCAGCCGGCATAGGCGCACCGTTCTGACCAGCCAGTGCAAACTGGAACTTCTCTTCAGCCAACGGATCCTTGCCGTTCACCTGCTTCTTCACCGTAAGCGTCGCCTGGCCGGTTGCTTCGTAGGTGTTGTCGAATGCGGCGGCATCGGTCTTCTGATTGTTGTATTCGATGGATTTCACCACCAGGTCGCGCCCGTTTTCGGCATAGCCCACTTCAACAGTGGCATCGACATCGTCGGCATTCTTCCAGCCAGAACCGGGATTGTTCGATTCATGGATCACGTAGTTGTAAGTACCAGCTTTGTCGTAGACGATCTTGCCGAACGAGGCAGACGAGGTGCCCGTCACCGTTGCCTTGTCGAAGCCTTCGGGCATGGGGGCATTGTTCTTAGGCTGAAGCTGGAACTCGAACTGCTTCTGCAGGTTTTCGTCCTTTGCACCGTTAACGGTCTTGCTTACCTTCAAAACGGCCTCTGCCTTTTCGTCGGCATGGGTGTTGTTGAACACAGCTGCGGAAAGTTCTTCGGTTCCTCGGAAGTACTCAACCGACTCAATTTTCAAATCGCGCTTGCCCACAGTGTCGACCTTCACAACAACCTTAATAGGCTCGTCGTTGGTCCAGTTTTCACCAGGAGAAGAACTTTCCTTTACCCAATAGGTGTATTCGCCGGGCTCGGTCAAATCTGGCGTCGTGAACGTCGCTTTCGCTTCTGCATCGCTGCCACTGATAGTCTTTTCTTCGCCGATCTGCTTACCATCGTTGTCGGTCAGCTGGAACGTGAAGCTCTCACCGGCCAGCAACGCACCACCGTTAACGGTCTTGGAAATCTCAATAGGCGCAGAAACCGATTCCGACTGGTATCCGTTGTCGAATACCGCTGCGCTTTCAGAGCTTCTAGCCTCGGCAGAATCCTGCTTGTAGGTTACCGTTGCCGTGAGCTTGTTGCTGTCGGAGCGATTGCTTACCTGCACCGTGGCAATGACATCGGGGGCTTTGGTCCAAGAGCCAGAGCCATCCGTAAGGTCGGAGACCTCGTGAATACGGTACGTGTAAGTTTTGCCCTCGTCATTGTCGGAAAGCGTTGCCTCGGCGAATTTTGCTTCGCCGTTTTCATCGGTGGTTGCGTTATTGAACGCAGGCGCGCCTTCATCGCTGGAGGTCGCAGAGAACTCGAATGTCTCACCCTGCAGGGGAATGCTGCCATTCACAGTTTTGGTCAAGCCAAGCTGGAACTTGCCCGAAGCCTGCTGATACTGGTTGTTGAACAATGCAGCAGAATTCTGGGCATCAACCGATGCCGAAGTCTGCTCGGCATCGTCTTTAACGTACTCAACCGTCGAAGGTTTCAGCGTGCCGTCGCCGTTGTCGGCGCCAACCGTTACCCTGGCAATAACATCACCGGCCATGGTCCAGCCAACCGTTGCGGGTGTGGTTTCCTGGATGCGGTATTCATACGTTTTGCCGGCATCACTCAACGAATAGGAGATCTCACCGAAGCTGGCCGCATTTGAACCAATCGTTTTACAAGTCGTCACCGAAGGCAACGGAGCGTCGTGGGTTTCCGAACCTAGTGCGAACTCGAATTTCTCGTCCGAATCAGGGTCATTCCCGTTGACCTTCTTAGCAACGGAGAGCGTTGCCGAGCCCGTGGCGGTATAGGTGTTGTTGAAAGTGGCCACGCTGCCCGAGGGGGAGCCCTCGTACGTCACCGTCGGGTGGAACTTATTGTCATCTCCACGCTGCCCAATCTGGATCTTTGCCACCACGTCGGCTGCCTTGGTCCAGCCTTTGCCGTTCTCGAGATCCTCGGAAATGGTGTAGGTAAATTCTTTGCCTTCGTAGGAGTCGTCAAGACCGTCGAACTTAAACGATGCTTTGCCTTCGGCGTCAGTAGCCTGCTCGTCGAAGCTAGGTGCACCTTCATCTTTAGAAGTTGCCTTGAACTTAAAGCCCGAGACATTCTCCGGCTTGCCGTTGACGGTCTTCGCAAGGTCAAGGCTGAAGGAGCCCGAAGCCTGCTGGTACTTGTTCACGAACTGCGCAGGGCCGGAATAAGATGCTGAACCATCCTCGTTGGCAGAATAGGACACTGTTGCCCAATAATCTCCCTCGTTATTCAGCGAGTCAGATACCACAACCTTTGCGTACACGTCAGCGGCCTTAGTCCAGCCCGCTCCAAGCGAGCTCGTTTCCGAGATCTTGTAGGTATAAGTCTTACCCTTGTTATCCGCAGTCAGCTTTGCGGCTCCAAACGATGCATTGCCGTTTTCATCGCTCGATACGGTCGAACGCTCAAGGCGGGGAGCGCTATCGGCATTTTCGCCTACAGCTTCAACGGCAAAATCGAACGAGCGATCGAGGCTTTTGCCTTCAACGCTCTTTTCCAAAGCAAGAGAGAAGCTGCCACCCACCTCACGGTACGTATTGTTGAACAAAGCAGCGCCGTCTTTTGATGCAGCGTTGTTGCCACCGTAAGAAACCGAAACCGGAATAGAGGCAAGGTTATCCGAAGAAGGCTCGCCAACCGATACCGTTACTTTGACGGGATCAGCCTTCGTCCAGCCATCACCAAGATTGGAGGTCTCCGTAATCACATAGTGGTACGTCTTACCGATATCGTCCTTGGTGAACTCGATTGCTCCAAAGGATGCAGAGGCAGATCCGTTGGTGGTTGCAGTGCACTGCTCGGGAAGCGGAGCTTCTGCGCTGTTCGCATCTGCTCCGTCTCGACTCAAAACAAAGTCAAAGGTTTGACCCTCTGCAGGCGCCTCGCCGTTAACCTGCTTCACCACGGAAAGTGTTGCGGAGCCCTTGGCGGTATAGGTGTTGGTAAAAGTAGGCACTGTATCGGAATCGCCATACTCCACGGAAGCGTGCAGCTGACCTTGGCCATCGTACGTCACAACAACCTTGGCAGCATGCTTAGAGGAATCGTACGTGATGCCGTCTTTGACGTAATTTACCGCATCGGAGGGAATCACCTCCGAAATAGAATATTGATAGGTGCCCGGCTTATCGCATTTGACGGCATCGAACGCCACGTTGCCATCAGCATCGTTGGCCTTGGTCTGCAAGACCTTGCCATCAGCATCTTTCAGCTGGAACTGGAATTGACCTTTATTTAGGACGGCACCATCGAGGAGCTTCTTCGCAACAAGCTGAGCAGAAGTCCCTTCTGCCTTGTATGTATCCACAAAGCTTGCGCACCCATCGGCCTTACCGTTGTAAGTGATGCTCTTTACCTCGAAGCGTGCGCCATCATTCGACTTTCCAACAACAACCTGGGCTTTCACGTCAGACGCAGGAACCCAACCGTTGCCATCATGACCAACCTCATGGATCACATAATTGTAGGTGCCTTCAGCATCGAAAGACAGGTCCTCGAAATTGGCTTCGCCATTTCTTTCGACAGAAATAGAATCGCCAATCTTCTCATCGGTTTTGTCACCGCTTTCATCAGCTTTATAAAGCTCAAACGTAAATTTCTCATCAGGGCTTATGTTGGAGCCCTCTACCGCTTCAACAGTTTTATGAACCTTCAGCTGAGCCGTAGCAGAATCAGGAGCCTTAAATGTGTTGTTGAACAGCGCAGCAGAGCCACCATCGTTTGCAGAGCTATACGCGACCGATACAGGAATAATAGAAGGAGCATCCTCGGTGGGTGACCCGACTGTTACCGTTGCAGTAACATCCTTTGCCATAGTCCAAACTTTGCCATCATTGGGAGCCGCGGAGGTTTCCTTGATCGTGTAGACGTAGGTCTTACCAATATCCTCTTTGCTGAAATTAATCTTGCCAAACGAAGCAACGGAGGCGCCGGTTGTGGTAGTTGAAGTGTTTTCGGGCATTTTTGCCTTGGAAGCTTCATCGTTGCCAACGATAGAAAAATCAAAGCTCTGGTCGGCAGCGGGATCCCCGTCGTTTACTTTTTTCTGAACAGAGAGTGTTGCAGAACCCGTCAGCTGCGTTTCGTCCTTCTTCTTGTCATACACGCTGAAGGAAGTGCCAGCGCTGGGGTTAATGCCGAGTGCCTGGGCCTTTTTCAATGCTGCAGCATAGTCTTTTTTATCTTGAGCGCTTGTTCCGCTGAACATCACGTACATAGGATTCGGATTGGTGATTTCATAGCCACTCGGTGCTTTAGTCTCAACGTAGTAGTACAAAACATTTGCATCAAGAGGCTGGTCCTTCGACCCAAAAGAAGCCACGCCGAACAGGTTGGTTTCCACGTCCACGTTGCCGTTAACAGGCTCTGTCACCAAATTACTTGCCGTTGATTTATCCAGGTCAACCTTGTATAAGCTGAATTGTGCACCTTCAAGCGGCATCTTGCCGGTATCATCAGTTTTTCTAACCGTAATGCCATAGCTTTGCGCTTCAGTACCGGCGTTCGACTTTTGCACGCGCCATTTGCCACTCGTCGGCACGACGGCATTCGTAAAGCCGTTCAAGCTAACAGTATTGTTGATTACTACTTCATCGTCCAAAGCCCCCTGGGGAGCTACGTCGTAAGTAATAACCAAAGACGTCGAATCGGGCACCGTCAAGGTAAGCTTAGTTGCCGCTGCACCGTTATCCCCCTGGGTGTTCTCGAGCGAGTACGAGATGCTGCTGGTTATATCGTTGCCATTTTGAGTTACCCGCAAAGACCCATTGGTAAACGAGCACCCGGAATCCATCACGTCCGTCAACGTCAATGAATCAGAATTCGGGTTAAGGTCGAGGGCGTTAGGATTCACCTTGATGGTGTACGTCACATGGGAATCGTCTGCCGCGCGGGTCGAAGTCTTTTCCAGAACATTGTTCGTTACTGTTGTTTTGCTGGTCGCAGAAGGAAACACCGTTTCGCCCGACTTCGCTTCTGCCGTATTTGAGAAATCTTTTGAAGCTCCAGCCTCTACCGAAGAAGGCTTAACTGCGGTCCTGTACCAAAGTTCGGCGTACGCTTTCGTCGAACCTTCAGCTGTTGTTACCGCATCGGTCGGGATGGTGAACACCGTCTTGCCATCCTGCGAGCTTACGCTCCCACTGTTTTTGAAATCCTGCTGCCACTTGCTTAACGAATTGTTATCGGCAATCAGGTTATACCCAGCACTGCCGTCTACGTACACCATTCCCTTGTCCATAGCGTCTTCCACCACGATGGGCTGGCCCTTCAGGTCGGCAGCAGCTACGGCCTTACCCGACTTAGACGTTTTGTTCACGGTGACGTTCCAGCTGGTTATCCAAGCGCCTTTGGCTTCGCCTTCACCCCAGGAATAGTTCGCATCCCACCAGGTTCCACCTACCCATTTCGACACTTCAGGAATTACTGCTTTGTCAATGGTGTAGGAATCGCTTGCGCTGCCTTTATCGACATTGTTCACTTTCAAACTCGAGGTATTCGTGTACACGTCGTTGGTAATATCACAGTGAGTGCGATACGAAACGATCACATCGTGGCCGTTCGCGCCAAGCAGCGATTTCACCAGATCGGTATTCTTGAACGTAATCTCGATCTCGCTGTACTGACCATCCTTCGTAAGGGCATAGTCTGTGTCTTTAGAAAGAACCTGATTGGCTCCATCAACGGAAACCACAACGTTGTCGAACGTCATGTGGCCGGTCCATGCCTGTTTTGAAATTTTGTCATAGAACACAATGGTGGTCGGGTCAGTGCTCTGCGACAGCTTCGTAAAGCCTATCGTCGAACTCCACGTAGCATAACCGTCCTGTTCAACGGTGCTGGAATCCGTAAGCTTCTTTGTAATATACGTTTCGTTATCGTCAGGCTGATAGCCTGCCTCAGCTTGCCCCTTCGGATAGACGCTGTTAGCCGGTGGCGTCACTTCAGCTTTGTTGGATACCGCATCCTTCGAAGAGGTGTCATCCATGGTTGTATGGTAGGTAACGGTAAGCTTTTGCTTTCCCGCATTTGAAGGCAAAGTAACCTGCAGGTTTTTGGCAGAAGGGTCAACGGGCCCACTGGCAATGGTCGCACCGGAGGCATCCTTCACTTCATACTGGGTACCTTGCTTGAAAGAATGCCCTGCACCGAGCGTGTCGGAGAAAGCATAGTTCGACATATCCGCTTTAAGATCGCCCGTGTTCAGCTCTACCGTCCAGGTGATATCGTCGCTGGTTCCCGAAGACGATTTGGAAACCATGTTGTACTTCACCTTTTGAGGATCTCTGGAAACCTCGTTGCTCTTATTCTGCCCGTCTTTTCCCCACGTCCAGGTTGCCTTGTTGCCAACGTTTTCCAGCTGCGTATTGTCTTTAAGCGCACTCAAAGCAGAAGAGCTAACCGTTGTTT
The DNA here is from genome assembly GCA_905203045.1 of uncultured Eggerthella sp. Lineage (GTDB taxonomy): Bacteria > Actinomycetota > Coriobacteriia > Coriobacteriales > Eggerthellaceae > Anaerotardibacter. Next base: position 13,256 of record CAJKUH010000002.1, read on the forward strand.
TGTACTGAACGTAATACGTGCCCTTGGGCAAATCGCCCAAGGATATAGTTGCTTTTTTACCGTCGATGGATGCAGAGCATGTTCCTGCAACCTGGTTGCCATTGGCATCTACCAGTTTGAACGAGTCTGGCACGTATTCCAGATTGGACCCAATTTCGTCGTTGATCGTCAGATTGGTGGCAAACGTAGAGGGAGAAATCCTGATAGTCCAGGTATAAGAGTTGTCGGAAGCATCGAATTTCGGTGTTTCCCATTCCTTACTTGGGCTCGCACCAAACTTATTGCCATCAACATTGCCATCTTTGGTCTTGATGGTCACGCCATTCACAACACCTGGGAAAACACCTGGGAAGGAAACCGTGGTTTGAGATCCATCACCCTTGTTGCTATCTGCAAGCGTGAAATCGAAGCTGAAATGCGCAGTCATATTTGAAGAATGGGCCCTCAGCCAATCTTCGTTGTACTTCAAGTAGGCAACGCCGTCTTTGATGCTCCAAGTACCTGCAACGTTATTACCGCTGTCATACAGGGTGGACGGTCCTTGGTTTGGGGCATCAATCTGATCAGCCGGCAATTTGTAGGCGATATTGGGGCTTGCCAGCGTAGGAGCTTCCGATGAAGAGAAGTCGATGTTTACTTTGCCGTAAAGCACGGTATCCGCCGATACCGCTTCATCACCAAGGGGATCGTTGCATCCCTTGTCTTTGTAAATGGTTACCGAAAGCCCTTGAGTAACGACGCGAGATTCAGCATCAGGGTTGTATTCGTTTGCCTGTACCGCAACACCATTGCTGTTCTGGGTTGCGGGCTGTGGGGTGTTTTGCGATGCGGACGTATTCGCCGTTGCAGCGCTATTCGCGCTTACTGCTCCCGAAGCACCCCCCGTGACGGAATTTACGCTCTGATCCGTTGGGGGTTGTGGCAGAGCCCGTGACGGAATTTGCCGCACCAGAGGCACTTGCGTTCGTACCTGAGCCATTTGTTGCAGCGGCACCTGATGCCGCACTGGCGGCATCGCTCGCTGCATCGCTTGCATCGTCAGCAGATTCCGTTGCAACCTGCTGTGCCTGCTCCGCGCTTTGCTGGGCAGGATCGTTCACCACAGAAGCAGAAGCCTTCGACAAAGGCGAAAGGCCCAGCACCAAAATGATAGCGAGCATCGTGTTCACTATCTTGGTACTAAGCTTGCTCCTTATCTGGTCGCTGTTCCCGTTCACGTTCGCACCTCTTCTTCGTTGCCTGTACGTATGCAATTCCCCTAGAAAACAAAAATGCCCTGATCATTTGATACAGAGCGGCAAAGCCGTGAGCCAGTGGCCACGGCAAACTATCTTCTATGGAAATTGATGCAATCAAAGAAGCACGCGAGCTTTGCGCTTCGGCGAAGCGGTGCTACGAACGCAATGCGATCAAAAGCCATCATTTAGTGAACGTACGCGAATACAAAGCGATGCCTCCTTTCTTGCAAAGCCAAGCGGACTTGTCCTTCAACCCCTTGGCTGGAATTTATGGGACCGATTATATGAGGACTGTTACCAAACTGCAATAAAATCAAGTACCTGTTTTTCGGGTGGAAATAGCCTTCCGCCTTTGGTGTCGATGGGGTCGCTGTTCCGCATAGAGTCTATTAAATTAGGTTATGCATCTCTATAGGTCCTGTTCAATGTAGTAATTTACTCCGCAAGAGTCACATAGAAATGCAATGGAATCATTGAGGTTCTCAATAAAAAGTCTCTCCCCCTTCAACAGAAGAAAATGAATCAGCAGCCAAACCCGAGGCGATGCAACACCCTGTCGATATAAGCAGGCAGAAGAGCAAAAGCCCTGCGCGAGGAAATACAGCTGCATCCTTTCGTGCCCTACCTCACCAAGAAGCCCGTCCCAATAGCAACGCCATTGGCACACAACCAAACGCAAAAAGCCCCAGCTTGACCATGCAAGCCGGGGCTTTCCATTAACTCGTTAAACGGAGCCTATTTGGCTACCACGTTCACCAAACGGCCGGGGATAACGATGACCTTCTTGATATCCTTGCCATCGGTTGCGGAAGCAACAGCCTCAAGCGCTGCTTCGCGCACAACGTCCTCTGCAGCGTCGGCAGCAACGGTGATCTTGGCCTTTACCTTGCCGTTTACCTGTACCGCAAGCTCAACCTCGGCAGCCTTAGCGGCATTCGGGTCGAAATCAGGCCATGCCTCCTTGTGCACGGAAGTCTTGTTGTCCAGAACGTCCTGCCACAGCTCTTCAGCCCAATGCGGAGCCATCGGAGCCAGCAGCTTCACGATAACCTCGGCAATTTCCTTGTCGAACGCAGCAAGCTCAGCGTTGGCGGCACGGTCTTCCGCAGAATTCCTGCGCAGATAATCACCCGTAGCATTCACCAACTCCATGATGGCAGCGATGGCCGTGTTGAAGTTGTTGCGCGCAAAGTCGTCGATAACCTTGCCAACCACACGATGGCGCTCACGTAGCAGCTCGTCGTGAGCCTTCTTCGCCTCTTCGGCCTTGGCACCAGCCTGGAAGTAGGTTTCCTCGCCTGCCTTGCCGGCAAGGTCGTTCACCATACGCCAGGTGCGGTTCAGGAACTTGTACATGCCAGCCAGGCCGTCTTCGTTCCACTGCAGTTCCTTATCGGGCGGAGCCATGAACAGGATGTAGGCACGCACCGCATCGGCACCGTAGCCGGCAATCATGTCCTCGGGGCTGATTACGTTGCCCTTCGACTTGGACATTACCTCGCCGTTTTCATCGAGCACCATGCCCTGGCACAGCAGGTTGGTGAAGGGTTCGTCGAAGTCGAGCATGCCCATGTCGCGCAGCACCTTCGTGAAGAAGCGGCTGTACAACAAGTGCAGAATAGCGTGCTCGATGCCGCCGATGTACTGATCGACCGGCATCCAGCGGTTCACGCGCTCGGGGCTGAACGGCGCTTCGGTGTTGTGCGGGTCGGTATAACGCATGTAGTACCAGCTAGAGCACGTGAAGGTGTCCATCGTGTCCGTTTCGCGACGAGCGGGCTTGCCGCACTTCGGGCACGTGCACTGGGCAAAGCCTTCGTGCGTTGCCAGCGTTTCGCCTGCAGCCAGGTCGATGTCCTTCGGCAGGGTTACGGGCAGCTGGTCTTCCGGAACAGGAACAATGCCGCAGTCGTCGCAGTACACGATGGGAATGGGGTTGCCCCAATAGCGCTGACGGGAAATGAGCCAGTCACGCAGGCGGAACTGCACCGACTTCTTGCCCTTGCCCTCAGCTTCAAGGTCACCGATGATGGCGTCCACAGCAGGCGAATGCTTACCACCCACCATACCGGTGTATTTGCCGGACTGAACCAGCACACCTTCCGCCTCGTAGGACTTTTCCCAGTCGACAGACGTTACCTTGCGCTCCTGCACACCGTTGAGCTCAGGATACAGCGGGTCATCTTCGCCCAAAATGATGGGGATAATGGGCAGGTCGTACTTGCGGGCGAACTCGAAGTCGCGCTGGTCGCCGCAGGGAACAGCCATTACCGCACCGGTGCCGTAATCGGCCACGATGTAGTCGGCCACCCATACCGGCACCTTTTCGCCGTTAACGGGGTTGATAACGTAGCGGCCCGTGAAAGCGCCGTGCTTTTCGCGGTCGCCCTGGGCACGCTCTACCGCGCTCACCTTGGAAGCGCGCTCCACCAGCGCCATAACCTCGGCTTCGTATCCGGTGCCACATACCAGGTCGTGAACCAGGGGGCTTTCGGGGGCCAGCAGGAAGAAACTGCAGCCGAACAGGGTATCGGGGCGCGTGGTGAACACGGTGATGGTCTGACCGTCGTCTTTGCCTTCGGCGGGAACGAGCTCGAAGTCTACTTCGGCACCCTCAGAACGGCCAATCCAGTTAGCCTGCATCTGCTTAACCGGCTCGGGCCAACCCTTCAGCTGGTCAAGATCATCCAGCAGCTCTTGAGCGTAGTCGGTGATCTTGTAGTACCACTGCGTAAGGTCGCGCTTTTCAACCGCGCCATGGCAACGCCAGCATTCTCCTTCGGTTACCTGCTCGTTTGCCAAAACCGTTTTGCAGTTGGGGCACCAGTTAACCGGACTGTTGCGGCGCTCTACCAAACCGCGCTTGTACATCTGCAGGAAGATCCACTGACCCCAGCGGTAGTATTCCGGGTCGCAAGCCACAACGGTGCGATCCCAGTCGTAGGAAAAGCCCATGCGCTTGAAGCTGGCCTTCTGCGTTTCGATGTTCGCGTAGGTCCACTTGGCAGGATGGGAATTGTGCTTGATGGCGGCATTTTCGGCAGGCAGGCCGAATGCGTCCCAACCCATCGGATGCAGCACGTCATAGCCGCGCATGGTGTAATAGCGAGCCGTTACATCGCCGATAGTGTAGTTGCGAACGTGGCCCATGTGAATGTCGCCCGAAGGGTACGGGAACATCTCGAGCACATAGCGCTTCGGCTTGCTGGTATCCTCGACTGCCTTGTGTGCGCCCGTTTCAGCCCACACCTTTTGCCAACGAGGTTCAATCTCGTGAGGATTGTATTCTTTCATGAGGCAAAATCCTTTTTCCGATACTTCATGCGCGCGGCACCAGGCAATTCACGAAGTTGGAACGCGAAAGCAGCTTCGTGCGAAACTGGCCTACGATGCCGAATATACATACGGTTTGTCATTATATCGCGTTGCCGTTGCGCCTGCGTTTCCCCGCACAATTTCCCCTAAGCGGCACCACACAGAGCAAATTAGGTACCGCAGCCCGTTCGGCAGCCGAACAGAACAGGAGCAACAAAAAAGCGGAAGCCTTGATAGACTTCCGCTTTCAAAATGCTGAAACGAAATGAGGCACGTGCTACAGAATACGGTAGCTTACCGTGCGAACGCCCCATGCCTGGCAGGTGCTGAACCCGAACGCCTTGAAAACACCCGGCTGCAGGTCAAGCGCACGCGAGCCGCCGCCCATGTTGCCCAAGTCGTTGATGGTGGCAATCACCGTTTTGCCGCCGTACTTGATTTCAACAGCGCGTCCCAAATAGGAACGGCAGTTAGGCCAGGAAAGCGGCACCGCAACACCCATAGAGGTGTCGTTGCAGATAGCGCCCGTTGCCGTGGTACCCGGATTCGGGGTGCCCTTGTCGCTGCTTCCGCCGTAGGCAGAGGCGGCACCCGTCTTCCAACCCGCGCTAGAGCTGCTAGAGCCGGAATTGCCCGAGTTCGAGCCGGAATTCGAAGAGCTGGAGTTGTTGTTCTTGTTGCCCGAGTTGCTGGAACTATTGCTGGAGCTCGAGGTATTGGTGTTCGCCGTCTGGTTGCGGTCGGTGTCGGTGTTCCACTTAGAGCTGGTTTGCGTGTTGTTCGAAGAAGCAGCGGCAGCGGCCTGCTTGGCCTCTTCCTTTTTCTTCATTTCCTCGGCCTGGGCCTGCAAGGCGGCAAGCTGAGCCTGTGCCTGCTCTTCCTTGATGGAGGAAACCTTGGCAGAAGCGTCGGACACGACCTTTTCAGCCTGGCTCTTCTTCTGGTCAGCCTGGTCGATCAGCTGCTGCTGCTGGTCGCGCTGGCCATCAAGCTCGCTCAGCGCCTGGGAAAACGTGTCGCGCAGCTGTTCCTGCTCGGCCACCTTTTCAGCCTGATCCTGCTGGATGGAAGAATAGTACGTCAGGTTCTTGGTGAAGTCGGAGATGTTTTCGCTCGTAAGAACGATGTTCACCAGCGAAAGCGCCCCATCGCTCTTGTACTGCGAAAGGATGGCGTCGGAGAGCGTATCGCGTCCGGCCAGCATCTTCGCCTGAGCATCCTGCACCTTCTGGGTGGTATCGCTGATCTGCGAATCGAGGTTGCCCAACTGAGACTGAAGCGAATCGTACTCTTTGTTAAGGGAATCAAGCTCCGCCGAGGCCTGGGAAAGCGTTGCCTGGGCATCGGAAAGCTCGTCTGCGTGCGCTTCACGCACAGCGCCGGTTGCCGGCAGGGCCATGGAAAGGGCCAGTGCCACGCTAACGGGAACTGCGGTAAGCGCTTTATGTACTCGTGTAGACATGCTTAAGAGTGTAGCGTACCCGCCTGAATTGGCATAATCGCACCTATTGCAACGGTTTGCCGCTTTACCCGCACAAATCCTATCACGCCAGTTCAGGCATAAAAAATCTCCCCATTCCAGCACCGCCGAAACAGGGAGATTTTATGAAGAGCCGTTAGTGGCAAGCCAAACGAAACAAGTTCGTTTGGGCGCTTTTCCTAGCGCGTGTTACTTACGAAGGGCGTCTTGTCCTTCAGCAGAACGTCGTGCGCGCCGCCTTCAACGATGGAAGTGGAGCTGATAACGGTGAGCTTCGCCTTTTCCTGAAGTTCGGGGATGGTAAGCGCGCCGCAGTTGCACATGGTGGAGCGAACCTTGGAAAGCGTAAGGTCGACGTTGTCCTTCAGCGGGCCAGCGTAGGGAACGTAGGAGTCTACGCCCTCTTCGAAGGTCATGCCCTTCTTGTTGCCGCCCAAGTCGTAGCGCTGCCAGTTGCGGGCGCGGCTGGAACCTTCGCCCCAGTATTCCTTCATGTGCTGGCCGTTTACCACAACCTTGTTGTTGGGAGCCTCGTCGAAGCGGGCGAAGTAGCGGCCCAGCATGATGAAATCGGCGCCCATAGCAAGTGCCAGGGTGATGTGGTGGTCGTACACCGTGCCACCGTCGGAGCAAACGGGAACATAGACGCCAGTTTCGCGGAAGTACTCGTCGCGAGCCTTGGCAACTTCGATCAGAGCCGTTGCCTGACCACGGCCGATGCCCTTGGTTTCACGCGTGATGCAGATGGAACCGCCGCCGATACCGACCTTGATAAAGTCGGCGCCAGCTTCAGCCAGGAAGCGGAAGCCTTCGGTGTCTACCACATTACCGGCGCCAACCTTTACGGAATCGCCGTAGTGAGCGCGGATCCATGCGATGGTGCGGGACTGCCACTCGGAAAAGCCCTCGGAAGAGTCGATGCACAGAACATCAGCGCCTGCTTCGATGAGCGCAGGAACACGCTCAGCGTAGTCACGCGTGTTGATGCCCGCACCAACGAGGTAGCGCTTGTGGGAGTCGAGCAGTTCGTGCGGGTTGGACTTATGCTGTTCGTAGTCCTTGCGGAATACCATGTACATAAGGTTGTCGTTGTCGTCAACGATGGGAAGCGAATTGAGCTTGTTGTCCCAGATGATGTCGTTGGCTTCCTTCAGCGTGGTGCTGGCGTTGCCCACAATAAGCTCTTCGCGCGGGGTCATGAACTCGGATACGGGAGTGTCCAGATCCATGCGGGAAAGACGATAGTCGCGGCCGGTAACAATGCCCAGAAGCTTGCCCTGACCAAGGCCGTTTTCGGTAACGGGCATGGTGGTGTGGCCGCTCTTTTCCTTCAGCGCAACAACATCGCGGAGCGTTGCGTTGGGGGTAAGGTTGGAATCGCTGCGCACAAAGCCGGCCTTATGGTCCTTAACGCGGCGAACCATGGCAGCCTGGTCTTCGATGCTCTGGGAGCCGAAGATAAAGGAAAGGCCGCCCTGCTGAGCAAGCGCTACGGCCATGCCGTCATCGGAAACAGCCTGCATGATTGCAGAAACCATGGGGATAGAAAGCTTCAGAGCAGGTTCTTCACCCTTCTTATAGCGCACGAGCGGAGTGGAAAGGTCAACCTTTTCAGGGATGCACTCCGAAGAAGAGTAGCCCGGAACGAGCAGGTACTCGTTAAAAGTACGAGAGGGTTCGTCGAAATAATGTGCCATGTAGCGCTCCTTAACTGAGTCTCATTTTTCCGATCCCCCGCTCTTGGCCGGTCCCCTTCATGCCCGGACGAGTTCCGCGAGGTTATTTCATTATAGACACGTGCACGGAGCATGGGGAAAGCGATATAAGAAAAATGGCTACCGCCCGATAGGCGGTAGCCAAGGTTTCGCCAACATGCTTAAGGAAGCAAAAAGCCCAGGGACGGCATCCACACCGTTCCCTGAGCTTTGAGATCTCCTTGCACCGTCAGGGCAAGGCGCACGTTGTCGCAGCCTTTGCGATTTCCATGGCTAGCGCATCGCGGCTATTACGCTTCGAGGAATGCCTTATAGCCCTTGTAAGCTTCGTAGATATCGGCCTTGGAGGTCACTTCCCACGGGGCATGCATCGAAAGCACGGCAACGCCGGAATCGATGACGTCCATGCCGTACTTAGCGGGAAGGTAAGCGATGGTGCCACCGCCGCCCGCGTCAACCTTGCCAAGCTCAGCAGTCTGGAAGGCGACTTCAGCATCGTCCATCACGCGACGCACGTATGCCACGTATTCGGCACGAGCATCGTTCGATCCGCTTTTGCCGCGAGCGCCAGTGTATTTGTTGAACACCAGGCCCTTACCCAGGTAGGCAGCGTTCTTCGTTTCGAACACCGAAGCATATGCCGGGTCGAAGCCCGCCGAAACGTCGGAGGAAAGCATACGCGATGCCGAAAGGATGCGACGTAGCGCCAAGGGGCCTTCGGCGCCCGCCAGTGCGGCGATTTCGGCGATGGTGTTCTCGAAGAAGAGCGAGCCCATACCGGTTGCGCCCACACTGCCGATTTCTTCTTTGTCGACCAGCACGCACACGGCAGTTTTCTTCGGCGTGTCGATTGCCAGCTGCGCTTCCAGCGAAGTGTAGGCGCATACGCGGTCGTCCTGGCCGTAGCCGATAACCATGCTGCGGTCAAAGCCCAGCTCACGAGCGCGACCAGCAGGCACAACCTCGATTTCTGCAGAGAGGAAATCTTCTTCAGTGATGCCGTACTTTTCTTCCAGAAGCTTCAGAGCGAATGCCTTTACCGGCTCCTTTGCTGCGGCCTTTTCCTCGTCGGTGGCATCCTCGGCGGGCTTTACCACCAAGGGGCGGTTGCCAATAAGCACATCGAGGTTTTCGCCTTCCACAACCTCGCTGCCCTTCTTGGCCATTTGCTGGTTGCCCAAATGCGGCAAAAGGTCGGTTACGCAGAACACCGGGTCGCCGGCGTCGTCGCCCACGTTCACGTCAACCACGGTGCCGTCGGTCTTTGCCACCACGCCGTGCAGGGCCAAGGGCAGCGTTACCCACTGGTAGTGCTTGATGCCGCCGTAATAATGCGTGTCCAAGAAGGCAAACCCGTTGTTTTCGTACACTGGATTCTGCTTCAAGTCCAAACGGGGGCTGTCGATGTGCGCGCCCAAAATGTTCAGACCCTCTTCAAGCGGCTCGGTGCCAACATGCGCCAGGATGAGCGACTTGCCATGCACGCCAGCCCACACCTTGTCGCCCGCTTTCAGCGCGCGGCCTTCGCGAACCGCTTCCGCAAGCGGCTTGTAGCCTGCAGCTTCGGCCTGGGCAACCGCGCCCGCGAAGCAACGACGCTCGGTTTTGTTGTTCGAGATGAAATCGATGTAGCGGGAAGCCAAACCGTTCAGCTCTTCAAACTGCTGGTCGGTGTAACCTTCCCATGCGACTTTGCGTTCCAAAGGAACCCCTTTCACGGAAACCTGTTTATCGCAAGAAAGCGTAGCACAACCGCTTTTCGGAGGACCCGCCGCAAGCCACCCGTCACGCAACAGGAACCAAGGGGCATCCGCACAGGTGGGCAAAAGGCGCTTTCCCGCGCAACCGCATCGCAACAAGCAAAACGAATAGGCAAGCAAGCGCCAAGCGAGAAACCGGCAATGCACGGCACCTATTCCCTACACTCAAAAAACTGCCATCAGAAAGAAAACCCCGAAACCAAAACTGATTTCGGGGTAAATAATCGCGAAAAGAGTCAGCAATAAGGCAAGCGGTTATAAAGAGCAAACGTCCTACGTTGCTTGCGCACCCTACGCTATCTGGCAAAACAGCTCAGTCGCTAATTCCAATCCTGGCCGACAACCACCAGGTAGTCGCTGCTGAAGGAATAGGTGCCGTCGTTCTTCTTCACCGTGCCACGGCCAAGCAGATCGGCAATCTTCTGCGCCTGGCTGGAATCGCTGCCGTTGTACACCACAATCGTGCTCTTGTAGTTGTAATCGTCGGCATTGCCTGTTTCGCATACTGCGCCCTGGGGCGTGAGCTTCGAAGCCGCTTCATTGGCACAGCCCTGAATACCGCTGCCGTTCTTCACGGCAACCTTCACCCCGGAGAGCGAAGCAGACGAAGAAGAGGAAGACGAGCTGGAACTCTTCGAAGCGTTGTCGCTGGTTCCGCTGCCACCATTGCCCGCAGATGACATCACGCATCCCGTAGCAGGATCAACCACGGTATCTTCCGTAGGCGAAAGCCCCTTCTTCACGCGGTCCATCATCTTGTTCCACTCGGTAGTGTTCGGCTTTTCGTACCAGATATCGTTCTCGTACACCGAGGTGGTGGGCACCTGCGCTGAGTACACGTTGTTCTCGACATCGATGCCGATCATCGATTGCGCCAGGCCCAAAATGCCTGCCGCCGAATAGTCGGTAGTGATGTACTGGGCAAGCGTGCTTACCGTGTTGGTGAGCGTGGCAATATCTGAGCTCATAAGCTGCTTCATAATGGCGGAAATTACCATGCGCTGGTTTGCAGCGCGAATGGAGTCGCCATCGCCGTCGCCCACGTTGTCGTAGTTATGACGGCTGCGGCACAAAATAAGCGCCTGCTCGCCGTTCAAGGTTTGCTCGCCCGCATCAACGTGGCCGCCAGCCATATCGTCGTTGATTTCCATGGGAACGTTCACCTTGATACCACCCAGTGAATCGACCACCGCCTTAAAGCCATCGAAGTCGATTTCAGCGTAGTGGTTTATAGGCACGCCCGCCAACTTCGAAACCGCGTCGATGGCGCCTGAAGGACCGCCGAACGCGTACGCGGCATTGATTTTCTGCGTACCGTGGCTGCCGATGGTTACCTGGGTATCACGCGGAATGGAAATAAGCGTTACCTGTTTTTCCTTTGGGTCAATGCGCGCCAATATCATGGAGTCGGTTCGGTATGAACCACCATATTCATTTGTTGACTCGCGTTGCTCCGATTTGTCGATGCCGATAAGCAGCATATAGAACGGATCAGATGCCGAATCAGCAACAGAAAGCGAGTTCAGAAGGTCGGAATCAACGTCCTTGTTCAAAGTTTTGTCAAGGTCGTTCAAATATGCCCACGCAGCACCAACGCCGCCAATTACCAGGGCAAGGCATACCGCAATTACGCCGATGCCAATGCGCTTGCGGCGCTTCTTTGAGCGCTCGCGCTTGGCGCGCAGAATCTCGCGATCGTGGTCGGAACGAGGAACATAGGGGCCGCGCTTGGTAGGGGAACCGTAAGCGCCCTTCGAGCGATAGTTGCTCTTCTGGGGCTCGCGAACAGGCGTTACGTGAGTTGAGGAACCATAATTGCTGGCACCATAGGCATTCGCATCCCGACTTACGGTGTGCGAAGAATGCGACGCCGCATGGGACGAACGAGTATACGGGTCGGAAGCGCTTCCCGCGGAACGATGCGGCGTGTTTGAAGCGTGGGCAGCGTGTGCCGCCCTGTTCTCGGAACGGGCCGAACGTCTTGATGGCTTGTTATTCGAAGCAAACATAGAATAGATGATGCGGAAAACTCACAGGCTGCGCAAATCAATTCGGCGAAAACCATAGTATACGCGGATTGACGCAATAAAATATGCGCATTTTTGTACAAACTTATACATGATGTTGGGTTTTTACAACACTGTCAGCGATCGTATTACACTCCGGGAACATCCAGGCGCTTCGCCATATAGGTATTTGCAGCAAGCTCCACCGCATCGTCAAGCTGGACCAATTTCACTGTTCCGCCCAAGCGATGCTCAATTGCCGCGGCAATAAGATGGTCGGCAATGGCAGGGTTCTTACCCAGAAGCGGACCGTGCAAATACGTGCCGATGCTATTGCGGTACAGCGCACCGTCGCACCCGGAATCGTCGTCGTTGCCATGGCCCACGTTGGAAACAACCTTGCCGAACGGCTTCAGCGATGCCGATATCTTCGTGCGACCGGCGTGGTTTTCGTACCCCACCACAGGCTGCGGGGAAAGCTCAGACTCCAACGCGATGTTTTCGATAAGGCGGTCGAAGCCCGCACCAGCACGCACCGTTTTCATGTCGAAGATGGAAAGGCCCTCGACCGATTCGTCGCCCATGAGCCAGTTGCTGCCCAAAATCTGGTAGCCGCCGCAAATGGCCAGCAGCACGCCGTCGCCTTCGACGTAGCTGCGCAAATCTTCGCGCATCTTCAGCAGCTCTTCGGATGCAAGCTTCTGCTCGCGGTCGGGGCCGCCGCCCAAAAACACGATGTCCGCCGTAGAAAGATCAACGGTTTCCCCGTAATGGACCGCTTCGACCTGAACGGGGATGCCGCGCCAGGCGCAGCGCTGGGCAAGCACGCGCACATTGCCGCCATCGCCGTACAGATTCAGCAAATCGGGGAACATGTGAACGATGCGAAGCGGCTGCGCCTCCAAAATGCCTGCTTCGGGCTGGTGGACGTAAGCCCCCGAAGCCCATTTCCTGCTGCACACAGGGGTTGCATTGCCCGACGCGGGCTTTGCGGGCAGCGCCTTGTCGGCACGCGCCATCAGGGCAGAGCGCACCGCCGGAAGCGACGTGTAGTTGGCGATGGCGTAAATCTTCCATTCAGAAGGCAGTTTCAGCGCAGCATCCACCACTTCGTTCACGCTGTCCACCATGGTGGCGTCAATACCCGCATACTTAAGTCGTAACTGCAAGTCGTTCTTGCGAATGCCGCCGGCAAATACCATCACGTCTTCCTGGCTTGCCAGCTCTTCGAAATCGCAGTCCCAAATCCAGGAAATGTCGCGGCCATCGGCCTCATTGTCGTTGATGAAAAACGCCGCAACCTTCTTGCCCGGCGCCTGGGTGATGAGCTTCATGTTCTGATTGAAGCCCGTGGGGTTCTTCGCCAGGTTCAGAAGCACCGGACGTCCCTCGGTGGTGAGCGACTGCAAGCGCCCGTTTTGCGGGTCGAACAGATCGACCGCTTTCTGGAACACCGCATTGGAAACGCCCGCGCAGTGCGACGCCAACCACGCGGCCATCACGTTGTACACCATGTACGAGCCCGCACGCTGGGCATGCAGTTCAACGCTGTTGCCCGTTGCTGCTTCTTCGACCGAAAACGTGATTTCGTCGCCAAACACCACGTTCTTTGCGGCGTAGTCGAGCTCAGGGCGGCTAAAGCCGCAGTTGGGGCACGAGTAGGTGCCCAGCTGACCATACTGACGATAGCCGTAGGTGAACATAGCCGAACAGCGCTGGCACATCTGGGCATCGGCCACCACATTCTGACGCTGGTGCATGTCTTCGCCCACGCCGAACGCAATGGACTTGTTGGGAACGCGCTGCGCGATGATGGCGCACAGTGGGTCGTCGGCGTTGTAGAGCAGCGTGGTGTTGGGCGACTTTTCCAATGCCGTGGCAATGGCGTCCTGCACGCGGTCAATTTCGCCGCAGCGGTCAAGCTGGTCACGGAACAGGTTCAGCAGCAACACGTAGGTTGCCTGCACCCGCGGCAAGGTGTGGGGCAGCCACAGCTCGTCCGATTCGAACACGCCCCATTCAACCGTGCCCTTGGTTTGCAGCAACGTGGTTGCCACACCGTATGCAAGGTTGGCACCAGTGCGGTTGCAGGCAATGCTCTTGCCCTGGCGCTCAAGCGCGTCGGCAATCATGTTGGTAATGGTGGTTTTGCCATTGGTGCCCACCACCACGATGGAGCCTTCCGTGACCTTGTCCATGGATTCGGCGATAATACGCGGATCTATCTTCAGGGCAATTTTGCCGGGCATGTTCGCCGCAGGCCTGTGCGCCAAATGGCGCAAACCCCACGTACTCAGCGAGCTTGCCATATTTCCCATTGCCTTGCGAACGCCCATGACAGACCTTTCCACGACAGTTCATTTCTTAGCCGTTCATACTATGGTATCGCTTCGCTACCTGCGAAGGGATGCGCCATTGCCCATCGAAACACCGCAGAAACCAGGCGCTTCTGGTGCGCTGCGCCAAATTTGAGACCCGTTTTGGCAAATATGCGCTCTAAAGTACGAAACATTTCTTAACACCACGGAAAATGATGGCTAAAAACCTATTTCTGACCATAAAAATAGGGTAACAGTATCCCGTCCGGCTAAGCTAATCGTACTTTAGAGGGACTTTTTGCCACAAAAGCCCGCTTTCGTTTCTCAAACACCTGCAAACGCCCTTTATAGCGGGAAAACCAGGCACTTTTGCCCTGCGCCAGGGTCAATTGAAGGTGCCGGATTAGCGGTATACTTTGGCTTGAGCGTGTTCACAAGTGCGCCGCAACCACAGCGGCAGTGTGGCGCACTTTATATAGAGGGGATTCGTTCCGAGGAAACAAGCAGCTACGCATGCGCGAGCTTGCTTCATGAAACGAGGAATCATGATTACCGACTTGAAGGTCAACGAACAAAACAAAAAAGAGTATTACGAGAAGGGGTATTGGTCCGAGCGCACGCTGAACGACGTTTGGAACGAGCAGGTTGCTGCCCACCCCGAGCGCGAATACGTAAGCGACAACCTGGGCGTTCGCCTTACCTACGGCGAAATCGACGACAAAGCATCGCGTTTGGCGGCATGGCTGCACGAACAGGGCGTGAAGAACGGCGACGTGGTTTCCTACCAGTGCCCGCCGTGGTCTGAGTTCTGCATTCTCTATGTTGCCTGCTTGAAAGTTGGCGCCGTAAGCCACCCGCTCCCCGTTACCTTCAACGGTGAAGACTTGGTATACGCCATGAATCTGGTAGAAACTAAGGCGTTCATGTGCCCCACGTTCCACCACAAGACCAACTTCGAAGACCAGATTCTTTCCGTGGTAGACCGCGTTCCCTCCCTTTCGAAGAACGCCATCTGCGTGCACGACAAGACCGTTGAATCGCACGGTACCATCACGCTGAAGCAGATTTTCGAAACCTACGAGCCCTATCGCGAAAACCCCGGCAGCAAGTCCGACGATGTGGCGCTGATTCTTTCCACTTCGGGCACCACAGGCCGCCCGAAGGCTGTGCTCATCTCGCACAACGCACTTATCTTCTCGGAAACCACGTTCGGTCGCGGCCTGCACCTGACACAGGACGACGTCATGTTCATGCCTGCACCGCTGAACCACGCAACCGGCTTCAACCATGGCCTTATCACGCCGCTGCTTCTGGGCGGCCGCGTGGTGCTGCAGCAGGAATTCCGCGCACGCGAGGCAATCGACATCATGAACAAGGAAGGCGTTACCTGGTCGATGGGCGCCACCCCGTTCATCTTCGACCTGCTGAACTGCGCCGAGGAAAACGACTTGAAGTTCGAAACGCTGAAGCTCTACGTATGCGGCGGCGCCCCCGTACCGGGCACCATGGTGCAGCGCGCCAACCGCCACGGCCTGCTTCTGTGCGAATGCTACGGCTCCACCGAAAGCTGCCCCCACCTGGCAGTTCCGCCTGAGCATTGCCTGGAATGGAACGGCAACTGGTCGGGCATTGCCTTCGAGGGCATCGAGGTTAAAGTCGTCGACGAGCACGGCAACGAAGTGCCCCACGGCACCCAGGGCGAAGAGGTTTCCCGCGGACCCCACATGTTCAGCGGCTACCTGAAGAACCCCGAAGCCACGGCAAAAGACCTGAGCGACGACGGTTGGTTCTACTCGGGCGACCTGTGCATTCAGGACGAAGAAGGCCGTGTGAAGATCAACGGCCGCAAGAAGGAAATCCTCATTCGCGGCGGCATCAACATTTCCGCCAACGAAGTAGACAACAACCTGGATGGCTGCCCGGGCGTTGGCGCCCACGCCACCATCGGCCTGCCTGACGAGCGCCTGGGCGAGCGCATCTGCACCTTCATGGTTCAGGACGGCGACACCGCCCCCACGCTCGACTCCATCGCCGAGTACCTTGACTCCATCGGCGTGGCAAAGCGCCTGCGCCCTGAGCACATCGAATTCATTGACGAGATTCCCATGACGGAATCCGGCAAGGTGAAGCGCCATCAACTGGCTGACGAACTTGCCCGCCGCCTCAAGGAACGCGCCGAAAAATAGCCCAGCAAGCTTTACAACCAACAGCAAAAGAGGTCAGCAAAAGCTGGCCTCTTTTTTTGTGAGAAAAAGTGCGTTGCGAGCCCTAAAACAACCCAAATCCCGCTGCACATCCAACGCAGCCAGAAAAACGATGAGTTGCCTGTCCGCAAAAAAGAAACACCTCCTGCAAACAGCCAGCTCATTTCAGATGAACCCGTTCAACTAGACTATGTCCCCGTTATTGCCCAATTATTACGTTTCCGTTACAGAACGTAACAAAAAGCTCTAGAATCGACCCACTTGTGAAAAAGCAGAGGAGATCGATTCTTCGGAGAATGGATTGCCCCTCGTGATGCGAAAGGCGGCCAAACGGATGGCGGAAGACAAACGCGTAGATTTGCTCGACCGCATCCTTGCAGCCCATCAATCCTTTTACGACATCAGGCGGGACTGTCTTTTTGAAGGACGAACCTTCCCCGCCTTTGCCGAATACCACACCTACGGCGAAAAGTACGTGTTGGTAAAGCGCGCAAAGCTCTGGGAAGTGAACACCCACGACTTCATGTTCTTCGAATGCGTTGACGAGTTGGACGAAGCACGCCTTGCCGAAGAGATTTCCTTCATGAAGGAAAAGGCCATTCGCAAGGTAAACGCTGGCCCCAACCATATGTCCTCTGCCCTTTCACTGGTGATCATCGCCAACCATGCAACCGAAGAGGCACTGAAGCTTGCCAAGAAAACACGCTTCCATAAAGAGTACCGCTTCGGATTCCGTGGCTGGACCGACCTTCGCCTTGCCGTGGTGGATCTTTCCCTCCCCGCAAGCAAAGGCGTGGTTGTCAACAATGCTGGAAAGCAGCTCAAAGAGGTTATTTCCAACAACTTGGCATTGATCGAGCAAGGTCCCCAAACAAGAAAGGTTCAGGAATGAACGCAATGATCGCCCTTCTGGGCGGCCTCGTTATCCTCGTACTTGGCTACGTGCTGTACGGTGGATGGCTGGCAAAGCAATGGGGTGTCGACCCCAAGCGTCCTACCCCCGCGCAGGAAATGCACGACGGTGTAGACTACATCCCCACCAAGCCTTACATCCTGCTTGGCCACCACTTTTCCTCCATCGCAGGCGCTGGCCCCATCAACGGCCCCATTCAGGCCGCCGTGTTCGGCTGGGTTCCCGTTATGCTGTGGGTTCTTATCGGTGGCATTTTCTTCGGTGCCGTGCATGACTTCGGCGCCCTGTTCGCATCGCTGCGCCACAAGGGCCAAACCATCGCAACGGTAATCGCCGAAAACATCGACGACACCGCGAAGAAGCTGTTCTGCATCTTCGCGTACCTGACCTTGGTTCTGGTTGTTGCCGCATTCGCTTCCATCGTTGCGAACACCTTTGCCGTTAACCTGGCGAACGCAACCGAGGCTTCCAACCTGGCGAACCAGCGCACCGCAATGATTTCCGTGCTGTTCATCGTGGTTGCCGTGATCTACGGCCTGGCAACCCGCGGCCGCGAAATCCCCACTGCAGCCAACATCATCATCGCCATTGCGATCATCGTCGTTCTGGTTGCCATCGGCTACAACTTCCCGCTGATTTCGCTCGACTACACCACATGGATGGTTCTGCTGGGCATCTACATCATGATTGCCGCCGTTGCCCCTGTTTGGATCCTGCTGCAGCCCCGCGACTTCCTGAGCTCGTTTTTGCTGTACGGCATGATCGCCCTTTCCGTTGTGGGCATTGTGGGCGCCTCCATCACCGGCGACGCTTCCAACCTGCAGATCCCCGCATTCACCGACTTCTATGCAACAAATGCCGCCGTTGACGCAAACGGCAACGCCATCATCGACCCCGCTACCGGCAAGGCCGTTGTGAACAAGGCCGCTACCACGGGCTACCTGTTCCCCGCCCTGTTCATCACCATTGCCTGCGGCGCCATTTCCGGCTTCCACAGCCTGGTTGCTTCCGGCACCACGTCCAAGCAGCTCGACAACGAGAAGAACGCTCGCCCCATCGCTTACGGCGGCATGCTGATCGAATGCCTGCTGGCAATCATCTCCCTGTGCGCCGTCGGCTTCGTGTGGACGCAGTACTGCGCAGGCGGCTACGCTTCCCCGACTGCCGTTTTCGCAGGCGGCCTTTCCAAGATGCTGGCTTGCATCCCTGGCCTTGCCAACATCGAAGGCATTGCCTACACTCTGCTGATCCTGGCTGTTTCCGCCTTCTGCCTTACCTCCTTGGATACTGCAACCCGCCTGGGCCGCTACATGTTCCAGGAGCTGTGGGTACCCGCGGGAAAGGAAATGCACGAGGTAACCGGCGCTCGCAAGGTGCTGACCAACCCTTACGTTGCAACGCTGATCACGGTTGTTCTGGGCGTTGGCCTGGGCATGACGGGCTACACCATCATCTGGCCTCTGTTCGGCGCCGCCAACCAGCTGCTTGCCGCACTTGCCCTTCTGGCCGTATGCGCTTGGCTGGGCAACGCGGGCCGCAACAACAAGATGTTCTACATCCCCATGGTGTTCATGCTTATTGTTACGCTGACCTCGCTGGTTATGACGCTTCAAGCGAAGTGCACCGTGCTTATGGCTGGCACGGGCGACCTGTTCGCCGCTGGCGTTCAGGCTGTTCTGGCCGCCGTGCTCTTCATCCTGGCAATCATCCTTGCCGTGAAGGGCGCCAAGACCATCTTCGGCAAGAAGAAGCCTGCCGCGGAATAGCGCTCGCGCACATACCCACTTAGCAAAGAGGGAGCCACCATCGGCTCCCTCTTTTTTTAACAAAAAGGGGACAGTCCCCTTTTTGTTATTTTATGTCCAGATATTTCAGCTGCGCACGGATACTGCGAAGCGATGGGGCGCGCAGCGCGGGGTCAACGCCCTGATATACCACGTCAAACAACGCCTCGGGGTTAGCGGGCGTACCGGAAACAAGCGCTTCGCGCACCTGGCTCAGGCGCTCTTCGCGATGAGCGCGCGTGGCTTCGATAATGGACAGCGGATCTTCTATGGGGTAACCATGCCCTGGGTAGAAGCGCAGTGCAGCGCCCGCCCGAACCAAAGCCTCGAGCTTGTCCAGGGTTTCGAAATAGCTTCCCAGCACCCCATCAGGGTAGAACACCACCGTTGGCCCGTGACGGAACAGAACGTCTCCTGTGAAAAGCGCTTTATCGGAAGAAAGCAACAGCCCAACGGAATCTTGCGAATGCCCCGGCAGCGCCAGCACATCGAACTTAGGTGCACCCTCAAAAGGGCAGAATGCGCCTTCAGCAAGATGGTGTACCGGCAGCTCTTGCCGTTCGGGCGAGCAACTCGGCGCGCTTTCGCCTGCCACACCAACAACAGGCTCCCACTCCCCCGCAGCGAGTCGAACGATACGTTGTTCGCGCGGCGCGTAAACAGGAGCTCCCGTTTTCTTGGCCAGTTGCGGAATGCCTTCGATGTGATCGGGATGGTCGTGCGTGGCAACGATAGCGCCAACACGCATGTTTTGCGCCTCACATGCCGCCAGGATGCGTTGTACCTGTTCGCCTTCAGGAGCAGGGTCGATGACCACACACGCATGAGCACCCGGCTCGGCAACAATCCACGTGTTGGTGCCCACATAAGTCATGGGGCTGGGATTGCTGGCGCGCACGCACAGCACGCGCTGACTTACGCGACCGCCTTCCCACGGTGCTTCATCTTTGACAAAACCCATAGCTATCCCATCCTCCAAAGTACCCGGGCATTAAACGGGAGTGTCCCGTTTCACACACGCCAAACAAGCAAACCAGCAACCCGAAGCAGCAAGCACCCTAAAAGCACTGCCCATTCGAAACGCCGGCATCTAACGGCCCCTAAGCGGTTAATCACGCTTCGGAAAATCGCAATGCAGCGCGAACGAGCCGTCTTCTTTCTTTATCGGATACGACATGAAGCGCGTGAGCTTGCGGCGCGTTTCCACGAATTCCTTGGCGTTGTGTGCCGATGCAATGCAGGTGAGGTTGTAGATGGTGGGTGCCAACACCAGCCAATTGCCCGCATCACCTGCGCGCATAGCGTAGGCGGGCGTTACCCAGTCGGCAATCTGGGCTTCGCTGGTTTCACCATCAGCCACCTGGCCTTCCGGCATCAAAGCAGAAAAGAAGAACGTGTCGTAACGTTTCGTTTCGAACTCGGGCGTGCAGAAGTTCGAGATAAGCCCCAGCAAATCGGTACGCAGCACTAGACCGCGCAAGATGAGCATGTCGGCGAAAGCAATCTCATGGTTTTCCAGGGCAACGCGGTTTTCCTTCCAGGAAGGATCGCTCAAATCCTGCACCACCGAATGCTCGTCAGGACCGGCAAGCAGAACGCCGCATTCCTCGAACACCTCGCGCGCGGCGGCAACCACCACGCGACGCGCCACGTCTTCGGTGCAGCCCATAAGTTCTGCCCATTCGGAAGGCGCGGGCCCGCACCAGGGCAAATTCGGGTTCGAATCACGTTCATCAACCCTGCCACCAGGGAAAACAACTGCATCGGGCACGAATTCCATTGTTTTCACGCGACGAAGCATAAACACTTCCAGCTCCTGCCCAGTAGGAAAGTCGGGCGGAAAATGGTTACTTTCGATGCGGTACTTGGTTTGCCCTGGAGTAGAATCGCGCACCAGCATCACCGTTGCCGCATAGCGCGGCTGCACGGGCTCGAAGCCAGGTTGAAGCGAAGCCTCGATCTTCGGCACCACGCTTTCACGCGCCTTGAACTCAACCGAACTTCCCTGAAGATTCACGCGCATAGCACCCTCCTTTTCGCCGCTCCCCTGTGCGGCATCGTCGATCATGCTAATGATACGGTGCTGCGCGAAAGCACGCTAGAGCGCAACGGATAATGCCGTACCGAGCACTCGCATCACACAACGAAGCTGAACGTTTCGCCCCATGTGCGGCGCAAAACGAAATCGGCCGTGCCGTTGATGTTGTCGTACACGATGGACCATTGCGTATTGCTGGTGATGTCTTCCGGGTTCGGCTCCTGTGAAGAAGCACGCAGCGCCTGCCAGGCCACGTCTTTCGTTTGCAACGGTGCGCCGTCCAACACCTCAGCGATGGCAAGCGCGCGCTCCTTGCCATGCCCTAACGTGCCGTTCTTCTGGTTCGGCAGCACTTCGTCGGCATAGCAAGCGTAATAGTTCGTCACTTCGCGCGCATGGGTCACGATCATCGGGCGCGCCGCGTTCCGCGGGTCGTACTCCACCACGCGGCTATCGCCTGAAGCATCGTTGATGAAGAAGTGGTAGTCGCGCCCCGCCATGGCAACCATGTCATACGACCCAAGCAGCTCTACTGCTTCCTGGGTGGTTGCCGCCCTGTCAAGAACCAGGCGAACGGCAAGCGAGGTATTGATCTTCGACTTACCGGCATCCTGCCTGGTAGGAGCGCTATCGAGCGTAAGCACGGCAATGGAAACGCCCTTTTCATTGATGCCGTCCAAACTGGCAAAGGGCCCAAGCATTGCAGCGCATTTTTCCTTCAGCCCCAGCTCTGGCTGGTTGGCACCCAAGTTGTTCAAGGCTGAAAAGGCAATGGACGCATAGCCGTCTTTCGGATGCGTGCGCACCAGCAAAGCCGATGTGTCGTCTTTGAAGTCGTAGTTGCGCCCCATCAGAACGCTGCCGGGTGCCTCCGCGCGAAATGCGCTGCAAGCGAATTTCGGCGCCTGCACCTTCACCGGAAGGCCTGGAAACACCTGGCGGCACACGGCATCGATATAGGCCTGGTCGTCCGCAACGCCCGCCTCGATAAGGGCATCAAGGTCATAGCGGTACGCGATATCAATCTCGTAAAGGTTGTAGGGGCCCTCGAAGGCGGAAAGCTTCTTCAGCGAACGAAGCGTCTTGATGCGCGAAGAGGCCAAAACGCCCACCGCTGCTGCAGCAGCCGCAACCGGCACCAAAAGCAGCTTGCCTGCCACCTTGCCGTTGCAGCCCTTTATTTTATGCACTGCACCCATTTCAGTACCCCCCCCACTTTTTAGCGAGCTTTACCGTTCTTCGCCAAACATTTGCGCTTCCAGCTCGAAATCGAAGGTGTCGGCAAGCGCCTCGAACAGCCTTGCTATCACACCTTTCGCGATTGTTCGCAGGTCCTGTTGTTGGATGCTGGCGATAACCGCCGCACGTTCTTCGGCGGGCACGTTCAACGCACCAAGACTCATTTCCAAATAGCGCCCGATCTTCTGTGACAGCGTGAAGTCGCCGCTACATGGACGCAACATGTACCCCAGTATGATGCCCGATGTTCCAATGTCCACCTGATAGAAATCTTCTTCGGTGAATTCGGGGGGTGTACCGCTGAAACGCCAATTGCAGCTGCTTTGCGGTATTACGCCGGATGTATTCAAGCGATTGCTCGGCAGCGTAAGACTGCAGGTACAAGTCGCGGATAATCTCGTTCAGCTCAACGATGGTAAGTTGAACCGACGTTTCGAACGCATATACAAAGACAGGGCTCGCATTCGGTCCCAGCAGCGCCGCCGCATCGCCCGCTGCAGAGAACTGTCCCGAAAACATAAGCTTCAGCAGCTCGAACAGCACACCGTCTTTCGTGCCGAAAATGTTCTGGAATGTGCTGGAAGAAACATCAGCCTCCCGCAAGATGGCGGCCATAGTAGTGCCGTGGTACCCGCGCTCTAAAAACAGGCGAACGCTCGCGGAGAGTATTCGCTTTCGCGCCGCCTCGCTGTCATACCGACGGGCCACAGTTCCTCCTCTATTCTTACGTTGGTACTAATTTTACCTGCACCCCAATGCCCTGCCGACTTTCAAAACCAAGAAACGCCCTCTTCTTGGCAAAATAATCGACTTGGGAATGAATGCACCGTGTCCAATCAGACAGGCGGCAAAACTGACCTTGGGTTTTGCAAAGAAACAAACCTCGAAAGCCTGAAAAACTACTGATATCGCTCAAAAACCCGTTCCCAAGTCGATTATTTTGCCACGACGGCCCCGTTTCTTGGTTTTAGCCGCCCAAGCAAGACGAATCGCTCAACCCGACAGCCCCTGCAACCAAAGTTGCCTCGCAATAATCCGTCCCGCAAACAAAAAAAGAGGCACCCACAAAGGGATGCCTCTTTCATGCAACTTTCGTTATGCCGCCTACTGGCAACATTCCAAAAGGAAAACTTACATGTTGTTGAAGGTGAAGTTCTCGGGATGAGCCTTTACCTCTTCACGCAGTTTCGGATTCATCTTGCGAACGCCGCGACGGTTGTCCTCGGTCTGAGAAGCCAGAACCTGGTTGCGGTTCTCCATGCTGATCTGACCCATGAAGGAGTTGTCCAAGGAAGCGAGCAGGGATTCCTTGGTAAGGCGCATACCCAGAGGAGCGGAGTTCTTGCAGATAGCCTCAGCCATCTTAACTGCTTCCTCTACAACGTCTTCGTCAGCTACAACCTTGTTAGCGAAGCCCCATTCCTTCAGCTCTTCTGCGCCGATGCGGCGAGCAGTCATAAGAGCCTCAGCAGCGCGAGCGTAGCCCACGATGCGGGGGAGGTAGTAGGAGCCGGACATGTCGGTGCCGGTAAGGCCGATGTTGAGATAGCCTGCCTGCATCTTGAAGGACTCACCGCAAACACGAAGGTCGCAAGCGCAAGCCAGAGAAAGGCCGCCGCCGATTGCATGACCCTTCAGAGCGCCGATTATGGGCTGCATAGTGTTGTGCATGTTAACAGCCTGGTCGGAGCAGATGGTCTGCATGATGCAGTGATCGCGCTGAGCGCGGCCCATGTCAGCAGGGGGCTCGTAGTTGAGTTCGTTCAGGTTGAAGCCTGCGCAGAAAGACTTGCCTTCGCCGGTCAGAACGATAACGCGGCATTCGGGGTCCATGCGGACCTTCTTCAGGTAGTCGTTGAAATCAGCCATCTGCTGATAAGACATTGCGTTCAGGTTAGCAGCGTCGTCGAAGGAGACAACGTGAATCGGGCCACGAACCTCAACCTTGAGGCGTTCGTACTCGTACTTGAATTCGGGCAGCTTGTATGCCTCCTGATATACGCTCATGCGCAATTCCCCTTCCAAATTGGAAAACTGGTTTAAGATAGTTGAATCGTAGTTTTTCAGAGCGTCCCTTGTCAAGGACAGCAGGGGTTTTAAGCTCTGTTTTAACAGGTTCACACTGCCGAAAGAAGGGGTACAAATGGCAGAATTCAGCCCGACCCGCACCCACGCAACGTGGAAGCCGCGCGTCAGCAAAGCACACCTTCCCTATTACCGCTGCAGCAAGTGCGGCGCCATCATTCAAGGCATCGACGGCAACGTGGAAATCACGTACACCAACGACGGCGAACGCTCGCTCGTGTTCGAGCCGCCTTACGGTCACGTCGACTTCGCGCCAAGCTGCTGCGGCAAGCCCATGGAAAAGCTTGAGCTCATTCCCGCTTCCGAAGTGGAAGACCGTTTCAAGCTTACCTATGAGATTTTGGGCGGCATGAACAACAACTGCATCGAGGTGAACTGGCGCAGCGTTGATTCCACCTGCAAACCCCGCTGGTTCGGCCTGAAAACCTTCACCGGCTTCCAGCAAAAGTATGTGCAACCGAAAAAGTGGCCGCCCGTGGTATTCGCGCTGGCCGATGAGGACGCGTTTGCCTACTGCAACAAGAACCCTTGCGTGCAGTGCACGTTCCGCTGTAAGCGCGAGTTCGAGATTTACGCCTACGTCGAGAATCTGGGCCTGGTAGTGAAGCACCTTGACCAGTGGATCGCATCAGGCAGCGCCAGCACCGACGACTTCGACTCTCCCACCGAAATCATGGCAAAGGCCCGCGCCAAGAAAGCCGCTGAAGAGAAATAGGCTTCGAAATAACTTACGAATCGTGCCCAAAGAGCCCCGCATCATTGCTGATGCGGGGCTCTTCTATTGCCTGCGCTGAAAAATAGGCCCGGCTTGGCAAATTTAGTCGCTAAAGTACGAGCCGCACGGCAAAGGGCGTCCGTTGACCCTATGGGCAGAATCGTGAACTGGGGTTTTCCGTGCATAAAGGGGCACAAAGGGCCTCTCTGAGAAAATGCTTCGTACTTTTGAGGCTTTATCTGCCAAACAGGCAAGGTTTTTCGGCTCGATCCTATAAACGATCCTGCAAGCTAAAGCATTTCCGCTTTGAACCCCGCTTCTACGATGGCGCCGGTCAGCATTTCATCGGGCACGTTGCCCGTCAAATGCACCGTTGCGCGCTTTTCGTCGAGGCTCACCTCAGCGCTTTCGACGCCGGGCACCGCTTCCAGCGCTTCGCGCACATGGCCCGCGCACTTATTGCACTTCATCCCTTCCACATGCAGCTGCTTTTCGGACGAATGAGAAGCAGGCGCAATCACGCACTTCTCAGATGCGTTTCCGCTCCCAGCAGATACAGCATTTTCCGGCTTCCACCTGCGCAGACGCAATGCGTTGGTTACCACGCATACCGAGCTTACGCTCATGGCGGCAGCTGCGATCATCGGATTCAGGCTGAAGCCCGCCCAGGCGAAGGCGCCGGCAGCAACGGGAATGCAGATTGCGTTGTAGAACAGCGCCCAAAACAGGTTTTGCTTGATGTTGCGCATCGTGGCGCGCGAAAGGGAAAGCGCTGCGGGGACATCGGCCAAGTCGCTGTGCATCAGCACGATATCGGCGCTGGAAAGCGCAATATCGGTGCCGGCGCCGATGGCAATGCCTACATCGGCACGGGCAAGAGCAGGAGCATCGTTGATGCCGTCGCCCACCATGGCAACGGGAGCCTTCGCGGAAAGCTGACGCACGATACGCTCCTTGTCGGCGGGCAGCACTCCGGCTATCACCTCGTCGGTGCCCACCTCACGCTGCACGGCGCGAGCGGTGCGCTCGGCATCGCCCGTGAGCATCACGGTCTTGATGCCCATGGCACGCAGCTGGGCGATAGCGGCAGCGCTGGTGGGCTTGGGAACATCGGCCACGGCAATGACGCCGACCAGTGCGCCATTGCAAGCGAAGTACGTAACGGTTTTGCCCGCATCGGCAAGCTGCTGAGCCTGAGATTCATCGATCTGAATGCCCTGCTCGGCCATCATGCGCGCGTTGCCTGCAAAGCATGCAACACCTTCGACGGCAGCCGAAACGCCCTGGCCAGGAGTCTGCTTGAAGCTATCAACGGAAACTTCCTTCAGAGGATGCGCCGCAAGTGCGTGGGCAACCACGTGGATATCGGCACCGGTGCTCTTTTCGCTTGCAGAGGAGGAGAAACCATCAGGCGCTCCCTTCCCCGCCTTGTCGGTGAAGCCTGCATCAGCCGCGTCAGTCGCACCGCCCGCCACGCTCGAAGCCGCCTCGCTCAGCGCACCAGCAGCGTAGAGCACCATGGCTCGGGCTAACGGGTGCTCGGAGGGCTTTTCCAACGCATGGGCAAGCTGCAACAGCTCTTCTGCGCACACACCGGCAACCGGCAGCACGTCGGTGACCTGCGGAGCGCCGTTGGTGATGGTGCCCGTTTTGTCCAAGACCGCCGTCTTCACGCCGCGCGCCGTTTCAAGCGCTTCGGCCGATTTCACCAAAATGCCGTTGGCGGCACCGCGGCCCGTTCCCACCATGATGGCCGTGGGCGTGGCCAGGCCCAATGCGCAGGGGCACGAGATAACCAGCACCGAAATGGCATAGGTCAAGGCCGTGGAAAACTCCGCTCCCACCAGCATCCATATCGCAAACGTGACCACAGCAATGGCGATTACCACCGGCACGAACACACCGCTGATCTTGTCGGCCATCTTTTCGATAGGTGCTTTAGAGCTGGTAGCTTCATCGACCAAACGGACAATACCCGCCAGCACCGTTTCCTCGCCTACGCGCTCGGCGCGCATGGTAAACCAGCCGGCGGTATTCACGGTGGCGCCCGTTACCGCACTGCCCGCATGCACGCTTTTCGGCAGCGGCTCGCCCGTGATGACGGATTCGTCAACCGAGCCTTCGCCTTCCAAAACCGTGCCATCCACCGGCACCGATTCGCCCGTGCGCACCACCAGCACGTCGCCCGCGCGCACGCTTGCAGCGGGCACCTGAACCTCGGCGCCATCTTCCAGGCGCGTGGCCATCTTGGGCGAAAGATCCATCAGCTTCGAAAGCGCGCTGGTGGTCTTGCCCTTCGCGCGCGCTTCCAGGTACTTGCCCAACGTGATGAGCGTCAAGATCATGCCGGCCGACTCGAAATACAGGTTCATAGCGAAGTGGTGGGCGGTTTGCAGGTCGGCGTGGCCCATGGAAAATGCCATGTTGAACAGCGCATACAAGCCGTAAATGGTTGCCGCACCCGAGCCCAGGGCAATGAGCGAGTCCATATTGGGCGAACCGCTTACCAAGGCGCGCAACCCCACGCGGAAGAACTTGAAGTTGATGAAGATGATGGGCACCAGCAGCAAAAGCAGGGTAAGCGCATACACCATCATGTTTTCCATGCCGGTTAGCACGCCGGGCAGGGGCCAGCCGAACATATCGCCCATGGCAATGTAGAACAGCGGCACGGTGAACACCAACGAGGCAATAAGACGATGCAGCATGCTCTTCTGCTCGGCTTCCGCCGCAGAGCTCGAACCCTGGGCTGCCGGTGCGGACCCGGCGGCAGCGTTGGCAGCTGCTCCCCCCGAACCCTTCGGGCTGGCGCCGTAACCTGCCTTCTTCACCGCAGCTTCGATTTTGGCCGAAACAGCGGCGGCATCGGCGCCTTCGACAAGCTGCACCTCCATTGAGTTCTTCAGCAGATTCACGGCAACATCCGCCACGCCGGCAACCGATCTGGTGGCTTTGTCTACACGCGAAGAGCATGACGCACAGGTCATGCCAGTGACGTCGAATAATAATTTCATTAGTTTCTCTAATCTTCTCAGCCGTCGTGTTCGGGCGGGCTGCTAGGCCTTCAGAACCTGCATGGCTTCAGTCACAGCGCAAAGGCTGCTCCTATCAGCCATGCAGAATATTCAGGCCTATCAGCTCCGCCGGAACACGACTAGATTTTTTTGTTGAATTTGGAAAGCGAAGCACCTAACGGTATCCAAAAAAACCACCGCCTTTGGGCACCCTGCACCTCGCTGCTTTTGCCGCCGATTATCGTGCGAAGCGCTTGATGAGTTGCATGGCTTCGTCGATCACCTCGGTGTCGCCTTCGCGCACGCGTTCGATTACGCAGGTTTCCAGGTGGTCGCGCAAAAGCAGTTCGGAAACGGTGTGCACCGCGCTTTCAGCGGCGGCCAGCTGGGTCAGGACATCGCCGCAGTAGCGGTTGTCCTCGATCATGCTTTTCACCCCGTTGAGCTGCCCAATGGCACGGTTCAAACGTTTTTGCAGCTCAGCCTGGAATTCGGCACTGCGCTCGGTTGCTTTGTGGCGGCATTCGCACGTTCGCTTCGCCGCACCCGACGCTGAAGCGCAACAGCCCTTCTTTTCCTTTTCGCTCATTGTTCTTCCCTTCTTGGCGCCCGCGCATCCCCTGAGCGGAGCTGACGGCACTCGGATTGCGCCGAACGCCCATAGAACGAACTTCGGCACCTTTTTTTCACCGCCCACTATATACCCCCTGGGGGTACTGTCAACCGAAAAAGCCACTAAAGGCATAACAATTCATTCATCCAAATCGGCAAAACCATCAAAACTTGTATCTGGCAATTGCGTGTTGCCCCCTTGCGCAATGCCAACCCGAGTACAATAAAGAGATTGGACTTTAAGGGAGTTTTAGGACAAACATGACCAATTCGAACGAACCATCGCATCGCCCCATGCGCCGTCAGCCCAGCTATCGCTCGACGGCACCGCGCACTTCGGTGCCCAGCGCGCGTGACGAACTGGAGCGCGAACGCGAACTC
This sequence comes from uncultured Eggerthella sp., assembly GCA_905203045.1. Taxonomy (GTDB): domain Bacteria; phylum Actinomycetota; class Coriobacteriia; order Coriobacteriales; family Eggerthellaceae; genus Anaerotardibacter. Next base: position 42,073 of record CAJKUH010000002.1, read on the forward strand.
TATAGCCAGCACGACCCTTCGGCTTCATTTATGCGCGACCGCGTGCCGAACCAACAGAACGGCCAGGTGCCTACCGCCGGACAGCAAGCCGTGCCCGATCAACATGCGCAGCCTATGCAGGGCGCACGCCGCAGCCGCGCCGGTGCAGCGAACGATCATATTGCCCATTCGCGAGTAAGCAGGGGGCAACGTCCCCAGGCAAGCCAGCCCCACGCTGCGCAGCCTGGATCGAGCAGCGCTTGGAACCAGCACGCCGTCGCAGGTCAGCAGGCCCCGCACGTCAACGGCCAGTATCCGCCGCATCGTGCTCCTAGCGAAAGCGCTCGCATGCCCCGCGTTGCCGGCAACGGAACCGCAAACGGCCACGCACCCCAGCGCCGCGGCGCCGCACAGCAGCCCGGCATGCAACACGGCCAGGCAGCAAGCGGCCGGCAGCACGCACAGGCAGGCATGGCCGCGCCAAGTTCTAGCCAGCGCATGCCGCGTACCGAGCAGGGCCGCGCACCGCGTCGTCGCAGCACCGCACAACCAGGCGCTCGTCCCAGCGCGCAGCCCAGCCAACGCATGCAGCGCGTCCAAGGCCAACGCCCGTCTGCAGCGCAGGGCCAGCAGCGCCCCGTTCGCCGCGGCGCTTCCGCTTCGCAACCCAGCGAAACCATGCGCGAACAGCAGCAGGCGCAGTCTGCCCAGCAGCCGCCCGTCATCCAAAACGTACGCGGCAACGACGCTTCCGCCTATTCGCGCGCAAACTACCAGCGCACGGTAGAAGGAGCCCGCAAGGCTTCGCCCACCAACGCTTCCACGTATCAGGCATCGCGCTACCTGGGCAATAACAACAACCATGCACCCAAGCAGAAGGCCAACTTCTTCACCCGCAACAGCCTTATCGCCGTTGCGGTGGTTGCCGTTATTGCCGTGGTGGGCGTGTTCGCATTCACCAACTGGATGAACACCAAAGACGTTCAGGTAACGCTGAACGGCGACCAGGTAACCATTTCCGGCAACGAACGCAGCATCGGCGGCCTGCTTGACGCCAACAAGGTAAGCGTCACGCCCGGCAATTACGTGGCCGTCGACGGCAGCACCATTCGCCAGGGCGACGGCACGCGTTGCACCGCGAAGGTGAACGGCAACGAAACCGACGACATGAACACGCACCTGAACGGCGGCGACAAGGTCGAGATCTCCAACGGCACCGACATCACCGAGCCCTACACCGACAGCGACCCGCAAACCCTTCCGCATAAAACCGAGCTGAAGGGCGTTGGCGCAGTTCACCTGTACAGCAACAACGCGCAGGACGGCGAGCAGGTAACGCGCACGGGCAAGGAATCGGGCATCACCGCCACGGTTACCACCAAGGAACCCGTAGACGATGTGGTGCAGTACTACAACATCAACTCGAACGGCGACAAAGTTATTGCGCTGACGTTCGACGACGGCCCATGGGACAAGCAGACCGATGAGATTCTGGACATCCTGGAAGAAAACGGCGCGAAGGCCACCTTCTTCACCGTGGGCCAGTGCATTTCGGGCCACGAAAAGGAACTGCAGCGCGCGGCAAGCATGGGCTGCGAGATTGGCACCCACACATGGGACCACGCTGAAGGCAGCGGCCAGGGCGTAAGCCTTATTAAGATGTCGTCGCAGGAGCGCAAGGACGAGGTAACGAAGGGTTTGCAGGCCATCACCAATGCCACCGGTCAGGAAGCGAGCACGATTTTCCGCTGTCCCGGCGGCAACTACGACACTTCTGTTGCTACCGACCTTGAGGGCATCGTCACGGCAGAGATTGGCTGGAACATCGACACCACCGACTGGAAGAAGCCCGGTGCCGATGTTATTGCCCAGCGTATCCAGAGCGCAGGCCCCGGCAACATCATCCTGATGCACGATGGCGGCGGCGACCGCAGCCAGACCATTGCCGGCCTGAAGCAGGCACTGCCCAAGCTGAAGGAGCAGGGCTACACCTTCGTAACGGTACAGGACCTGATCGAAAAGTACCCCTACCAGGAAGGTCAGTCGAAATAACAAAATAGGGACAGTCCCCATTTTGTTATTCCAATCCCCTGTTGCAATGCATTTTGCAACAGGGGATTTTTATATACAGGCTTGGCAGCAGCCCATGCTGGGGAGCTGAGTAGTGTCGCTTTTGGGAAGCGTAAGCGCGCCTGCCGCTTTCGCTTCTTCTTTTGTCAGAAGCCTACCTGCCCGCTTTCAGCTTCAGGAACACGTTGTGCAAGGCGCCGTTTTTGGCGGTATGGATGGCACTGCCCAAAGCAAGGCATTTGGAAGCGTTGCACTGTTGCAAAGGCTTCAGGCACATACGAAGGGCACCGCTTTCCGCTTGGGCACAGGGCACCAGTTCTTCGAACAGCGGATCGGCGAACACGCCTTCCAGCCATTCCTTTTGCGCGGCATGGCTCATACCGCTTTCCTTCTGCTTGTTGCGCTCCAGAGCAGAAAGGATGTAGCGCGCGTACAGGGCACCCAGCGTTGCCTTCGCTTCGGCATCGAGCACGCCCCATGATTCCAGCTGGTTGCGCAACAGCTGGATGCGCGTGCGATGCACCTCGTAGTAGCACGGCACGAACTTGTTGGTAAGGTTGGCAGCCTCACGTTTGGCGTAGCGATATAGCGGCGCACCAATCACATTCAGCCCGGGAAGGTCCTGGAACACGCGGATATTGAACTCGATATCTTCGATAAGCGGCAGGTCATCTTTGAAAAGGAAGCCGCCCTGCTGCAAATATTCGCGCTGGTACACCTTGTTCCAGGCATAGCCGTAGTGCGTGCCCTTCTCGAATTCCAACACGTGCTTGCGCAACTTGGTTTTGCCCAGGTGAGCGTCTTCGACACTGAACGTGAATTCCTGCACCCGCTGCACGTGGCCGGCAGCATCGTAGAATTCTTCCACATGCCCTACCATAACCACCGGCGCCTCGTGCTGCTGCAGCGAGTTGTACACGCATTGCAGAAGCGTGAAGTCGTAGCGATCGTCAGGGTCGGGGAACCACACGAAGCGCCCCTGTGCCGCCGAAAGCCCCGTGTTGCGCGCCGCCGAAAGCCCACGATTCACTTCGTGCGAAACGATACGAATGCGCGGATCGGATTCGGCAAAACGCTGCGCCACCGCCAGACTGTTATCGGGCGAGCAATCGTTCACCACGATGGCTTCCCAATCGGCGAAGAGCTGGTCTTGCAAATCGCTCAAAGCATTGGCCAAGTACGGCTCAGAGTTGTAGGTGGGCAGGATTATGGAGAAGAAGGGCTGGCCTTCTGCCACTTCGCCCGATTGCTTGTTCTTCTTTGAAGCGTTGCTCACTTACGGCCCCTTCCCCGATTCTTGGTCTTGGTTAAGTTTACCGTTCTAGGTAAACGCATTTGCCCAACAAGCGAATATACTTCGCGCATTTCTTTGGCAAGCGCCCCGTTGCCGTCCAACCGCGCCGCACAACCTTTATCATAGAAATGTTAGACACACGCACGCCGCGCACACCAACGAAAGGAACCGCCGTGCCCGCAATCAGCTTGCTTATACCTATCTACAACGTGGAAAAGTACCTGCGCGAATGCCTTGATTCCGTGCTGGCGCAAACCTTTACCGACTTCGAAGCCATCTGCATCAACGACGGCAGTACCGATAGCTCGCGCGCCATCGTGCAGGAGTACCTGGATGCCGACAGCCGCTTCCGCGTTATAGACAAGGCGAACTCCGGCTACGGCGCATCCATGAACCAGGGCCTTGATGCTGCAACGGGAAAATACGTGGCAATCCTGGAATCGGACGACGCCTTCACGCCTGACGCGCTCGAGGTGCTGCACGGCTTGGCAACCGAATACCATGCACAGGCAGTTAAAGCCGATTTCTGGTTTTACTGGAGCAAAAACGAAAAGCTGGAACCGTGCCATGTTATAAGTGAGGACCTGTGCGGAAGGCTGGTTAACCCGCAAAAGGAATTCGAGCCGTTCTACGCCAAGCCTTCTATCTGGTCGGGCATGTACAACCGCCAATTCCTGCAGGAAAACGAGGTTCGGTTCCTGGAAACGCCCGGCGCATCGTATCAGGACGCGGGCTTTGCCTTCAAAGTATGGGCATCGGCCGAGCGCGCCGCATTCAGCGCCACGCAGATTTTGAGGTACCGCCAAGACAACGAAGCTTCTTCGGTCAATTCGCCGGGCAAGGTGTACTGCGTATGCGACGAATATGACGAAATGCAGCGCTGGCTGAATGCTCGCCCCGAAAAACATCACTTGCAGGGCGTACTTGAGCGCATGAAATTCAACAGTTACCTGTGGAATTACGACCGTTTGTCCGAAGAGCTGCGTGCGGAATTCTTGCAACGTGCAGCAAAAGAGCTGAAAGCTGATTTAAATGCAGGTCGCATTGACCTGGCATTATTCGAGCCATGGGCTGAAGCTGACTTGCGTGCGTTGATTCAAAACCCGCAAACCTTTGCGAAATGCCGCACCGAATATGCCGCACCTGGGAAATTAAACACCTTCAAGCACTACTACAGCATCGGTGGGTTGCCGCTTATTGCCAAGCTGCTGAAAAGCAAGGTGGCAAAGTAATGGCAGCGCAGGAGGAACATCAAATCGCCACGGTGCCTGCAGCAACCCAGGAGGCAGAAGGCCAAAGCTCGAACGCTATCGCCGAACCCGTCAATGCGGCGGCTCCCGACCTTGCCACCAATGCCAGCGCCCACGACAAGGCAGCATCTACAGTAACAAGGGCAGAGAGCGCGCCTCAGCACCCCACCCTTTCGATAATCGTTCCCGTATACAACGTGGAAGATTATCTGGACGCCTGTCTTGATTCACTGCAAGCGCAAACTTTCATGGATATCGAAATGGTATGCGTGAACGATGGAAGCCCCGATGGGTCGCGCGATATTCTGGCAAGGCGCCAGAGCCAAGACCCACGCATCGTTATTGTAGACAAGCCCAACGGCGGGCTTTCGTCCGCCCGTAACGCCGGCATCAACGCTGCACGCGGCACATATATCGGATTCCTGGACGCAGACGACCGCTTCACTGCCAATGCCTGCCAGCGTATTACGGAAACGTTTGCCAAAACCGACGCGGACGTGGTCACCTTCGGCGGCTACTGTAACCCAGCAGAGGCCGCAACGCCCTGGATTACACTGAAGCTGAGCCCGCGCGACGTGGTGTACGATGGCTTTTCACCCGACCTGATGTTCAAGGAACAGAGCACTCCGTACATCCGCACTGCGTGCCGCAAGGCGTTCTTGGATGAAAATGGCATCCGCTTTGAAGAGGCACTGCCCTTTGGCGAAGACCAGGTGTTCTTCTTCGACATTTACCCCAATTCAAGGAAAACGGCGCTGATAAGCGACAAGTTGTACGAATACCGCATCGAACGCGAAGGCTCGCTCACCTCGAAAACCAACGATGATCTAGAAGCCAAAAGCCGCAAGCACCTGCCCATGACCAGGCGTATTTTCAGCGCCTGGAAGAAGCGCTTCGGACCGGAAGAATATAGCAGCGAAATTGTAAGCTGGTCCATCGAGTTCGTGCTGTATGGGCTGCTCTGCCTGCCCGAACCAGTGCGCAACGAACTGCTGCCCAAGTACGCCCAAATCTTCCGCGAATTCTGGGGGAACGGCGGTAGCATCGACGGATTGCAGCTGAGGAAACACGACCGCAAGCTATTGGAAACTGCCTTAAGTGACAAACCCGTAAGCAACACCCAAGCCCTACACCTACGAGCCGGCTGGTTCCTAGAGAAGTACGGCGCTAAAGCTGTTGTGGGTAAGGCGTTGGGGATGAATTAAACAATCCGCCCAATCTAGCCCTCAATAAATCGAACAACCATTACGTTAACCTCGCCCTAAAAAACCGAATATATAGAGAACCAAAAGAGACCATCGACCTACATGTCGGTGGTCTCTTTGGCTAATATCGACAAACGCCAGCTATGCACCAGCAAAAAAGATGTCACTGCCTCATATGATCATTCAGGATAGAGCAAGTAGCCCTTCCTATATGAGTTAAATCCCCAAATAACGCTTCCAGTACTCAACGGACGTCATCTCGGGGCGCGCTGCGGCGTATTCTTCGTGCAAACGCTTTGTATTGGCTTTGAAAATCTTCAAGTCCTGCTTGTAACGCTTAGAAATCTCTTTATAACGAGCAACGTCGCGATGACGCACAGCGCCTTTCCTGTTATACCAATCCACCACAAGAATCGTTGCATGATTATGGATTGTTCCAGCAGGATAAACACCACCCGCTGCAGAAATAATGGCCACACCGCCCTTATCTTTGAACAACGGCGCTTTCTGCCCGTTCCAAGAAACGAAGTCAACAAGGCGCTCGCCTAAAGCGCGGGGCGAGTTGGCATCAATCTTCTGACGGGTAAGAGACCAGAGATCAATATCCTTCAACGCAGGGTCCTTCTGAAGCTCATCAAGAGGAAGCATCTTTTCATTCCGACGATTAGCCCCCATAAAGCATTCTTCAGCAACCTTGCCTTTAATGAACGAAGGGCCCTTTAGGAAGTCCTCGAAACCGTCAAGAATAAGCTCGGCATTCTGATAACCATACTTCTTCAATTCCGTACGGATTGCATCATGCATGTACGCCAGTAATTCCTTATCAGAGGAAATGTCCGTCGTTGCATTGGCGATAAATCCGTTACGAATCGTTTGATAGCGTTCAACAGCCGGATTGTAACGAACATGAAATGCCATATGCCAAATGCCGATGCCATTCATGGTCATAAAATGCTTTGGCTTACAGCGGATGCCGTATTCGACATCGTCATAACGAACAAAGTAGGGCAGCGGCAAGCCATTTTTCTTGATGGTCTCAACAGGAATGCAGCAATACCACCATGCCGCATAGCGCCTGCTAAGCTGTCGTTCGGTCGGAACGCTGTCCTCGTTGAATACCAAGTCGGCAATCTCGGTAAGGCGAATACGCGGCTTAATAGATTGACAGCAGGCGTCAAGGAAAGCTGCGGTATCTTCCCACTGGTCTTCAACGATCTGATAGTCGAGCATTGCACCGCTCACAAAGGCATCCTTGTATTCGTCGTTCGCGATGCGCAGCAAATTATATGTACGCTTAATACTCTCTGGCAAAACAGCAACATCATCGTCCATCAGCAAAACATGCGTTGCAGGGACGTCCTGCTCCATCGCCTGAATCATGCCGCGCGCAAAGCCGCCAGCGCCACCGACGTTGTCATTCGGATAAACCATAACGCCATCGCTATTCAACTTTGCGCAGTCCAGCGTCCTTCCGTTGTCGATAACGTGCATATGGAAATGTCCGGAAATCTCATCATCAGAGCCTAGGATATCTTTCTTAATAGATGCAATATTCGCCTCGATATAAGATTCCTTTTTAAAGGTGGTTGTCGCCAATGCAAGGTTTACCTCATTCAGAGGATGGTCGACCTCAAGGGAATACGACCCGTTTTTGATATACACCGGGCCATCGGCTTCCACGGAGAAAGACATGAGCACGGCATCAGGGTCAACGATCAAATCAACGTCAACCGAAATCCACTCGTTGCTTGCGGGAACCTCTATATCGGTTCCATCCACAACAGCAGACTCCATCGAAAAAGAAGTCGCCTTCATTTGGCGAACGACACACCTTGAGCCCTTAACCTCGATGTGAAGAGAAAACGCTTGAGCACTTGCGTACTGCTTTAGTTTGCCAACGGAAAGAGCATTGAAATACGTGGTGAAATCATAGAAGCCCTTTGAATAAAGAAGCCATTCACCCTCTGCATCATCATACACGACCGGAGCAGTTGCCCTGCAATACATTGCGGGGTTACGAACAGCCCTATCGGTGTTTTCCAGGATTATATTTGCGAATTTCACTCGACTCCCCTTTAGCATATCTGCGATTATTTGGTATCTAGCCCGTTTGATCGATATTCACGCAATAACAATCAACTAATGCGATGTATTCATTTTATTCTTTCTCATACGGCAACACAGTATGACCAGGGCAATCGCAATTCCAAAACACGAAACAAATGCACCTTCGCGGAGGTTTGGAGTCTCATACGTAATCTGAATCGAGTGGTCTCCCGATGGAACTCTTACAGCCATAAAGCCTAAATTTGCCTTTTCAATGTCGGTCTTTTCTCCATCAACGCAAGCAGTCCAGCCTTCGCTGTAGGGCACCCTGAAATAAAGCCACCCTTCTTCATTCCTGCTCGTCTGGCAGGAATAGCTGTTTTCGGCCTTCTCGATATCACTTGCGGAATTCGATGATAAATGCTCGATGTCTTTCTCAATGCAGGATGTGTCTGTTGCGTACAGACCCAAAGAATCGAATGTGTAGATGCCGGGATCTGAGAATTGCAATGCAATGGAGCTTCTAGAGGAATCAGAATAACCAGTGTTTACAGCCCAATCGTCTTTCCCGCCATATAAATGATGCTTGTTATTCATGAACCAAATTTCCTGGCTAGCATTATTCCCATATACTATTATTTTGCATTCTTTGCTATCGCTCGCCTTGATATCAGAAAGCAGCGTTTTCAGTGAGGCTCTAACTCCACCCTCCCCTTCGTTAGACGACGAGGCAAGAGGCGAATAGTTCATTCCTTCGCAGACGAAATAGGCTTCCATTCCTCCCGGGATTCTCCCATTTAAATACAGTACGGTATTTGGCTGGGTGATTGTAATCGTGTTTCCGTCTATCTGCGCAGATTTTGCCTTGTCGGATTCGCTTAAATCGTCCTTGACAGGCAGGGACTCGTCGCCATCCTGGGTCAATGATATGTTTGATGCGATGTTAGCTGTATAGCTCTTTACATCGACATCCTCTGCGCCATTGTTGCCAAGAACAACGCTCTGAGTCAGAGCATCTTGCCTCTGCATTAAATCCATGGATCGATATTTTCTCTCAGAGATAGAAGAATCATAAAAGAATGCGAGCGGCAACACTTCTTCTGTTTCATAAACGGAATAATCGCCGCCAGCGACTTCCCCTCGAGCAACCACTGTTTTATACAGGGGTGGCAAAAGGTCATCATCGTGTGTCAAAGTCAAGAAATATTTTGTACCGGCAAGAGCTTCCATAGTAGTGCGAGAGTTTAATGTCGCATATGAAAAGTTCATCGAGGATGTGGCAAGGCCTAAACTCGTATGGTAATCATCTATAGCGCTGTTATATAAACTGTTGTAAAAAGTGCATCCAAGCGTTCCAGTGGCCCAATTTCCATTGCGCCAAAAATGGACTTTGGCGTTGTCATAACGTTGCTCAGCATGATCATCCAAACCCATAACCAAAGAGGAAGCGTCGTCCTCTACCGCATATTCGTAAGCTTTTCCTATGCCAACATGAGTGTCCTTATTGCCATGGGCGTATTGATACGAAACAAACACACACGACACAGCCACCGAGCACGTTACCCCAACATTTAAAAGGGCTGGCTTTTCTCGAAATACATAGCAAACTACAATTACTGCAAACAGGATCGAAAGCATCGCGTAGAAGGTTTTACCGCTATACCACGCAAGCAAGAGCATGCAAACTATTCCATAGACAGATGCGGCATAAAAAACCTTCTTCCCTTCGCCCTTAAGAGCATTGGCAAGCGAAGGAAGCACGACAGTAACAATCAGCGACACAAGTAAACAATATGCCCAGACCCATCGATTGCTTGCATATGCCATCCCATTGAAAATTCTTCCAGCAATTGGAATACACAGAAAAAGGGTCATGAGAACGAAAAGCGTACGTAAAATCCTTTTCGTTCTTTTGGGCAGCTCAAGCTTCCTTGTAAGGAACAAAGCGAAAACAGCAACCAATGCAATTGGCGCAAAACCATACATGCAATCCTCGCCTACAGTGCTTGGCGAGATGAAGCCCTCTAGTAGCTTGATGTAATAGCTGAAGGAATACGTAGCACTCTGATAACGATCAAGCCCAAGCCTGCCTTGCCCAAGTAGGGAGGCAGCATTTGGATAGAACATTACTCCAGCTATCAAGGCAGCTAGCAGTATCGCCATTAGAATCTTGACAACCCAAGCGAAGAAACTCTTGAACGTGGTTCTCTCTTCTAGATTGAACACCTTAACGAGACAGTAGACCAAGAGCGACAGGCACATTGTGTATGCAAGACTGACCGAGCAAAAGAAACAAAGAGCCATAGCTGCAACAAACAGCACAGGAGACTCCTTGTCAAAAATCTTATCAACGCCCCACAGTACTAAAGGCGCAAGAACCAGGGGGTAAATCATATAGATTTGGCTTGAAACAATAATGGTATATCCGCCAAATAGATAAATCATGCAGCCAATAAGACTTGCACTTCGGTCGAATTCTTTTTTTAGGCAATAGCCCAAAAAAGACAGGCCCGCAAGGAACAACGTTATGGGCACGGTTAAATTAAGCCAAAATCCTGCTGTTTCACTTGTCGCGAAAACCGAAATCCAATTAATTGGATTTCCGAGCGTATTACCTAAGGAGTAGACGTAATCAGCCCCATAACCAATCGAGTCACTCCACATCGGGATGACAAAGGTGTGCTCAACAAATATGTTGGTAAGAAGCTCCCTTAGCCATTCGCCTTGCATAATGAAAAACATATACTGCTGCTCAAGGCCATCAACTGTCCATATAAAACTTTTCCCATAGAGCAGGTATCCAAAGGAAAAAAGCAGCATAAAAAAACAAAAGAGAGCAATGTACGATGCAAAAAAAGCCTTTTTTGATGAATCGATCGAATTCTTTATTCTATTGGCACTTTTCTCGAACCTCGATTCCACTACTTATCCCTTTCTATATACCGAATGAATAAACAACAACACCAAGCAAAATCAAGGCAAGAGCCAAGGCTTTCTTCTTGGTAATTTTTTCCTTAAAGAATAAAACGCCGAACACAGTAACATATAGGTAGCTGGTCGATTCAAGAACCGGCCCAAAAGATAGGGGGACGACCCTATAAGCAAATATGCACATAAACGTGGTCAACAAAAACAGGGAATATGCAAAGATCACGGGAAAGTTCAAATACTCTCTGAGCTTTGATGGATACGTCTTCAAGGCAGCTTTTTTCAGAATCACTTGCGACACCGCACTGATAAAAGTGCCTAACAGCAAAACCCCCGAATAAAGAAGCATTGTCTCATTCATGGGTCTCACTCAATTCCTGGCTATCAGCATGGGAGAACAGTACAACACCAGCAATGATCAAGAGGGCACCTATCGCTTTTGGCAAGGTGATAGGCTCAAAGAAAAATAATGCACCCCAGATGATGCCCCAAACAATGGTTACCGCTTTATTCGAAAAAGCCGTAGTAAGGGGCAGCCTTTTTAAAATTTGTTGCCACCCTATCGCATAGAGCCCCAACAAACACAGCACGCCCCCGTAAAGAACGCAGAACTCAAAGCTCAAAAAGTCGACGCCTGCTGCCAGCTTGCTCAAAATGCCGCTTGTCGAATACACCATCAACAGCATATGCAACGCAAAGAGGGTCTTCACCCTTCCTGTGCCAGCCACTACAAACCTTCTTCACTATGGTCTGGCAAATATGGCATGAGCTCATCGAGGGATTCTGCACGCATCATAAAGTATCCAAATCTAGATGAACTATCAACGATAGCGTGCTCTCCAAATTCTGAAACGTCAGCTTCAAGGAGAAGGCTCGGCTTGTTCTTCTTCATTGCATTCAAGGCATCTAGATCTCTATCGTCAAATACATACCTAATTGCCGCGAACTTACGATCCTCAATTTTCGGAAGAGGCGGGCACTGTCCCATGGCAACTGCTATAACGGCACCAACAAAGTCATACCCAGTTGACAATGGAACCAAGTCAGATCCGATCCTGTCGCCGCCCATGCGACTTCCAATTTCGATAATTGCTATTTCGCCATCTGCATTAATTTTTAGCTCAGAATGCGAAGCGCCGTATTCCACACCCAATCCATCAAGAGCGTGTTCAACGACAAACCTGACTCTCTCTAAGACATCAGAACTTACGCGAGCCGGCTCAAGGTGCCCCTTTTCGACAAACATAGGTGCACCAGAGGTGAATTTTTCCGTTATAGAAAGGAAGTGGTGCTTTCCCTGCCAGGAAATATACTCAACACTATATTCATTACCTTGAAAGAATTCTTCCGCCAGTACGACCCCGGAAAAGCTCTCATCTGCAGCTCGCTTTACAGCTTCATCAAATTTTTCAGCAGATTCCAGCTTTGTGATGCCGCGACTTCCCGACCTATCCGCTGGCTTAACAATAATAGGGAATCGCAATCCACTGTCAGTAAGGCAGAAATCATCATCTACAACCATGCTTTTAGGCGATGGATCCCCGTTTTTCTCAAATGCATCACGCATTGCATGTTTATCCGTGCTGAGTCGAGTCGCCTCAATCGTATTAGAAACGAGCCCCATCGAAGAAGCAATATAGCTAACAACTATATTCGCAAGATCAGATCCAATACTGCAGACCCCATCAATACCAATCTCCTTGCACTTATCAAGGATAAGATCTTTTTCAACGATACTGATTGGATAAAAATGATCCGCCGTTTTCTCTCCGATATCCCCGCATTGCCATGCGAAAACATGAGTTTCATACCCAAGCTCTTTTGCTTTAAGGATTAACGGATTTTGTAAGTACGATGCTCCGATGATCGCAATTTTTTTCAAGGAAGAACTACCTTTCTCTTGAATGAGCAAGGTCGTCCCAACGACCGCTATCCAATTCGTTTTTGTAATCAACCATCATTGCATGATAATCGGTATATTCAGGGACAAACCCAAAATCTCTCTTTGCCTTTTCCATGGAATACAAGAAAGAGGGGGTATTGTTCGGTTTATCTGGACGATAAACAATCTTCGATCCGTTATTTGGACCGAAAACATCGATAACGGCCTTTGCTTGATCTTCGAGATCAAGGCCAACCCCACTTGTCATGTTGTACAGTCCGTAGGTCTTATCGCTATCCAGCGCCATCTCAAATGCTCTTGCAACATCCTTAACATAGATAATGTCTCGGCTGATATGAGGATTGCCCCAAAGCTCTATGTCTTCTCCAGTCTCAGCTTTCTCGATAAAAGTTTGGATACCTGACTTGTAGGGCTTCCCGTTAACCATGATGGTTCCGTGCGGTCCCACCCCATAAACCGGGGGGAATCTGAAGCAAGAGCACTGCATTCCATGCTGCTGGTTGTAATACTCCATTACATCATTTGCTGCATTCTTGCTGATAACGTAAACAGCGTGATCGCCGGTAAATTTAAAATCCCTAGGCTCTTCCTCTGTAATCGGATAGCCTTTGCCCCATGCTCCAGACACATCAGAGTAACTACAGGTCGAAATCACCTTGTTTATCCCATGTTTGCGAGCCCACTCAAGCACATTAATTAGCCCAATTACATTCACTTCAAAATAATCAGCAGCATTGTCGTCGTGCTCGAGATCCGCTGTTGCATTTGCCGGCAATAATCCAGCAAGCAAAATAACGCCCTCTACTCCCTTTACGGGCAGCGCGCTAAACCCTTTAGCATCGGTTATGTCAAGAGGGACAAAGATTGCCCCCATTTTTTCGAGCTTTTCGCCAAGCTTTTTGTTTCGTCCAGTCGCTACAACTTCCCTGCCATCGGAAAGAAGTTTGTCAACGGTATACATCCCGACAAAGCCGGTTGCTCCAATTACTAAAATCATCCTATTGCCCCTCTCCGTTCAGGACCTTTGCAACCACATACAGAGGGCGATGCTTGGTCTCATTGAATATGTTTCCAACGTACAAGCCAACAACCCCAACAGCAGCAAGGTTTAATCCACCCATGAAACATATTGCAGCCATGGTGCTCGTCCAACCGACCAATGCCTCGGTAGGATCAAGGAGGTAGCGAACGACCAAAGCTACTATGATCAACAATGCAAAAAAAGAAAAGAAGAAGCCCGCATGAACCGCAAATTTAAGCGGCTTTGTTGATTGAGCCGTTATAAGCTCGAATGCCATATTCATCTTCTTTTTAAAGCTGTAAGAAGAATTGCCTTCGAAGCGTTCGTCACCCTCTAAGTCGATAGCAGTCTGAGAGAAACCCAGCCATTTAATAAACATCGTATACGCGCGATTATGCTCGCGCATCTTGCAATAGTTATCGATTACCACTCGACGTGAAATGCTGAAATTACAAATGGAAGAATCATAGTTGCCATCCGTAAAATAGTCATAGACCTTATAAAAGGCTTTCGACAAAGCTTTTACTAAACCCGTATCTTTTCTTGCGATACGTCGCGCAAAAACAACATCAAAACCTTCTTGGGCCTTTCTATACAACTCCGGGATACTCTCCGGCCTGTCCTGCAGATCGCAATCCATGACCACAACCCAATCGCCTTTACTCATATCGAGGCCTGCAGTTATCGCACGAATCTGCCCAAAATTACGCGACAGTTTTACCCCTTTTACCCTTTTGTCTTTTGCGCAGATAGGCTCAATTTCTTCCCAGGAATTTTGCGGGCAACCGTCATTCACTAAGATTATCTCGAATGTCTTGCCCATCCCTTCAAGAGTCTCCACAAGGCGACGATGCAATTCGGGCAATGCGCCGCGGCATCCATAAACAGGAATTACAACTGAAATATCCATTAGCAAAACCTTATGAACTAACGAGAAAAGTAACTGAGAACGGTCTCGATGACATGGTCTCTATCTTCCTTAGACATGCCATAATACATGGGCAAGCGCACCAAGCGATCGCTCTCCTTAGTCGTGAATTCATCCACTCCATCGAAGCGCCCAAAACGCTCCCCTGCAGGGGAAGAATGCAGCGGGACATAGTGGAAAGACGCCTGGACTCCCCTACTCTTCAGGAAAGAAATGAAATCAGTCCTTTGCTCAAGGTTTTTAAGCTTGATGTAGAACATATGGGCATTGTGTTTGCAGGCTTCCGGAATTGTAGGCAAATCGACCAGCTGCTGAGATTCGAGTTCCGAAAATGCATCATGATATGCGGACCAGGTAGATAAACGATTGTTATTAATCTTTGCAGCAACTTCAAGCTCGCCCCAAAGATAAGCTGCATTCATATCGCTCGGCAAGTAGCTGCTCCCATAATCAACCCAAGTATATTTATCAACTTGACCGCGGAAGAAACGGGCACGATTTGTCCCCTTTTCTCGAATGATTTCAGCACGCTCATTGTACTTGGAATCATTAATCATGAGGGCTCCGCCCTCACCCATGGAATAATTCTTCGTCTCATGGAAGGAATAGCAGCCCAAGTCGCCTATGGTTCCAAGGGCCTTTCCCTTGTATGTACCCATAACGCCCTGTGCAGAGTCCTCGACAACAAGAAGATTATGCTTGCGAGCAATCTCCATGATTGTATCCATCTCGCACGCCACACCTGCATAATGCACGGGAACAATGACCTTTGTCCTGTCTGTAATAGCTGCCTCGATTTTCGTCTCATCAATGTTCATCGTATCTGGACGGATATCGACAAAAACCAGCTTTGCCCCAACTAAAACGAATGCGGTAGCAGTAGTCGAGAAGGTAAAACTAGGCAAAATTACCTCATCGCCAGGCTTCAAGTCGCAAAGAATTGCTGCCATCTCTAGCGCAGTTGTGCCACTAGTGGTCAGGAGGGCCTTCTGGCAATCAAATGCCTTCTCGAGCCATTCATGGCACTTTTTGGTAAACGGACCGTCACCGCAAATCTTCTTGTTATCGACAGCCTGCTTAACATAATCGAGTTCCGTCCCAACATAGGGAGGGATATTAAAGGGAATCATACCGACCTTCAAACCTTTTATTTGTTTCCGTACATTTTCGAGTAATAGTTCTGATAATCGCCACTTGTAACATGTTCAACCCACTCGGGATTTGCCAAGTACCACTGAATGGTCTTTACGATACCAACCTCAAATGTAGTCTCAGGCTCCCAACCTAAATCCCTCTTGATTTTGTCAGGAGCAATTCCGTAGCGACGGTCATGACCTTTTCTGTCCTCAACATAAGAGATCAATGACTCATTGATCTCAGCATCGCCAGTTGCTGCACTTACCTCTTCGATAATCTTCTTAACGATAAAGATATTGGGGCGTTCGTTGTGTCCTCCGACGTTGTAAACTTCTCCGGCCTTGCCATCAGACGCAACGAGATCGATCGCCTTGCAATGATCCTCGACATAGAGCCAATCACGAACATTCAGGCCATCCCCATAGACTGGAAGAGCTTTATGGGCCAATGCATTATTAAGCATGAGGGGGATAAGCTTTTCGGGAAATTGGTATGGACCGTAATTATTTGAGCACCTTGTTATGTTAACAGGGAGCCCATAAGTGTCTGCATATGCTTTCACAAACAAATCAGCAGAGGCTTTTGACGAAGAATAGGGGCTATGCGGATTAAGGGGTGTTGTTTCGCGGAAGAAGGAGTTTGGATCATCCAGAGACAGCGATCCGTACACCTCGTCGGTCGAAACCTGGATATATTTATGGTCTCCAAAAGAACCGCCAGGCTGTTCCCAAGCCGCCTTTACAACATTCAAAAGGTTAACCGTGCCCATCACATTCGTGCTAGCAAATGCGCTCGGATCAAGGATCGACCTGTCCACATGAGATTCAGCAGCAAAATTAATTACATAATCCGGGGAGTACTCATCAACGATACTTTTCATTTTTTCGCTATCGCGAATGTCCGCCTGAACGAAGCTATATCGTTCATCTTCCTCAACGGACTTAAGGTTCTCCAAATTTCCAGCATATGTTAACGAGTCAACATTGACGATCGACGCATCATCATGACGATCAAGCATATACAATATGAAGTTGCTGCCAATAAAACCAGCTCCACCTGTTACTAGATATTTCTTCATATACGCTCAACTTTCATTACGACTCTGCACAATAGGCTTCATTATAGCAACGGAGCGAATATTGATAAAATAAGCGAGTCAAATCAGGCAAGAAAAAGAATCGGGGTGAAAATCACCCCGATGAAGCAGCAAGACAAAAAGCATTAGCAACGATCAACCACTTGTTTCAAATATCGTCCATATGATGATTTGCCGAATCGTTCAGCGGATTCGAGAAGGGCGTCCTTCCCAATCCAGCCATTGTTGAATGCAATCTCCTCAAGTGAAGCAATCTGCAAACCTTGATTTTGCTCTATCACGCGCACAAACTCGCCAGCTTGGTAAAGACTAGCAATAGTACCCGTATCTAACCACGCAGAACCGCGATGAAGGAGAGACACTTCAAGGGAACCATCTTCAAGATACATCTTATTGAGATCCGTGATTTCGAGCTCACCTCGAGCTGAAGGCTTAATCTGCTTCGCAAATTCAACGGCGCGTTCGTCGTAAAAGTAAAGACCCGTTACCGCATAGTTCGATTTCGGGTGCTCGGGCTTCTCCTCGATAGAAAGGACTTGGCCATTTTTATCGAACTCGACCACTCCAAAACGCTCGGGGTCATCAACGTGATACCCAAAGACAGTTGCTCCATGCTTCTTTTTTGCCGCTTTAGTCAAAAGGCTTGTTAGACCACCGCTATAGAAAATGTTATCGCCGAGAACTAAAGCGCAACTATCTCCATCGATGAAATCCTCACCAATAATGAAAGCCTGCGCAAGCCCATCAGGGGACGGTTGTTCAGCATAAGACAATTTGATTCCATAGGCAGAACCATCTTTAAGTAAACGTTTAAAATTCGGAAGATCCTGCGGGGTAGAAATAAGAAGTATGTCCCGAATGCCAGCGAGCATAAGAATCGATAACGGGTAATAAATCATCGGTTTGTCGTAAACAGGAAGCAACTGTTTCGAGGTAACGGTAGTAAGGGGATACAGCCGCGTCCCCGATCCTCCAGCTAAAATAATTCCCTTCATCTTTTCTTCCTTCCCGTAAAAGCAAGGGAGAGCAAAGCCCTCCCTTGCAAAGACGATAAATTAGTAAATATAGACTTTCGTTCCTTGCCAGATATTGTCATATATCCATTTGGCATTTTCAACCGCAAGCCTAATGCAACCATGGGACTGACTACTACCAAGTTCATTATTGGAAGCCAAAATAGAATGGAAGAAGTACCCTCCATTAATCTGCGTGGCCCAACGAGCTCGCGCATCTGTGGTCAGGTTCGTTCTCTTGAAACCCGTTGTGCTATATGTCCCTGTTATTGTCGGCGTCGAAGGGGCGCCTGTTACACAACTCCAAAACTTTATACAAGACCAATTGTTATAACCACCCTTGAACACGCCGACTTCATGGCGTGATCGATTAACAAGAATCAAATAAGAAGTCCCACTCGTAAACCCACTATTGTTCGCAATGTCGGACATCATTTGTTGCCCTGCAGGAACGTTTGTCCCATATGGCTTCACGCTGACCAAATCAACAGTCGAAAACGGGGACCAGGCACCATCCACATAGGCCTGGACGAGCATCCGATACGTCCTTCCGCTCGCCAAGCCATTGACAATGTAAGAAGTTCCCGTACACGAATACGTATAAGTGGTGAACGATCCATCACCATTCTGTGCGGCTACAGCATATTTCGTTGCACCAGGCACCTTGTTCCACTGCAATGTCGCGCTCAAATCACCCGCTTTTGCCGTGGCTGTGGGCGACATCACACCATGAGGTGTAGCGGAAACAAGAAGATCAGTACTTGCCGTAGACCATTTGCCGCCAACGTATGCCTGGACGAGGAAGCTGTGCTCGTGGCCATTTCCCAGATCATCGATAGAATATGACAGAGCATTACATGCTGTTGTATATGTTCTATATCCCCCATCGACATACTCTGCAATAGCATATTTCGTAGCACCTGAAACCTCATCCCAAGACAAGGTGACTTGACCATCCCCAGAAGCTTCCGCCTTAACGTTGGGGGAATTCTTGTCAGCAATCATTGCCTCAACGAGATCGTCGTTAGAATACTTTGACCAGGACCCATCCACATACGCCTGTACAAGATAACGATGTTTCTTTCCGATACCGAGATTTCGAATCATGAATTTAGTATCGGTGCACTCAGTCGAGTAATTGACAAAAGAGCCATTTCTGTATTCCGCAATGGCATATTTCGTAGCACCAGGAACAGGGCTCCAGGAAAGTTCAGCTGAATCCGAATCGGGATAATCGACTGACACCACAGGAGAATTAGAATCCGGAATACGAATTGTGACAATATCAGCTTCAGTAAAAGAAGACCATCTGCCGGAAACGTGAGCCTGAACCAAGAAAGAATACGTTCCTGGATTCAGGCCATTCACTGTATATTCGGTTTGTGTACAACTATAGGTATACGTGCTATACCCAGAACCGGTTTTCAATGCAACAGCATAGTGGTCCGCACCCGACACTGCGCCCCACTTGAGAGTGACTGACCCGTCGTCGTTTAATGCCGCGTTAGCTTTTGGGGAATCAGCATCTGCGGGAGTTGCCCAAACCACATCATCGGACACAGGAGTCCATGCGCCATCGATCAGCGCCCTTACTCGGAAGCCGTAAGACGTGCCATTCTTCAAGCCTCGGGCCTCATAAGAGCAGTCCTCAACATATGCGGCGGTTACCGTATCGTTTCTCATAACCGCATATTTTGTCGCCCCGGGCACCTTGTCCCAGGTGAGCTTCACCGACCCGTTGCCGGGCTCGGCCTTGGGCTCGGGCTTCGTGGCGCCCTGGGGCGTCGCGTAGGCGAGGAGGTCGGTCGACACCGCGGACCACTTGCCGCCGACCCTGGCCTGGACGAGGAAGCCGTGCTTCTTGCCGTTCGAGAGGTCGGAGACCTTGTAGCTCGTCGAGGAGCAGGACGTCGTGAACGTGCGGTACCCGCCGTCGACGTACTCGGCGACGGCGTAGGCGTCGGCGCCGTCAACCGCGTCCCAGGTCAGCGTGACCTCTCCGCTGCCGGAGGCTGACGCCTTGACGTTCTTGGGTGAGCTGGGATCCCACGGGGTCGCCGAGACGAGGTCAGACGAGTCGAAGGACGACCAGGCGCCATCAAGCTTCGCCTGGACGAGGAAGCCGTACGACTTGC
This sequence comes from uncultured Eggerthella sp., assembly GCA_905203045.1. Classification (GTDB taxonomy): domain Bacteria; phylum Actinomycetota; class Coriobacteriia; order Coriobacteriales; family Eggerthellaceae; genus Anaerotardibacter. The sequence continues at coordinate 62,078 of CAJKUH010000002.1, forward strand.
CGTTGGCCAGGCCGCCCACCTCGTAGGACGTCCCCGTGCATGAGAGGGTGTAGGTCTTGTAGGAGCCGTCGTCGTTTCTCGACGCGACCGCGTAGGCGGTCGCCCCGGGCACCTTGTCCCAGGTGAGCTTCACCGACCCGTTGCCGGGCTCGGCCTTGGGCTCGGGCTTCGTGGCGCCCTGGGGCGTCGCGTAGGCGAGGAGGTCGGTCGACACCGCGGACCACTTGCCGCCGACCCTGGCCTGGACGAGGAAGCCGTGCTTCTTGCCGTTCGAGAGGTCGGAGACCTTGTAGCTCGTCGAGGAGCAGGACGTCGTGAACGTGCGGTACCCGCCGTCGACGTACTCGGCGACGGCGTAGGCGTCGGCGCCGTCAACCGCGTCCCAGGTCAGCGTGACCTCTCCGCTGCCGGAGGCTGACGCCTTGACGTTCTTGGGGGCAATCTCTAAGCGGTACGAATCGTCAAACGCACGGTTCTTCTCATAATCGAAGTTCATGTCAACGCGGCCATCGATGCCATTAACATGGCCCGATGAGGTGTACTGCCAAATACTGTAGCTGCCCTTATAAGTACAGCTTGAATTGTATTGAGCGACCCATTTCTCCCAATTACCAAAGCATGAGTCGGTAAGGTAGTTCGTCCACCAATTGGTGTTTGCGTAAACGCCGGGCGTATACCCTGCTGCCGCTATTTTGTTGCAGAAAGTCTGCGCCAATGCTCCCATACCATGATTCTGAGCAACGGAAAGTTGGCAATTATCTTCGAGGTCGTAATAAACGGGATAAGAAGGATTGTGCCCCTTCAAGCGCTGAAGCACAAAATCGGCTTCGGTCGATGCATGGGATGCGGTTTCAGCATAGGAATAGACATAGACGCCATAGGGAATACCAAGGCGCTCGCATTCGGAGACATTACGTTCCCATTGATAATCCGAACGTCCCCTGCCGTTATCGTGGATAAACCCTACTCGCAAAATGGCGAAATCGACACCATCGGCTTTGACCTTTTCCCAATCAATAGTCCCATTGTGCTCACTGACATCAATGCCTTTTCGCACAACAGCCTTTCCCGACCGTGAAGAATCACCAGAATAAGTGTCTATTCCGCCGTTGTCGTCTTGAACTGTTAGTTCACCATTCGTATAACGCCAACTGTTCTCAAGGTCAGAGTTCTCTTGGCTTGAGGTAGCGTTTTGGGCATCTTGAGATTTATTTTGATCGGAATTGTTGTCCGATTTCCCTGAATTAGCCCCAGAAGTTTGAGCGGAGGTTGTGCCACCTTCTGCTGCTGTATCTGAAGATGGCGCTCCGGAGCCCGAGGCCGGTTCGTTAGCGTTGCCCTGGTCAACAACCACGGCTTTGCCACTAGCACCCTCCTCTGCCCCCTGGCTAGGAGACGCAAATGCCGTTACGGGAAGCAGACCCATCACCAGCACAAGCGAAAAGAATATATTGACCAGCTTTTTCACGGCAGGCATAGGCAATCCTTCCCATTTGTTATCCTACCGTTACATAATACATAAAATCGCTCTTGCAAATTGCGCACCAAAAGCAAAGGAGCAAATCGCTCTTCGACTGAACAAATGACTTGCTCGATACAGCTTTTCGTTGATACTCCCACGGCGCTTCTTTTCTTCAGTAAAATAGAAATCAGCAAAAGCACGCTAGAAGAAAGCATCGAGATGTCTGAGCTCAAAAAAATCCTTCCCGTCTCCTCCCGCTCTTTTCATGCTACGGAGAAATATCTGGTCGAGCAGAATCAGATACTCAAGGATGAACTTGCTTCAATCAAAGGCGACTTGGCCGCAATTAAAGATCAACAGAACCGCCTGTTCGCTCGCATTGAACAGACAGACAATGGTATCAATGGGAACCTTAACCACAAAGTTAATTACGTTCTTTCACCCGCAATTAAATCTATTTCAGACGACCTCGATGCCCATGATTCGCATATGAAGATGCTCGCTTGGGAGCAGTATCGCAACGCTGGCGAATCGATCACAGACGCAAAAAAGCGCTTCTTTCGGTCGCTTCCTCAAGCAACCGGCGGAATGCGACTGCTTCAGCTTGGTTGTGCGAAGCTTCTATCCGAATTCGATGCCTTATGCCAAAAAAACAACATCCCTTACTGGCTGAACTTCGGCACCCTTCTAGGCGCTGTACGTCACGGCGGCTTCATTCCATGGGACGACGATGTGGACCTTGGTATAATGCGCGATGATCTGAAGAGGTTGACGGAGCTAGTCAATCAAGACAATCAATACAGGATCACCGTCGTATACGACAAATTTGTTTATTGCCGTCAGGTCAGATTCTGGTATGCAGATGCCACCATTCCCTGCTTCCTTGACCTGTTCATATACGACTGGGCAGAATCCGACGCCAGAAAAAAGGGCGAAGAGCACCGCGCCCTTCGCCGCAGCATGATTGCCGAAATAGAAGCAGATCCTTCGTTTCAGTTCTGGTCTGATGAGCCGTACTATACAAAATCAGACGAACAGGCTTCCCGAATCCAAAGCAAATTCAATCAGTACATCAACGATGCACGTAATAAGGGACTGATTAGCACCTCGAAATCCCCCTACGCTATATGGTCCCTCGACAATCTTGATGACGGAAAGCAGCGTTGGTGGGCATACGACCTGAAGGATATTTTCCCCGCAAAACGAATGACGTTCGAAGGGGTGGAATGCTCTGTTCCCAACAACCCCGATAGCTTCCTAACAAGCCGATACGGGGATTACCTGGAACTGCCCAAAGACATTCACACGCATTTCCAACACGTTGATCACGACGATTTGGAAACGTCGAAAACAAAGCAGGCCATCGAAAACCTGATTGATTAGAAAAAAGCTTGGCGCTTACTCTTCGTTGGCGCCAAGCTTTTCTTTTACTTCGGTAGTGGAAATGCCTTGGGTTCGATCGAGGTATACAACCTCGCATATACCCCTTAAAGCCTCAAAGCGACTATCGCCGGCCCAGTCACTGCCCATGCATACCACATCAACATGGTATTCAGCCACGTCCGATCTCTTTTGACTCCAATCGCATTCCGGAATCACTAGGTCAACATATCGAATTGCCTCCAACATCTCCTTGCGAGTTTCATAGGAGTAGAAGCTTTTCTTCCCCTTTATTGCATTGAACTCATCGGTTGAAAGCGCCACTATCAAGTAATCACCCAGCTGAGAAGCGCGCTGCAATAAACGAATATGGCCATAGTGAAGCAAATCGAAAGTCCCATAGGTCAACACTCGCTTCAAGCCCGGCTTACGGCCGACAGGCTCGCTGCTTTCTATGGTCACCATGGCTTCACGTTTGCTCTGGTTACTCATTTTCTCACCCTACCAGGTTAAACAGGACTAAGCGGATGCCTTGACAAGGAGTTCCTTATCCAAGTCGTTGAATCTGGATCGGTCTCCCACGAACCTCAGCTGCTTTTTGTTCTTGCCGATGTACTTAATCGCATGAGCAACGCTATCGAGGTTTTGCGGATCTTCGAGCAAAACCAAAGACTTGCTCTTCGATGCGAAGGACGCAATGGCAAGCGCGTCTTCTGGATGCCAAATAGACACAACCAGGAAAGATTCCGAATCGATACGCTGCTCAACCCAATTGTTGATTTTCTCATTTGCATCATAAGGGCCATCGCCAACAAAGCGATGCACCTCCGCGGAGCCAGCAGCGATAGGAGCAATCCCCTCATCGGGGAACGACTTGAAACCGCCAACAATAAGCGCATCGCACTTCGTTGCCGCGACATCGCACATCCTGGCGGGCACGGGATCTTCGCCTGCTTTAGCCAGCACAGGACATTTTTTCGAATACAGATACGGTGAAAGCGAAGCCAGATCGCCCAAGCAACCGTCATAGGTAAGGGCAACATCTTCACCCCAAAGCGCATTCTTTTCGCCGTATTCGTACATCGCCCACGAAAGCTCGCAGGCATCTTTGCCCTCAAGTACTTCTACCGCCGAATCAGGCAAAGCAGAAAGAACTTCTTTTTTTACAATTTCGGCGTTCACCGTTCCGCCGTTCAGGACGTAAACCGTTTCGGGGTTAAGGCGGCTCAGCTCTTGCGCCGTTGCGTCAGGAACGCTTTCGTTTTGCGTCAGTAGAACAGGCGCATCTAGCGCACCGGCAAGGCCGTTTGCCATAAGGGGGAGCATTTCGTGTTCACCCGGAGCCAGAACCACGTTTTTTGCCCTATCGGGATAGCAACGGCTAGAAAGCTTCGCCGCAATGCCGTAGCGCGTGTCCGCTTCGATAGATTCGATGCCGCTCATGTCGGGCTGCTTTGGGTCTTGCAGGGTTTCGAACACAATCTGCTCCGATTCCTTGCTGCCCACATGGCCACCCAGCACACGGTAGGTCTGGCACACTTCCTTCGCTGTGCCAGCCATGCGCAGGTGGCCTTTCTCAATCCAAACGGCCTTGTTGCACAGGCGCTCAATCTGATCATTGTTGTGCGAAACGATAAGCACCGTCACGCCATGTTCCTTGATCAGCTTCATGATGCGGTCTTCGCACTTCTTCTGGAACATGAAGTCGCCCACGGAAAGCACTTCGTCGACGATAAGGATCTCGGGCACGATTACCGTTGCAATGGCAAATGCGATACGTGCCACCATGCCGGAAGAGTAGTTCTTCATGGGCATGTCCAGGAACTTCTCTACCTCGGCAAATTCAACGATGGCGTCAAAGTTTTTCTCGATGAACTGCTTGGAATACCCCAGCAGCGCACCGTTCAGGAAGATGTTTTCGCGCGCGGTAAGCTCCATATCGAAGCCAGCACCGAGCTCGATAAGCGGCGCGATGTCGCCGTTCACGGTACAAGTGCCCTTGGTTGGCTCCAGCACGCCGGCGATAATCTTCAGCAACGTTGATTTACCCGAGCCGTTCGTGCCCAGAATACCGTACACGTCGCCCTGCTTCACTTCCAACGAAACGTCGTCAAGCGCACGGAACTCCTTGAAGCGCAGCTCGCGCTTGGCGGCGGCAATCACGTATTCCTTGATGCTGTTCAGCTGCTCGCTTGCCATGTTGAAGATCATGGACACGTGGTCCACTTTGATCATGGTTTTCTTCGAGTCGTCTTCGATGGCCTGGCTGTCGATTTCCAGAACACTGGTGTTCACGTTTTCGGGCATGATTGTTCCTTAAACGTAGAGGATGAATTTCTTTTCGGTTTTCTTGAAAATAAGCAGGCCGATAATGAACGAAACGACGGCCATGCCCAGGCACAGCAGGTTTTCCGACAAGCCGGGCACCGTTCCGCTAAGAATAAGGTCGCGGAAATAGCTTACGTAGTGGTACATGGGGTTGTACTGCATAAAGGGCATTGCCCAGTCGGGCAGGATTTCCACCGGGTAGAACAGCGGCGTGGCGTACGTCCATGCCGTGATGATTACGCCCCACAGGTGGCATACGTCGCGGAAGAACACCGAAAGCGCCGAAAGCGCCATACCAATACCTGCGCTGAACAGCACCACGTACACAAGCAGGAGCGGCAGGGCGAGCAGGCTCACGTGCGGCATAACTTGGAAGAAGATCATTACCGCGGCGACCGCGATAAGCGAAATGCAGAAGTTCACCAGCTGGAACAGCACTTTTTCCAGCGGGAAGATAAGCTTTTCGATGCGGATCTTCTTGATGAGCGACGACGATTCGATGATGGAATTCATGGCACCAGAGGTGGAGTCGGCCATCAGCGCGAACATTACGTTGCCCAGAATTACGTACAGCGGGTAATTTTCGATGCTGAATTTGAAGAACGTGCTGAACACGACGGAGAGCACGATCATCATAAGCAGCGGGTTGAGCACCGACCAGAGTACGCCCAGGGCGCTGCGGCGGTATTTCAGCTTGAAGTCTCTGGACACCAGGGAAGTAATGGTGAACCAATTCCTTCGGGCATTAGCGCTTAACAGTTTTTTTGCCATTAATGCTGTTCCTTATCGTTTGGTGGTTGCGAATGCGCTGGCGGCTTGGACGGGTTTTGTCCAAGCGAATTGTTTGCCGGTCAGCGGGTCGGCGATAGCCAACCTGCGGTTCCGGCAAAGCGAGTCCCACAGACTTTCGTCTGACTTGGGGCATTTGTGCCTAGTGCATTCTGCAACCAGAATAATCACGATATTTCATTGTATAGGGTATTGCGCCGCAGTTGCCACCCTGCACGGTTTTTGCGGAAAATGGAAGCGTATTGCCCAACTCAACACGACCGGTTTCGACGATCGAAAGCTCGGTAAACCACCAAAGACAAACTAAATCGAGCTATATATCGAGGAATGCAAACTCTTTTATGCCCTTATGTTAATCCCAGCTCTTTGTCCAAGTTAATACAGCCGATGCGCCCCAACAGATCAATACATTCCATACCTTCTTCTGAAAGAATTCCCCCATTCGATTGGAGGTTCTTTCGCAGAACGCGAAGACCAACCTCTTCGTACTTGAACGGCAAAGGATTAGCATCGTTTTTTGCGATTTGGACAAGAGCGCGCGTTGCGAGCTTGGGATCCTCTTCCGATAAAGCACCCAGTTCATCACTCACCAAAAGAATATCAAGACTTTTCCCTGTTATCTCCAGCTCATTAAGCAATCGAGAGCCCCACCAAGAAGTGCCAAAACCAGAAGTTGCAGCTAGTCTCCATATCCCCGAGAGGGACTCGACCCCCTTCTCGCTAGCAAGCGTTTTCATGTGATAATCGTACAGGCTTTTCATTCCTGCCACCATTTCGCACGAGGGCTCCTCATGCTGCTGCACGCCCATGCAAATCCGAGACAATGCTGAACCTATTTGCGAAGCACTTGCAAACCGCCACCATCCTTGGAGCAACTCATCATCGAGTTGAATCGTCCCATTCACCACCCCGCAATAAAGCCAATCGCCCAACAGCAACGAGCAATCCCTTTTGTCCACTCCAAGGTAAAAGCCAAGTAGGTAATTTGACATGGCTGAAAGCGTTTGGGCGGTAAACAAAGGACGCATTAAGTCCAATAACATCCCACATGGCCGATAGTAAGACAAGATGGTGCTTATCACGATTTCCTGAGCAGGTGTCCTAGACCCATCGTCCCCAAACAGATCTACGTAATGTTCATCAACCCATGCCCTTTCACTTCTGCACAGCATTGGAATCGAAACGCCTATCGCCGCCGCATCGGAAATGAGGCAATCGGACGAGGACGGCAGACACGTTGCAAGGCGCATAAGAACAGGGCCGCAAAACCCACTTTGCTGATTCTTGGAAACCCATTTAGACAGAGCGATAATTGCGGCAGGACGAACCGTATTGACAGAAATTGTGAGAGGATCTAAGCCTCCCCGACCGTATTCTTCCTCAATCCTCTCATCTGGCTGAGAACAATAAGACAGGCAGCATAAAATGCTCGCTACCTTGCCCTGAATCGCCTCCTCCTGAGGACAATTCAAATCGATCAACTCTTTTATCATGTTCACAACCGACAATTTTGCTTTTACATAACCGCGATCATCCGCCAAAGCATCTCCCTCACCGGGAAAAGAGGAAACGTCGTCTTTTCCCGATATGACGCACGCAAGGTTGAGCGCTGTATCAAACGGAACTTCTTCACCTCGGGAAAGGCACTCGCGCCAGCCATCAAAGAGGGCCCTTAAATAAGTTGGGCGCAAGCAAACAAGCCGACCTTTTACCGACTCAAAGAAAAAGGGGCGCTTGGTTAAAAGCTCTTTCAGCACCCTTCCATTTCCCTCGTGTTCTACCAAGTTGGCAGCGTCTTCGCTGGACGGATGCCAACCCACAAGATAATCAAGCAGATCGGATGGTCCTTTTAATTCCATCTCGTCCAAGCTCAGCGAACTATTCGGGCCGACCACTGTTTCCGTTTCCGCAATCAAAGCGGCAGAATACTCCCTATCGCCAAATTCTTCGTTCAACGAGGAGACAAGCGGTCTATTCTCAACTCCACAATTTAATAAGTTCACACCGGCAAGATTCAACATTTTATGTTGCCTTTTTCTTGCTCTTTTTTCAACCTCGTCCTTCCCTATACCAGGGCGCCCTTCCTTAATTCTGCATATTATTCCGCAATACGAATCTTCAACCGCGCGAACAATCTCAAGGCAGGACATCAATTCAGCACTGACGAGCATCTTGATCAGAAGGAAAGCCTCCGGATCGCACTCCCCTCCCAAAACCTCCTCGGAGAGCAGAGACTCTTTCAGCCGCTCTATAGAAGGCGTATCGAGCCCTTCCGATGCTTCGATGGATTCGCCAAGGGCAAAGAGTTCACACCTCAAAACCAAAGGAGGTTGCCTTTTCTTATCTTTATGCAATTTCTCAATTTGAGAGTCCAAACCAAGAGAGGAAAACGAAGAGATAAAAAGGCGAATAATAGAGTAGGGTATTCTGATGCTTTCCGAATGGACAACCCGCTTGATTTCAGGGCAAAGAATGAGCTGTTCAAAGCCTCCGTCTGGAGAAAGCTTTCTGACAAAGCTCCGCATAACCCCATATTTTTCGTTTTCGCTCAAGAGACCAAGAAGCTCCTCGAGCTTCCGCTCATACAAAAAACTACCTACGCATACCGTGACGTCAAACGCATATTTACCCTTAGCTTTCGGAGCAAAACAAGCCGATAGCAAGCCCTTTCCAATTTTCTTTTCACTCTTCGATTTCAAAAAGCCAGCAATCAAGCGAACAAGACTCTCCGAATGCCAGAAAGAACCATTCATTCGGTATTCCATTTCTGCCCATTTCTTAATCTCGAGAGCAATTTGAGCAGCCTTGTCGGGATTTAGCGTAGCCGCAATTTCAATCGACTTCCTTCTCACAACAGGGTTATCCTCGGTAATCAACCCTTGAAGAATTTCAACAACTGCACCAGGGCACGAAGATGCAACTAATCCAAGATAAATCCCCTCGGGCCAATCAGGATACGTCTTCTCTTCCTCGTTAAGGTTAGGCGCATTGCAAAACACACCTAAATCCGTCAACGGATGCAACCACTCAGGATTCCGAAGCGCAGAAAAGAAATACCGGCGCAGATGGACATTTCCCAAATAGGAAACAGCAGTATTTACAGCGTTTTCGTCAGCCACTCGGAAAGCGCCATCTTTCTTTAAGTTGGCTTTATCCGTTAACCGACGAAGCTCCTTCATCGACTCGAAAAAGGGGCCAATCCTCACATAAAGAGAGTTTTCAACCAAACGTAAATGCTCGATTACTTCTCCTTTTGCAGGCACATCCCTTCTTGCATCCCTACAAAAATGGACATAGGCCATAAAGAAGTCCTTTGCTTTTCGCCATGAGCACAATGCTGGGTTGCTCAAATCCCTTCGCCCTTGAACAGCAAGCGAATCTTTGTCTAGCCTGGAAGACCACCCTCTTTGCTGAAGACGCCTGAGGTCTTCAAGAGCTGTCGCAAGCTCACTGCTTATTTTGAAGCTTTTCTCTTTGCCGTCCATCTCAACAATAGAGTCTTCATCTAGCAGCGCTTCTCTGACCTTGGCAAGAGCAGAAAACTCATCTCTATTTGTGTTTCCTTCTGCAACAAATGAGGTATCAAAAAAATAATCGGTGGCATTCATAAACTCTCTCACATTATGAGAGATGTCCATGATCGCTATCGTTGCTTTCGGATCTTTATCTTCGTAACTCCCAATGCTATCGATGATACATTCATACATATCTCCAGCCATAGCATCAGACAAGGCCTGCAGCCTAGCAAGAAGTTCCTTCCTTTCATCGGTCCAAAGACTATTGGCGTTTCCTGCCATACTTCCCCCTAGCCTTCATTCGCAAACCTGATAACCACAGCAAAAACAATCATAAGGGTGCATCTAAAAAACTTTTGGCTCGACCAGGCCCTTCGAAACCCAGTGCCTACTTTAGAAACAGAGCTGGATCGTACATTTCCCGGAAAAGTCCGATACTCGAAAATACAACGTCTCTTCATCGCATCTTCCCCAAATCCAACGAATAGAACCTTTGCCTGCCCCTGCGAGTCTCCTGTAGGAAGCCCAGCTCTTTAATGCGTTTGCGCTTCTTGGCCATGGTGGGCTCGGACATCCTGGCCGCTACGCATAGCTCTTCGGTGGTTGCACCGTTCTCCGAGAACAACGTAGCCTGAGCAAGGATGAACGCCACACGCCATAGGCCCGCATCTTCTTCCTGGGTGGTTATCGCTCGATTCACCACGCCAACAGCATCGGCTAGGTCGCTCTGCTTTTCTCGCAACGAATTGAGCATGCTCTCCATGGCATCCACAATCAGCTCAGAAAACGAGATGACAAACGGCGTTAAATCGCCCCTGTTCAGCGGATGTTCGCACAAGGAAAAACCCTTATAGTACTTTTCGATTCTTTCCTTTACCGAATACGACAAGCGATATCCAACAATCGGATTAAAGCCGTGCGAAAGTACATAGCTGCTAATAAACCTGTTAGTGCGCCCGTTTCCATCGTAGAACGGGTGGATGTAGGCAAACATAAAATGAAACACCGATACGCGCACCAGAACCGGCAGTTCAACGTTATTTAGAATCGATAGAGCCCGATCCATAAGCTCAATGATCTTGGATTCAGGTTCAACCCCATGATGGATGGGCCTTTGTGAAGCATCCAAAACACTCACGGGTCCTGTGCGAAAAAATTGCCCATCGGGAGCATGGTTCGGGTCACTGGCCACCACTTCATCAAGGACAAGCTCGTCATAAAGGACCCGAACATCGGCACATGTTGCAATGGGAATCCGCTCGCGTGTTCTTAGCGCGTGGTATTTCTCTACGATGCCTAAAAACCTGCCGGTTTTGTCCTTTTCGGCAAGCATTTCAAGGGCGTCATCGATCTCTCGCCGCGTTGAACGAACGCCCTCTATTCCATTGGTAAGCACAATCTCGTCAATAAGGCACCGGTCCATATACTGATTGATGGCCCTTCGGGGCAGCATGCCCATAACCTGATCGATAGACCTATCTAGCTCCATCGCTCTGATAATCAGCTCGTAAACCGCCGAATCCATTACATAGAATGCTTGGTTTTCGCCTATTTTGAAATCGAGCCGCACGGCGTCTTTGCAATTGAAGCGTTCTTCGTATAGGCGCTTCGCGTCTTTTTCCGAAATATGAAACGACGTTCTGAGGTCCTTGTATTTCGACGACATGCGACACCGCCTTGAACTGAGCAGGATTCATGTAAAAGCTTTGGTCTATTTTCGCATATTTAGGAAATAGACCAAAAAAAATTGCTTTTTTTTGGTCTATTAAGCTGAAATCAGCTAATTGAGCAAAATTCTTTGGACTATTTTGATCAATTAAGACAATTCAAGAACGGCAGAGTCGGTATGCTTTGACAACAGCGCACCTATAAAACGACACCCATGCGACAATGTCGCGACAGTTCGGCGACATTGTCGCATGGGTGTCGCCATTAATCTCAGCGCGGCTACGAACAATCCAACAATCCTGCGAATTCAACTTTTTTGCTCTCATGCCTTCAGCAACTTCACGAGCCCACGACCGCTTAAGGCCAGCCTTCGTTCCCACTGTCAACAAATCGGCAAGCACTATACCCTTGCCTTTGCCATTCACCGTAGTAGCGCGCTCACCGTACGTTCCGGGATTCTGGGTCAAATCATATGCTGGCGACAGGGACCACTTCCCCGCCGTTTCGTCATACAAGAACGAGAAGTTCTTCACATGGTCATCTCTGTTGCCAATAAAAACGTTGAAGCACATCAACCGATAGAGCTGCTCTATGTCGGTGCCAAGTCGTCAAACAGCAAAGCTAATTGTGGGAGTCGCGCTTTCTTCTACTTTCCGCGATTACGTCTTCTATGGAGGCGTACCGCTTCTGCGCAAATAGGCTGGCGAAATCACTCTCGCAGTGGAGGACAAAAGCGATATTCACCAATGATGCAAGCGAGATTTGATTTAAGCGCTCAAACCTTTTGATGGAACCCAGGCTCACACCTGATTTTTCGGCAAGCTGCACCTGTGTAAATCCCTACTCTTTGCGACGAGCCGTTACACGATGGGCGATGTCAGCCAGAACCTCACCTCTAGGAAAACCACCCAGACACGCAAAGGTTGGAATCTCGTTTGTGCTTTCTGGACATTTTTAGACTTGTCCAGAAAATATCCGATTTTATGTCCAGATTAATGACCAGAAAAGAGGTCAGCAACTTGCAGCGCATTGCGTGGGCCACGACGCACTCCAGGGCGCCTCACACCCTCACATACCTTTGATCCTTGCTTCTCGGTTTATCAGGCAGAGTCATCATCAGTGCTCCCGCTCCGACAAGAGGTTTGATGTACCTTCTTGCCGCGTAGTACTCATCAACATCAAGCATCTTGGCTATCTCTTGACGAGATCTGGGTTCAGAGCAAAAGTCCAATACTTTTTGATCCTTCTTTGTCACATGGTGACCGCCGATTTCCCGAGTCGAAGCGCCATTATCCTCGCCCAGCTCGGCAGAACGCATGCGCAACACAACGCGAAACTCCGAGCCCGTATCAATAAACTCAGGCTCAGGCTTTCCTTCTTGCTTCATGGCCTGGCGTACCGTCGGAATTCCCGAATAGCGATTTTCCGTCAATCCAAGCACTTCCATTGCCGTTGCCAAAACGGGATTCCTGGTATCGGGTTGCACTTTGCCAAGCTTGTCCACCGTCAACCTGCCATACAATCCACCTGGGCTTTTGACCTCAAGACGGTCAGAATACAGCTCGACCTGAATAGGCATTCCTTCAGTATGGATGCTGTAATCGCGATGAATAAGCGCATTCAGAACAACCTCGCGAACAGCATCGATAGGAAGTTCAAATCTGTCGGACCTCTTTCCTGTCTGCCTATCTATTCTTGTAGAGAGAGACAAGTTACGCCTCAGAAAGGCCAAACACTCATCCAGCATTTCCGGAATAGTGCCCTCGATACGCTTGTTGTCTTCGAATCTATTTCCCTCAGGGCCTAGCGCACCCTTTTCCTCCCCAAAAACTTTTATTGCGGTAATACACAATTGAGGAGCAAATGCTTGGGGATAATATCCGAACAGCCACTCAGCCGCCAAAGTAACTTTTCCATTTTTCAGAATGCTCATCAGGGGATATATCTGCTCATCCCTCAAGCTAGCCAAATGGGGTTTATTTGCTTTTAGCCTCAGTAAATAATTAGCCAAATCGGATGGATCCAGGGTGTCGAAGCCGCACCCGTCAATAATGCGAATATCATCTTGGTATTTCTTTCGAAACGCCTCAAAACTATATATCTCATATTCGGTCATCGGCTTATCCATGTCGCCAACCCTTTTATACGAGCCTTTCAAACGGCCTTTGCCCTCATAAAAACAAGGACGCTCCGAAACATCCATCCCCGGGATTTCCGCAGACACGACAACCCCGCCATTAACACTCGCCATCGTGAACAAGGCCCGGACTTCGGGGCTCATTTGCATACATTGCTCGGAAACGTGCTTCTGAAGGTCCTGGGCGTCATACACTCCAACCGCATCGAACCCCTGCGATTCATCGAGGCCGAATAAAATTATCCCGCCTTCATCCTGGTTCGAGAAAGCAGAAAGCGTATCGTATAGCCTTTTTGGACACCCTCGATTTGCGGCTTTTACTTCAACGGTTTGCTGCTCTGCTTCTAGCTGCTGGGTTTCGCGAACTAAATCAATAAGCTCTTCTTTAAGCATAGGGGCCTCCAACACCGAGCCGCATTCTACAACCAACAAATTAGCCTTGAATTTGCACTTAGTTCATCTAAATTGTACTAATTATCATTATTTTGTATGAATTAATAATAATTAGTACAAAATAATTTGTATTTACAACAATAAAAAGCGCTAATTCGCATTTACTGCTACAAATTATAAATTAGTTTGTACGAATTAATGACATAGATTGCTAATTGGCAATTCCGAATTACCAATTAGCAATCTGCAGAAAGCAAAACGCGGGACCGGATGCCCCAACACCGTAACAATCCGCTATCTCTTCCCGCCGCTTTGCCCAGCAAGAAATGACAAAATGGGGACTGTCCCCATTTTGTCATTTACGGGCGCTGAAGGCTGCTTTGGGGCCGGCTACCATCAGGTAGTACAGGCCCTTGCGCAGAGCGGTTGGCTTCTTCGGGAAGAACTGCTCGAAGTGCTTGGGGTGCTGCAGCAGGTAACGCAAGTTCGCATCCTGATGGTCGCTGAAGAGCGAGCGATCATACGCGCCGTTTCTGAACCCGGCGCGCAGATCTTCGCGCATCTTGGGCACGAACTCCTTGCGCTGCTCGGCGCCCAGACGCGCAAAATTCCACATGTAACTGTCGTAACGCAGCCTGAACAGCACTTTTTCCAGCATTTCGCGCTGCGGGTCGTCTTTGATAAAGCGCTCAGCCTTGTCAAATTCCTTGCACACACACATTACTTTCTGCACGTCGTTCACGGAAGACGCCTCGTTGTCCTGGCGATAATGCAGAATGGGCTCTTCACTCATGGCCACCTTCTGTGCCTTCACCCACACCTTGAACTGAAAGCCCAGGTCCTGGAAGCTCGCGCCCGACGTTTCCAGAAAGCGAACGCCGCCCTGGTTCAGCATTTCGCGGCGATACAGCGCCGACCAGATAGACGGGATGCAGTAGAACACGTCGTGCTGGTCGCGCGGGTTGAAGGGTGCCGCCGCCATGGTCGGCGTGCACACGCTTATAAGCTGGTTGCGCTCTTTGGGCGTACTCCAGTAGAACCAGTAGTTGGCCTTGGCCACGTCAACGGGCGCATCGGCCGTCCCGCTTTTTGCAAGACCATGCAGCAGTTCCAACGCGTTGGGCTCGAAAAAGTCGTCAGGCTCCAGGATGCCGATGTACTCGCCGCGCGCTGTGTCGATGCCCAAATTCATCGACGCGCCGTACCCGGAATTGTCCTTGTCGATCAAACGAAACCGCTGGTCGTTGGCCATATAGCGCTTGATAATATCAAGCGACCCATCGGTGCTTCCGTCATTGATACACAGCACCTCGAAGTCTGTGAACGTCTGTGCCAACAGGGAATCAAGCGCCTGCTCCAAGTAGCGCTCGGCATTGCAAATGGGCATCAACACCGAAATCGCTGGAGCCGGACCTTCGGGAGCCGGGCTTATGCGCGCACTTTCACGCGCCGCATTTGCACGCGCCTGCTGCAGCGAAATGCGGTTGCCCTTCTTCTGCTGCTCGCCCGCGGCGCTCCCCTTCGCGCCCTGATCCTGCTTGCTGCCAGAAGCCTGAACCCCGTTCGCCTTCTTCTTAGCCATGCCAATCCCCTCTCTTATTAGTTAGTAGAAGTATAGCGTGCCAAGCCGCCGCCTTTTGCTCCAAAGAAAGCAACCTGTAATGCAGGCGCCATTTGCGATGACCTAAAATTGTCCGTGGAAACACATTGCGGCGTTGCTGGCCCAAGGGCCAAGCCGCCTAAAAGCGCCGAGGGGGCCGCCCTTTCGGCAAGCAAAGGAGGCATCATGCCAAAGGAGGAACACATGCAACTCGGATTTATCGGGTGCGGAAACATGGCAAAGGCCATGATCAAGGGAATCATCAATAGCGGCGAAGTCGCCCCTGCTGAAATCTACAGCTCCAACACCACCGCAGAACACGCCGATGCCGTCGCCAAGGAATTCGGCATCAACACCGGCACCAGCAACATCGATGTCGCAAAAAACGCCGACATCCTGTTCCTTTCCGTCAAGCCTTACCAATATGAAGCGGTAATCGCCGAAATCCGCGAAACCGTCCGCCCCGAGCAGACCATCGTCACCATCGCGCCGGGCAAGACCATCGCCTGGCTGGAACAGCAATTCGCAGCACCCGTGCGCATCGTTCGCACCGCGCCGAACACGCCCGCGCACGTGGGCGCCGGCGTTACCGCCTACTGCAGCAACAGCCTGGCCACGCCCGACGACGTTGCTGCAGTGGAATGCCTGCTTGCCAGCTTCGGCACCACCGTTGAACAGGAAGAATCGCAGCTCGACGCCGCCAGCGCCATCGGCGGCAGCACGCCCGCTTACGTCTACATGTTCATCGAGGCTCTGGCCGACGCCGGCGTGGCCGAAGGCCTGAAGCGCCCGCAAGCTCAGCAGATTGCGGCGCAAGCGGTTCTGGGATCGGCGAAGTTGGTGCTCGAATCCGGGAAACACCCAGGTCAGCTCAAAGACGAAGTGTGCTCGCCTTCCGGTTCCACCATTCGCGGCCTGGAAGTGCTGGAAAAAGGCGCATTCCGCGGCACTGTTATCGACGCGCTGCGCACCACCATCGAAAAGGCTCGTTCGCTGTAGGTTTAGATCCGCCTACCAGCGCAGCATTTGCGCATCGGGCGAAAAGGAGAGCCCTGCTGGCAAATTTATGGGATAAAGTACGACCTTCCCGCCATGCCGCTTGCGAGCGAAAAGCAAAACACCAGGTCAAAAGCTGCCCTTTTCCTTCCGGAAAGGGCAGCTTGGGGTCAAACCCTGAATGAATCGTACTTTAGCCTGCATATTTGCCAAAAGCAGCCCATTCCATGACGCTTTTGCCGCCCGAACGCCAAAAACAGAGGCTCAAAACCAAGAAAAGGCCCTTCCATGGCAAAATAATCGACTTAAGAACGCATTTTCGGGCATGATTGCGGGAGTTTACTCTCCAAGGAAAAAGACGCATCGCTCTGAACTGGGGTTTTAACTTTGTCAGAATTCGCTCACCGAAATGAATCGTTCCCAAGTCGATTATTTTGCCATCAAGCCTGCGATTCTTGGTTTTGCAGCCACAGACACAAGGTTTTAGCGGCAATTCTCTCCAAAGCAGCCAGCCAAGAAGCAAAGCGCCCCTCCCGCACCACCGCAAAGAAACAGCCCCGTTACAAACACGCGCGCGTACGCTGCCTTTCTTGACACGCGCGTCACAGATACTAGAATCCGTATTAGCACTCCACATGCTGGAGTGCTAATTTACGTTTACAAGCACTACAAACAGGGCAATCGTTGTATGCAGCGCGTCTACGGATCGCCGAATTCCAGCGCCCGCACCCCGCAGCATGCAACCTGGCAAACTCGGACGCTTATCGTGAAACGTTGCAAACGGGCATCGCACATCATCGCAATGCCCAGACGCAACAAACAGCGAAAGCGAAGCCGCCGCCCCAAAACAGAAGGAAGGATCTGAATGAAGCAGTTCCAAACCGAAAGCAAGAAGCTTTTGGACCTGATGATCAACTCCATTTACACGAACAAGGAAATCTTCCTGCGCGAGCTGATCTCCAACGCATCCGACGCGGTAGACAAGCTCTATTTCAAGAGCCTCACCGACACCTCTATCGCCGTTTCAAAGGACGACCTTTCCATTAACGTCGCCTTCGACAAGGACGCGCGCACCATCACCGTTTCCGACACCGGCATCGGCATGACGCGCGACGAGCTGGAAACCAACCTGGGCACCATCGCCCACTCCGGCAGCCTCGAGTTCAAGACCGAAAATGCCGAAAAGCAGGGCGAAGACGTGGACATCATCGGCCAGTTCGGCGTTGGCTTCTACTCTTCGTTCATGGTTGCCAAGGAAGTTACCGTAACCTCCCGCGCTTACGGCGAAACCGAGGCATACACCTGGAAGTCCGACGGCATTGAGGGCTACACCATCGAGCCCGCCACCTCTGAAGAGGCGGCCACCATCGGCGGCGACCACGGCACCTGCATCACGCTGCACCTGAAGGACAACCAGGGCGACGAAGACTACGACATGTTCCTGGACCAGTACGAGCTGCAGGCCCTGATCAAGCAGTACAGCAACTACGTGCGCTACCCCATCCGCATGGAAGTGGAAGAGCGCAAGCCGCTGCCCAAGCCCGAAGACGCCGGCGACGACTACAAGCCGGAGTACGAAACGGTGCGCGAGGTTAAGACCATCAACTCCATGATCCCCATCTGGAAGCGCCGCAAGTCGGAAGTGACCGACGAAGAGTACGCCACCTTCTACAAGACCGACTTCCACGATTTCGAGGACCCGGCCCGCACCATTTCCGTACACGCGGAAGGCGCGCTGACCTACGACGCGCTGCTGTTCATCCCCAAGCGCCCGCCGTACGACTTCTACAACAAGGACTACGAGAAGGGCCTGGCACTGTACAGCTCGAACGTACTGATCATGGAAAAGTGCGCCGACCTGCTGCCCGACTACTTCAGCTTCGTGAAGGGCGTTGTTGACTCCCAGGATCTGTCGCTGAACATTTCCCGCGAAACACTTCAGCAAAACAGCCAGCTGCGCGCCATCGCCAACAAGCTGGAAAAGAAGATCAAGGGCGAACTGGAAAAGTTCCTGAAGAACGACCGCGACGGGTACGAGAAGTTCTTCAAGGGCTTTGGCCGCAACCTGGAATACGGCATCTACACCAGCTACGGCATGAAGAAGGACGTACTGGCCGACCTGCTGCTGTTCTATTCCGCCAAGCAGCAGAAGATGGTTACGCTGTCCGAGTATGTGGAGGAAATGCCCGAAGGCCAGGATTCCATCTTCTTCGCAACTGGCGAGGCAATCGATCGCTTGGCGA
This sequence comes from uncultured Eggerthella sp., assembly GCA_905203045.1. Taxonomy (GTDB): domain Bacteria; phylum Actinomycetota; class Coriobacteriia; order Coriobacteriales; family Eggerthellaceae; genus Anaerotardibacter. The sequence continues at coordinate 80,589 of CAJKUH010000002.1, forward strand.
AGCGCCCCATTGTGAACACAGTGCTGAGCAAGGGCTTCGACGTGCTGCTGTGCCCGCAGGATGTTGACGAGTTCTGCTTCATGGCAATGAGCGAGTACCAGGAAAAGAAGTTCAAGAACGTTGCCGGCGGCGACCTGGGTCTGGAGACTGAGGACGAAAAGAGCGCAGCCGAAGCTATCACGAAGGAAAACGAGGGCCTGTTCGCGGAAATGCAGAAGGCTCTTGAGGGCAAGGTGAAGCGCGTTGCCGTTTCTGCTCGCCTTACCGACACGCCTTCGTGTGTGACGGCCGAAGGCCCCATCACGCTGGAGATGGAAAAGATCTTGGGCCAGGGCCCCGACGGCGACCACGTGAAGAGCGACCGCGTGCTTGAGCTGAATGCCCAGCACCCTGTGTTCAAGGCAGTGCAGAAAGCATTCGAAGACGGCGACACCGAAAAGGTGCATCTGTACGCCACGGTGCTGTACGACCAAGCACTGATCACCGAAGGCTTGCCCATCGATGACCCAGTGGAATACACCCAGGCCGTGTACAAGTTCATGGCGTAACAAAATGGGGACAGTCCCCATTTTGTTATTTCGTTGGAAGGGGTGTTCGCGAAAGCGGACGCCCCTTCTTTTTGCGCGGAAGCGCCCGTCCTCTACAGCACAGCGGCAAGATATTCGTTGGTTTTGGCGAAAATGCCCTCTTCATCTTCGCGGGCGAGTTGCCGGCAGGCAGCACTTATGCAACGGGCTTCTTCCTGCTCTTCGGCGGTTAATACAGCAGAAGCAGTTTAGGGCGAAGAGGCACCTGCGTATTTTCTGAGACAGTAATAGAGGGACTTGGCGTAGAACAGTTCCTTCAGAAGCTGTCGTTGCAGGTAGCTTCCCTTCTTTCCGTCTGCGCCGCCAACGATGTTCGCGTAATCGATGGGGCTGCCGTCGGAAAGCGCTTCGCCATTCTCGTCTACGCAAAAGAGTGCGAACACGTTGCCGCGAGCCTCGATTGCCTCTTCGAAGCTTTTCCGCCAGCCGGCATCGCAGGTCAGGCGGCTTTCAGCTCCCGCTTCCTGTGGCTGGCAATCGTCTGCGCCCGCAATGCAGCGCAATGCCGCCACGCATGCCTTGTTGAACAAAACGTAGCCGCGCCACAGAACATCGTTTTCGGTGCGCTTCATGGCATCGTCGAAGGCGGATTCCGCTTGCTCGATATACGCACGGAAAACCATAAGCTTGCCAGGCTCAAGTTCAAGGGTATCGAGCTTCTTCAAGTTTTGCGGAAGGAGCAGGCTATGAGCGCCAGTTTTTTCACCCAAACCGATTTCCTTCCCAAGGAAGGCGCTGGCCTTGTCCAGATATTCCAGCCCCAGGTAATTGTCGTAGATGGTGCGCGAAATGCGATTGCGGAACATTTCACCACGAACGTTGAGCATTCTGCCTTCGGCAGAGAAAAGAACCTGGTAGGAGCCGCTTTCGGGAAGATGGCTAGTGGCCTTGCCGCCTTGGATGCGCATAACGTTCCCGATGAGCTTAAGGTGCTCTTCGAAAATGTACTGGTTGGCATTGCTCACTGCGCCGAGCTTGGCATAGCCCTTTTCCATCGAGCGCAGAAGAGCTTCAAGATCGGCTTCGTGCCCTTCGGTATTTCGGAAGTACGCGAACCACAGCAGATGGTCGATAACGTGCTGTAGGTTGTTGGCGTAATCCGCGCACGTGTTGCCGTTTTCGCGAAACCCACGGTTCAACTCGGCAAGGACGGCAGCTTTAAGGCTTGCGGCACTTTCGCATTCCTTGAATTCGTCGACAAGGCGATGGTAGGCAACACTGTAATCCTCGCTGGTAAGAACGTTGCCTTCCATGGACGAAATGGCGCCCACGGAATCGATGGAAAGGTACGTGATCAGCGCAATTACCAGGGCAATTACGGAAACAACCAGCGAAACGATGCCGACCGAAAAATCAGAAAGCGCGCTGACATCGGAAAACAGCTCGTCCTGCATCAGGACCAGGGCAACCCCAACCGTAACACCGAAGAACGCGCATACCACGGCCACGCAAATAAAAGCCTGCTTGGTGTTCCGCATCCCGTCCCCTTCCCTCAAACGCGCCGATAGAGAAAGGGTAGCACCTGGGTGGTTGGGTGTTAGCGGCAATGGAGAAATCTGAAGCAGCCGAAGGGCCTGAGGGAAGGACGCTTAACCCAGGGAATATCACTGCCGTGTCGCCCGACAACGCCAGCGAGAAACAGCAAGTTGGCGATAAACGGATTTCTCGGATCAGAAGCAATGCCTCAACGCGATGGGAGGTCGTCAATCGATTCTTCAAACGATGCAGGGCTCATTAATGTGGCTACCTGTCAAAAAAAAGACTCTTCCAAATCTGCAAACCCCATCTGTCGGAGCACATGAGAAAGAACTTCGCTCTCGCCTGAGTATTCGTCAACCTTCTTTACGACCGAAGAGACGAACTCAATAAACTCGTCCCAAGCCAGATAACGCCTCGCGTACCTCATGAAACCCAAATAGGAGCAGTTTTTTCTCTTCCCAATTTTCGCGCAATAAAGCCGCTCATCATGAGCACACATATTTCGAACTTTGACGATAACGTCAAGGCCCACACGAGCCTCTTCGGAATTGAAATATCCGAGCTTGCTTCCCTTCGCCTTCGTCGCTTCCACTATCCTTTTGCAGACAAGTTCTTGTTCCTTGGGCTTCATCAAATTGAAAAAGTGTTCGATGTTGCCGAAGGTAAGGTCATTCGAAAGAACCCATAAAGGAACCCAACCGTGGTTATCTCTGTAATGAGAAACAAAATCACGTTTGCTCCTGGTTGCCTTCTTCATAAGCTCATTGTGCAATATTTGCATGTTGAAAACATATCCCGATAGACCATAGGATAGGTATTCTTCTTCCGAGGCAAAATTTTCTTGCTTCAGATAGTCGTTAGCGCCCATATGTTGCTCGGAAAATGTATACGAGCACACCGTTCGAACAAGCGCCTCAACCTTTATTAGGTAATGAAAAGTCAGCTCCCTCAAATCCCTGTCAAAAAGGAAAAGATTGTACAGATCCGAAAAGCTAGTTCCTTCTTTGTATCTATCATCACTAGCCCTTGCTGTCTTATCTATATCCAAGAATGGCTCTTTGTAGCCGTTAATGATGGAGCAGTAGCCCTCTCTCAAGAGAATCGATGAAGTTTCAGAATCCGTTATCATGCCTCTAGATTCGAGAAGGCCAATTTGTTCCTCTACTGTTTTGAAAGGCTTATCCGTGTAACTCCTAGATACAAAAAGAGCAGCTGCTCAAGGTGGGCGGGGCCCCGTAAGGCTACCCGCCATAACCACTGGATATTTAGTTTATGCCATTACCTCTTTGTGTCAACAAAAGCAAACACAAAGATAAAGCTCTAACGGAAATACCGACTAGAAAAGTCTCGTAAAACGTCTAGCCAACGACAGAGGGCCATCGAGCCCTTAATCCCTCTTGAACAAATCGCGCGTATAAACCTCGTCGGCCACATCGGCAAGCTCGTCGCTCCAGCGGTTGGCGACGATCACGTCGCACTTCGCCTTGAAGGCGGCCAGGTCGTGCGTCACCTCGCTGCCGAAGAACTCGGGCGCGTCCAGCGTGGGCTCGTAGACGACCACGGGCACGCCCTTGGCCTTGATGCGCTTCATGATGCCCTGCACGCTCGACGCGCGGAAGTTGTCGGAGCCCGTCTTCATCGTGAGGCGGTACACGCCCACGATCGGGGCGGCCGTGCCGGAGTAGACGAGCTCAGCCACCTTGGACAGCACCTGGTCGGCAACGAAGTCCTTGCGCGTGCGGTTGGCGTCGACGATCGCCTCGATCAGGTTCTGCGGCACGTCCCTGTAGTTCGCCAGCAGCTGCTTGGTGTCCTTGGGCAGGCAGTAGCCGCCGTAGCCGAAGCTCGGGTTGTTGTAGTGGCCGCCGATGCGCGGCTCCAGGCACACGCCCTGGATAATCTGGGAAGCATCCAGCCCACGCGAACATGCATAGGTATCGAGCTCGTTGAAATAGGCCACGCGCAACGCCAGATACGTGTTACTGAAAAGCTTCACGGCCTCTGCTTCGGTGGCGCCAACCCAAAAACACCGAGGCTTTTTAGCCACATGACCAAAGTTCCACGCCCTAAAAACAGACAATTATCTCGATTTGAGGCCTTTTCAGACAAATGGGGCGTTTCGATGGTTGAATCCCACCGAAACGCCCCATAAGGTGAATTTATCGATTGGCTATCGACTTCTTGTTAGGCCTTAGTTGCCGCTAAGGCCTAACGCATCTTCAACGTAACAGTCTTAGTTACGGACCCTGTCTTGATGCATTTCCCACTTGGCATAAGACGATATTTAGGAATCTTAACTTTTACACGTTTTGAAGCCATTTTTATCACCTCCTCAAACTACTCAAATGAGCTCAGCGAATTATCGATGCTTGCTGGCTCGATGCTTGGCAAGCGTCTTTCCCGCCGCGGATTTCTGCTTCTTGCTAGAAGAGCTCGCGAGCTTCTTTGCAGCGGCGCCAGTTTTACCGCCATGATGGACAGTCACAATAATCACCTCCAATCCTATTTACATTTCGTATCTCGGAATTATATACCAAGTAATCCGGAAACACTATAACTGTGTTTCATCTTGTCCCAATTCTGATAAACTCTTTATCAGGAGAAAAGGAAGCAGGACAAATGAAACGCTCAGATATCGTTGAATTAATCAGATACCACGTCGACAGAGACGACCCCTCTTTTAACAGCAAAGCTTCAACAGTCGCGCAAGAATTTGAGGAGCAGGGAGCCGAAGAGCTGGCATCTTATATCCGTGCGCTCATTTCGGAAACAAGGTCTTTCGTCCCTATGTCATTCGCAAAAGAAAGCGAATTTTTAACCAAGGTCCCCATTGGCGCCGCATCGCTGCCACTGCCCTCCCCAATAGCTAACGATCTTACGGGAATAGTCAACGCAGTATCTCACAACATGGGCGTCAACAGATTCCTCTTCGTTGGAGCCCCGGGAACTGGCAAGACAGAAAGCGCAAAGCAAATTGCAAGAATTGTACGTAGGGAGCTGTACAAGGTCAGCATGCCGGCCCTTATCGACAGCCGGCTTGGCGAAACAGCAAGAAATATTATTGCGCTGTTTGACGAGATTGCCCATATAGGAAATAGAGGCGTTATCCTTTTCGATGAGATTGATGCCCTGGCTCTTGACAGAATCAACACGAACGATGTCCGAGAAATGGGACGAGCGACTTCCACCCTGCTGGGTCAACTGGATTCTTTGCCTACAGACTCCCTTGTAATAGCAACAACAAATCTCTTTCCTCAACTCGACAAGGCCCTGGTCCGTCGATTTGACAAAATCGTTGATTTCGACCGGTACAGCAAAAGCAACCTTGCCGAAGTAGGCGAGTCGATAGCCACGGGGCTTATCGAATCAGCAGATTTTGTAAAAAGCGACCGTAGGCTACTTAAAAAAATCCTACAAGCCGCCCCATCGCTGCCCATGCCTGGTGAACTCAAGAACATTATCCGATCAGCGATTGCCTTCAGCGACTCTTCGAGCCCTTGCGACTATTTAATCCGTTTGTATCTGGCACTTAATTCCGGCAAAGAGCCGAGTCTCCCGGAACTCAAGCATAGAGGTTTCACCGTTCGTGAAATGGAAGTGCTTACCGGCATTTCCAAAAGCAAAATCAGCAGACTCTTAAAGGAAACCGACAATGAACAATCTACTCAAGCTTAGCAAGGTTTTCAAAACTCGCTCCGCATCAGCACCGGGATACCCAACCATTCCTAGCGGCGGAACCGTAACATCCAAGCATTTAAGAAAGCTTGCAAAAAATCTCCTTTCTACCTTGAGCAACTGGACTGGAGAGGGCGTCCTCAACAAAGTCCTGATCGCTGTCAGATACAACACAATTGTCGCTAAAAGCAATAGAATCCGAGCGATGCTTCGCGAAGAAAAGATGTTACCCGAAGAAAGCATTGTTGGGGCTCGTTACGACAATGCTTCCGACTGCTTAAAACACATCATCACGCACTATGTCTCTGCGGCAGCGATAAGCGCCACCGCAGAAGAAATCGAATTGACTGCGCAGATCATAGACTCAGAATATGGCGGCAAGGTCAGCAAAAAGGAAATCGACGAGCTATGGGATGAATACACAAAAGAGTCCTGGAAGACCATTTCGAAAACCCCCCGCAGCACCTTTGCGCAACTCGTAAGAGATGCGTACTATGTTGGGTCATTCGAATTGAACGATGCCCCTCCCAGCGAAAGCAACTCGGCTCTGGTCACTTTATACCAAACCGAAAAGGCTCCGAAGCTGATCCTTGATGAGCTCGGAATCAAAATTCCCGCCTCTAGGTACCTCAGCAACAGCATATTAATGGAACCGGACGAATACCAAGCCCTTCTTGCTCGCGCGCCCTACCTCATTGCAATGGAAACACTTGATTTCGGAAGAACTCCAGAGATCCCCCTCTCTCATATGGGCAACGCGTCTTTCTCAATCCCCTCTCCCAGCAGTGAGCCAACAATCGGCGTCATAGACACTCCATTCGAAGAGAATAATCCCCCGTATTTCAGCGATTGGGTCGAAAGCCACACATACATCGATTCCGACCTAGTCCTCTCCGAAGACCGGAATCACGGAACCTCGGTCACTTCGCTTATTGTCGATGGACCAACCCTTAACCCTCAGCTCGATGATGGCTGCGGACGTTTCCGCGTGCGCCATTTTGGCATTGCCTTGCAAAGGGGATTTTCCTCATTCGAACTAATGAGGAAAATAGAGTCAATAGTCAAAAAAAACCGAGACATTAAAGTTTGGAATCTCTCATTAGGGTCCCCTGAGCAAGTCGAGAGCAATTTCATCTCTCCCGAAGCAGCCATCCTCGACCAGATTCAGGTTGACTACGGCGTAATTTTCATAATTGCAGGAACAAATGACAACGAGAGAACGAGGATAAAAAGAATAGGCGCACCCGCCGACTCTATAAACGCACTAGTTGTCAATTCGGTTCGCCAGGACAACAATCCTGCAAGCTACACAAGAAAAGGACCCGTTTTACATTTTCATCGAAAACCAGATATCGCCTATTACGGCGGAGACGCCGGCGAGCAACTAACGGTATGCTGTGGAACAAGAAGATATAAATCACAAGGAACATCCCTTGCAGCTCCCTTTATCGCAAGAAAAGTTGCTTATCTTGTTTACGTAATGGGGTTTTCCTGCGATGCGGCAAAAGCGCTCATCATTGATTCAGCATGCAAGTGGAACCCTATCTCCAACAACGAACAGGGTTACGGCGTCGTCCCAATCCACATCAACGATATCCTCGAAACTGCCGATGATGAAATCAGGTTTGTCGTCAGCGGCAATGCTTCAAGCTTCGAAACATACGACTATGAAATCCCGGTCCCGACAAGCAAAGGATCTTATCCTTATGTCGCACGAGCGACCTTGTGCTATGCACCCCCATGCGATCGTAACCAGGGCGTAGATTACACCAGGACCGAGCTCGACCTCCATTTTGGCCGTATGCGAGGAACCGGAATCGCATCGCTAAAAGCTAATAGGCAAGGCGAAGAGACTGGGGCAATAGACGAGCTTACCGCACGTACAAAGCTAAGAAAATGGGACAATGTGAAGCATATTTACGAACCGCTCACATCGCGCACGCGACCAAAAAAAGCCTACCCAAACCCAATGTGGGGTTTAAAAATTCGCAAGACATCAAGGCTTCAAACAGGCTCACCAAAAGGCCAGCATTTTTCCCTTGTTGTAACGCTAAAAGAGCTCAACGGCGTAAACCGCTTCGAAATGTTTGCGCAAAACTGTAGAGCGCTGGGCTGGACCGTGAACGAAATCAATATCGATAATCGCATCAGCGTATACAACGACAGCCAGGTCGAAGTTGAATGGGATTAGAGACCTCGGGAAACTTAAGTCGATAGGGAGGAAATGAAGAAACAGGAGCCACTGCTCAGAATTCAATCGGAAACCGCAGAAAGCGCACGCACTGCGGCAAAGCTGTTTGACCAAATAAGGTCTAGTTCCGACCTGCAGAATCTTGCTGAAATCTGCATCCGGGAAAAGGAACCCCTAAAAAGACAACTAGCAATCCAGGTGAAAGCGTGTTTCCTCTTAACGAAAAAGCACTCTATTCCTTTCGATCTCGCAAGAGAGCTTATAGAAGACTGCATCGATGACGTTTCAGCATCAAACCAGAAAGCGGTAGAGCAAAAACTCTCTGCAACCCTGGAATATGCGAGCAGAATGCTTTGGGACTTGCACAAAAGCAATAACTTCGCCTTAAAAAGGTGGAATGAAACGGAGTATCAATGCGCTTTTAACTACATCATCGGCATTTAAACCATGTGTTTCACCCTAGGTTTCGGATCAAATGGGGAAACTCGCCATCCAATTCTCGATTGCAGCAGAAGGCTCTTGGAGCCCGCCTACCTGTTCAAAGAAACGACCTTTGCAGACCAGTGCAGGCAGTTCGAATTTGATGGCATTCAACTACAAATCGAAATCAACAAAAACATGAAAACAATGAGCCTTGCTATGGTTTTCATTGCATCACTCACTTTGATAGCCACCATCGTATCAGTAGCCTGCTCGATTGCCTCGATCAGCTGAAGCCCTTCGGCCAAAGCCTGGACAAAGACCGAAAAGACCCATCTCCATGGTCAAGACATTGAAAAACAACTTAATAGAGGATATCCCCTCAATTTGTTCCATTTCGCGCACCACTAACGATATTTCGAACAATCTCGGCTTGTTATGTTCGGTTTTACGTTACTATTGCAAATAACCGAACATAACAAGGAACGCAGAATGCCACTCTCACGAAACCAATTCAAAATAGTTAGTGCCCTATTCCAGCACCCAGGCCTCACGCAGCGCGAACTCGCCGACATCACGGGCATGGGCCTGGCAACCGTCAATACAGCCTACAAAAGCTGCGCCACTGAGGTCCTTATCGACAATGGCCGCCTCACACCGAAGGGGATGGCTGCCCTTAAGCCCTACGCCGTAGACAACGCCATCATCCTGGCGGCCGGCCTCTCGAGCCGTTTCGCGCCCATCTCATACGAACGACCAAAAGGCCTGCTCAAAGTTAGGGGCGAAATCCTCATCGAGCGGCAAATCGAGCAATTGAAGGCAGCCGGAATCGACGACATCATCATCGTCACTGGTTACAAAAAGGAATCGTTCTTTTACCTTGAAGACAAGTACGGGGTCAAGATCGTCATAAACCGCGACTATGCCGAGAGAAACAACAACAGCTCGTTGATGCTCGTACGCGAGATTCTCGGAAACACCTACATTTGCTCGTCCGACAACTACTTTGAAGAAAACCCTTTCGAGCGCCACGTATGGAAGTCTTACTACTCCGCAGAATACTCCGAAGGCCCCACCAAAGAATGGTGCATGCAGACCAGATCGCATGACATAATTTCCAAAGTTACGGTTGGCGGTGAAAACTCGTGGTTCATGATTGGCCACGCCTACTTTGACCGCAGCTTCTCGGCACGCTTCCGCAAAATACTCGAAGCGGAGTACGACCTCCCGCAAACGCGCGACAAGCTATGGGAGGACCTCTACGTCGAGCACATCAAGGAACTCGAAATGGAAATACGGCGGTACGATCCGCCTATCATCCACGAATTCGACTCCCTTGACGAACTCCAGGAATTCGATCCTTTATTCCTTGAAAACCTTGATAGTGAAATCTTCGACAACATCGTTGCCGTACTCGGTTGCGATAAATCCGAAATTAACAATGTCTACCCCCTGAAGCAAGGCCTTACGAATCTTAGCTGCCATTTCTCAACCAACGATGGCGAGTGGGTGTACCGCCATCCGGGAGTCGGCACTGAGCTGCTGGTAAACAGAAAAGCAGAAAAAGCAGCACTAGAAGCCGCACGTTCTCTAGACCTCGACTCAACCTTCGTTTTCGAGAACCCGCGCAAAGGCTGGAAAATCTCTAAATTTGTGCCCAACTGCAAAAACCTCAACGCCCACAACGATAGGCAACTCAAAACTGCAATGGAAATGGCCCGCACGCTCCACGAATCAGGCGCAACCATCGAACGAAAATTCAGTTTCTATAACGAAGGTGCGACGTATGAGCAAAAGATCCTCGATCGTGGGCCGATAAACGTACCCGACTGGCCCGAAATGCGAGCACAAGCTCAACGGCTAAATGAACTCCTAATTGCCGATGCAACCAAGCCCGTCCTTTGCCATAACGACTTCTTTGGGCTGAACTTCCTTATAGGCGAAAACGGAGACATAGACCTCATTGACTGGGAATACGCGGGAATGGGCGACTATGCCAATGACTTTGGAACCTTCGCCGTCTGCGAGCAATTAAACGAAGGCGAGATGCGCCAAGCGCTTTCCTATTACTTCGGTCGCACTCCCATCGAAGCCGAATGGCGCCATAACTTAGGCCAAGTCGGCATGGCTGGCTGGTGCTGGTATGCGTGGTCCCTCCTTAAGGAAAGCGAGGGCGACAATGTTGGCGAGTGGGAATACATCTATTACCGCTATGCCAAAGCATACCTAAAGAAAGCGCTTGTGCTATATGGGGAAGAAAGCGCAAAGCAAAACGACCATCAAACCATCGAGTAGACAAGGGACCAACATGCCACAAAATATAGGATCACTGAAAAGGTCCCGACATCGCAGGTTCATGGCAAAAGGACTCGCCTTCGCTATTGCTTCCGGAATTTGCTACGGTCTGTATACAGCGTTTCTCACCCTTGCTGAAACGCAAGGAGCATGGGGTGAGTGGTTTTCTGGAAGCGTTTGGAACGGCAACGCCCCATTAAGCGCGTTTACCGTCACGTTTGCTCTAGCTGCGCTCGCAGCAGGCATAAACGACCTGTTCAGCGGTATATGGGCACTGATCGTATGCGCGAAAAACGGTCAAATGGGCGATCTACGAAAAACGGTAAGGACTAAGCCTGGCCGCATAATGATTCTATGCGCCGCTATCGGCGGTCCGTTTGCGACCATCGCCTATGTTATCGCTCTGAATTCCGCAACAGCAGCAGGAAATCCCGGTATCATCGTTCCCATCTCGGCGCTCAACTGCGCTATTGGAACCTTGCTCGGTCGCATCTTTTTCAAGCAAGAACTCAAGCCCCACAAAATCATTGGCGTACTTATTTGCCTGGCCGCCGCTGCGGCTATCGGCGGCAGCAGTTTCGCCGACATCGGACCTGAAGCACTATTTGGCTGTCTGTTTGCATTCCTCGCAGCGTTCGGTTGGGGCTTCGAAGGTTGCGTAGCCGGCTTTGGCACGGTACTGATCGACTATCGAATCGGCATCGCTATCAGGCAGTGCACTGCAGGTTTGCTAGAATTCGCTATCGCCTTCCCACTGCTCACCGTATTAGGAGAAGATCTTCCGTGTCTTCCCCTAATACTCAATGCAGCATTCGCCGATCCCTCGTTTCTTATTTTTGCGATATCAGGTCTATTCGCTATGCCTGCATTTTCTTTTTGGTACAAGGGAAATTCCATGTGCGGCACAGCCCTGGGGATGGCATGCAACGGAATGTACGCGTTTTGGGGGCCCTTCTTTATCTGGATTTTGATGGGGGTTCTGAATATAGGAGGACTTTCCGAAGGCTATCCTCCGCTTTCGCCTGAGCAGTGGATAGGGGCAATCGTAATGGTGGTCGGTATATTCTGCATCGCCATCGATCCAGTAGCCACGGCCAAAGGAAAGGAAAATAGAAATGCATAACGAATTACCACCGCTTCACTATGCGATTATCGAGCACTTTACAGATGGAATGGAAGACTGTGCCCAAGGCGTGATTAAAGCACTCGAAAAAGATTACGCAGGTTACAAGCTACTTAATGCAAAGGCTGTATCTGAAATGCTCGCCACAGCTAAAGAAAACGGAATTCTTGAAGAAGCAAGCTATTGCGTCAACTCTAAAGGTGATCTTATTCCAACCTATCGCATGGACGAGTTCGGCAGAGAAATGGTCCGACGTTATCTAGGGTAACACAACCACAGGAATGCGCTATCCGCTTACGCGATTTAATGAATTACGAGAAGCACAATCCTGCAACAATGATTTGCTTCTCGCTTAATCCCTCCAGTACCCATGCCCGCAAGGCACTCTTTGGTCCTCTGGAGGAAGCTGCATATAGTCACCATACTGTGTTCTCAATATTTCATCATAGCCAGAGGGAACAGCAAGTTTTCGGGATCCATAGTCCAAGTATTCGGTTTCGCTGAACCATTCAGCTTTGAATCCGGCAATAGTCGGATCGCCTATAATACCGAGCCAATTCGATGGACGATGCCCTGCCGCTCTGCGCTCCTCCTCCATCATGCGTTTCCTTAAATTCGCATGGCCGATGGTCATTTTGCAGCACGAAAGAGAAGACCATGAGCTGCAGTGTGGCTATCAAGATAGACCTTGGGGTCGGCAAGCCGCAGCCTATGGGACAAATCCATTAGCCGATAGGCGCGAACGGCATCTCGGCTTCGCATACGCCTGTCATCATCAAGATAATCCAATGGAAAAACGTCTATATGAAGCCCATAGCGAAAATCAGTGATGCGACGGTTAAAGCTATGCAGCGTATGCTGGTTGCAAACAATGCCACGATAGTCATACTGCATCTCATCGTTGCCCATGTAATGAAAACTGTAATCCGCACTATCCTGAAATGCGGATACAAATTTTTCGTAATCTCCGCGTGGCATCCAAACATCGATGTCATCGTCCCATGGAATTATGTCCCCGTGCCGCACCGCGCCGATAAGGGTGCCATAGGCCAGCCAATAGGTAAGATCATGAACCTCGCAAAAGTCTGCGAAATGATACAGTGTCTCCTTGATACAGTCCTGGCTTTCCTCAAGGGTCATCTCTCGCATAACATACCTCCTAAATAATGCCAGCCCTGCGGCACTCGATTATTCTCAGCACGGCCATAACGCCTTCAGAAAGAACCCTCGCAATTGCAACAAGCCACAACTCGTAATGGGTGAACAACGCAAGCAAGACAAGTTCCAAAAGATGAAATAGCGTACCCCAAACGGTAGTCGTGGTAAGCTCCCTCACCTTCCCAACCGCCCCAAGCGATGGCCACCCTGAAAGCTGCACGTAAAACGAGAAAAAGACGATGGGCGACAGAATCGCGAGAACATAGCTACCATCAAGATATTCATCACCCCCCCCCAGAAGCCACATCACAGGCTCACTAAGCAGAAAGAACATCACGGCAGCCACCAACAGGACCGGCAAGCACAGTAGGTAAAGCCTCCTCAACGAAAACGAGCTATTACCCTTTGCCCTCTTCAAATAGTTGGGATAGAGGCTTTGCGATAAAGGCGAATAAAGGGAGCTAAATCCGTTCATGACGGTCATCGCGATGCCCCAGTAAGCAATTTCGGCTGGATTATGATTAAAAACACCGAGCAAAAAAGTAGTCAAAGACGAGAACACTATTGTCGAAACGCCTGAAACGAAATAAACAGCGGCCTGCGTGAGGTCATGCCAAACCTCCCTCACGGTGAAAGAAACAGGCCGAACGCCAAACTCCCGCACAGCAGCGACCCAGCTCCACACGAAAGCGATAAGAGAGCTAAGCAAGTCGAGGGCCGGAACTAGCAAGAGATCATCAATCGAATGGATGAGCAAGAAAGTGAGAACAACCGCCACACCCTTCGACACGACATAACGCACAGTGATGATGCCCATCCGCTCGTAAGCCCTAAATACGAAGTCCGGAAGCAGGGAATTGAAGAAAACGCCAGCAAACGCCACCCATACGTAACTTGCGTTTTCCCCCATCAAAGGAACCGTTGCGTTTATTGCAAACACGACAAGGACAAGAGGCACGAACAGGACAAGGCGGGCAGCCATGATTCTGCTCGAAACGCGAGAGGTAGTCTCAGAGCAAAGACCGTCTTTGACGATACTCGCGATGGCATAGTTCATGAATCCAAAATCGGCCGCCATTTGAACGAATGTCATAACGGAAAGCACGTAGGAGCGCACAGCAAAACCATCAGTGCCAAGCACTCTCGCCAAATACGGAAGGGTTATGAACGGAAAAATATACTTTGCCGCCTGCAGCAAGTACATCGATACAGTGCTTCTGATAAGTGCCTTGTTCTCTGCAGTGGCTTTCGTCTTCCTAAACGGCAACCCGAATCATCCAATCACCTGATGAACCCATGTCCACCGGCAGCTTCAAGCTGCTCGACCATGTCTTTGATGAGGGGGGGGGTGACACCTCCGCTAAGCGTATATCGCTCGTCAAACATGGGCAACTGCCCCATTTTCTTCTTCTGCCTTGCAAAGTAGTCTTCGCAACTGCATATAGGTTTCGCTGGATTACCTGTGACAACGGTACCAGGGGCAACATCCCTGGTCACAACACTCCCCGCACCTATGATCGCATTGTCTCCAACGGTTACGCCCGGCATAATGGTACTGGACGCACCCACGAAAACATCGTTTCCGATTCGCGTAAGCGCTATGCGGGTATATCCAAGTGCACGTTTGGTGCTGGCATCATGGGCAAGCACATGCACACGCGGTGCAAATGTCACGTTGTCGCCAATGGAGATCAGGCAACAATGCGAGTGGTCAATGATACATCCGCCGAGCATGTTGAAATTGCTCCCGACCTTCAAGCCCCTTGCCTTGAGCTTGCCGATATTCGGGTCGCCCCGAAATAACCCAACCAAGGAGCGCTTAAGACTTGACAAAACTCGCATGCGCGCTATCTGCCTCCTTTTGCTTTTGTTTTTTGCACTTACCCGCCCTAGCAGCCGCAAACTCCAAGCAGCCAAGGGCAACAGTCCACTCGTAGAAGAATGGGAAGTCGAGAAATCCATGGAGAATGAGTCCCGATGAGAGGAGCAAGACGCACGGCATATAAGCAAAAAGAACCGCTCCCTTGCGCTTCATGTTCACAAAATGCGCAACAAGAGCGACCATCATAGCAATGGCTATGATCCATCCGAACAAAGTTACGGCCTCGATATACAGGTTATGACAATTGTGCCACCTACCGTAAATGGTCGTATTCAAATAAGTATCAAAACCGATTCCCTTGAACAGCATAGGCAACCCCACGTTGTCCCACAGCTTGAAGTAGGCATTCCAAATATCCCTGCGTGCCGTAAGCAAGTCACTAGAGTCGAGGCGAGTTGTGAGCGCATCGACAGAAAACAACGATGATCCCGACAGCATATACGTCGCCAGCAGGTATGCGGCAGCAAGCGCAAATACAGCTCCAACGAGGTATCTAACGGGAAGCCCATCCCTGGCCGTCTTGCGCAAAAAACCGAAAAGCGCGAACGCCCCAACAATACCGAGGCAAATCAATGCGCCTTTCGAATAGGTTAGGAAAGCGAAGAAAACCAAAACGAGCGTGATGGGAAATGCGCCACGATACGCCTTTCCCGCATATATGAGGTAGGCATTCGCCCCCACGACGAGAGCAACTACCTGGCCGAATACAACAGCATCGCCAACAAGCCCAGAAAAACGCGTGGTAACATCCACACCGGTGTTCACCGAGCCAAAAGTGTAGAGATAGATTCCCCTGTCCATCATTGTTAACCCCATAAAGCCCGAAAGAGCCAACGAGACGGTAAGTAGTCTCACATAAGTTGGGAGGTTTCTCTCCAGACGGATTGTGCCCAGCAGAAATAGAGGCACGGCAAGGTGGATAAGCCACTTTGCATAGGTAAGCCCGGCTCCGATATTGTAGACGGTGAAGACGAAAACGAGCATCAGCGCAACGTAGCGCCCCCGCGCGTGCTCTACGCTTCCGTCGATTGTCGCCTTAAGGACATACAGCAGTACAAGTAGATAAAACATGCTTGTACCGCCCAAATCGGCGCCCATTACATTGAAGAATGGGAGGCAGGCGAAGAGGAACCTGCAACATGTCTCCGACGTTCCAACGGCAGCGATGGCAACAATGACCAGCGTCAGAAGAAACGAAATGGAGCCAATCGAAAACAACCAACCGCCACAAACACCGATAAGCAGCACATAGCATATCCCCACAGAGAAGGTCTGCCCGGTTATTCTGCGATTAAGTAAAGAGCGACTCGAAACGGCAGCGGCTAGCATGCGCGCGCATCCTTCCGCCTGTAAACATCAAGATAGGCCCTTGCCATGGTATCCGAGCTAAAATCGGCCGCCCGTTTTCGCGCAGCCATGCCCAATGACTCCCGCAGTCCCTCATCAAGCAAAAACCTCTCGACTGCTGCCTTGACCGAGAAGGCGTCGGTACCGCACAGAAGCGCATTCTTGCCGTCCTCGAGCATGTCAGGTATCCCACCAACAGCGGAAGCAACGATAGGCAACCCCGCAGCCATCGCCTCGGCCAGGACCATCGGTATGCCCTCGTAAAGCGATGGGAAAACGAAGAGATCCGCTTCTCCGAGGGCACTGGGGATGTCGTCAGTAAGACCATGAAATACAAACTCGTCCTCTAGTCCCTCTTTGGCAACTGCGCCCTTCACACTCTCCATCAGAGACCCGACACCATACAAGTCGAAGACAGCATTGTGCCCGTCGTCCTTTAATCTCGCCGCTGCTGCAACGAGCGCAGAATGATTTTTCGCCTCCTCGAAGCGACCTACATGGCAAATCCTCGCTGGCGCGTGCAAGGAATAACTACGCTTTGGCTCATAGCGTTCGAGATTGGTGCCGTTGGCAACAACTGCGACCCGTGAAGCTCCTAAACCGTAAAGGTCTTCAACGCTTTTTTTCGTTGCCCCACTCAACGCCACAGGCAAAACCATTCCGCTGCGATAATAATGACGATTGAAAGCGCGCTTCAAATTGCTGGCCGTCTCCTTCTCAGCCATGCTATGAATTGTATGCACTAAATTGCGGATTCCCGCCTTTCTAGCCGCAGGAACGACGTACTGAAGGATGGGAAGGTGCGAATGCACGACATCGGGCTCGAAATCGCGCATGATGGAAGCAAGCCTCCTGGAAACCGAGAGGTCGAGCCCCGACCGTTTGCCCAAAATGATCAAGTCGACGCCGTCGTTGCGCATCCTCTTTGTGAGCATGGTCTCGCCCGACTGGAGGACAACAACCAAAACAGCACATCCCTGCCGCTTCAGGGCATACGCCAGATTCTCGACCATCGTCTCTGCGCCTCCGACGCGAAGCGACTGAATGACAAGCATTACCTTGTATTCGCTATGATGCTTAAAAGCCACGTTACTATGCCAATCTTAATATATGACCGAAGTCACTAGAACATCAGCCATTCCCCTGCCGTCAGCGCTCGTCATCAACAGCTGCCGCCACAACCTCAGAAACCACCTCCGGCGAGTAAGCCCCCGCCCTAACCAAGCAGCCCTTTCGAAGCGCATTTGCTCCATCACCAAGTGCGATGAACCTTTCGATCTCATCCGCGAGCAACCCGTTATCCCCAAACTCGTACCCAAATCCGGTCACACCGTCCTCGAGCATTTCGTCGTAGTACTGCCACTTCGCGGCTATCACAGGAACCCCTGCTGAAAGCGCGTCAATGATCGTGCCAGGAATGCCCTCTGGTTTCCATTTGGTCGGGAACAACAGCGCATCGTAGCCCGCAATCGCCCGCACGCTCTCCTCGGGCGCAACGCAACCCCTGTAGTCCGCATAAGCGCATCTGGCAAGCGCAGTTTCGAATTCGTCTTTGTAGCCAGGATCTATGGGACCATAAACGTCTAAATGGCAGTCATATCCCCTCGAACAAAGCTTCCCGACGGTCTCTATGGCATCGCTGATACCCTTCAGCTCCTGCACGCGGCTGAACGTGCAGAACCTATAGCTAGGCCCGTAATGCCGAGTTTCAGGAAACTTCATCTCGTCAAGATACTTGAAATTCGGCAGGAACTCGGCATTATTCACACCCAGCTCCTCAAGCTTCCCGACAAGCTGGCGTGACTCAACCCAGTTCACCCTAAAATCGTTGAGGTAGTTGACCTGTTCGGGACGCTCGCGCAAGTCATTGGCCAACCACCCACCGATGAGATTGTGGTAGACGCGCGTGTGCAAGTGACGTGCTGCGAAGGATAGAAGCGGGAAAAACGCCTTTCGCCCATTTCGCGACAGAGACACGAATACGTCCCCGCATGTCAACAGGCACCGCACAGCCTGCACGGCAACCCGCGCTGCGTTACGCCTGTAATCTTTTGTGTCTACGACGATGACGTTCCCCTCGCCGTAGAGTCCGCATAGCAAACGGTGCATCATGCGAGTTTTAACGGTTTGTCCGTCAAAAAGCTCGCACTCGGGATCAAGGCGACCAATCAGCCCAATCTTCTTAGTCAAGCCCACACACCCTCAGTTCCTCGCCCCAATGGGCAATGAAGTCGTCAGTATAGTAGTCCATGACCCCGCACGCCGGCGAGAACGTCAACTCACCGAACACGACCTCCCCATCCGATTCGTAAAGGTCGACTCGTACAAAGTCGAAATCGGCGCTCAAGATCCTCGCAGCATCGACCATCTCGTCAAGAAGTTTCGGCTTGGCGATCTTCTTTCCGTTCCTCATCGGCCCCTGCAACCCATCGATGGGGTCCCAATCCGTATCATACAAATTCAGCTTCAAGCCCCGGTCTCGCTCGCTGCATGTCAGCACGAAGCGTGGTTCGCCGTTCAGACAGTGGAACTTGTAGTCCACGATTTCGTCCATGCCGCCTATAAAGTCTTCAGCATAGACGCGATGGGGCACCAGCTTGTAGTGCGGCTCCACGCAAGCGCGGGGATAGTCCTCTCCGAGCCATTTGCGCGCATGCTCGATCATATCGTCAGCATCAAGCAAATCCTTGTCGGGCACAAGGTAGTTCATCTCGCAGCCGTGCGTTGCTTTGAGCGCAAATGCCCGCGGTAACATGCCGATGTTGATGTCACCGACATGCTTCCACGGTCCGTAAGCAGGCACGAGCAAACTGGCCAGACCCTTCTCCGCCACATAGTCGCGCACCGCCCATTTGTCCGTGCAGCGAGCGGCAAGCGATTGGTCGGTGTTAAGCTCGATCCAGCAAATCTTGTCTGCCAGCGTCTTAGGACTGGACAAATCCAACTTCCTGCCAAAGCGGACTCTTGCATCCAGCTCCTTCGCCCGCTTGGTACCCAGAATTGCCGCCTCAGCATTGAGCAAACGTCTGTACAGATCTTTTGCAATTCCGCCCGAAGACATGTTAATCCCTCTTGAACAGATCGCGGGTGTACACCTTGTCTGCCACATCAGCCAAATCGTCGCTCCATCGGTTTGCCACAATCAGATCGCATTTCACCTTAAAGTCGTCCAGGTCATGCGTCACCTCAGAGCCGTAGAACTCCGGCGCGTCTAGCGCGGGCTCATAAACAATAACCGGCACACCTTTGCTCTTAACACGCCTCATAATGCCCTGGACCGACGAGGCGCGAAAGTTGTCCGAACCGCTCTTCATGGTCAGGCGGTACACACCCACCACGGGCTTTGGCTTGCCCTCATAAACCAGATGCATCACACGGTCCACAACCTGCTCAGCAATCCAGTCCTTACGGGTGCGGTTGGCCTCGACAATAGCCTCAATGAGATCCTGAGGCACGTTCCGATAATTTGCCAAAAGCTGCTTAGTATCCTTCGGAAGGCAATACCCCCCGTAGCCGAAAGAGGGATTATTGTAGAAACTGCCAATGCGTGGCTCCAAGCACACGCCCTCGATGACATCAGCAGAGGACAGCCCGCGCGCCTCGCAGTAGGTATCAAGTTCATTGAAATAAGCCACGCGCAAAGCAAGATATGTGTTGGCAAAAAGTTTTACGGCCTCCGCTTCGGTGGTACCCAGAGCGAGTTTCGGGATGCCGACAGAATCGTTGTCATTCACGCGTTCTAGCTCTGCAGGGTCAGCGCCCTGCGCCAGAAGCTCGGCAAAATTCTCAGCAGCAGCCACAGCTTCGGCATCGTCCTTGGGAGCGCCCACTACAATGCGGCTGGGGTGCAGATTGTCATAGAGAGCCTTACTCTCACGCAAGAACTCAGGGCTGAATATGATGCGTCTGTCGCCCAGTTTTTCGCGCTGATTCTCTGTGTAGCCCACAGGAATGGTCGACTTGATAACGATCCAAGCGGTCGGGTTCACCCCACGAATGGTCGAAATGGCCGCCTCCACAGAACTTGTATCAAAGAAGTTGCGGTCGCTGTCATAGTTGGTCGGAGTGGCTACGATTACGTAGTCTGCGCCACTATATGCCTCGGCAGCGTCCAGGGTCACATGTAGGTCGAGCTTCCTTGCGCCTGACTTGGCCTCACTCAGGAAGCGCTCAATCTCGTCGTCCTGGATGGGCGACTCGTAACGCTGCAGCTTCTCGACCTTCTCAGGAACGATATCTAGCGCGTACACCTCGTTGTGCTGCGAGAGTAATACTGCAAGGGACAAACCGACATAGCCTGTTCCAGCAACCGCTATCTTTATTTTGTTGGGCATATCGCTCGACCTTTCGGGTAAAAACCAGGTAAAAGCATTAGGATTTCGCCTTGCCGAAGAACTTTAATGCCTCCGAAATGCAAGCAACGGGCGACGAGGCAACGGCCTTGAAAGCGTAGTGTATCGCCAGTCTAGGCTGGCGGCTGCGTTTCATGGCAAAAGCAAGTACGGCGTTGTGACGAAACTCGATGTAGCGGACGTCCTTCTTGCTAAGACGCGAATAGTAGCTGCGCACTACCTCATGCCTCGCAACTTCACCATCGATTTTGTTCTTTCCCAACGAGAGTCTCTCGCCAGAATGGAGATATTGGCGCACGTGAACCTCAGGCATGTATCCCATGCACGCACCAGCTTCTATGCAGCGCAGCATAAGCCACCAATCCTGCCCGGTGGCCACCTCGCCGAACCCCTTAGTTCTGTCAAACAGACTCTTCTTGAGCATGTAAATCGATGTTGGAGAGATCGGGGTGAGCAGATGGGCCCTCAAAAGTCCCTGTTGGGTAAAATCCTTGCAATGGTCGAGCCGCCTGTGTTCCACAAGCTTGCCTGACTCGTCATACCAGGAAACATCCTGCCAACACATGTCCAAATCGTGTTCGAGCATGAAGGCGAGCTGCGTCTCAACCTTATCGGGCAAAAACTCGTCATCGTCATCCAAGAACGCCAGGTACTCGCCCGACGCATAGCGGCAGGCATAGTTGCGCGCGGCACCACCGCCCGTCTGACCTGCAGTGTGGACCACTTTTAGCCTTGAATCCCCAAACTTCTTAAGGGTTTCAGCGGTGGAACAATCCCAATCGCTACCGGGTATATTGTCGTTCACCACAAGAATCTCGAGATTCCGATAAGTCTGGCCCTTTATGGAACGTAACGCATTTTCGAGCCTATCGGCACGCTTGTACGTAGGTACAATCACCGATACAAGAGGGGAAGCTTCCAAGGATCGCATGACCTACCTTCCCCGCCTCATAGCCTTGAACGTCTTCGCAAACACGCGAGCGTCTAGGCCAAAAGATTGGTGGCGCACATAGAATAACTCGCGGGCCTGCCTCTGCCCACTCTGCCAAGTCGAGTCATTTCGGTCCGTGACCGCCCACCAACCCGTAATGCCTGGCTTACAGGCCAAGACCTCCTCGCGAGCGTCTCCGTATTCGTATGTTTCCTCCAAAGTCACAGGACGGGGCCCTATCACGGACAAATCACCAGATAGAACGTTTAAGAACTGCGGCAGCTCATCGAGCGACGTATGTCGCAAAATTCGCCCAACACGAGTAATGCGCGGATCGTTGTCAAGTTTTTGCTCACGCTTCCAAGTCTCAAGCTGAGCAGAAGTCATATATTTCTCGGGACAGTCCTGGGCATCGGACACCATCGTACGCAACTTGAAGATGTGAATCTTCTTCCCGCCCTGCCCGATACGCTCCTGCCGGAAGAAGGGTTTGCCCGGCGTATCAATGCATATCGCTAAACACGCCGTCGCCACAGGAATGGCCAGAACCAAGCAAACCCCAGCGCTGAACGCAACATCGAAAATGCGTTTTACCGCAAGGTAGCCAATACCACCTTTTTAGGTGCATCAACAGTCGGATCGGGCAAGGGAGCTTTATACATTCCTGCAGCAACAAGATTCGGTGTAGAAACTGGTCTAGCTTCAACCTTAACCGCCGCCTTCCGCGCGGCTTCGCCGCGGAAATCGACGTGCACCACGCTTGCAGGCACCGCATTCTGTTGCGCGGCGTAATCAACCGCTGCCGTGCCCGCATCTATCGGGGGGATGCCTTTCTTTCCCGTATCTGCTTCTATTACCGCTTCACTCAAACCAGCTGTTACGTCCCCAGTTTCTGGAGTTCCTCCCGTCGGCAAGTTACCGTTCATTCCTGCAGGTCATGCGCCCATTGCAACCGTATTCGGGCAATAAAAAACGGCAGTATTCGCCGCCGGATGTTATATGCCTCTGTAATTGCTTTTCGCGCATGCCCTCGTATATCTGGCGCCAGCGCGCCACTTGCTTGGCGCCCTGCGCTGCCTTGCCGGCTAGCGCTTGCGCACCACTCGTATGCCTACCTGAGCGTGTATTGTTCGGCCGAACGCGGGAATTTCCAGATACGCCACCTTTTTGCGGTGGTTCACGTTGCTTATCCAGCCTTCGCGGCCCATCAGCGGGCCCGCAACAACCTGCACCTCGTCCCCGGCACTCACCACGGCTGTCGATACCTCGATTGCCTGGGTGCCGCAGTGCGTGAATGCATCGATCCACGCAACTTCATCCCTGTTCAGGGGAACAAACGCTTCGTCTTGCCCGCCAATCAAGCGCGCACTTCGCACATGGCCGCGGATACACGCCGCCAAATCTTCAACGCGGCTGGTTACCGCTATCAAATAACCGGGGAACAGCGCCTCCATCACGGGCACAAGCTTGCCATCGCGCTTTTTCAAAGCGCGGCAACGCGGAACAAAACAGGTTTCGAGCAGTGGCTTTTGGTTCCGGCCTTCGGTTTGCCGCTCTTCGGCGGCCACCGCTTGGCGAATTGCCTTACAGGCAGATTCTTCCTTGCCCGCAAGCGTTTGCACCACGTACCACACAGCCGCCGCCTTCCGTACACAAAGGCATAGCTTCGCCCTTATGCGCGAACGCACTGAACAGACGTGGGCTTTCGACCGAAACCGCCGAACAATTAGGGGGGCACAAGCCCGCCGCTAAAACGGCCACTGCTTTATCGCTAAAGCGTTTGTTCCTTATCCGCCAACTGGCACTCGTGCAAGTACCGTTAAGGGCGCATAAGTATGGGAGGGGTGAAGCGTTGCCTTCCAACAACAAAACACCTGGTAGATTCTAGCGCAACAAAACAGGTTCATGCGAAAAAACGTTGCCGAATGTCCCCTCCCGTACAGGGAGCGGCACCAGTTTTAACACGCTTGCCATACGCGCCGAATACCATTGAACCTGTTCACTTGGGCGAAAGATGAAAAATATAGCACATGCCCTGTACCACGGGTAACAAAACGTTTCGCCATTCGCTCTGTTTTCCCTGTTCATTTGCCTGTACCTGGGGTACCATTGAACAAATATGTGATAGTGTCACGTTTACTAACGCTTATACATGAAGGAGTAGGCACCAATGAAGAAGAAAATCGCAGCTCTGGTGTGCACCTTTGCGCTGGTTGCAGCCATGCCGGTTCTGGCATGGGCAGCAGGCAGCCCTTCGAAGGTAACGTCCAACACGGCAACCGCCACCCAGGGCGCAACGCTTACGGTTACGGGCAACACCACTGGCAACAGCCAAATTATCGTAGAGCCCACCGATCAGCAGGCTTCCAACACCCAGCTTACGGAAACCATGAAAATCGTAGGCACCTTCAAGGTGTACGACGAGCCTCTTGATTCCACTTCCGGCACCTATACCTTCACCTTCGGCAACCTCGCTGAATACAACGGCGCAACCGCAACCGTGTTCATTGAGCATCAGAACGGCGACGCAAACCTGGGCTGCGAAACCAAGACCGCTACCGTTTCCAACGGCACGGCAACCGTTGCCACCGACGGCCTTTCCCTGGTAACCATCGCGGTTGACACCGCAACCGTTACCGGCGCCACCACCGACGCAAGCGCAACGTCCCCGCAAACCGGCGTTAGCTTCGCTGGCGTTGCCGGCGCTACCGCTGTTTGCGCTGTTGCTGCCATCGGCGTAGGCGCTGTTCTTCGCAAGAAGGCAACCAAATAATGCCAGCCTGCGCCACACGCGCTACTTGGCAAAACGTACGTAAGTAACGAAGAGAGGGCCCTTGCGCCCTCTCTTTTCCGTAACAGGGAAGTTCGCGCACACCGCGCTGCCCGCCTATTCAAGGAGATTCGCCCATGACCCTGCTCGAGCTGCTAGAGCTCCTTCGCAAGAAGTGGTACCTCGTCGTAATACTGCCCCTGGTGTTCGCCGGCGCAACCGCCGCCTACTGCTGGGGCTTCATGACCAACAACTACACCGCCAGCGTTTCGTTGTACGTGCTTACGCAAAGCAGCAGCAGCGCCAACGGCCAAACGCAAGTAACCAGCTCGGACACGCAGGCTTCCCAGCAGCTGGCAAACGACCTTGCCAAGATCGCCAAAACTTCCACTGTGGTAGATTCCACGGCAAAGGCGCTGGGCATGCAGAACCTGGACGATTTCACGGTTAACGTTTCTTCCGACACCACCAGCCGCGTTATCACGCTTACCGTTACCGGCAAGAACCCCGATGCCGCCGCGCGCGTTGCTAACGAATTGGCCGACCGCACGTCCGACGCCGCCGTGGAAGCCATGAAGCTGGAAGCTGTTAACGTCATCGACCGCGCCACCGCGCCCGATACCCCTTCGGGCCCCAACCGCACCATGTACACGTTGGTTGCACTGCTGGCGGGCCTGTTCGTGGCCATCGCCATCATCGTTTTGTTGGACATGTTGGACAACACTGTGAAGTCCGGCGAAGACGCCGAAGAATTGCTGGGGCTGCCTGTGCTTTCCCGCATGCCCGAAATAAACGGAAAGGGGAAATAGCATGGCAAAGAAGAACCGCAAGCGCCTTGGGTCGTTCCAAATCCCCGCGCTGAACAACGCTTCGCGCACGCTTTTGGCCAATATCCGCTTTACGTCTATCGACGAAAAGGTTAAGACTATCGCCATCACCTCCACGGGCCCCGACGAGGGCAAAACCGTGGTGTGCACCAACCTGGCCTGTGCCATTGCCGATTCTGGCAAGCGCGTGCTGCTGGTAGACACCGACATGCGCCGCCGTTGCATTGGCAACATGCTGAACATCCACCCGCGCTACGGGCTGTACTCAGTGCTGGCGGGCTCCGCTTCGCTGCAGAGCGCCATCACCCCCACCGAAAAGCCGGGCCTGTTCTTCATGGATTCCGAGCCCAACATCCCCAGCCCGCCCGACGTGCTTTCCACCAAGCGCTTCGCCGCACTGGTAGATCAGCTGCGTGGGATGTTCGACTACGTTATCTTCGATACCCCGCCTGTGGGCGTGTTCGTCGACGCCGCCATCATTTCCAACCTGGTAGACGGCACGGTATACGCCATTCGCGAACGCGGCGAAAAGCGCGATGCCATCCTGGCCGGCGTGCAGCAGCTGAAGGCCGCAAACGCACGCATTCTGGGCACGGTTATCACGTTTTCGCAGGAAGAGGCGCAGAACGATTACTACTACGCCTACTACAACGAAGAAGGCAAGCGCGTTTCCAAGCGTGAGAAGAACGAGCCTGTCATAAACGAGTCCGCCGACGCGCGCGATATTGCTGCCGATGATATTGAGCAGTGGGCTCGCAAGGCTGGCATCGATCCGCAGCAGGCAGTGCGCGCAGGCAGCCAGGCCGTGGAACGCCAGCGCGAAGCACGCCAGGCGGCGGCTCATCAGGGCATGCACAGCCCCATGGAGCAGTTCCCCACCGGGGCGTTCCGCGCCGTGGGTGCTGCCGGCAAGACGCCGCGCCACAAGAGCACGCGCATTTAGGCGCTTACCGCTTGCAACAGCTGGTTGCCGTGCAGGGTTGTGCGGGTTTTTTGTTTGCTTCGGCAATGCCGCCCCGCACACATCAGGCAAGCACGCGGAGCATAGGTTGCGATCGCGCCTATGGGCAACCGCAACCCAGCAACCTAGCATGCAAGCGTGCCCCATCGGCTTCGCCCACCGCCGCCGATACCCACATACCACTATCGATGGGCGCTCACTGCGCCCATCGCTGTTTTAGGAAAGAATGTTGAAGAACCGCTCCGACATACCGAACGCCGAACCACAGCATGGCAAGCATGCTTCAAGCGATGCCGCACCGGCTGGCGCCGCTGGCGCATCGAAAAAGAAGCCGCAGGTAATTGCGCTTTCCATCGTGTTCGCCGTGCTGGTAGTGCTTACCTTGGCGGGCGTAGGCTGTATGGTGTGGCAAACCTGGACAACGCAGCAAGCCGCCGACGAAGGTGCCGGCCCCGCGCCTTCCGCCCCTGCTTCCGAAGAAGATTCTAAGGTGGAAAACCCCATCGACTTCGCCAGCCTTCGCGTGGAAAACCCCGACATTTACGCGTGGATCTACATTCCCGACACCAACGTGAACTACCCCGTGCTGCAAAACCCCACCGACGATTCGTACTACCTGAAACACGACAAAGACGGCAATTACTCCGAAGCGGGCGCCATCTATTCACAGCTGGCCAACAAGACCGATTTCTCCGACCCGGTAACGGTGCTGTACGGTCACAACATGAACTCGGGCGGGATGTTCGCCACGCTGCATTACTTCGAGAACAAGGATTTCTTCGATTCGCACCAGGATATGCACATCTACACCGATGGGCATATCCTTACGTACCGCGTGATTTCTGCCTACCAGTACGACAACCGCCACATTTTGAATTCGTTCAACTTCACCGACAAGGCGGTGGTGCAGCAGTATTTCAACATGGTGTTGAGCCCCGATTCGCTGGTGAAAAATGTGCGCGAGGGCGTGCAGCTTTCCGCCGATTCTGACAAGATTGTGCGGCTAAGCACGTGCACGGGTGACGCAAACCACCTGGTAAGAAGGTATTTGGTAACAGGAGAATTGGTAAGTGACCAGCAAACCTACTAACAATATGAACGGCAAGGAACAGGCGAACGCGCAGGAACCTGCAGAGCTCACGAGCATTTCCAGCGTGGGCAGAGCAAGCGCTGACCCGACCCCGGCAACCGACAGTGCTTCTAAGGTAGACGCAACAGCCGCCATCCCCAGTTACGCCGAAGTCGATCCTGCAGCGCACCCCGAAACGCTCATTCGCAAGAAGAAAAAGCGCAAGCACGCCAAGAAGCACAAGGGCCTGAAACGCGCCGGTATCGTGTTGGCAGTCATCCTTGTTATTGCAGCCATTGCCGCCGGCACGGTGTTCGCCCTCACCAAAATGGGTGAGCAGTCCGTGAAAGATGCCAACACCGCCACCAACGTGCAGAGCGAAGGCGTGGCGTACGACGAAGGCAAGACCGTCGAATACAACGGCAAGCTGTACGGCCTGAACGAAAATATGGCGTCTATCGCCGTCATCGGCTACGACCGCCGCAGCGAACAGGTGGTGCCCGGCAAGAACGTAGGCCAGGCCGATGCCGTTATGGTGCTTGCCGCTAACCTGGACACCGGCAAGGTAACTGCCATCGGCATCCCGCGCGATTCCATGGTTGAAGTGGGCGAATTCATGGGCAGCGACTTCACCGGCATGGACACCATGCAGCTGTGCCTTGCCTTTGCCTACGGCGACGGCGGCGAAACCAGCAGCCAGTACACCACGGCAGCTGTTTCGCGTGTGTTGTACAACATGCCGGTGAACAACTATGTTTCCCTTGATATGGACAGCGTCGGTGAACTGGCCAACGCAGTGGGCGGCGTGCCGGTAACGCCGTTGCAAACCATCCCTGGCACCAACATCGTGAAGGGGCAGGACACGGTTCTGTTCGGCAACAATGCGCTGAAGTACATCCAGTGGCGCGACACTTCCGTGCTGAATTCGTCGCTCGACCGCCAAGCTCGTCAATCGCAGTTCGTGCAGGCATTCTGCAAGGAAGCGTTTGCGCAGGCAAAGGGCAATGTGGGTACGCTCGTCAACTTGTTCAACGTGGCGCGCAACAACGGCACCACCAACCTAGGCGTTGACGACTTCACGTACCTTGCCAGCACGGTGCTGAACACGGGCATTTCTGGCGTAGACGTAACCACGCTGCAGGGCCAGATGCAGCAGGGCAAGAAGTTCGCCGAGTTCTACCTGGACAAAACCAACGTGTACGAAACGGTACTGAACGTCTACTACCACGAAATCGGCGACGCACCCTCGAAATAGCAAAAGGGGACAGTCCCCTTTTTGTTACCAAGCAGCCACACGCACCCCGAAAGGAACTGCGCATGTTCGATATCCACTGCCACATACTCCCCGGCGTAGACGACGGCGCGCGCACTCCCGCCGAAACAGGCCAGATGCTGGTTGCCGCACACAATGCCGGCATCGACCACATCGTGTGCACGCCGCATTGCCGTACCAGCAACTTCAACCTGCCGCTTATCCAGCGGCAATACCGTGCGTTCAAAGCACATGCCGCGCAGATGGGCATTCGCACCAACCTGGGGTTCGAGGTGTACTGGAAGAAGCTCGCCGAACTGGGTGTGGAAACCGCACCGAAGCTCTGCATCGAAGGCACCGACTTGCTACTGCTGGAATTTTCCACTGCAGCGCTGCCCGTTAACTGGCAGCGCGCCGTGTACTCCATCCAAAGCCAGGGCATCACCGTTATCGTGGCGCACCCCGAACGCTATAAGGCTGTACAAGATAACATGGAAATTGCCTACGAAATGAAGGATATGGGCTGTCGTTTGCAGCTTTCGGCAAACTTCGTGGAAGGCGGCCGCTTCGACAAACGCCACCGCACTGCCAAAGCCCTGCTGAAGGAAGGCCTAGCCGACTACGTAGCCTCCGACGCCCACCGCCCCGAGCACTACGCCATCTACACCAAAGCCCTCCACGAAGCCCAAAAGTACTAAACAACAAAATGGGGACAGTCCCCAATTTGTTATTCGTCTTCCGGCTCTTCTTCTGCTTCGGGGTCGTCTTCGAAACGTACGTCAATCTTGTCGATGCGCAGGCCGTCCATCACGCGCGCCATCAGCGTGATCTTCTTGCCCTCGTGATGCAGCACGTACGAATCACCTTCGGTGGGGATCTTGTCCAGCAAGTCCAGCATCAGGCCGCCGGCCGTCTCGTAGTCGAGCACCGGCACCGGCTCGAAGCCGATGAAGTCGACGAACTGGTCAACCGGCAGCGAGCCATCCACCAAATAGTGATGCTCGCCCACTTTCAGAATCTCGTCCTGGTCGTCATGCAGATACTCGTCTTCCATGCGGCCGATGATCTGCTCCACCACATCGCTCATGGTAACGATGCCCGACGTGCCGCCGTGTTCGTCAACCACTACGGCAATCTTGGTGTGCTTCGCCTGCAGCACCTGCAGGAGCTTCGCGATGGAAATGCTCTCCGGCACCGCCTGGATGGTGCGGATCTTCAAATCCTTCATCGTGGAACCTTCAGGCAACAGGTAGGCATCCTTGATGTGCACGAAGCCGATGATGTTGTCCTTGTCCTCGCGGAACACCGGATAGCGCGTGAATTTGTTCTTGCCCATGAAGTCGAGGTTGGTGGCAAGGTCGTCGTCGTAGTCGATGGCCAGCACCTCGGTACGGGGCGTCATGATGGCCTTCGCATCCTTGTCGTCCAAGTCGAAGATGTTATCCAAGTACTGGTACTGGTCCTGCTCAATCGAGCCGCTTTCGGCGCTTTCTTCCAACAGCAGCTTGATTTCCTCTTCGGAATACGCGTCGGTTTCGTTCTTCTTGTCATGCCCGGTCAGGCGCATAACGCCGTTGGTGGTGGCGTTGAACAGCCACATGATGGGATACGTGATGCGATAGAACGCGTACAGCGGTCCCGCCGTGTGCAACGCGTAACTCTCCGTTTTCAGGATGGCCATGCTCTTCGGAATCAGCTCGCCGGTAACCACGTGCAGCGTGGTCATAACGAAGTAGCCGATGGCCACCGAAATCACCGTTACCGCCGTGTCGGGCAAGTTGAAGAACGCGAAGATGGGATGGAACAACGCGGCGAACGCCGGTTCGCCCAACCAGCCCAACGCGAGCGATGCCAGCGTAATGCCCAGCTGGCACGCCGAAAGGTACTCGTTTACGTTGTCGGCCATCTGCAGCGCGCGCTTGGCGCCCTTCTGGCCTTCTTCCACCAAAATCTCAATCTGCGACTTGCGCACACGTACCAGCGAAAACTCCGCAATAACGAAGAAGGCGTTCATCAGCAGAAACAGCACAACTAATATCAAACTCAACCAAATAGGCATTGAGGCACATAACTCCTTGAAAAAGCGGGAAGACGGGGACTGTCCTTATTTTCCCCGTTCAGAACAACAGCAAAAAAGCGAGGCTACACAGCCATTCCTCCCCTTGGGAAGGGCATCAGGCGCGTTACGTCGGCCAGCAGGGAAAGGCGTTTGCGCAGCATTGCATTCGTCGCTGTGCGGAAATAAAGAAACGCAGCCCTATCTTCACATGAAGACAAAGGCCGCGCGGGACCATGAGCAAAGGTATTGCGTTGTACGGTGCGTTTTCGGGCCGAGCTACATCGACCGCCGCCGTCGGAATCGTTCACGACAGCAACATCTCCTATTCTGGTGGCGCCGCCACCGTTGGTCTCACATGTCCTGCAGTGCGCAGGAACGATACATCTTTTTGCATCATACCGTGTAACTGCCGCTTTTCAACGAATCATCATCACAGCGTCATGTTTACCGCGGCAAACGTTTTCCCAACCGACGATTTGCGCCGTCAGGTGCCCCACCCCAACAGACTTGCCGCATGCGTCCAATAAAGCATGAAAAAATTTTGATTGCGCAGCACGTGAAATGTCAGTCAAAACAAGCTCGCGTACCATTATTACCATGAGCGAAAAAGACATCCCCCACAACGAAAACGACGAAACGACCAACGAAGAAACGGCATCTGCCGGCGGTGCTGACGAAGCGACGGAAGCAACCGACAACGATAGCGCAGAAGATACAGCTTCCGCCGAAGAAGCAGGCACCGAAAAGCTCTCGAAGCCCGATAGCGGCACCGAAAACGAATCGGCCGACGATGCGGGCCAGGCGGGCAACACCAACCCCGATTCAACCGCAAACGCGAAAGCGGAGCCCGATGCGGAGAGCAAAAACCCAGAAGTAAACTCCGCGAACGAGAGCGATGAATCTTCGCATTCCCCAGAAAAGCCCAAGAACGCAGATGAGCCTTCCGCTTCGAAGGCAGAAAACCCTGAAGAGGAAAACGTCTCTGCATCAGGCGAAACAGACTCTTCCGCAGATAGCGCAGCAGAGGATTCAGCAGAGGAAAGCGAGCAGTCAAAGTCCGCTGACGCCAACAAGCAGGCTAGCGATTCATTCGCTCACATCACCGACACCGCAAAAACCTACCTGGCCAAAGCAGGCCATTTCCTGGGACTGAACAAAAAGGCATCTGCCGCTGCAGCCGCCGTTGCACTATGCGCCGTGGTGGGCATCGGCGCCGCTGTTGCAGGCAACGCCGCACCCAAGCAACCAAATGGGCTGCCCCTGAGCGACACCTTCATGCAACAAACGGCCAACGCAACAGCAGCTTCGCTCGACGAAGCAACGAACAAGGCAGCGGCCGATTTCATCGCGTGCTCGCTTACGCCCGCCGCACTGAACAGCATCGATGCCTATGCCAGCGCACCGGGAACGTTTTCCCTGGTAGCAGGCCAGGAAGCGCACGCCATCCCCGAAGAGGAACAGGCCAACTTGGTTTCTGCCGCGAAGGACATCGAAAGCGGCGGATACACCGTCGGCTTCACGCTCATCAACCTGAGCACAGGCAAGGGCATTGCTTACAATCTGGATTCGCGGGTGTACGGAGCAAGCTCGTTCAAGGGCCCGTACGGCGCCTACCTGTGCCAGCACCTGGGCGATGCCGACACTTCCTACCCCGCCGGCGCCGATTCGGCGGGCGCAGGAATTTCGAGTTCCATCGATTCGCTACTGCAGCCCATGATCCTGAATTCCGACAACAACGCATTCAGCTCGTTGCGCAACGCCTACGACAGCTCGGGCTTTGCCGACTGGCTTTCTGCCTGCGGCGTCGATTCCGCCATCATGCACGACACCCACTTCCCGCGCTATTCAGCACGCGAATCGGCGCTGCTGTGGCTGCACACGTACCAGTATCTGAAAACCGAAACGCCCACCGCTCAGCACTTGGCTTCGCTGTACGCGCAAACCAACGTTTCGTTCATTCGCGCAGGCGTGGGCGGTGTCGATGGGGTGCAAACCGTGCGCAACAAAGCCGGCTGGTGCGCCAGCGGTGCGCGCTTCACCGGGCTGTGCGATGCGGGACTTATCGAATGCGCTGACGGTACCACCTACCTCATGAGCACCATGACCAACGCTCCCGACAGCAGCCTGTACACCGTGCGCCTTGCCAACCTGGCCAACGCGCTCTTCGCCTGCCGCAGCGCCCTGGACTAACAGCCGAAAAACCGCGGAAGGACACCCGGCAAGAACAGCTTTCTGACGTTCTTTCAACCGCGGGACCGATTCCTTCCGTGCGGCAAAGCAGCGGTGGAGCACCTCGGTGCCCCACCGCGCAAAGGAGCCTGCCTCCGATGTATCTCAACAGTCCGTTCACTATTCATCATTTGTTGTGGAATTTTTCCGATGCGGCGCTTTTTCACGAAACACGCTCGTTACAATAAATAGTGCTGCAAACGCCCGCTTCGCGCGGCAGCCGAAAGTCCATCGGCAACAACGCAAAGCTGCACTGCGGGAACCTTGCGGCGAAATTGAAGGAATGCCCTAAAAGCAAGCCTGCAACTGAACGTTAGGTCCACCGAAAAGAAAGGATTGCTGTGGTCGAACTTGCTCGCGAACTGAACCGTCATGCCTCTACGGCAACCCACAAGCAAACGCACCTGGCCGAGCATCCCGGTCAGCTGGTTTGGATTTTCATGGGCATGTCGGTGGTCGGGCTTGCCGGCGAAACGCTGCAGCATCTTCTGGCATTCGGCGAACTGGAAAGCCGCGCCGGCTTCATCTGGGGTCCGTTTTCACCCATCTACGGTTTGGCCGCCGTGCTGCTAACCATGTTGCTCGAACCGCTGCAAGACAAGGGCGTCCCTCTGCTTCTAGCAGTTGGCGCTGTGGTAGGCGGCAGCCTGGAGTATTTCGCCAGCTGGGCTATGGAAACCTTCTGGGGCGTGGTAGCGTGGAGCTACTTGAACATTCCCTTCAACTTCGACGGCCGCACCGATGTGTTCCATTGCCTTATTTGGGGCACTATCAGCGTGCTTTGGATCAAAGTTGGGCTGCAGCTATGCCAGCGCATTTTCGACCATGTGAATACGTCGGGTACCTTGTATCGCATTGCCACAGGTGCGCTGACCATTTTCATGATCCTCGACATCTTCATGACCATCACCGTTTTGCTGCGAGCCGATGCGCGCACCGACGGGGTGCCGCCGCAAAACGCGCTCGAGCAGTTTTGCGACACCGCCTACCCCACCGATATGCTGCAGAAGCGCTTCCACAACATGGGAGGGTTGGGTATTTAGCTTCGTTCTACCGAACGAAGCTCTTTCGCATTAAACGCGATGACGCTGTGCGGGAGCCTGGCGGCACATCTGGCATTCAATCGATCGGGGCAGCCCTTAGGCTAGCCCCTTCCTCTTTCAAGCCAGCTGCACTCGCCAGATCTCCCGCTCGCTGTTTTTACCAACAATGCCGCAGCTGGAAGAAAGTTGCATTGCTTCATGCTTTTGGAAAAGAAGCCCTCTCGGGCTTCTTAACAGGAATAGTGTTCAGAGTGCTTCTCTCAGCATCGCGCCTTCCGGGGAGGTTTCCGGGCTACCGTTGATTTGGGGCGGAGATGCCGACTGCGAGCATCCGGGCCCACCAAGTATCCTTCCTGCTGCTCCCGACGGCGTTTCCAGCTCCCGCTACAGTGCTTTGCCTGTTATGAAGCGGTAGCCGGGGTGTGGGACTTTACCGAAGCGGCCGTGGTAGTCGCTGCCTCCGGTGCAGAACAGGCTGTAGCGTGCGGCCAGCTCTTCGCATAGCTGGGTGTCGCGATAGTCGTGGTCGGGGTGGTACTTCTCTATGCCGGAAAGGCCGGCGTCCACCAAGGCGGGAAGCGCCTCGTAGTTGTCGAACTGCCCCGGGTGCGCCAACACCGCAACGCCGCCATCAGCCACAATGGCGTCAACGGCATCGCACATGTCCACGTACTGGATGTCGCGCTGGGCAATGCCGCCATTCTTGAACAGCGTCTTGTACAACAACTGATACTCGGCACTGGTGAATTCCGCATCGGTAAGCGCCGCCATCAAGTGTTGCTTGTAAAACCCGGTAGATTGCGCCGCCAATTCCGCTGCGTAGTCCACATCCACATCGAAACCGGCATCTAGCAGCTGACGCATTTGCCATGCGGTGTTGGCGCTGCGACGTGTCAAGGTGGCAGAGCACAGATCGCGTACCGCGGGCGCTTCTTCGGTAAGGCCCAGCCCCAAAATATGCACGCGGTGCTTGGCAGTGGAATCCCATGCGCTTATCTCCACGCCGCACACCACCGAAAAGCCCTGCTCAGCTGCCTGTTGCGCAATGCGGTCAAGGCCAACCGTGGTGTCATGGTTCGTCACCGCCATATGGCTCAGGCCTTGCACGCGCGCCTTTCCCATCAGCTGCACAAACGTATCGGACCCATCGGAAAGCGTGGTGTGCGCGTGCAAGTCGGCGCGAAACTCCTGCCCAGGACGCACGCCCAGCACGTCCCACAGCTCCTCCTGGCGAAACGCCTGGGCTGTGCGCTCCTGGGCGCCCTCCCATTCGCTCATTCCACCATCTCCCCTTTCTGCATGTTGAACTCGTGGTCGCACAAGCCTTCCATGAATTCCAAGTCGTGGAAAATGCCCAGCATGGTGGTGCCCTGCGCCTTAAGCTGCTCGATAAGCTCGCGCACCTTCACCTTCGAAGCTGCATCGAGCGATGCCGTGGGTTCGTCAAGCAAAAGCAGGCGCGGCTGCTTGATCATGGCGGCGGCGATGTTCAAACGCAGCTTTTCGCCGCCGGAAAACGTGCGCGGGTACAGCGGCCACAGCGATTCATCGATGTCGAAGTGGTGCAGCATGCGCTCGGTTTCCTGCTTGGCGCGCTCGGCATCGGCGGCGCCGAATGTTTCCAACGCACTTTTCAGCACAATGTCGTACGCGCTTTGGCGCGGCAGCGCATTTAAGAACTGAGACACGTAGCCCATCTCGTATTTGCGCAGGTACAGCATCTGGCGCTCGGTTGCCTGGCACAAATCAAGCGGCCCGAATGCCTCGGAGTCATACCAGATAGCTCCCGATTCAGGCAAATTCGTGCGATAGATGCAGCGCAAAATGGTCGATTTCCCCGAGCCGCTGCGCCCGGTAATGCCCACGAATTCACCCGGTGCAAGGGAAAGGCTGATGTGCTGGCACCCCAAAATGCGGCGATTGGCGCGGTGCATCACGAACGACTTCGAAAGGTCTTCGATCTTCAGAAGCTCTTCCACAGCTGCCTCCTAGCGCTCGTAGCCGTGCGGCTGATCGGGATAATGCGAGCGGTACACCGAGTTGCCGCCCACGAACGCGCGCGTGATAGCCGGCGTAGTGGTTTGGGCATCGGGCGTGCAACCGATTTCGCGCACTAGCAGGATGTCGGCGCGCTTGCCCACAGCGAGGGAGCCAACCTCCTTGTACAAGCCCACCGCTTTGGCGGGGTTGGCCGTAACCAGCGCAAATGCCTGCGGCAGCGGCATGCCGCATTCGCGATGCAAAATGAACACCGCATCGATCAGCGCCGCTGGGTAATAGTCGCTGCACAGCATGCTGATAACGCCTTCAGCCACACCCTCGCGTGCCGAAAGGTTGCCCGAATGACTGTGCCCCATCATCACATTCGGGGCACCCGCCAGCGTGTACATGCCACGGTTATGCACCTCCCGCGCCGTTTCCATATCGACGGGGAATTCCGAGATAGCGGCACCGAGCGTGCCCATGTAGTCGAGCTTTTCCACTGAATCGTCGTCGTGTGAAGCAACGGAAATGCCCTGCTCATGCGCTAAATCTGCCAACTCTTCCAACTGCTCGGGCCCGATTTTGGCGGCGTTCTGCTGCGCTGTCACAATCCGAGCTACCTCATCGTCGGAAATGCCGTCGCGGTATCCCTTGATGGTATTGCTGAACACCAGCAGGTCGCGATATTGGCCCTGGCCAGGCGTATGGTCCATAAACGAAATCAAATCGACCTTGCCCGCCTGCAAATAGCAGTACACCTCGTCCACGCGGTCCACCGAATCAAGCTCCAGGCGCAGGTGAAGGCGATGGCGAATAAGGTGGTCGTGTTCTTCCCCTTCGCGCATCTGCGCAATGCAATCGGCCAGCTTGCTCACATTCTCGAAATCGCGAATAGGCTTATGGTCGAAAATGTTGGCGCCGTACACGGAAAGCGAGTGGTAAATGGTGGTAACGCCGTGCGAAACCAGCTCGCGGTCGACCTTGTACAGCGAAGTGGGCAAGTCCATCACCACGCTGGGACGAGGCGATGCCACCGATTCGATGTAGTCGGAATGCACATCGATCATGCCAGGCGCCACATAGGCACCGCGCGCGTCCACTACGGGAAAACCCGTTTCCCTGTCTACCACCATGCCCGAGGTGTTTTCCTCCAGCTTGACATCAACCATGCGTGCATTTGCCAGCGTCGGAGCAATGCGTACAATGGTGCCGTTTTCCACCACGATATCGTGATTGGGAAGGATCGCCTCTTCAGTAACCACGTTACCGCCGCGAATCACCAGCGAATTTGCTTCCATAAAGGTAGTTCTCCTTGCGTTGAGTTCTTCATCTATGCGACGCAGGGGCAAAGCCGCACCCGCGCCGCCGGGCAAAAGCCCGCATCACAGCAGCGAATACACCAACTGCTGGGTATAGGCATGTTGCGGGTCTTCCAAAACCTGGTCGGTAAGGCCCT
Organism: uncultured Eggerthella sp.; assembly: GCA_905203045.1. GTDB lineage: Bacteria > Actinomycetota > Coriobacteriia > Coriobacteriales > Eggerthellaceae > Anaerotardibacter. Next base: position 117,678 of record CAJKUH010000002.1, read on the forward strand.
GCTCCACCACCTGGCCGTTCAGCATCACCAATGTGCGGTCGGCAAGCATACGGATAACGCCCAGGTCGTGGCTTACCACCAGCATGCTTACGCCGAAATCGCGTTTGATCTGCAGAATCAGGTCAAGCACGCTAGCCTGCACCGAAAGGTCAAGGCCAGTGGTCACCTCGTCCAGCAACAAAATGGGCGGGTTGTTGGAAAGCGCTTTGGCAATCTGCACGCGCTGCTGCATGCCGCCGGAAAACGTGGCAGGCGCATCTCCTGCACGCGTAAGCGGAATGTTCACCTTTTCCAGCAGTTCATTGCCGCGGGCACGCATCGATTCCACGTTGCGGTTGCCGGCGGCAATCATCTGCTCGGCAATGTTCGAAAGCGAGGAAAAGCCCATTCGCAAGCCCAAGTACGGATTCTGGTACACCATGCCCAGCACGGTGTTGCGCACCCGGCGCTTCTGCTGCGAGGAAAGCTCCAAAAGATTCGCCTGCCCGCCATCGTAGGGAATGGCGCGCACCGTACCCGCCGTGGCAATCTGGTCGAAGTACAGGCACTGCATGAACGTAGATTTGCCACTGCCCGACTCGCCCACGATGCCCACGATTTCACCAGGGAACAAATCAAGGCTCACGTCGCGCACCGCATGCACCGTTTTACATTTAGGGCAGATGTTGCGCTCAAGCTCACCGCCGTTCAGGCAATACGCGCACCCTTCACCAAACCGCTTTACCACGTGCCTTACCTGCAGGCAGGGATCCTGATCCATTACGGGCACCTTCTTCATCGCGCCTCCCCTTTCTTTCGCCTTTCCTGGCAGAAGGCGGTGTCGTTGCACTGGTAGTAGGTTTCGCTGGTTGCTTCGTCCACCAATTCGTCGAGGTACACGCCAGTGGCACCGCACAAGCGGCAGCTCTTGCCCTCGAAGCCCTCCACCGCAAACGGGTAGTCTTCGAAATCGAGCGGCTGCACGTTGGTGAAGGGCGGCACCGCGTAGATCTTCTTTTCGCGCCCCGCCCCCAAAAGCGTCAGGTTCTGCGCCTGGTTCAGCTTCATGGTGTCGAAGCGCGGAATGGGCGAAGGCGCCATAACGTAGCGGCCCTCCACCAAACACGGGTGGTCGGCGTCGGTAGTGGTGTGGCCGTAGCGCACAATCTGATCGAACAGCCCCAGCCACGCCCCGGTGTAGTCGGCTTCGGCATGCAGCGTGCGTGTTTTGGCTTCGCTGGGTTCGAAAGCACGCAGCGGCTCGGGTGTGGGAACCTGCAGAACAAGGATCTGATCTGCGGTTAGCGGCTGCTCGGGAATGCGGTGGCGCGACTGGATAAGGCTTGCATCCTGCGTTCTCTCGGTCACCTGAACATCGGTGGTCTCAGCGATCAGCTTCTTGATGTTCACGGCATTGACGCTGTCGTCGGCACCCTGGTCGATAACCTTCACCACGTCGTCGCGGCCCACCAGCGCAAGCGTTACCTGCAAGCCGCCCGTGCCCCAGCCGCGGCCAATGGGCATTTCGCGCGAAGCGAAGGGAATCTGATGCCCTGGGATGGAAACGCCTTTGATGATGGCACGGCGTATCTCGCGCTTCGAAGCCTCATCGAAAAAGGCGAAGTTGTACAGCTGGCGCATTACTCACCATCCCCTTCTACCGTGGAACGAACGCTGGAAAGTTTCGATTGGAACGTGACGTAGTGCGGCAGCTTCAAATGGGAAACAAAGCCCGTGGCCTCAACGCCATCCACGTGGTACAGCACGAATTCCTCGTCCTGCGTGGGATAGCGCTTGTCGCCCTGGTCAAGGCAGAAATCAAGCACGCTCATGGCAATGGCCTTGGTTTCCTGATGCCCCATAACCATGCCGTAGCCCATCTTGAAACCCATGCGCGCGCGTCCGTTTTCGGTGCGGTCGACGGAAAACACGCTTTCCACTTCCGTTACGGGGATGCTGCCCAAGTAGTAGGCGTCTTCTTCACCGCCCGCATCAACAGGGTGATCTACCAGCACTTCCACCATGCCGGCGCGCAGCTCGCCCACGGTCGGGTGCGAAGGCCCGAAGCCGCGAATGGCCGCATACCCCAAGGCGGTTACGCCCTGCGTCATGCCGCGCGCCAGCGTTTGCAGGCGGGCGGAACGCGGCGCGGGGAACACCAGCGGGTCCATGGTCACATCAACCGGCGGGGCGTCATCGTCGGCGCATTCTTCGATCAAACCCTCTTTGCGCAGGTAATCGAGTACTTTTGGCATAGCCTTCAGCCCATCAGCCGCACGCTTGTGCTGGGCGCGTTCCTCTTCGGTAAGCGCCGCACAGGCCGCCTCAAGCTCTTCGTCAAATTGGCGGCGCGCTTCTGCCGCGTCTTCATCAGTTTCGTTTTCCAGGTCGAAGCGGATGAGGCGATGCGAATAATCGCGCGTGGCGCCCAGAAGCTGCCCGCCGGGCACGTCTTTGAATGCCGCCGAGATACGGCGCTGAACAGCCATGTTCTGGGTGTCGATAACGCGGGATGTGTACGGCCGCTCGAGCGTGGAACGAAACGCACGCAGCAAGAACACCGCTTCTTCGGGCGAACCCTGCGCCTGCTTCAGCGCAACGGCGGCAAGGCGCGGCGCATACAGCGAAGCCTCTCCCATAACCTGCTCAATAAGCCCCGGGAACGTCGCTTCAATCTCGCTCACCGAAGCCATAGCATTGCCGGCAACCCGTTCGCGTTCCAACAGCTTAAGGCTCTCTTCGATGGCACGCCCGCCACCACGTACGGCAACGTAGCCCATTACTCGGCCCTCCCATCGCATGCGATGTCGTCGATGCTCACGATGCGGGTGGTGCGCGGAATGGCGGCAACATTGCCTTCCTCGTCTACCAGCAGAACCTCAATGCCGCACGGATATTCATCGCCGCGCTGCTGGCGGGCACGTGCCCACGCAACCTGATTCACATACAACTTTGCCGTGGTTTCGATTCCCGGCCCCTCCAATTCCAGGCAGTGGAGCCCGGAAGCCGGAGCATCGGAAACGGCACCGCACAGCAACAGCACGCTGGCACCTAGTTCGGGTTCTACCAACGTGCCTTCCTTGGCCTGCAGCAACGCTTCGCACTGCACCTCATCGTTTTTGGAAGGCACCAGCACGAAATCGGCTTCTGCAGTACCAGCCTGCTTGGCGTGGGTCTGCATGGTAATCCAACGGCTCATATTTTCCGCATCAGGCCCGGCAACGGCAAACGTCACCGCCTGGTCAACGAACAGGCGCAGGGCCGTCTCGAAATACGGCGGCAGCAAAGGCGCTTCGCCCGATTTCGGGAACGCATCGACTTGCCCCACCGTGCCCGGGCGAGCAAAGGCGTTCAGCACCTGACGAAACGCCCGCTGCGTCAGGTGGGTTTCCAAAGTATTCGCTATCATCCTTGAACTTCCATCGTCGAAAAATCTACCTGAGTGCGAAGCAGCGCTTCCGAAAGCTTCTGCGCACGTTCGTCCAAACGGTGCTGCTCTTCAGCGAGCGCCTCGTCCCAACCGCGCAGCAAAAGCTCGTTGCCGCCAGCGGCATACACGGCGTCTACCACCGCCAAATCACGCGCCTTCTTGCGGTCTTCGCCCAGCACCATGCCGTAGCCATGGGCACTGCCAATGCGCACCGTGCATGAAGTCATCAACGCTTCGCCCAGATAAAACAGGCTGCGCTGTGCGTCTTCGCGCATCTTCAGCATCACCAGTTCCTCGGCCGGCTCCTTTACCACTGCCACGGCAAAATGCTGTTCGGCTTCGCTGGCCATGCGGGAAAGCATCTTGCGATTGCCGTCCACCAACACGCGTGTTCGTTCTTTTCTGTTCATCTACTCTCCTAGTTCTGCACGAGGTAACGCTTGCGCAGCTGGGTGGAAAGCACCTCAAGCACAAGAGCAACTGCCAAGCAGAAGTACACGATTATTCCCACCTCGTGGATGTCGTAATAGAAGCTGCCCGCCAAGAACAGCTGGTAGCCAATGCCGCCAGCGCCGGCAACGGCGCCCACGGCCACCGCATTCACAAAGTTGATTTCAAAACGGATAAACGTCCATGAAAGGATTTCGGTAAGCTTTTCCGGCACCACCGCCGAAAACACCACCTGCCACCACGAGGCACCCGATGCCCGCAGCGCTTCCACCACGCCCGGGTCTACTTCTTCGAAGCTTTTCGAATATGCCTTGGTAAGGTAGGCAACGCCGTGGAACAGCAGGCCTGCCACCGCCGCTTCGGGCCCCAGCCCAATAGCCACCGTGAAAATGAGTACCCACAAAATGGTGGGGATGGCGCGGAACAGCGACATGGCTGCCTTGATAACATTGGAAACGCCGCGATTGGAAAGGTTCATGGCAGCAAGCAGCCCCAACACGAACGCAATGACCGCACCGAGCACTGTGGTGAGCGTCGCCAAGGCCAACGAGGTGAACAACCCGTCCACCAAATCGGCCATGGTGAAGTGGCCGCCCAACCCAGGTTGCGTGAGCATGGTGAAGAAATCGCCCACAGCATCGGCAGCAGCAACGGCCAAAGGCGTGTCACCGTAATCCATCAGCACGAACGTCAGCACGGTTACCGCCGCCAGCACCCCAAGCGTTGCGGCAAGCACCGCATTGGGTTTGTTCAGGCGCCGGGTTTTGATGCGCCCCGTGCGGGTTGTGCGCGCGCCGGCGGGGCTGCCCGCGCATGTCTTGTCCGCCATCTTGCCCATGCATGCCTTATTCTCCGGCTCCCCCGGACAGACGCCGCGCGCGACGTCAGCCGTCGCTGGAACAGGTGCGTCCTCGGCAAGCCGGCTTTCTTCTTCAGGGAAATTCAGCTTTTCATCAGCGGAAACAGGGGACATTGGAATCTTGCTCATATGATGCGCCTCCTTACGTAGTTCGAAAGCGCCTCGCAGCAGATAACCACTACCACAATAAGCAGGATCACTAACCCCGCTGCGTCGTAACGGAAGCTCTTGTAAAACAGGTTGAACACGAACCCGATGCCGGTGCCAGTAAGAATGCCCACCAGCGTTGCATCACGGATATTGGTTTCCACCATGTACAGCATCCAGCTCACCACCGCCGTGATGGAAAGCGGGATAACCCCCTGTGCCACAATTTGCAGGTAACTGGCGCCTGTTGCACGAAGGGCTTCGATGGTGCCTTGGCTTATCTCGTCGATGCTTTCCAGAAAGCAACGCGTCAGGTAGCCGAAGCTGCCCAGGAACAAAGCCAAAAAGCCCGTGAATTCACTTTGATGGAACGAGAACAGCAAGATAAACGCCCAGGCCACCACAGGAATATTGCGGAACAGCGAAGCGATGCCGCGTGCCAAAACCTGTGCCACGCCGCCAAGCCCCACTGAACGCGACCCTAAAACGGCAACCACATAGGTAAGCACAGCTGCCGTGGTGCTGGAAGCCACCGAATCAAGCACGGTGGAAAGTAACGCCGGCAAAATCTGCGGCAGCTTTTCCAGCGAAGCCGAACTGGGCAGGAAATTCACCGCCATCCAGGCAAGCCCAGAAGGGATATCCACCACAGCCTCGGCGAAGTCGAACCCCACGTATCCGCCCGAAACAGCGTTGATGGCAACAAACCCCACAGCCAGCCCCGCAATAACAAGGCTGCGCTTGCGGAAGAATTTCTGTGCCTCAGGCGCCTTCGGGTCGAGTTTCGCGGAGCCGGTAAAGCCAGGCCCCGCCCCCTTTGGCGTACCCGCGGGCACCGTCTGGCCTGCACCCGCGGCGTTCGCGCTTGCAGCAGGCTGCGTATAATACGACGGCAAGCTCATGCGCCCACCCCAGCAAGCACAGGCTCGTCTTCCTTGGCAGCCTTCGCAGCCGCGCCATCGCCCACATACCTCGGCGCATCGACGCCATGGGCGTGTTCGCGCACATACGGCGTACCGTAAATCGCGGCGATGGTCTTCGCGTCAAGCTCGTCGGGCGTGCCGTCGAACACCTTGCAGCCCTTCTTCAGGGCAATGATGCGATCGGAATACTCGATGGCGTAATCGACCTGATGCAGATTCACCAGGCAGGCAACGCCCAATTCATCGGCCACCCAGCGCAGCATTTCCATGGTCACACGTGAAGATTTCGGATCAAGGCTGGCAATGGGCTCGTCGCACAGCAGAAGCAGCGGATCCTGCACCAGGGCACGAGCAATGCCTACACGCTGCTGTTGGCCACCGGAAAGCTGATCGGCACGCTGATAAGCAAAATCGGCCAAGCCCATTTTGTCCAACATCTCGAATGCGCTGCGCTTTTCCTCTTCGCTGTACAGGCCGAAAATCCCGCGGAAATCGGACAAGTAGCCCAAGCGGCCTTGTAGCACGTTTTCAATAGCCGTAGCGCGATGCACCAGATTGTAGTGCTGGAAGATCATGCCGATGTTGCGGCGTGCCTCGCGCAGCTGGCGCTTGTTCAGGCGGGTAATCTCGCGCCCATCGAACTTGATGCTGCCCTCGCTTGCCTCGATAAGGCGGTTGATGCACCGCAGAAACGTCGACTTGCCTGCGCCGGAAGAGCCAATAACCGTAACGAATTCGCCGCGGCGAAGGGAAAGCGACACATCGTGCAGCGCCTTCCCCTTGCCGTCGTAGCTTTTCGTCAGGCCCTTCACCGTAAGCAGTTCCTGACTTTGCTCCATCGCTTATGCACCAAGCTCGCGGATGGGGTTGTACCATGCGTCGTCGCACTTCACGAAGCAGGTCTTGTCGGAATCCTTTTCGAAAATTGCCTTGGCATTCTCATCGTCGGGGTCGGCGAAAATCTCCTTGTTGTTGGCGGTTTCCTCACTGCAGAAGGCATCGGTGATCTTCTGCTGTTCGTCGGAAGAAAGCTTGTCGGTGTTGTAGCAGACGGGAGCGTTCAGCACCGGCGTTACCCCAATAATGGCGAACTCCTTGCCGCGCACCGAATCGAACGGGGCGGATGCATCATCTTTCACCTTGTACACCGCGCCGGGAGTGTTGGCCTTGCCGGACACCAGATCGAAGTACATGTCGGTATCGACATCGTCGAACGCGGCAGCGTCGGCCTGGCCGGAAAGCAGGTTAACCGCAGAGCCCTGATGCGAATCGCCGAACATGCTCTTGCTGAAGAACGTGCCATCCTGCAGCAGGTCGTCGGAAGAACCAACGCCGCACTTCTTCATGATGGAGCTGGAAGGAATCTTGAAGCCGGACGTAGACGTTGCGGAAACGAAGGAAAACTTCTTGCCCTTCAAATTGTCCAGCGAATAGCCGTCACCGCTTTGGTAATTGGCGGCTTGATCAGCAGGAACGCAGATGCGGCTGTAGTAGCAGGCGCCATCGAGCGTGCCGTTTTCGTCGCTGTTGGTGAAAGCCGCCTGAACAGCACCGTTCTTCGCATTTGCCTGAACGTATCCCTCTGCACCAAGCAAGGCCATCTGCGCGGAACCGGACGAAATTGCCTCGATGGCAACGTTGTAGTCGGTGGTGGTCATCAGCTCGACGTCGCGGCCGGTTGCCTGCTTGATAACGTTGCCGATAGCTTCACGGGACGAAGTCAGGTCGGCAGACGAATTGTCGGGCAGCCAAACCATGGTAATCGGATCGCTCGATTGCTTGCTCTGACTCGAGCATCCTGTTGCGAACAGCAGCGCACCGGCGGCCACAACCACAGCCATCAGCGCCATCACGATGCGCTTCGCGTTCGAAATCTGACGTTCCATACGGTAGTTCTTCCTTTTCTCTTCTTCTCTTCTTTGCCTCTTTGCCCACCGCCTGTGAGTACGCCCAGGCGGTGGGCTCGGCGCTAGTATTGCGCCGCAGAAGAAGGGAAAAGGAGCTGAAAATTCAGTTCTCAGACCGTTTTAACGTTGGAAGGCCAAATGAAAAACAAACCTGAATCGATGTAAGTTAGGAAGTAACGCATGAACGCGTTTTTAATATAAAGAGCCCTTGAATGAAGGGTGCGGGCAAGTAAACCGCATGAGCTCTGTACCATTCGGCAACCCAGCGCAAAATGAAAAAGCGCCCTTTCGGGCGCTTTCGCTTACTCGTAGAAGTCGGCTGCGTCTTCCAGCAGGTCAATGATCTTGATGCCTTGCGGGCACATATCTTCGCAGGCACCGCACTGAGTGCATGTGGAAGCCTTGCCATCGGCCGCCTGCCAGGAGTACTGCCCCTTTACGAACTCGCGGTTTTCCGTCATCTTCTCCAAGTTCAAAAGACTCATGATCTCGGGAATTTTCACGCCAGCGGGGCAATCCTTTGCACAGTAACGGCAGTTGGTGCACGGGATAAGGCCCACGCTCTTCAGCGCATCCATGGCTTCGGAAAGCGCCTTTTCCTCAGCAGCGTTGAAAGGCTCGTTTGCTTTCCATTCGCGAATGTTTTCCTCTACCTGTTCAAGCGTGGAAACGCCGGAAAGCACCGTGATAACGTTGGGCAGGTTGTAGCAGAAGCGATACACCCAGGAAACCACGCTCTTGTCGGGCGCGGCAGCCTTCAGGATGTTGGCGCCGCGTTCAGGCAAATCGGCCAAACGGCCACCGCGGGCGGGCTCCATGATGGTTACCGGCACGCCGTGCTTCTGCGCCACTTCCATGCACTTGCGCGACTCCACTACCGGGTCGTCCCAGTCAAGGTAGTTCACCTGCAACTGAACGAAGTCCATGTCAGGATGCTCGGTTAGCAGCTTGTCCAGGCATTCGGCGTTGTCGTGCATGGAAAAGCCCAGGTGCTTGATAACGCCTTCTTCCTTCTTCTGCTTTGCCCATTCCCACAAGCCATACTCGTCGAACTTAGCAGTGCGGGGACCGCCCACGTTGTGAAGCAGATAGAAGTCGATGTAGTCGGTGCCCAGGCGCTCCAACGAGGTATCGAGGCATGCCTTCGCTGCTTCAGCAGTAGGCTGAGCCCAAGCCAGGCACTTGGTGGCAAGGGTGAACGATTCGCGCGGATAGCGTTCCACCAACGCTTTGCGCATGGCAACTTCCGATTCGCCTTCGTGGTACACGTATGCCGTATCGAAGTAGGTACCGCCCGCCTCCATAAAGGCGTCGACCATCTTCTTTACGTGCTCGATATCGATGCTCTTCTGATCTTCAGGGTTGGTCAGCGGCAGGCGCATGCAGCCAAAGCCAAGCTTGGGGGTATCCAACAAAGTGCTCATAGGGACTCCTTGCCTTCGAAGGCAAACGACCACCCCGCCCGCACGATTCCATCCTGTTGCAGGGCGAAACACTCAGCCAGCGCAAGCGGAGCCCTAAAACAGCCATCAGCCATCAAACACAGTTTTCCGCCGGCAACCGTGCAAACGTGAAATCGAACAACCTGGCTCGTCGTTCACCTGAACTTCCACAAATCCTCTGCACGTATTGTATCGAAAAACCCCTCTTTAGTAACGTGACGTTACGTAACTTCATCGCAGCAGAAGGAAGGTATTCCCCAAAACAACCTGGGCAAAACAAAAACTGCCAGCAAGTTCTCGCTTGCTGGCAGTTTTGGAAATGCTATTTCAGCAGGTGAAGCTTATGCTTCCTTTGCGCCGTACTGCTCGTAGTAAGCATCGAGCGCAACCTTCAGGGTGTCGTCGATAACCACTTTGCCCCGCACTTCGTGGTTGTACAGCAGTTCGGTAACTTCAGCCATGCTTACGATGGAAGCAACGGGGAAACCGTACTTTTCCTGCACTTCCTTCTGCGCGGTTTTCACGCCGCCCTTGCCCACTTCCATGCGGTTCAGGGAAACAATCAGGCCCTTTACTTCCACATCGGCGGCGCCCTTCAAAATAGGATACGTTTCGTCGATGGACTTGCCCGAAGTGGTTACGTCTTCCACCATCACCACGCGGTCGCCGTCATGCAGCTCGGCGCCCAGCAGGTTGCCGGCGTCGGCGCCATGGTCCTTTACCTCTTTGCGGTTGCAGCAGTACTTCACTTCCTTGCCGTACAGCTCCTGCAGCGCGATGGCAGTCACAACGGCCAGCGGAATGCCCTTGTAGGCGGGGCCGAACACCACGTCGAAATCCAAGCCGAAGTTGTCGTGGATGGCGCGGGCGTAGTACTCACCCAAACGCTTCAGCTGGCCGCCCGTCACATAAGCGCCCGCATTCATGAAGAAAGGAGACTTGCGCCCGCTCTTAAGCGTGAATTCGCCGAACTTGAGCACCTGGCTTTCCACCATGAACTCGATGAATTCCTTCTTGTATGCCTCCATGGGCGCACCTTTCTCTAGCAAAGTTACTCCTGCAATCATAGCAGTGGGGAAATAGGGACAGGTTCCAGATTCCCGCATAATGGCGGCAATTTGAGGACTGTCCCTATTTTCCACCGCACAAAAAAGCGCCCCGAAGGGCGCTTTGCGAAATCCCGAATCCGTATCAAACAGCGAGCGTGGTTCTGACGAGTGCAGGGGAAGCGAGTAAACATGTCAGTGGCATGTTTAGTTCCCAACTATGCGCCCGAGCGGGCGCATCCTGCTCAGCTTTGCTGAACAGGATTGCCGGCCTTCGCGCCATGCCTCGCCCTTTAAGGTTTCCCTGTGCCGTCAGAGCCACGCACAGCGTCATCGTGTCTCAGGCGAATGCTGCGCGCCAATCGGTCAAATCAGCGCAACTCCTAACGGTCCTTGTAGAAGCCGTTCATCACCTTGTAGACGTCGATCTCCCACTGGCGGCGGTGGCTCTTCGCCACCGTGTCCAGGATCAGGCCCGTCACGAAGCTGAGCGCGCCGCATCCGGCAAGCGCCAGGCTGCCCAGCATCGTGGGGATGCGCGGCACCAGGCCGGTTGCCAGGTAGTCGGCGGCCACGGGGATGCCCGCCACCACGGCGAGCACCAGAAGCAGCAGCGCCAGCCAGCCGAAGAAGGCAAGCGGGCGGTAGTCCTTGAACAGGCTGGTGATGGCCTTCAGAACCTTGGCGCCGTCGCCGAAGGTGGAGAGCTTCGAGTAGCTGCCCTCGGGGCGGTCGCGGTAGTCGATGGGCACGTCCTCGATGCGCCAGCGCTTGTCCACCGCGTGGATGGAGATCTCGGTCTCGATCTGGAAGCCCTCGGAGAGCACCGGCATGGTCTTGACGAACACGCGGTTGAAGGCGCGGTAGCCTGTCATCACGTCGTCGAAGGCGAAGCCGTAGATCTTCTTGATAAGCCAGCGCACCAGGTCGTTGCCGAAGCCGTGGAAGGCGCGGTCGTTCTCCTCGCCGTAGCTGCCGTTGGACAGGCGGTCGCCCACCGTCATGTCGGCGCGGTCGGCGCGCAGCGGCTCCAGCAGCGCGGGCGCGGCCTCGGCAGGGTAGGTGTCGTCGCCGTCGACCATCAGGTAGTAGTCGGCCTCGATGTCGCGGAACATCGAGCGCACCACGTTGCCCTTGCCCTGGCGCCCCTCGAACTTCACGATGGCGCCGTGCTCGCGCGCGATGTCGGCGGTGCCGTCCTTGGAGTTGTTGTCGTACACGTAGATGTCGGCGTCGGGCAGGACGCGCTTGAAGTCGTCCACCACCTTGCCGATGGTCACGGCCTCGTTGTAGCAGGGTATGAGCACTGCAACCTTGTCTGCCATTGGGCTCCCTTTCATGCAAACAAACTGTAAGCGCACACGCGCGGATTCTTAAATGCCGGCCAAGCGCTTCGTAGCGCCGCCACCCAATACCCCTCGCGGGAAGCAGCCGAAGCGCAAAGCCATAAGCTTGCTTAGTTTACTAGCTTTTTGCACCGAATTTCGGAATTTCACCGAGCGCATATCAAAGCTCGCAAGAGACCCGCAAAACGCACGCGGCGCAGCGACATTTGCAAGCGTAACGAACGGCCAACAAGCGGAATGCGGCAACCCGCAGGCGCAGCACGGCAATCCCCAAACGCGGCATTTCGGCATTCGATTGCGCTGCTTGGCAAGAATTCCTCGAAACGTATTCTTCCACACCAAAATCCAGTCGAAAACGGGTCTTCGTGGCAAAATCTCCGCGAAACGTATTCCGAATTTGGGTTTTGCCCTGAAAAAGAATGCGTTTCGAGGGATTCCTGCCATATTTCGCTCAAAGAGCATACGTTTCGAGCGAATCTTGCCACGAAGAGCGTCAATCGGGGCTATTTCGCCAAAAGGGAATACGTTTCGACCGCTTTTTGCCACCTCTCAAAAGCGGAAAGCGGGGAACAGTTACCGAAAACGGCTGAAGTCCAAAATCGATCGGCTCAAAGCAAAGGAACGGGGCACGACAACGAAATATGGAGCAAACGAACGCCAATCGCAAAGCGCGAACACTCGCCCAAGCAACTGTGTTGAACGCAAAGCACGGACTCTCGCCCAAACCGCCGCACCGAACGCCGAGCCAAATTCTAACCCCCGCCTCAAAGCAGGCCCTACCCCAGACTCCGGACCCTAGCTCTTGACCCCGGACCCTAAAAGCTCAGGGCCCGAACCCGAGTCGCAGAAAGCCTAATTGTGCGTACGGTGATCGCGGTAGTTGGCTAAGTAGGTGGCGAATTCGCTGGAAGTGTCGGAATTGCCCGAGCGCCACATTTTGTGATCGATGATGGCGCTTTCGTTGCCGTAATACGCATCGATGTAGGCAATAAGCCCATCGACCGCTTCAAGCTGCGCCTCGGGGTAGCCGCCCTGCCCGCTTACGTGCACCATTTCGATGCCGATGGAATACGAGTTCATGCCGTAATCGGTAATGCTCTTCGAAGGTGCCTTCGTGGTGCCCGCGCGGTCGTCGCGCGAATCTTCCGGCACGCCGTACTGCGCGTTGTGCCCGGTATCGCCGTAGCCCGCATGATGGGCGATGGCGTCCATCGGCACGCACTGCACGATTGATCCGTCCTTGTTCACGATGAACTGCGATGCCACCTTGTTCCCACTGCCTTCCCATGAACTCACGATGGAAGACGCGCTGGCATTCACTTCGGTATCGTGCAGAACGATGTACTTCTGATACGCCGCGCCCTTTTCGCCGTGGTTGAAATCGGCGCGGTAATCCTCGGAAATGTTCAGCTTGACGCGCAGCTCATCGGCGGTGGGTGCTGGCGTCTCGGTAGAATCCGATGCGGAATCGTTTCCCTGGTTATCGGACGATTCGCTATCAGAAGAAGTCACGCCAGCATCGTTTACCTGCAACTGAGAATGGTCGGGCTCCTGTTGCTGCGGCGCAGCGCACCCAGCAAGGGAAAAGGCACACGCCGCCACGGCAGCCATCCCTACTATCTTCTTCAGCATGAAACTTTCCCTTCTTGCCAGAACATCCACTAGGCCCCGTAAGGTTGACACCCCGTCCGATAGAGGCAATTCCTTTGGGACAAATATGGCCAAGCGGGCTTTCGCAATCGCCAGGTTCGTCCGGGCGGAGTGGAAGCCATCGACGCCGGCCGGGGCAAATACCCATCGAGCACCTGTCAGAAAGCAAGCAATCGCAGCAAGTACCCGTCAGGCCAAAGGGGTGCCCCGCAGAACGCCCTGACCGGATAGACGCCCATGCCAAGTATCCACCACCCGGCAACAACCACATCAAACGCCCGGCGCCCAGCGATGCGCCCAACACAGCAACAGCACACCCAAACAAAAACGAGCCTGGCACGCTGCAAAAGCAACCTACCAGGCTCGCATCATATCAAATGGCTTAACGCTTAGCGCAGGTCAACGCCAAGTTCGTCCTTCACCAGGTCGAATGCGGCGTCGATGGCCTTGTCCATGTCGTAGTACTTGTATCCGCCCAGGCGACCGGCAAACACAACGTTGCCCTCTTGCTTGGCCAGCTCAACGTACTTTTCGTACAGGGCGCTGTTGCGTTTGTCGTTCAGCGGGTAGTACGGCTCGTCGCCGCGCTCCCAGTTTGCGGGGTACTCACGCGTGATGATAGTGGTAGGCTGCGTGCCGTACTCGAAGTGTTTGTGCTCGATGATGCGCGTGAACGGCACTTCGCGCTCAGTGTAGTTAACCACCGCATTGCCCTGCCAGTTCTCGCATTCGATGCGCTCGGACTCGAAGCGCAGGGAACGATACTCGAGCGCACCCAGCTGATAGTCGAAGTACGCATCGATGGTGCCGCAGTAAATAACGCGGTCGGCGATGCCCTCGTTTTCAGCAATGAAATCGCGGTACTCGGTGTTCAGCAAAATTTCGGTTTCGCCGAACATGCGCTGGACCATGGCCGTGTAGCCGCCCATCGGGATGCCCTGCCAACGATCGTTGAAGTAGTTGTTATCGTAGATGAAGCGCACCGGCAAACGCTTGATGATGGAAGCGGGCAGCTCGGTGCAGCTCTTGCCCCACTGCTTTTCGGTGTAGCCCTTGATCAGCTTTTCGAACACGTCCTTGCCGATGAGGGAAAGCGCCTGTTCCTCCAGGTTGGAAGGCTCGCCTTCGCCAATCTGCTCGGCCGCTTCCTGCTTCTGGCGCTCGATGATTTCCTTTGCCTCGGCGGGCGTGGTGATGCCCCACATCTTCGAGAAGGTATTCATGTTGAAGGGCAGGTTGTACAGCTCGTCCTTGTAACGGGCAACGGGGCTGTTCACATAGTTGTTGAACTCAGCGAACTGGTTTACGTACTCCCAAACGGGACGAAGCGAGGTGTGGAAGATGTGGGCGCCGTACTTGTGTACGTTGATGCCGTCGATTTCTTCCGTGTAGATGTTGCCTGCGATATGGTCGCGGCGGTCGATAACCAAGCAGGTTTTGCCGATCTTGGCAGCCTCATGAGCAAAAACGGCGCTCGTGATGCCTGCGCCAACGATCAGATAGTCGTAATGGTCGCGCTGCATGCCATGCCTTTCTGTGTGGAGCGTTTCAGCCGGCCGAAAAGCCAGCCATTCTAGTCTGTTTCGAAATGCACCCTACAGGCGCACCATTTTTTATTTTAGACCATGCCGCCCCGCTATCGAGATTCGGACCCAATAAAAAAACGCCCGCAAGGGCGTTAACGAAACTCGCGTTGTTGGCGAAAAACAGGGACAGGCCCTAAATTCCCTTTATACGGGGATACGGAGCCTGCCCTTGCTTCCCAAAACCAAAGCAATAGTAGAAGCAACAACTGTTTTTAGCAAAACTCGGGGCATGCGCCAGTAAGTCAGCGAGCGGGATTCCGACGAGTGCAGGAAAAGCAAAAAGCCCGGGGCATTGGCCTTCGCGCCATGCCCCGGGCTTTGAGGTTTCCCTGCGCCGTCAGAATCCCGCGCAGCGTCAGGTCGTCTCAAACGAAAAAGCGCCGGCTGGAAAGCCGGCGCAATATCCTAGTCCTGCTTCACAACCAGAACGTCGCAACGCAGGTTGCGGATCAGGTAGGTGGAAACGCTGCCGACGAATACGTAGGTGATGTTCGAAAGACCGCGCTCGCCGCAGATAACCAATTCGGGCTCGAACGGCTTGATCATCAGGTTGTGGATGGTTTCCTGAATACGGCCAACCTTGACAACAACCTCAACGGAAGGAATGTCCGGATCTTCTTCGGCTGCCTTCAACGTGTCGCCCAAAGAATCAACCAAGCGCTTGCGTACCGTTTCGGCAAGTTCCTTGTAGTCGGTGCCCGTCAATGAATCGGGAACCGAATCTACCACATGGCCGAACATCAATTCTGCATGGTTGAGCTTGGCAATCTGAATTGCGCGCTCGGCAACTTCCATCTGAGTGCTGCCGCCATCGAGTGCTGCAAATACGCGCCTGTACTGCTTCATTGCTCTCGCCCCTCTTTCCCCTTTACCGCCTGGTAAAGGCCCCAGTATCGAAGCGCCCCTGCGCCTCGCTTATTGTCTTTCTTTATTCTAGCAGGATACGCCCGTGAAATCGTCACAATGATGTAACACGTTCATTCATGTTTCCCGTGAAACATTTCAAGAAGAAATCCGTAACAAAAAGGCCGGCCCCGAGGAATTTCCCCAGAGCCGGCCTTTACTCATATATGCAGCAGCTCGAAACCCGCCAGCGGCAACCTAGCCACGAAGCGAAGCGCGCCCTACTTACGACGGCCGAAGCGCTTCTTGCGATGCTTGCCCGAAGGCCCGCCCGCTGCCGTATCGAAACGCTCCGCGTGGGCCGCGCCCGCAGTGCCTGCCGCATCCGCAGCGCCCGCAGCATCCGCCGAACCCGCATCAGCGCCGCCTGCCGCAGCACCAGCCGCCACCGGCGTATCGATCAGGGCGTGAGCGCCGCGCAAATCCGCAAGGTAGGCCTGCGCATCGCCCGGGTCGTCGTCGATGGCCTCATCGCCCAAATCAACTTCACGCAGAACGCGGCGATACAGAATGTCGTACATAACCGGCACCACATACAGCGTCATGAACGTTGCGTACAGCAAGCCGCCAACTACGACCACGGCCATGCCGCGCTGCATCGAAGCACCCACCGCATCGCTGAACACCATAGGCAGCATGGCGAAGATGGTGGTGATGGCCGTCATCATAATGGGGCGCATACGCGTGCGGCCCGCCGCCACCAACGCGTCATGCTTGCCCAAACCACCGCGGCGCAGCTGATTCACGTAGTCCACGAACACAATGCCGTTGTTCACTACCGTGCCCATAAGCACCGCGAAGCCCAAAAGCGAAAGCATGCTCAGCTGCTCGCCTGCTGCCACCAGGCCGAACAAGCCACCGGTGAACGCCAGCGGCACCGTGAGGATAACGATGAGCGGCGAAAGCAGGCTCTGGAACTGCGCCACCATAACCAGATAGATAAGCACGAAGCCCAAAATCAGCAGCAGCGCCATCTGAGAAAGCATCGTGTTGATGTTCTCAAGCTCGCCGCCAGTTTGAATAGTGTAGCCCTCGGGCAGCTGGTAGGCGTCCAGCTTGGTTTGCAGGTCGCGCGACAGAAGCGCGTTGTTGTAGCCGTCTTCCACATCAGCCTTCACCGTGATGGCGCGCGTACCATCCATATGGGTGATGGTGTTGGCGGCAACGCCCTTTTCCACCGTGGCGAATTCGGAAAGCTTATGCGTGGTGGTGTCACCCGTCTGCTGGTTGGTGATATCGATCTCGGTGTCCAGCAGGTTGTCGGCCGTAATAGGGTTAGTCTCGTCCACAACGGAAACGTCCATCTTGGTACCGTCGAGCGTCATCGACGTTGCCTTGCTGCTGGTAGAAAGCTTCTTCGACAGATCGCTGTACAGCTGCGCCACCGTATAACCGTCTTTCGTCAGCTTGTCGCGATCAACCACCAGGTGCAGTTCGGTGGCGGCGTCTTCCATGCCGTTCTCAATTTCGGTATAGCCCTCTACTTGGCCAACAATGCCCATCACATCTTCGCTGATGCGCACCAGTTCATCCTGGTCGGGGCCTTCAATCTGCAGCGAAAGGCCGCTGCCCGTCATGGAGCTCATAGCCTCAGAAGAGGAAGCGTCGGTGATAACCTCACAGTTCAAATCGGCCGTCTGCTGCTGCAGTTGGTCAAGGATGGACTTCACCTGGCCTTCCGTGGTAACCGAATCGCTGGTTTGCACGTAGAAGGTGAACATCTGGTGCATGGCATCGTTGTTGCTGTTGCTGGAAACGTCCGAAGACATCATCGAAACCGTGGAAGTGCCGTCCATAGCACCCACAAATTCCACGCCGTCGATGCCCATGGCAATGTCCATGATCTTGTCGGCCGTGGCATATGCCGTGTCTTTGTCAGTACCGTCGGGCATGTTCACCGTCACATGCGCCGTCTTCGATGTCATGGAGGGAACCATGGTAATGCCCATGTTCACCACGCCCACCACGGCAACTGCCAAAAGCGCCACGGAAGCAACCAGTGGAATGGCCTTATGGCGCAGGAAGAATGCCAGCGAATGGGCGTACTTGGTCTGCAGCGTTTCAAACCAGTTGTTGCGACGCGGAACGTAGTTCTTGAACAGGAACGAAGAAGCCGCGGGCACCATGGTAAGCGCAATCAGAAGCGAAGCCGTAAGCACGTAAGCGATGGTCAGCGCGAAGGGCAGCATCATCTGGTTCACCATGCCCGTGGTGAACACAATGGGCAGGAACACGCAGATGGTGGTAAGCGTGGAAGCAATTACCGCGCCGGAAATCTGCTTGGCACCCTGAACGGCCGCGCGCGCCGGCGCAATGCCGCGACTGCGCAGGCGGTAGATGTTTTCCAACACAACGATGGAGTTGTCTACCAGCATGCCAATGGCGATGGAAATGCCGCCCAGCGACATGATGTTCAGCGTGATGCCCGAGAAGTACATGACCACCAGCGCGCACAGCACCGAGAACGGAATGCTGAACGCCATGATAAGCGTGGGGCGCCAATCGCGCAGGAAGATGATAAGCACCACAACCGCCAGCAGTGCGCCCAACACCAGCGACTGCAGAATGGAATTGATGTACAGCGCAATGTAGGAACCCTGGTCGCTCACCACGGTAAGGTGCAGGCCGGGGTTCGCCTTCTCCAAGTCTGCCAAAGCAGTCTGCGTTGCGTTGGAAACGTCGCTCGTGGAAGCGGTGGAGTTCTTGAAGATGGAAAGCAGCACGCCATCCTTGTTGTTGATGCGCATGTACTGGTCGCCCACGTTGTCTACCGTGGTGATGTCGGCCACATCGGCCAAGCGGATTTCGCCCACGCCGTCAACGTCGGCAAGCAAGAGCGAACGCAAGTCGGAAAGCGAGGTAAGGTTGTCGCCCACCCGCAGCAGCCACTGGTCGTCCGAGCCGCTGTCCAAATAGCCTGCCGGCATCGAGAAGTTCTGTGCCTTGATGATGCCTGCCAGGGTTTCCTTGTCTACCAGCGTGTTGATGTTGGCCTTCGAAATGGCCTGGTCGCGCGAGCTTTCGTACTGCGAACGGGCATCGGCAAGCTGCTGTTTGTTGGAATCGATGGTCTGCTGAGCGCTTGCCAGCTGTGCGCTTGCGCTGCCGAACTGGGTAGCCGCCGTGATAGAGCCCGCATTCACCTGGGAAAGCTGGTCTTGATAGGTGGTAAGTTCGGTGGTTGCCGACTGCACTTGCTGGGAAAGCTGGGCAATCTGGGCCTGGATTTCGGGGCTGGCACCGTTAGGGTCAACCGCCTTCAGGGCCGCAACCTGCGCCTGAAGGGCGGTAAGCTCGCTGGTTTTGCCGGAAATGGCCAACGTCAAGCCCGAGCTTGCCTGACCCAGCTGGTCGGACGTTTCCTTCTGCTGCTGCTCAAGCGTGCTCTTCTGGGTGTTCAGCTGGTCTTCCGCGTCGGCAAGCTTCGCTTCGCCTTCGTCGATGCTCTTCTTGGCGTCGTAGAGTTGCGAGTTCACGCTGGCCAGAAGCTTGTTGTTGATGTCTTCGATCTTGCTGTCGGAAAGGCGCACTTCAACCGACTGCTCGGCCGAGCCCACGGTGGAAACATCGGCAACGCCGTTTACGCGCTCCAGTTCGGGAATCGCCTTGTCGTTTACCAGTTGGGAGGTTTCGTAGATGTCATGGTCGTCGTAGGATGCGGCAACGTACAGCGTTGCCATCATGTCCATGCTGATTTCCATGTAATTGGGGCTGCCCGCGGTTTCCGGCAACTGCGAGGAAACCTCGTTCACTGCAGAAGACGCCTTCACCATGGCGGAATCCATGTCGGTGCCGTCTTCGAATTCAAGGAACACCATGGAATAGTTGTCGGCGCTCTGGCTTTGCACCGAAGAAACGCCGCTTACTTTGGAAAGCGACCCTTCCAGAACGTCGGTCACTTCCGATTCGACCTTTTCGGCGCTGGCACCAGGATCGGTGGTGATAACCGCCAAATACGGCAAGTCCATATCGGGCATCAGATCGGTTTTCATCTTGGTTACCGAAACACCACCCAGGATAAGGATGATGATCACCGCAACCGTGATGATATACGGCTTCTTAACGCTAAAGCGACTGAGCACAGCAACTCCCTTGGTAGTGCAAATAAGGTAGGTTTGGGGTATGTGCCGAGTGGGGCTTGCGGCTCCTATTCGATTTATTACACAAACAGTTGGATTTTATCCCGCAACTCCAGTTAAACGGAGAACGTTTCTGCGAACAAACTCCCCTCCACGCCGAATACACACCATCGCGCGCAAAAACCCAACACGCCGCCCCGCTTGTTGCAAACCGACAAATAGCGATGACGAAATAGGGACAGTCCCCCTTTCGCCATCGCTTTGCACTACGCGTTGGTTTTGCGAAGAAAACGGCAGGCCCGCCGTTCTTGCCTATCATCAAAGCCATGAGCACAAGCACTTCAACAGACGAACCGAAAACGAAATTCGCGGCGGTGAAGCAGGCGGCAACGTACTACAGCGTTTCCGCCATGCAAACCGTGCTTGAGTTCGCGGTGTTCGCCATCTTGCAGGCGCTGGGTCTTGCAACCGGCATCGCCAACGGCATTGCCGTGTTCTGCTCCGGAACGTTCAACTTCCTTATGAACCGCAACATCACGTTCAAGGCTTCCAGCAACTTCTGGCGCAGCGTTGCGCTGTTCGTGCTGCTGTACGTTTGGAACTTCCTGTTCGGCACGTGGTTCATCGGCTGGACAGCAGGCGCCTTCGGCTGCCCGCAAGCCCTGGGCAAGTTCATCACCATGGCCATGCAGGGCATTTGGGGCTTCATCCTGTGCAAGTACGTCATCTTTAAATAACAAAATGGGGACAGTCCCCTTTTTGTTATTCTCTTGCAAAATCGGAACATTTGTTCGCATAATAGCGCTATGACTTTTAGCGCTAACATACCGAATGAGCCCAGCAGCCAAACGCCGACCGAGCCCAGCAGCTGGGAACGCACGTATATCTGCATCGACCTGAAAACGTTTTACGCCAGCGTCGAATGCGTGGAACGTGGGTGGGACCCATTCACCACAAACCTGGTGGTGGCCGACATGAGCCGCACCGAGAAAACCATTTGCCTGGCCATCACGCCCGCCATGAAGCGCTTGGGCGTGAAAAACCGCTGCCGCATATTCGAGATACCCAGCAACATCCACTACTACCCCGCCAAACCGCGCATGAAGCTGTACATGCAGAAGTCGGTGGAAATCTACCGCATTTACCTGCAGCGAGTGTGCCCCGAAGACATTCACCCCTACTCCATCGACGAATGTTTCATCGACGCCACGCCCTACTTTTCGCTGTACAACACAACGGCGAAGGAATTCGCGCAGGAACTTATCGATGCCGTTATGCAGCAAACGGGCATCACCGCCACAGCCGGCATTGGGTCGAACCTTTTCTTGGCGAAGGTAGCGCTCGACGTTACCGCCAAGCACAGCCCCGACAACATCGGCATCTTGGACGAACGCTTGTTCAAGGAAACACTGTGGCACCACGTGCCCCTTACTGACATATGGGGCATTGGCCCGGGCATCGCCGCGCGCTTGGCGCGCTACGGCGTAACCGACCTGGCGGGCATAGCCGGCATGAGCAAGCGCGTGCTGTTCCGCGAATTCGGCGCCAATGCAGAATTTCTTATAGACCACGCCAACGGCATCGAGCCCTGCACCATGGCGCAGATAAAGAACTACAAGGCCAAAACCACAGGCATAGGCAACGGCCAGGTGCTGGCCTGCGGTTATTCTTACGCCGATGCCAAGCTCGTATTGCAGGAAATGGTTGATGGCCTGGTACTCGATTTACTGGAAAAACACGCGGTGGCCGGCGGCATTTCGCTTTCCGTCGGGTACGAGAAACAGCCCGGGCAGCCCCGCGTTGCCATGGCTGCCAACCGCAACGCCCATCGGTTCCCCGCAGGCTACGCAGGTGGGCAGCGCAAACTGGGAGGACGCACGGCCAGCTTGCGCAAAATTTCAACGGCCTTCATAGCCTTGTACGAAGAAACGGTGGACCAAAACCGCAAAATCAAACGCTTGAACATTGGTCTTACCGGCGTGATGCCCGAAGAATTCGAAGAAATAAGCCTGTTCGACGGTCCCGAGCTTGCGCAGGAACGCCAAATGCAGAAAACGATGCTGGCCGTGAAAACCAAGTTCGGCGCCAACGCTTTGCTGCGCGGTTCCAGCCTTATGAAGGCTTCCACTGTGCACGAACGAAACGAGCAAGTAGGCGGGCACCACGTCTAATCCATACGCGAACAGTACTCCCGTCAAGCGAAGCCCGCCTTCTGCCTAGCAAGCTCAATGAACAAGGCAATGCCACCGCGCCCAACAGTCCCAACGCCGCAAGCCCCCGATGCCCAACCAAAAGAACAGCCCCGCATGCAAGGAGCCCCATGCCCAACTACGAAGAAGAAACCTGGCGACGCATAGCCCCTGAAGATAGAGCCCGCCAATTCATGCCCTTCGCCGCACTGCGCGGCTACTACGACCTGGTGCGCGAAGCCGAATACGTACCCGAGCCGCGCCGCCCCATCACCGAAGAACGCAGCCGCAAGCTCAGCGAAACCGCCGCGCACATAAAGCCACGCACGCTAGCAAGCGCCACCTACTACGATGGCCGCGCCTACCGCACCATCACAGGCGTAGTGACTCAAATCAGCTGCGACTTGCGAACCATCCAGATCCTGAAAACCACCATCAACTTCAACGACCTCTGGGAGCTGAAGAGCCTCGACCCCTAACACCTACGCTCACGGAGGCACAGCCAGAGCACCTATGGCGTTCTAGCGGACAGCCACAAGCCAACCTTTCGGCCTCTCAACACTTCGAATGTCTTCCTTCTGTTGAATTGCATCCTTACTTCAACCGGGATACGTCGAATCGGAACAATAAAATTAACAACGAAACCGCGCATGGTCAGAACGCATTAGACTGACACCGTTCGTTCACTCGATGAAGCTTTATGGATAGGATCAGACATTCAATGGTCCAAAGATAGACATTTACGTTAATTTGGACAAAATGAGAGCAGCAGTGTCCGCCGAATTCTGCGGGTGGTGCTCCGACAAGAAAGGAGCCCACCATGGAAACGATTCTACTTCTTGCAGCTTGTTGCACGATATTGAGCCTTGCGCTCAACATATGGGACCGTACGCGACGCAGGATGAAACGGAGAAAGAAAATGGTGCACAGAAAGTAAAAAAGCTGGGCAAAAATGCCCAGCCTAAACAATATCTGCACCACCCGTAGCTAATCCACTTCCACACGGTTAGTATTGGCGGGCGCTGCGATAGCTGCATTATACCATGAAAGCTACAGCACCCTCCAACCAGCACTGCATCTGAAGTATGGAACCAAGCAGCCACTTCCAAGCAGAGACAATACAAACAGTGCCGGTAGGGGCTTCAAACTAACCTTTTTCATTGACGGTAACGGCAGCCGATTCAAAGAGGCCGAATACCTTCTGATTTCAACACCATGGTGCCCAAGCTCCAATCTTGTCTTTCTAGAGGACAAGAAAAGTGCAAATCTTGTCTTCCAGGAAGACAAGATTGGGGAGATGGAGCGCGCAGATAGCAATGCGCATTGCCCACCTCACCCGCGACCCGCAGCTCGCAAAGAAACAAACGGCACTGCGCGCCTAATACAACTGCGGCCTACGATGCTGAAGCACAGGCATGCGGCTTCGCACTTCGTTGATAGCGGAAAGATCTACGGTGGCAACCACCAGTTCCTCTGCCGCACCGCCTTCGGCAATCGCAACGCCATCAGGACCGAACACCACGCTACGCCCAATGTAGCCTGAATCAGCACGGCTAACGCCTGCCACGAAGATCTCGTTCTCGATGGCGCGCGCCGAAAGCAGCGTGCGCCACTGCTGCGCCTTCAGCGGGCCGTCTACCCATGCTGCAGGGTTGATGAGCACCTGGCACCCGCGCAGCGCCGCAAAGCGCGCAACCTCCGGGAAGCGAAGATCGTAGCAAATAGAAAGCCCGATGCGCCCAAACGGCGTATCCACGGGCTCAAACAAGCAACTACCCGGAGCCATACGATCGGATTCACGCGTGAAATCGGTGTCGAACAGGTGAACCTTGCGATACACCCCGCGCTTCACGCCATCGGAGCCCACCAGCACTGCCGTATTGAAGGGGTTGACCGCATCATTACGCTCGTTTGCGGTGTACACCAGCCACAGCCCATATTTTGCCGCCAAGGCGTCCATGGCGCTGCAAAACGGCCCGTCCAGCGGTTGAGCCGCATCATGGAAAGCGGCAAGGCCTTCCTCGTAACGCGTCATAAGCGATTCAGGGAACACCAGCACCTGTACGCCTAGCTGCGAAGCGCGCTTGCACCAGTCTTCTGCCATCTCCAACACGGCAGCGGTGCCTGCAACCGCAGAATGGCAGCACTGCGCCAACCCCAATACAAACGACATGCCAATCCCCTTTCAAACCAAAAGCAGGCCCGAAGCCAAAGAAACTTCGAGCCTGCTTTATTCTCCCACTAAAAAAGTGAATGGACCGGGTTCAAGCCCAGTCCATTCACCTGCTAGTACTTCTGCCTAGTTAGGCAGCATGTGCACTATTTAGCTGTTGCGACGGCGACGAAGCAGTGCAGCAGCTGCAGCCAGGAGACCAGCGATGCCACCGATGCCTGCTACAGCAGCAGCGTTGGTTGCATCAGAGGTCTGAGGAGCCTCGGAAGACTGATCAGTGCCTTCCTGCTCGCCAGTTGCCTGGTTATCAGCAGCAGTGGTTGCCTCGGTGTTGTCGGTGGTTGCACCCTGGTTACCATTGTCGCCAGGCTGAGGAGTTGCGTTCTTCACATAGAAGGCGTAGTAGGTGGTGTCCTCATTTACAGGCTGAGAGAAGTCAACCTTGGTGTATTTGGGATTGCCCTGCTCGTCTTCAAGGGTGGAAGACCAACCTTCGAAGGTGTAGCCATCATAGGCAGGATCAGCAGGCTGGGTTGCAGTTGCACCCTTCTCAATCTCCTGGGAGCTGGTGGTCTTGTTGAAGTTGTCAACGAACTTAACGGTTACCTTCTCGGCAGGAGTTTCAGACTTCTTCCACTGGGCGTAAATCGTCACATCGCGCTGGACGGGCTGGGAGAAGTCAACCTTCCAGTTGTTCCTCTGGCTCTCAGGCAGCTTGGAGATGTCGGAAGTCCAGTACCAGCCGTCGAAAGTGTAGCCGTCGCGGGTGGGTGCTGCGGGCTGGCGCATGATGCCGTCGGAGTCGGCAACGCCCTGCTGGGTGTCCTGACCGTCGGCGAACTGGCCGCCGTTAGCAACGTAGAGAACCTTAGTCTCTTTCTGCTCTTCGTTCTTGGTCCACTGTGCGTAGATCGTCAAATTCGACTGGATAGGCTGGGAGAAGTCAACCTTCTCGGCCTGCTTCTGCTCGTCGGTCATCTGGGACAGGTCCGCATGCCAGTACCAGCCGTCGAAGGTGTAGCCGTCGCGGGTAGGCGCAGCGGGCTGGCGCATGATGCCGTCGGAGTCGGTCACGCCCTGCTGGGTGTCCTGACCGTCGGCGAACTGGCCGCCATTAGCAACGTAAAGAACGTTATATTCTGCTTCCGAAGGAGTCTCTTCGGATTCCTTCTGCCAAAGAGCGTATACAGTTTCATCCTCAGCGATAGGCTGATCGAAGTCTACCTTCTTCGACGCGAGCTGCTCGTCGGTCAAACCGTCCTGGCTATCGCACCAATACCAACCCAGGAAAGTATAACCGTCGCGGGTAGGAGATGCAGGCTGGCGCATAACACCATTGTCATCGGTAGTGCCGTACTGCATGCTATTGCCATCCGCAAACACGCCACCATTTGCATCGTAATCAACGTTGTAGCTTGCTTTTTGCGTAGGTTCGTCCGCCTCTTCCCAAAGAGCGTAGTACGTCCTGAAGGTCGGGTTGGTTCCATCGAACTTGCACATGTCAACATAGCTGTCGGGATAACCGGCAGTGCTGCTTATACCGTACCAGCCTACAAAGGTATAACCGCTACGCGTTGGTGCAGCAGGAGCGCTAAAGCTGCCATCAGCGTCAGCATTAATCGTTACGACATCGCCACCAGTGCTAAAGCTGCCGCCATTTGCGGAAAACATCAGGCTCTGAAATGCAGACTGGGTAGATACGCCACCATCCTCATTCGCATCCTGATTTTCGTCAGCCAATGCCACTGCAGGCACGCTGCCGAGAGCAAGCGTCAAGCTCAGGCTTGCCGCAATCGCTTTCTTCGAACGTGAATCCTTCATTTAGTCTCCTTTTCATACTGCATTAGTCTGCTGACACTCCATCAGGCTTAGCTTTTTCTGTACAGGTAATGAAACCGCAGATAACAAGGAGTTCGTTGCGCAACATCCGTAACTGTTTCGTTTACCACCTTTTCTTAATATCCATAACCCTCCCCTAACAATTCCGCCCGAACCGATAGCCAAAACAACTTATTGACCTCACGTTTCTACGATAAAATGCGATATGCACCCTCTGACGGTGTGTTTTTCAGCTAACAAATGGCATCCGCCCCGCAGGAAGGAAGGCTCTTCGTGGAAACCCCAAGCTCCTACATGTTTTCCGACCTCCGCACTTTCGGCGGCATCACTAATAAAGAAGCAGCCAAAGAGCTGCTCACGTCCGAAACCAGCTACGGCGGCGCTGCCCCGCGCGGCCGAATCAACGAGCGAACGTTCCTTTCGCGCCAAATCGTGCATGCAACGCCCAACAACGTTCACCCAGAGTTCTTCACTGACTTCGCCCAAAGCTCGCAAACCATTACGGGCAAAATCGTTTCCAACTTGGGTACGCCTACCGCGCACGAGGAAACCATCGCCCATTACGGCGGTGCTGCTGCTGAAACCATGGCAAGCTTGCTTACGCAATACTCGCTGGACGGCAATCTATATCGCAATGCCGTGCTGCGCGTTAAGGCTGCACCATTCCAGGCTCAGGCCGACAAAGCAGTGCTGCTGGTTATGCTGTTCTTGATTTCCGGCTGCTTGGCCGATCCGGACACTGCCGTAAAATCGGCACGTAAATTCATGGAGCAGAAGCTGGCCTTCACGTTTTCAACGCTTCAGCCCGAATTCGCCCCTAAGGCCGCAAGCCAGGCGAATGCCGCTCAATCGAGCCGTTTGGGGCTTATCCGCATCGATAATGGCATCGCACGTTCTTCGGTATACCCGCTTTCCACTGGCAAAGAAGGCACGCTTATCGGCCTTCTTGCTACGGGCAAAAACGGCATCAACGACGTAGATATCGATGTATCGCGTAAGCACTTGCGCGTTTTCAAGCACGGCAATGCTTGGTTTGCCCAGGGATTAGGCTCAACAAATGGCACAACCCTGCTTTCAGGCGCCGACAAAAGCGTTCACGTGGTAGAACCCGTGCTTAGCTGCAAAGCGGCAGAGCCCTGCCCTCCTGTACGCATCCACCACGGCGACACGCTGCGCCTTGGGTCCACCACGCAGTTCCTGGTTCTTCAGATCGCCAACAAGGAAAAGCCCATCCTGTCCAGCAACCAGGAAAGCACCACGTACCATCAAACGGACCTTCCCACTGCGTAAGCGAGTCTGCTAAAAACCAATGGCTGTATTGTTGCGCAACAAATTAACGCTGCCCAAGACGAGCATCTGCTAGGAAGCTTTTTACTATGCAGTGGAGGGTCGTTTTGGAGTCAGGCGAAACCGGTTTCGCGCAATCGAGCAACAACAAGCATATGAAAGTCCTTTCGCTCGACAGCTTCACCCCGGCCTTCACTTCAGGCGACGGCACTACCGAGCAGACGCTCCGTCATTTCGGGACATTCCTTTTGCCCAACAGCTCGGACTCTGCCGCCACTAATTCCGCACAGCGCGAATTTCGCCGCGTGTACAACACTGCCGGCAAATGCTATGCCCTGAAATCGCCCTTGTTCGCCAAGCCGGCAAGCGAAAAATCGGGGTACGAAGACGCCGCGCTGAAGACGTATGACGAAACGCAACAGGCTCTGTTGCTCGAAGGATATCGAAGCTCGCTTGCTGTTTCACACGTAAAAGGGTTCCCCCGCGTATACGGGTTTGGCCACCTTAACAACGAACCCGTTATGGTCACCGAATATGTTGAGGGAATCACGCTTGTTGAAGCAATGGACTACCTGCCGCGCAACGCTGAAGACAACGGCATCGCCCCGGCTGTGGTTGCCACACTGGGCACATGCACGTTGCAGGCTCTCATGGCCGCCCGTTGCCTTAAGGGCTCGTTCATACACCGCGATCTTTCGCCACGTAACATCATCATCAGAACCAGCGAGCGCACGCTAGCCCAGCAAGTGGACGCCTTGCAGTTCGACATTTGCTTGGTGGATTTGGGCAGCGCATCATACCGTGACATCGACGCACCCTACGCAACCGAAAAGTACGGCATCTGGCGATTCGGCACCGCAGAATATGCCCCGCCCGAAATGCTCACCCGTGATGTGGAAGGCATCCAAGCCAAGCGTCATTCAGAGACGATCGATACCTATGCGCTGTGTAGCGTGTTGTTTCTGCTGCTCACGTTCACCACGCCCTATAAGTTGGTGCAGCGTATAAGTGAATCGCCCTACCTTATCAAGAAGGACGAACAGCCTATCACTCCCGATTGGTTCACCGACAACGAAGATTCACCCGAGGGCGGCCTTCTGAAGACGCTTCTTAAAGGAATTACCCCGAAGCAAGCTGATAGGTACCGCGTCCGCCAGATGCACGATGCCCTGCAAACCTGGCAGAATGCATATCACCCACAACTAGGCATAAAACGCTGCCCCCCCCCCGCAAAAATTCATAGTCTGGCGAAGCGCGATGGCATACAATCCCATTCTCGCCGGCTACCTATAACAAAAAAGGGGACTGTCCCCTTTTTTGTTAAGCGCTGGGAAGTTGAAGTCGATGGTCGCTTGTTCGTGACGCACCATCCGACTTGAAGCTTTTCAGTGTCACCAGGACGGGTTATAGCGTCATTTCGCAATCGGGCTCATAACAAAATACGACAAAAGGGACAGTTCCTTTTGTCGAAGCGAACCTGGGGAGACGGCGTACCGTCAGAGCCTTGCGCAGCGTCATCACACCTCTTGAGGCTCGCTCGGTTCGGCGAAACGTCGCAACTGAATAACAAAATAGGGACTGTCTTTTTTGCTACATAAAAAAAGGCCTGCCATAGGCAGACCTTGAAAGTGTGGTGGGCGTTACCGGGATTGAACCGATGACCCCTTCCGTGTGAAGGAAGTGCTCTCCCGCTGAGCTAAACGCCCTTGAAAAGAAAATGCCACGCAAACGCGTGGCATGTAATTGATGGTGGGAGATACAGGATTTGAACCTGTGACCGTTTGCTTGTAAGGCAACTGCGCTCCCGCTGCGCCAATCTCCCATATGTCACGGTTAAACATTATCCTTGATTCAAAGCTGAATTGCAAGAAGTAATTTTACCGTTTTGAGCTTTCGCTCAAGTTTACTTGGGCAACGCCCTGCATGAGCGGAACGGCCTACCCTCCCACGGACTGCACCGCAGT
>CAJKUH010000003.1 GCA_905203045.1 uncultured Eggerthella sp.
TTCCCGCTGAAGATGCGCGCTATCTTCTGCCCAACGCTGCCGAAACGAAGATCGTCATTACCATGAACATTCGCGAGCTGCTGCATTTCTTGAGCTTGCGTTGCTGCAATCGCGCTCAGTGGGAAATCCGCGAGCTTGCCAACCGCATGCTCGAGCTGGTTCGTCCCACGGCGCCGTACATCTTCATGGATGCCGGTGCTCCGTGCGTGCGCGGCGCTTGCCCTGAAGGCAAGATGAGCTGCGGAAACCCTTACCCTAAGGTTGAAAGGAAGTAGCCTGGCGCCATGGGCAACGATCTGAAACGTGCGTTTACCGAAGACGGCAAGCGCCGCACCCACATTGGTGGGCAGGCTTTAATCGAGGGCGTTATGATGCGCGGCAAGCTCAATTGGGCGGTGGCTGTGCGCGAGCCCGACGGGAACATGCATTCCGAGGAACACCCGCTATCCAAGAAGGGCAAGCGTGCTGCTTGGCTTTCGTGGCCTTTAGTACGTGGCTGTGTGGCGCTGGTCGACTCGCTGGTGCTGGGCTATAAAGCGCTTGAGATTGCCGCCAACCATGCCTTCGCCGATGAAGATGAAGAGGCTAAGGACGTTGCCGAGGAAGTGGTGGCCGGCGGCTTGTGCGTCGATGGCGAATTCGATGGGCGTGCGTGCGTCGTTTCGGAGGCGGACCAGGTTTGCGCCGGGGAGGCCCTCAAGGTGGCGGACGAGCCGAAGAAGAGCGAGGGCGATTCCGCCGATGGTGCGTCTGCCGGGTCTGCTTCTGACGAAGATGAAGGAGAGCACACGTTCTCCTGGAAATACGATTTCGGTCGCCCGGACACGGTGATCGATGCCCTCGGTGCCCAGCGCACGCTCGAAGTGGTAACCGAGCCGGACCCTGAGAATGGCAACCGTGCGTCCAAACCTGCCAAGAATGCTGAAAGCTCCCAGGAGCCCGATGCCGCAGATGGAGATGACGAGCCGTTCTTCGGCAAGGCCGAAATGGCAATTTCCCTGGTAATGGGGCTGGTTTTGGGCATTGCCCTGTTCATATTCCTGCCCGCGTTCGCATCGAATGTGCTGGTGGGCGAATATGAAACGGCTCCGCTTGCCTGGAATATCGTTGACGGCGTTATCCGTGTGGCTATCTTCGTGTTCTACGTCTGGCTTATCGGGCGCATGAAAGACATCAAGCGCATGTTTTCCTACCATGGCGCAGAGCACAAGACCATTCATTGCTACGAGCATGGGTTGGAGCTCACGCCCGAAAACGCCCGCAGTTTCCCGCGCCTGCACGTGCGGTGCGGTACGGCGTTTTTGATCATGGTTATGATCATCGCCATTTTGGTGTACACCATCATTCCCCTGAATCTGCTTATAGAAGGGTGGGGCATCAGCGGCCCGGCGGCATTTGCGCTGCTTATCGTGGTGCGCATTGCGCTCATGCCGCTTATCGCCGGCATTTCCTACGAGATCACGGTGAAGTGGGCAGGCAGCCATCCGGAAAATCCGCTGGTACGCGTGGTGCTGTGGCCCGGCATGCAGATGCAGCGCCTTACCACCAACGAGCCCGACGATTCCATGCTCGAATGCGCCATCGAAGCCATGCGTCTGGTGGTAGAGCGCGAAGAAGCCGAGGCTGCGCATTCTGCATAGGCCTAGCAATTTTCCGACAAATCAAGAAGGGGCGATGTCATGCCGTTCGACTTCAAAAAAGAGTACAAGGATTTGTACCAGCCCAAAAAGAAGCCACAGATCGTTACCGTTCCGGCGATGAACTTCGTTGCGGTTCGTGGTAAGGGCGACCCGAATGAAGAGGGCGGCGCGTACCAGCAGGCAATCGGCGTTCTGTACGCTATTTCGTATACGTTGAAGATGAGCTATAAAACCGATTATCCAATCGACGGGTTCTTCGAATACGTGGTGCCGCCCCTCGAAGGCTTTTGGTGGCAAGACGGCGTGGAAGGCGTCGATTATTCCGATAAACCTTCCTTCAACTGGATTTCCGCTATTCGTCTTCCCGAATTCATAAGCAAGGCTGATTTTGAATGGGCGGTAGAGGCTGCAGCCAAAAAGAAAAAGCTCGATTGCTCGGCAGCTGAATTCATCACCATCGACGAGGGCCTACGCGTCCAAATGATGCACGTCGGCCCTTATGACGATGAACCTGCAACCGTGGCGCAGATGGATGAATTCCTTGCGCAAAACGGCTACGTAAACGATATGAGCGAAAGCCGTCTGCACCACGAAATCTATCTTTCCGATACAAGACGAACGACCCCCGAAAAACTAAAAACCGTAATCCGCCACCCCATCAAGCTGGTATAGAGCGGCGTCCCGCTTGTGCGCTGCGCAACTCAGTAGTCCTTTTCCAGAAGACCAGCGCGTAGCAGCGCCCTTCTTCTCGGTGCATCTTCCATTGTGATGCGAAGCCTTTTCCCAAGCTTGCTGCTAACGATGCGGGCGAGCTTATCGAGTTCAGCGGGGTTATTCACTTGGCGGCTTGTCACCGAAACCACGTGAATACCTTGAGCCTCCAGCGATGAGCGCCTGGCGGAATCGCGATTGATTTTTTCTGCACCCGTATGGAACATATCGCTGTCGTATTCAAGCGCGAGCTTCGCATCTGGCCAAAAAAGATCGCATCTGAATCTTCCTCCATCGATTGGCTCGTTGAATTTGGGCATGGGCAAGCCATACCCGCCCAAATACGTGGGCAGGCAGAGCAATAGCATTAATTGCGTTTCGCGAGGGGAGGCTGACCGGTCCGCGATGAATCTTGCCGCTTTGCGATAGTTGCTGCACCCTTTTAGTCCTGATATTCGTTCGCCGAACAGGCGGATGGATTCTGCTGTCGTTCTTGGTTGGAGCTTAAAGAGGTCCGATTCTTCCGAGAGCGGGTCTATGGAATAGTCGCCGCAAAGCTCGCAACCGATTTCGGCAATTTCTGGAATAGAGAGACTTTGCGCCATCTGCAGAAGGCATAGTTCGGGCCGCGCGATGTAGATTCCTTTGCCCAAATCAAAGTAGCCACGTTTGATGCGCTTGCATTCAATGTGGGTAGTGAAACTCGAATTGTTCCTTCTGTTTCTCTTCTCGCTAACAACTAAGTGGACCGGCCTTCCGTAAATACGGTGTTTGGCGATTTTCGACAAGACGTCCATGTTTGGAATGGAAGTCGGGTTTGGCGCTGCTTGCGATTCCGCCTGCCTACTGTCCCTGTCGTGGAGCTTCCAGTATTCAAGTGCCGAGTTGTATCCAATGAAAGTGTTCATGAGGGGCACTATGGCATTTCGGTCTTAAATTAATGCGAAGAAAAGCGCAAAGTACGAAAAAGGCCGAAGAGCTGTATCAGGACTTCGGCAAGCTGCTCGGAAGCGCATTTTGCGGTTGTGCCGCGACGCGTTTCCTGCCGCAGAACCAAGAAATGTGGCCTTCGTGGCAAAATAATCGACTTGGGAACGATGTCCCCTTTAGGGAAAGTCGAAAATTGACAAGTTACGCAACGTTTCCGATACAAATGTTGCGTAATTGGTACATTGCAGGGCAGAAAAACCAGAACGAAGATGCCTCGAGCGTTCCCAAGTCGATTATTTTGCCGGCAAGAGGCCGCTTCTTGGTTCTCGGTTGCAATTGCGCATGAAAAAGCCTCGGTTTGGGGCACTCGGTAACGGAAAGCGGCGCAGTTACACGGTTTTTCGTGTTGCACTGAACAATTCGTGTATTCTGTGTTGTGCTGCGCACGAGAGGGGCTCCAAGCGCAGCGGGCGCGGTCGCCTGCCGTGCCGAAAAACTGGCGCAAACATTGAAAACCGGTGCATGTGCTGGCAAAAGGAGCAAATCCCCGCACACGTTAATAAGCAAATCGGGGTTAAACCGTGTGAATACGGCTGGGTTGGCAAAGGCCCAGCAGAATAGGAGGAACCGCGTGAAACTGGTTGTAACCGAGAAGAACGACGCGGCTCAAAAGATCGCAGATCTGCTGGGCGCCACCAAGCCCAAAGCTGACAAGGTATATTCCACTCCCGTATACCGTTTCACCGTTGATGGGGAAGATTGGGTAACCATTGGCCTGCGCGGCCACATCCTGGAGCCCGATTTCGCAACGGCTTTGGTGTACAAGAAGCGCGGCGGCTGGCGTGGCGTTTCCGCTGATGGCGAAGTGATGGAAGCCGACATCCCCTCATCACTGCCCAAGCCGCCCTTCAAAAAGAAAAAGCCCTTCACCGAAGACGGCGTTGAGCTCAAGGCGTGGAAGATGGATGCGCTTCCGTACTTGGTGTACTCGCCCATCGAAAAACGCCCCAAGGAAAAGGACATTATCCGTTCCCTGAAGAACCTGGCGAAAAAGGCCGACTCCATCGTTATCGCAACCGACTTCGACCGCGAAGGCGAACTTATCGGCTCGGACGCCCTTTCGTGCATTCAGGAAGTGAACGATACAGCGCCGGTAAGCCGTGCGCGTTATTCCGCCTTCACCAAGGAAGAGATAACCCATGCGTTCAGCAACCTGGTAACGCTCGATACCAACCTGGCAAGTGCCGGCGCTTCGCGTCAGGACATCGACCTTATCTGGGGCGCGGTGCTTACGCGCTACCTTACCCTGGTGAAGTTTGCGGGCTACGGCAACGTGCGTTCTTCGGGCCGCGTGCAGACGCCGACGCTTGCGCTTATCGTGGCGCGCGAGCGTGAGCGCTTGGCGTTCGTGCCCGAGGACTATTGGGTTATCAAGGGTTCGTTCGACGAAGATGAAGATGCGTTTATTGCGCCGCATTCAACGGCCCGTTTCAAGGAAGAGGCCAAGGCGAATGCCGTAATGGCGCACGTTGAGGGCAAGACCACGGCGCGTGTTGCCTCCATTGCCAAGCGCAAGCGCACGGTAGCGCCTCCGGTACCGTTCAACACCACCAGCCTCATGGCGGCTGCTTCGTCGGAGGGCCTTACCCCGGCGCGAACCATGCGCTTGGCGGAAAGCCTGTACATGGACGGCTATATCAGTTACCCCCGTGTAGACAACACGGTGTACCCTTCGTCGCTCGACTTGGCCGACACCGTGAAGAAGATCATGGGCAACCCTGCCTATACCCCGTACTGCAAGCAGCTGCTGTCAGGTGGCCCTCTGCACGCAACGCGCGGCAAGAAGGAAACCACCGACCATCCGCCGATTTACCCCACCGCCATGGCAACGCCTGAAAACCTGCCGGCAGCGGAATACAAGCTCTACAACCTTATTGCGCGCAGGTTCCTGGCAACGCTTTCGGATGCGGCGATCGTAGAGGGCACGAAGGTGACGCTTGAAGTGGGCGGCGAAGAGTTCGTTGCCAAGGGTGATGTGCTGGTGAAGCCAGGCTTCCGCGGTATTTACCCCTATGGCCTGAAGAAGGACGAGCAGCTGCCCGCCTTGGAGGAAGGACAGGAAATCGCTTTCAATGGCGCCACCTGCACGAAAGACCAAACCAAGCCGCCTGCCCGTTACTCGCAGGGCCGCCTGATCCAGGAAATGGAAAAGCTGGGCTTGGGTACGAAGTCGACTCGCCACTCCATCATCGAGCGCTTGTACACGGTGAAGTACGTGCAGAACGACCCCATCGAACCCAGCCAGCTGGGCATGGCGGTATGCGATGCGCTCGACAAGTTTGCGCCCCACATCACGCACCCCGATATGACGGCCGAGCTCGAAGAGGAAATGGACAACATCGCCGAAGGTCAGAAGACGAAGGCCGAAGTGGTTACCAATTCCCGCAACCTGCTTTCCGAGCAGCTTGCCAGCTTGCTGCCCCACTCCGAGGAAGTGAAAGACGCCCTGGCCGATGCCGTTGCCGCCGATGCCTACGTGGGCCCGTGCCCCAAGTGCGGAAAGGATCTGCAGCTGCGCTCTTCCCAGAAAACGCGCTCGATGTTCATCGGCTGCGCTGGGTGGCCCGACTGCGATGTGACCTATCCGCTGCCCAAGGGCAAGATCGAAGCGCTTGACGAAAAGTGCCCCACCTGCGGCATGCCGCAGATCAAGGTGACGGCCTTCCGTTCCAAGCCGCGCGTGCTGTGCATCGACCCTGAATGCGAAACCAACAAAGAGCCTGACTTGGAAGTGGGCATTTGCCCTACCTGCAAGGAAAAGGGCCTGGAAAAGAAGCTGATCGCGCACAAGAACCCGCGCACCTTGAAACGTTTCATCCGCTGCGAGAACTACGACGAGTGCGAAACGGGCTATCCGCTTCCGCAGTATGGCAAGCTCACGGCAACGCAGGAAGTATGCGAAAGCTGCGGGGCGCCGATGGTTATCGTCACCACGCAGCGCGGCCCCTGGAAGCTGTGCCCGAACTTCAACTGCCCTGCCAAGGAAGAGGCGGCGAAGAAGAAGGCCGAAAAGGCTGCGGCAAAGAAGACGGCGAAGAAACCTGCCGCCAAAAAGCCTGCCGCCAAGAAGAAGACCACGGCGAAGAAGGCTTCCACCAAGAAGACCGCAACGGCCAAGAAGACAACCAAGAAAAGCGAATAGCGAACAGGAAGCGCCCCAAACGGGGTGCGGTGCCCAAGGGCAAGATTAAAACGAAGCAGGGCTGCTCTCTGTAGTGCCGGGCGTTGCAAATTCGGGGTAGGCGGCAGGCAGGCGCGTGTGACCGCGTTTTTCCTTTACCGAAATAAAGAAAGAGTAAAATAGCTCTACGCGTGCGCATCGAAGCGCGCTTCACAACAAAACCGTTCAGGAGGAATAATGAGCAAGGTCACTATCGTAGGTGCGGGCAACGTTGGCGCAACTGCTGCGCACATCATCGCATCCAAAAATCTCGCTGACGTCGTTCTGGTAGACGTGGCAGAGGGCCTGCCCCAGGGCAAGGCGCTCGACATGATGCACATGCGCTCCGTTGAGAAGTTCACCGTCAAGGTAACCGGCACCAACGACTACGCTCCTACCGCCGATTCCGACATCGTGGTTATCACCGCCGGCATCGCCCGCAAGCCTGGCATGACGCGCGAAGACCTGCTTGGTGTGAACTCCGGCATCATGTCCTCCGTTATCGAGCAGGCGATGGCCGCTTCCCCGAATGCCATCTACATCTGCGTAACCAACCCGCTTGACGTTATGACCTACCTGGCTTTCAAGAAGTCCGGCTTGCCTGCAAACCGTCTTATGGGCATGGGCGGCGTGCTCGATTCCTCCCGTCTTTCCTTCGCAGTGTGCGAAAAGCTCGGCTGCGATCCGGCTGACGTAACCGCATGGGCCCTGGGCGCCCACGGCGAGGGTATGGTGTGCTGGCCTCGCTTCACCACGGTAAAGGGCACTCCCATTACCGAGCTTATGAGCGAAGAAGACATCGCCGAGGTTACCAAGCGCTGCACCAAGGGCGGTGCCGAGGTTGTCTCCTTCCTGAAGACGGGTTCTGCTTACTATGCTCCGGGTGCTTCCATCGCCAAGATGGTTGAAGCCATCCTTACCGATTCCAAGGAAGTTCTGAGCGTATGCGCCTACATCGAGGGCCAGTACGGCTTGAACGACCTGTACATGAATATCCCTGTTCGCCTGGGCAAGAACGGCGTAGAGGAAATCGTGGAATTCGACCTCACCCCCGAAGAGCTGGCTGCTTTGCAGGAATCTGCTGCCAGCGTCAAGAAGGGCCTCGAGAACCTTCCCGAGTAAGCAACTGTTCTAAGGTGATTGCATGCTAACGGTAACCCCTGGCGACATCGAAGCGGCACTTGAGCCGCTTATCCCCCAGCTTGCCACCCGCGTTCCCGACGATATCCTGTCGGGCTTGGTGGCAGCGCGCGAAACCGAAACGGGCAGCCGCGCGCGCATTGTTTTGGACCAACTGGTCCAAAACGCCTGCGTTGCCGCTGACGACTGCGTGCCCATCTGCCAAGACACGGGCACGGTATGGGTATGCTTGGAGGCTGGCCCCGATGTGTTGGTTCCCGGCAACGTGTTTTCCCGTGTGAACAATGCGGTGGCGAAGGCCTACACCGAAGCGCGCTTGCGCAAGTCGGTGGTGAAAGACGCCCTGTTCTGCCGCGATAACACGCAGGACAACACGCCGGCATTCTGCGAGGTTCATTTTGTGGATGAGCCAGGGGTATGCCGTTTGCATGTGATGCTGAAAGGCGGCGGCTCCGACAACGCCAGCCGCGTGGTGATGCTCACGCCCAGCGCGGGCAAACAGGGCGTAATCGATACCGTCCTTGCCTGCGTGCGTGAGAAAGCGGCCAACGCATGCCCGCCTTTGGTGGTGGGCGTTGGCGTGGGCGCCACGTTCGACAAGGTTGGTGGCCTGGCCAAACGTGCTTTGATGCGTCCCTTGGGCACCATCAATCCCAATTCGGAGGCTGCGGCATTCGAGGCGGAGCTTCTTTCCGCTATCAATGCAACGGGCATCGGTGCCGGTGCCTTAGGTGGACAAACCACGGCTCTTGGCGTGCGCGTTGCAACGGCGCCGTGCCACATTGCCGCGTTGCCCGTTGCCGTTAACATGAGCTGCTCTGCCACGCGTCGTGCCACCATCGACGTTCCTACCAGGGAAGTAGCGCTTTCGGAAGCAGAGGGGGAATAAGCTATGGCAACCGATCCCATCCGTTTGACCCTTCCTTTGCGCCCGGAGGAAGCCAAGGAACTGCGCGCCGGCCAGGCATGCCTGCTTTCAGGCCCGTTGTTCACGCTTCGCGATGCGGGCCACCAGCGTCTTTTGGCCGAAATGGGCGACAGCACCGAAATCCCGTATGGCCTTGCGGGGCAGACTATCTTCTATGCCGGCCCCACGCCTTCCGCTGCGGGCCGTCCGTTCGGCGCCATTGGGCCCACTACGGCTTCGCGCATGGATTTTGCTGCACCGCACCTGATGAACTGCGGGTTGGCGGCAACGGTGGGCAAGGGCCATCGCTCGGAAGCGGTGCGCCAGGCCTGCATCGAAAACGGTGCGGTGTACTTCGTTGCCGTTGGCGGCGCTGCTGCGTTTCTTGCGAAGTGCATAGAATCGTGCGAAACCTTAGCGTATGATGACTTGGGTACTGAGGCTTTGAGGAAAGTCATCGTCTCTGATTTCCCCGTTTTCGTCGGCATCGATACGCTGGGCGAAGACATTTACTCTCTAGACTGATAGGACAAACGAGTGGCCACTGCGCAGGATACGA
Organism: uncultured Eggerthella sp.; assembly: GCA_905203045.1. Taxonomy (GTDB): domain Bacteria; phylum Actinomycetota; class Coriobacteriia; order Coriobacteriales; family Eggerthellaceae; genus Anaerotardibacter. The sequence continues at coordinate 9,108 of CAJKUH010000003.1, forward strand.
CCGTCGGACCGGGAATCTTCGTCACCTTCGAGGGCGGCGATGGAGCCGGCAAAACAACGCATATCACGTTTCTGGCGGAATGCCTGCGCAAAATGGGGCATGAGGTCCTGTGCTTGCGCGAGCCGGGTGGCACCACCATCGGTGAGGCGCTGCGCTCCATCGTGCTCGACCCCGAGAACTCCGCCATGTCCGACCAGGCGGAACTGCTTATTTATGAAGCTGCCCGTGCCCAGATTGTGAAGGAGACCATCATTCCCGCCCTGGCGCGCGGCGCGGTGGTTCTGCTCGACAGGTTCTACGATTCCGCGGTTGCCTACCAGGCATACGGTCGCGGCTTGCCTGTTTCCTTCGTTCATCAGGCAAATGTGTTCGCCTGCCAAGGCGTTCATCCCTGTCGCACCATTCTGCTTACCACCGAAGCTCCCGCCGAAGAGGGCTTGGAGCGTGCAACCCATCATGGCGATGCCGACAGGCTGGAACAGGCGGGAGCCGATTTCCATGCCCGCGTGAACAGCGCGTTTTTGCGCATTGCCGCCGAAAACCCTCAGCGTATCCGCATTGTTTCCTCGGCAGGCGCGAAAGACGAAACGGCGCGTGCCGTTTTCAAGGAGCTTGCCGATGTGTTCGGCTGGGGTCCGGAAAGCCCTGTGTGGAAGCCAGGTTTCTTCGAACCTATCCTCGAACGCAACACCGACAAAAAAGCCCAGATCAGCTTAGGTGAGTGATACCGTGGCCGATGTCTTCGACGGAGTGTTCGGCCAGCCTCGGGTGCGACAGTTCCTTCGTGCGACGATAGCTTCAGGCCGAGTAAGCCACGCATATCTGCTTACCGGACCTGCCGGTTCAAACAAAACCTCAGCTGCGTATGCTTTTGCGCAGGCTATCCTGTGTGAAAAGAACGGGTGTGGCGAATGCGACGACTGCGTCCGCGTGCTGCGCCGCCGTCATCCCGATGTCCACTACTACGCGCCTGAAGGCGCGCAAGGCTACTTGGTCGACCAGATCCGCGAAATCGTTTCTGACGTTTCCCTTGCTCCTATCCGCGCAAAACGCAAGGTGTATATCCTTGATCGCGTCGATCTTTTGGGCACCCAGGCTGCCAATGCCTTCCTCAAAACGCTTGAGGAGCCGGTGCCCGGTGTGGTGTTCATCTTGTTGGGCCGCACGCGCGATGCTGTGCTGCCCACCGTCGTGTCCCGTTGTCAGGTGGTGCCGTTTCGCCATATTCCCGCAACGGAGGCGGCGGGCATCCTTTCCCAAAAGGTGGGTGTATCGCCCGAGCGTGCCCGTATTGCCATCGAAGCGTGCGACGGCTCTATCACGCAGGCCATCTCGTTCGCGAAAAGCAGCGAGCGCACGGAGTTCCGCGAGCGCGTGATGGAGGTGCTGGCAAGCCTTCGCGTCGCAGATGCGCGCGATGTCCTCGAGTATGCCGCCGAACTCATCGAACGCTCGAAGGCGCCGCTCGACAACGTGCGCACCGAACAGAGCGAAGAACTTGCCGAATCGGTCGACTTCCTTACCAAAACGGCAATGAAGCAGATAGAGCTGCGCCATAAGCGCGCTTTGACCCAGGCTACACGCACCTCGCTTCGCCAGATGAACGCCATCATCCGATCATGGCTGCGCGATGTCCTTATGGTGCTTTCCGGCACACCTGATTTGGTGGTGAACGTCGATCAGCGCGATGTGATCGAGCGCGCCGCATCGTGGGCAAACGTGGAAGGCCTGATGCGTGCATTACGCGAAGCGTACAAGACCGACGAAGCGCTTAGTTATAATGTTTCTCCAGAAACGTGCTTGGACACGCTTCTGTTCACGATAAGAGAGGTTCTATATGGTTCGGGTAACACCCATTAAGATGCAGGCGGGAACCAAGGTTCTCTGGTTCGACCCGGGCGATAAGGACGTGAAGGCCGACGATCACGTGATCGTCAAAACGGAGCGCGGCACCGAGTTCGGCACTGCTACCGCCGATATCATGGAGGTAAGCGACGAGCTGGTTGCCAACTTGAAGTCGCCGCTCAAGCCAGTTATCCGCATTGCCACCGAAGAAGATGTGGCGCGTGCCGAAGATCTTGCCGCTCAAGGTGAAGCCGCCCTTTCGGTGTTCAAGGAGTTCGCCGAAGAAGCGAACGACCAGATGCGCCCTGTTATGGTGGAGTTCCTCTTCGACGGCGACAAGGCCGTGTTCTATTTCGAGGCCGAAGAGCGCGTTGACTTCCGCGATTTGGTGCGCAAGCTTGCCGGCCATTTCCATGTGCGCGTCGACATGCGCCAGATCGGCGTGCGCGACGGCGCCCGTTTGGTGGGCGGCTTGGGCCACTGCGGCCAGGAGCTGTGCTGCAAGCGCTTGGGCGGCGAGTTCTCGCCGGTTTCCATCCGCATGGCAAAGGAGCAGAACCTGTCACTCAACCCCCAGAAGATCTCGGGGTGCTGCGGCAGGCTGATGTGCTGCTTGCGCTACGAGTACGAAACCTACAAGGAAGTGAATTCCCGGGCACCCAAGCACGGTGCCAAGATTCAGGTTCCCGGCGGCGTTGCGCGCGTAACCGAGATCAACGTTCCCTTGGAACGGGTAACCCTGAAGCTGGAAGACGGCAAATCAATCAAGGTGCCGCTGGCGGAAATGGAATACAACGGCGAAGGCAAGCGTCCCACTGGCGTTTCCGAAGATGTGTTCGAGAAATACGCTTCTCCCGACCCGCTTGATGTGTTCGGCTCCACCACCTTCGAGGTAACCACGTTCAACGGCAACGAAAAGCTCGCCAACAACGAATCGCGCAAGGCTCGCAAGGCGGAGCGCGAAAAGGAAGATTCCCATCGCAAGCCGCGCCGTCGCCGCAGGGGTTCGTCCGATTCGCAGGCGCAGGCCAAAAACGACGGGTCTCAGAGCCATAGCAACCAGGGCCAGAAGAAGTCTTCCTCGCAGAAGAAGAACGAAGGCCAGTCGCGTCGCAGCCGTCGCGGTTCGGGCAAGGGGCAGAAGTCCCAGCAGCAGAACAATCGCGAACAGCGAAACGATCAGCGCAAACAGAACAACACCGATTCGAACGCCAAGCGTCCGGGTCGTAAATCTTCGGGTGTGCGCAACGCACCCCGCAAACAGCAAGGGGAACATGCTGCCGGCAACGTGAATGCCGGCAAGCAAGGCGAAGTGGCTCATCGCAAGCCGCGCCGCCGTCGCCGCAAGGCTCAAGGGGAGGGCACCAACAATGAACAACAATGACGATTACGCTCTGTTAACGGACCTGTACCAGATAACCATGGCGCAGGGCTACTGGGCGTGTGGCAAATTGGAAGAGGAAGGGTGCTTCCACATCTTCTTCCGTGAAACGCCGTTCAAGGGCGGTTTTGCCATTGCCAGCGGCATGGACCACATTGCCGAGGTGATAGAGAATTTCTCGTTCAGCGACGAGAGCATTGCCTATTTGGCTTCCATCGATGCACCTGGTGGTGGCAAGCTGTTCAACCCCGAATTCTTGGAGTACCTGCGCACCCTTGAGCTTTCCGTTGACATCGAGGCGGTTCGCGAAGGCACGGTGGTGTTCCCGAACGATCCCATCGTGCGGGTAACGGGCCCCATCATTCAGTGTCAGCTGCTTGAAACGCAGCTTCTGAACTGCGTGAACTTCGAAACGTTGGCAGCCACGAAGGCTGCTCGCGTTTGCTTGGCTGCAGAAACTCCCGTGGCCGAGTTCGGTTTGCGCCGCGCTCAGGGCGAATCGGGCGGCATGCGCGCTTCGCGTGCCTGCATCGTCGGCGGCTGTGCATCCACTTCGAACGTGCTGGCGGGTCGCGAGTTCGGCCTGCCTGTTTCCGGCACCCATGCCCATGCATGGGTCATGGCATTCGACAGCGAACTTGAGGCGTTCCGCGCCTATGCCAAGGAATTCCCCACCAACTGCGTGCTTCTGGTGGATACCTACGACATCACCCAAGGCTTGAAGAACGCTATTACCGTGGGCCTTGAGATGAAGGCGCGTGGGGAACATCTTGCGGGCATCCGCATCGACTCGGGCGATTTGGCGTGGGGAGCCAAGCAGGCACGCGCCATGCTCGACGAGGCGGGTCTTACCGAAACTGGTGTGGTGCTCTCCAACGACTTGGACGAGTTCTCCATCAAGTCCATTCGCGATTCTGGGGCACAAGTTGCTTCGTGGGGCGTGGGAACCAAGTTGGTTACCGCGTACGACCAGCCGGCGCTCGGCGGTGTGTACAAGCTTGCCGCAAAGCGTTCCAGGGGTGGGGAATGGGAACCGTGCGTGAAGGTTACCGGTCAAAGCTCTAAGCAAACTGTTCCCGGAATCCTTGATGTTCGTCGCTATTTCCACGAATCGGGCACTATTGCGGGCGACATGGTTTTCGATGTTCTGTATCCTGTTGCGAACGAACGCATCATCGACCCTGCCGACGAGCTGCGCCAGAAAGACCTATCGGGCCTGCGCTACGAAACGCTTCTGGAGCCTCTGGCGCGTAAGGGCAAGGTAGTGCTTGATGCGCAGGCACGTGATGCGATGGTTGCGCGTAGTCGCTGCAAGGCCCAATTGGCCCTGCTCGATGAAAGCCAGAAGCGCATCATCAACCCGCATTCGTATCCGGTTGGCCTGGAACGCTCGTTGTTCTATCGTCGCCGTGATTTGGTATCGCGCCTTTTGGGCCTTTCCTAGGCGTATACGTAGTTGCTAGATGGATGTTCGCCCTGGGTTTCCTAGGGCGAACTGCATATAAGAAAGGCTTGCTGTTCTAGGGCATGCCGCAAGAGAATAGCGCGCATTGACAGGTGCGCTATCCAGGTGAAAGGAGCCATGTCGCATGATCAAGGTTGTTACCGATTCCGTTGCCTCGTTGCCGAAAGACATCGTTGAAGACGAAAACATTGAAGTGGTGTCTTTGTATCTGAACGAAAACGGGCATGAGCACGTCGATGCCACGATGGATCTTGACGATTTCTATTCGCGCATCTACGACATGGCCGACAACCCACCTACCTCAAGCCAACCTTCCCAAAGCGTGCTTGAAGAGCTGTTCGAATCCTTCGCCAAGGCAGGCCATGAGGTTTTGGGCATCTGGATTTCCACGGGGCTTTCGGGGGCATACGATGGCGTGCTGCGTGCCGCCCGTTCGGTCGAGGCGCGCAACATCAACTTCCGCTACTGCATGATCGATTCCTCTTCCTGCGGGTTCGACGAGGCGTTCCCTGTGCTGGAAGGCGCACGTGCTGTGAAGGAGGGCAAAACCCTGGCCCAGGCTGCGCAAGCAGTACTCGACGCCATCAAGAGCACGCGTTTTCTGTTCACGCCGGAAACGCTTACGTTCTTGAAGAAGGGCGGCCGCATCGGCGGCGCGGCAGCGCTTCTGGGCAACCTTATCAAGCTTTCCCCGGTACTTACCGTGGTCGATGGCATTCCTCAGCCCATGGCAAAGGTGCGTACCCGCAAGAAGGCGTTGGTGAAGATCCAGGAAATCTTGGAGCACGACATCGAAACGTGCGGTGGCCTGAAGGACTTGGTGGTGCACTACATCGGCGACAAAACCCCTGCCGTCGAATGGGCCAAGGAATTCTTCGAGCCGTTCTTGAAAAGGGAAGTGCGCGTGCTCCCCGTAAGCCCGGTGGTTGGCTTGCATGTGGGCCCTGCTGTGGGCATTTCGTATATATGCAACAAGCCCCTGGAAGGCAAGATTACCGGCAACGTGGGCAGCCTTGCCGTATCGAATTAGCAACACCTGACGCTCTGAGAGGCGACCAATATGGATATACAATGCAACCTTATCATCGACTCGTGCTGCGATTTGCCCCATGAGGTGGTAGACCGTGAAGGCGTGTACCTTCTGAAGTTCCCCTACATCGATGGGGAAGGCGAGCACCTTGACGATCTGTTCAGCACCCGCACGGCGCATGATTTCTACGAGGCGATGCGCAACGGATCGGAGCCCCATACGGCCCAGATTCCCATGACTGCCTTGCGCGAAGCGTTCGAATGGGCGCATGAGCAGGGAAAACCCGCGGTATATCTGGGCTTTTCCAGCGGTCTTTCCGGTACGTTCGACACGGCGTGTTTGTATCTTGAGCAGGTGAAGCAGGAAATCCCCGATTTGGATGTGCGCATGGTGGACACCCAAGTGGCATCCATTGCCGAGGGCTTCTTGGTATACGAGGCAATGCGTCAGCGCGAACGCGGCTTGACTGCCGACGAAATGGTGGCGTGGGCCGAGGAAGCTCATTTCTTCGTCGATCGTCAATTCATGGTCGACGACCTTGACGCCCTGCGCCGTGGCGGGCGCATTCCCGCTTCGGTTGCCTATGCTGGCTCGAAGCTCGACGTGAAGCCCTTGTTGGGCATCACCGCCGATGGCAAGCTTGCGGTTACCGGTGTGGCGCGCGGCCGCAAGAAGGGCATCAAGGCCCTGTACGAGTATTACTTGAAGCGTCGCAGCTCCGATGCTCCCGGCCAAAACGTGGTTATCGGCAATGCCGACTGCCCGAAAGACGCCGAGCGCTTGATGAACCTGCTTTCCAAGGAAGACGATTTGCTGATGTTCTTGGAGACCAACATCGGTCCGGTTATCGGCAGCCATGTTGGCCCAGGAATGATCGCCATCGTGTTCTGGGGCCAGGATGCCCGCAACGACATCTCCATGGCTGATCGTATTGCCAACAAGGTACGCGGAAGAAAGTAGCGCAAGAAGGATCGTCTGGCCTTGCGCCCACCTTAAGGCATGAAGTTCACTCTGAACAGTGCTCCTGCCGGATTCGTGAAAGCTCTTCTTCGGATGCATGGGGTGCTGAAGCGCATGCGAGGTTTCCGCGTGACAGAAGTCCGCATAGCAACAGCGGGTGAACCGAGCGCCTGCGAGGCGAGTACAAGGCTCGGGGCGGGTTACAGTGCCTGCTTGGAAAAATGAAAGGATGTGCGCATGAGCACTCAGGAATTGACTTTTGCATTTGCCGGCGACGAACGGGTGGGCGCCGGTGTCAGCGGCCTGCTTGAAGCGGCGGGCTTCCCGGTAACCGACTTGAACAATGCCGACGTGGTGTTCACCTACTGCACGAACACTTCCGCATTGGAAGACTTGTACTACGACACCGAAGGCCTTATTCGCGGTACCAGGAAGGGCGCGATCCTGGTTGACCTGAGCCCTTCGACGGTGTCGTTTGCCTGCGAGCTTGACGGCGTTGCATGCGTGAACGACCATTCCGCCATTGACGCGCCTTTGGTGGTGAGCGACATGGTATGCGAGGAAGCGTTTGCCAGCCGCGAGAACCTGGGCATCGTTGCCGGCTGCCGCGAAGACGCCGACTACAAAACAGTCAAGCCCATGCTCGACGCCATTGCCCATCGTGTGATGTGGATGGGTCATGCGGGCGCTGGCCAGAAGGCGAAAGTTGCCCTTACCCTGCAGCGCTGCGCCACGTTGGTTGGCGCTGTCGAGGCTCAGGTGGCGCTCGCCAATGTTGGCCGCGATGTGAACGTCATGGTTGAAGACGTGGTCGATTTCATGCACGACATGAACAGCATTTCTCCTGCTCAGGAAGCATTCGCGCAGGCCCTTCTTGACGAAGAGTACGACGGCGATTTCACTATCGAGCACCTTATGGCCGAGGCAACGGCAGCTCTTTCTTCGTTGGAAGACGAAGAGATGATCCTTCCCCAAGCCGAGGCATGCTACCGCCTTATGGAGTTGCTGGCCCTGGTGGGCGGCATCGACCTTGATCCTGCCGGCTTGAAGCTGGTGTTTGCCGACGAGGAAACCACCAATCGTTATGGGCTTGACTGGTCGCGTGCCGACGGCGCTTTCGGGGGTTGCGATTGCGGCTGCGAAGACGAAGACGCCGAAGAGCACGAATGCGAATGCGGTCACGATCCGCATGAAGAGCACGAGTGCTGCGGCAAGCACCATCACTAAGAGCCGCTTGGGCTTGTGAACGAAGTGCATCAAAAAGTGAACGATTCTGTAAGGGGATTCCAGGGGGAATCCCCTTATGCTGCCTGCCGTTTGTGCCCTCGTGCCTGCGGGGTTAACCGCGAGGCGGGGCAGGTGGGCGTATGCGGCGCTTCGAGCGTGCTACGCTTGGGACGCGCTGCCCTTCATTGGTGGGAAGAGCCCTGCTTGGTGGGGGATAAGGGAAGCGGAGCCGTGTTCTTTTCCCATTGTCCCCTGCGGTGCGTGTATTGCCAGAACAGGGAATTGGTTGCCGGGTCGGGGATCGAAGTGACGTCCTCCCAGTTCAAAGACACGCTGCTTCGCCTCCAAAACGAAGAGCACGCTGCCAACATCAATCTGGTAACGCCCACCCATTACGTTCCCAGCATTGCCCCCGTGCTGCGTGAGCTGCGTGAGGGCGATGCTTTGAAGATCCCTGTGGTGTACAACACCTCGAGTTTCGATTCCCCGCTGGCGTTGCAGCTTATGGAAGGCCTGGTTGATGTGTATTTGGCCGATTTCAAGTACGCTTCTGCCTTCGAGGCGGGCAGGCTCTCGCATGCCCCGCATTACCCGGAGGTGGCCTTGGCGGCAATCGACGCCATGGTTTCCCAAGTGCCCACCTGGGAGGAAAACGAAGAGGGATTGTTGCAGAAAGGCGTTATCGTACGTCATTTGGTGCTGCCTGGCAGGGTGGAAGAGTCGAAGCGGGCACTTGAAGTGCTGAACAGTCGCTACGGCACACGCATTCGCCTGAGCATTATGAGCCAATACACGCCGCTTACAAAAGGCTTGGAGCGCTATGGTCTCGAAGGCAGGGTTACCGAAGGCGAATACGAAGAGGTGCTTGATTTTGCCGACGATTTGGGCATCGAGGATTACTTTTGGCAACAGGGCGATGCAGCGAAGGAAAGCTTCGTCCCTGCGTTCAACGGCGAAGGTGTGCTGTAGGGCATAGGGGTCAAAGCGCCCTGCGCCTCAATTTAGTGCGTTTTCCGTGATGGCCTTGCTTTTATGGCATAATTGACCAACGGTTTGCCGGCATGGCGCAACGGTAGCGCAACTGATTTGTAATCAGTGGGTTGCGGGTTCGATTCCTGTTGCCGGCACCATCGAAACCCCAGGCCACCGCGTATTTTCGTTGGTGGCCTTTTTCTTTTTATTTCCCTTATTGTTCGCTTTCCGCGTGAGTTCCGCGTGAGTTTGCCTAGACGGCTACCGATTCGCTTTCCATGATCGCCCCAATAACCTGCGCGGCAACGGCATCGTTGCCTGGTATGGCGTGGGCGTAAACGTCCAGCGTCATTGCCGCGCTGGAGTGCCCCAGGCGCTCCGAGACCGTCTTAACGTCAACGCCGTTTGCGAGCAGCTGGGTTGCGTGGGTGTGGCGCAGCTGGTGGAAACCGAACGGCCCGAAGCCGTGCTCCTTTCCCCATGCGGTACGCCATTTCTCGAAATTGGCGCGGCTCACGTACTTGCCAACGTCAGAGCATAGGATGGGGGTTTCGCCTTCCTGCGGTATCCCCAGCGTGTTCAGGGCCGCGCCCTGCTTCGCCTTCCATTCCGCGAGCATGCGCGCCGTTGCATCGGAAACGCCAACGGTTCGGCTCTTCCCTGTCTTCGTCTTTCCTATGGTGCCGTCTGGCGCAAGGCTCTGGCGTATCGTCACTGCGTTGAATCCTTCCGACACGTCAGACCACCGAAGCCCGAAAACCTCTCCGGCTCTCGCGCCCGTTGCGGCCCCAACGAGCACCGCAATCGTGAAGCTTATGGACGATATGCCGCGAACCCCCGCCCTGCTGTAGCGCTTGCCCAGCTTGTGCATCCTCTGCTCCTTCGCCGCAAGCTCCGAGTAGAGCGCCCGAAGCTCGGAGCTTGCGCACTTCGTGAGCCTTGCCAGCTCTTCGCCGCTGAAAAACTTCTTTTCCTCGGTATCCTCCTTCGGTGCCCTCACCCTGTCGAACGGGTTTCGCATGACCAGATCGGCGTTCGCCGCGTCCTTGAAAACCTGCTTTCCCTTCTGGTGAACGCGCTTCATGGTCGTTCCCGAGAGGCTATCGCCCTTTCTGCCCTTGCGGCTTGCCTTGATTTCCGTGAGGGCATCTTCGACCGCCTGCGCGCTCACCTTCGCGAGGGGCACGTTCCCGAACTGCCCGCAGAGCATGGACAGCAGCTGCCTATCCGCATCAATCGTCCTTTTGCTCACCGTGCCGTTTCTCTCGCGGTTCGCCACCCATTGGGCCGCGTACTCTGCGAACGTGGTTCGCTCTCCGTCCATGCTGGTTCCGCCGTTTATCCTGGCGGCTATGCGCGCCGCCTCCTTCTGGGCATCGGTCTTCGTGCCCTGGGCACTGAACGTCTTGCAAATCCGCTTGCCCGAATCGTCCGTGTAATCGAACTTTATCCGCCAGCGCTTCGGGCTGTAGCTCTTTCCTTTGCGCAAGCGCTCGGAAACGTGCGGGGTAACGTACCGCATCGCTCTTTCTCCTTTCCCTTTCTGGCATGCATTCTCGCTCGCCTTCGCGCGCATCGGTACCCAAGCCTCGCCTATAGCTGGGCTCTGTTATAGGCTGCATCTATAACAACAAAAACGCGTTTCTGTCCCTTTTTTATGGGCTTCACTTAGTTTAGGCAGCTTTCGTGCCTCCGAGCCGTGCTCATTCGGCCTCGCGCTTGCCCTTCACGGGGTTTGTTCCGTTGGCCTCCCTGCACCTCTGCAAACGCTTCCTTGCCACGTTGTAAGCCCTTGTGAGCTCCTTTGCCTCCCAATCCTCCAAGGCTGCCGCGTATGCCGCCCTGGCGGCCTTCTGCTCCTTCAACGGGGCATCTTTCGGCACCGTTGGGGGCTTCGGCCTTTGGCTCATGGGGTTCTTTGCCGTGCTTCTGTCGGAAGAGCTGCCATTGAAAACGCTGCGAATGTGCTCGCGAGCCTGGCGCGTGCCCGATTCCTCCGCTATGGCCCTCTCTGCGGCATCGAGCTTCGAGCGGATGGTGCAGGGGCGGCAAACGCCTTGCTTCGACACCGCCGTTCGGTACGCGCCGCAAACGCTGCACCTGCGCAGCTCCGGCGCAAGCAGCGTGCCGCCGATTCCCAGGGTTTCCAGCAGGGCTTCGACTTCCGCAACGTCATGGCCTGTAACGGCGGCTATGGTGAAGGTGCTCTCGAAGCCTGCCTGTTTCATGGCGTACAGCACCTCTTCGGCTTCCCATTCCCTCATAGGCTTGCCAGCTTCCCGTATGCCGCTTCGTCTGTGCTGTCATAGCCACAATAAGAGCATTGAACCGTTATGCCGTCCGCTGCCGCTTGCTGCCCGCATGCCGGGCACGGAACAACGCTTGCGGTTGCCCTTGCGGGCGCTCTTCCTACCTGGGGGCGCTCGCGGCTCGCCTCTTCCTGGGATGGGCTGGCGGCGTTGCTTTCCTTTTCTTTTGTTTTGTTGCTTTTGTTAGATTGGGACTTACCAGTAAGTAACTGGTTAGTAACTGGTCGCTTACTGGTTGCTAACTGGTTAGTAACTAGCTGCCCGTCTCTTCGGAACGCCTGCTCAATGCCCTTTACCTCGCCGTCATGGCCCGAAAACTCCATGCCCTCGCATTCCTCCCTTGTGCTGTACGCCCTGGATTCGTTCACCGTGCAAACCTGCGCCTTCAGTGCGTCCATCTGGCGGCTCTGGGAAGTCTTCGACCCCCTGAAGTTGTTGTGCTCCCACCAATGCCTAACGACTTTCATGGGCGAGCCGCTTTCGGTTGCTAGCGGGATGATGAATTCCGATTCTTCAAGCTCCGAAAGGGCCGCGGGGTCGAACCCGCATCCGCGCATCAGCATAGCGGCGCTAGTGACAACGCCGTAGCCGTCCGCCTCAAGGTTAAGTTGGAAATAGAGCGCCTGGGCTTCGTGGGATAGCGAGAGAAACGCGTCAGAGCGCACAACGTCCGAGCTTATGCACGTCTTCGTCCTTGCCATGCCTATACCTCGCCATCTGAAAGGGATCTGCGCGTCTCGAACGCGCCCTCAAGCTCTGGGTAGTCGTGCATCAGCATGCGAGCAAGCGCTGGCGACATGGTGTTGTGAATCTTGAACGGGATTTCTGGCCTTCGGTGCTCGCTGGGGTAGTCCATCACCCGAACCTTCTCTATTGCGTACCTCATGGAGCATCGGACATTGCGTCGCCTCAAATCCAGGCACGTTTCCGCCAGCAGCCCGTAAGCGTCCGGGTGCTCTTCCTTCCACTGCTGCGCCGCCAGGGCCGCGTTCTGCGCCGTTATGGGCATGCGCGCGGGCTTCCCCCCGCTTCCTGTTCCGTGTGCCCTAGGCTTGCCGTTGGCTCCCTTTGGGGCCGTTTCCTGCCCTTGCGCGGCGCTTGTCCGACAGCTTGCCGCCGCGCTGGGGCTATCCTTTTGGCTTCCGTTACTCATGGCTGCCCTTGCATTCCTGCAGGCGGCTCGCCTGAATGAAAATCCTGTGTCCGATTCGGACGCTCGGAACTTCCCCCTTGTTCGCCAGTCTCCGCACTGTGGCGGCGCTCAATCCCAGAGCCACCGCAAGCTGGGACGGGGTACATAAATCGGGTAGTCCGAACGGGTTTCCGCTTTCGCCCTTCGGTGCAGGTGCCTTAACAATCACGCCCATTTTTTAACCTCCGTATAGCCTCGTTTAGCGTTTACGAGGTATATTCAACGCGTATTGCAAACCGTTTATAAGAGGTGTTTTACGCGGTGATTGAATCGTTCGATCCTGAAAGGGACTCTGTAACCGCTCTGGTGCTGGACGCTCTGCCACCATGGGAAGAGGTGTCGGGCTTTATCCATGGGCGCGGCGGAGTGCCTTTCCTGAACGCGGCGAGGGCCGATAAGTCCGAAGTGGGGATTCGCTTCATGGAGGAAGAGGCGAGCAGCGAGCAGGCGCGAATGATCTTGGGGTATGCGCTTGACTGCCGCGCCGCAATGGAACACGGCGAGGATATGCCGCCCAGTTCCGAATGCGGGTTCGGGAGCATAGAAACAACCACCAACGAGGTTCGTGGAGCGGCTTCGGGTGCTTCCGATGCGGGCGAGGCGTGGTATTCGGCGAGAGTGGCCATTTGCTTGCGGGATTCGCTTTATTCCGATTATCTGGTTGATGGGGCTTTGCACAATTCGTTCGTCATGGCGTGTGTTCACTGCCCATGGAGCTTCGATTCACGAACCGATGGGGCTGTTTCCCTGTCTGCTGCTATAAGCTCCCGCGCAAACTCGCATTTGGGCGTCGCCTGCGCAGTGTTGGACGCGCTGGCATCCCTGCATCTTTCGCATATAACGACAGCCGCAACGTATGGCGGCGAGGAACGGCGAGTGTTCGACCAACCGATAACGGCGTACTGGTGGGAGCTGTCCAACCGGTTCAGGAACGCCAGAATTGGCGGGAAAACCCGCGTAGGAAAATGCGAGCATTGCGGGCACGCCTATATCGCTGCGGGCGAGCGTGGCAACCCACGCCGCTATTGCTCGGACGCATGCCGCCAGAGGGCGAGGGACGCACGCAAGAGGGCCAGCCGCAGCAATCGGCATGAGCAATAAGGGGGAAGGTAAAACGCCCTGCCCTTAGCCTGGGCGCATCAAGGGGGTAGTGAAACGCGACCCCCTATAGCCTGGGTGCATCGATGGGGTAGCGAAGCGCGACCCCATGGGCTGGGTTCGGCAAGGGGGCTTCAGTTGGCGCAATCTCGATAACGATTCGTTACCGAGCTCATGCGATTCAAGGGGGTGCCCGAAACGGGCACCCCCTTGCGCGTTGCTTGCGGATTTGTGGCGCGTTTTACCAGTTTGGCCTGCGGTTTCAAGGACGGTCTGTTTTGGACCGCCCTTTGCTGGCGGGCTGGCTCCAGGCAAAAGAAAACCCCGCCGAAGCGGGGTTTCGTTACCATTCGATTCTTATTCCCTCGTATGGGGTTGCTCCCATTTCGGCGAGGGCATCATCGACCATTTTCTTGTACTTTGCGTAACTTTCGCGTGCCTTCTCTGGTGCCTTGTCGGTGGGCTCCGCCTGGTATGTGTTGTTCACGTACCTGTACCATGTGGGGTCGTTCCTCCAATAGAAAAACTGGTTGTACTGTTCCTCACTTTTCATCAAGGTAACCCCTCCTTTTCTTCGCGCCACTTGTCGTAATACTCGGAATCTCCGAACCACCTGCGCGCGGCTTCCTCTTCCGTGCAACCGTGCTTTCGCATGCACATGTCAACGAGCCGCACGAGGCTCACTTCAACCTGGATAGGCGTTGCCGTGTACGCGCGCCTAGTTTCCTCTTCCATGCCTGGGCCCCTTTCCCTCGCTTCGATATTCTATCGCGTGATAGGGGGGGGTAACGTCCCGTTATGCCCTTCGGACGGCATAGGGTGCCCTGTTTCGGGGCCCCCTTTCGGCTCGGCTGATAGGGGGTGGTGTTTTGCCACCCCCATTTCCTTGCGCGCTTCATGGGGGAACGTTTCGTTACCCCATCGTTTGACCTTGGGCGCATGAGGTGGCACCCTGGCGACCTAAATTCAATTTAGCCCGTTCCGTTTGGCCTTTGGCGCATGGGGTGGCGTTTCGCAACCCCACCGGTTCCGCTAGCTTGCCTTCGAAGTGCCGCGGGCGCTCCTTGCCGCCGCCTCGCTGGCCCTGCGCAGCTCGATAGCCATCTGCTCCGACATGTCAACGAGCGTCAGCGCCCTGTAGCGCGTGCGGCCCTCCGCCCCATCCGTTGGAAATTCCGCTATCAAGTCGCTGGCGCTTGCCATCAGCACCGCCATCTGGTCGGCTGCGAGGGTTGCGGCTTCAAGGGCATCTGCTGCGCTTTTCGCGGTGGTCTTTGTTTCCATGTTCGTTGCTCCTTTTCGTGCTTTTCCGCCGCCCGAAAATCCGCGTGAGTTCCGCGTGAGTTTGCTTGTTTCTATGTGTCTCTAGGTATCGCTAAACGATCTTGTTTGTATACGTAAACAACCCTAAAAACACCTAATGAACTGGGCTTTCAAAAATTTGTAATCAGTGGGTTGCGGGTTCGATTCCTGTTGCCGGCACCATCCGAAAACCAAAGGCCACCGGGCATTTGTCCAGTGGCCTTTTTCATGTTCCCTGCTTTCGTGCGCCCAAGGCGCCGAAAGTAGGGAACCCTCAGCCCTCAACGAACGAGGCAATGAGGCGCTAAATCACACAGTTCCCAGCCTGGCGGGTGCGCGCTCGGACCTGTAAAGAATCCCGCGCTTTTTCGAAAACCGTTAAGGCGCAGCCCCAGATATTCGACCAAAGATGCAGGGATGCCCTGAACCACGCGTCGAATCCTATCGCTGCGCCCTCAGTTCTCGAAGAAACACGAAAAAGGGTTCGCTCGGACCGGAGCGCATCCCTGCCGGAGCGGGAACGGACAGCTTTCTATTCGTACTCAGAAACGTCAATCTCTTCCAAGGTATCGACTCTGATGCACGCCTCATTGCCATCTTCGTCCATATACCAGCAGTACTGCCCATTCGGGTCTTCCGTAAACGAGAGAATCTCCCAGTCAAGGTAGCGGCGTGCATTCTTCTCGGTTGCCTCGATGTCGGCAAGCTCCAGCATGCACAACGCTGCCTTCAGCTGCTGCTCGTCCAATTCTTCGAAGGTCATAGGAATCTCCTTTGAGGGTAAAACATGAGCCCCGCCATGCCAGAGCATAGGGGGCTCTTTCCTTTTCCTTGATTATAGGGGTGATGCGCTTTGCGGGGCGCAGTGGCAACGTAGCCGTTACTTGGTTTTTTGGATAACGGCAACAAAGCTGAGCATTTCGCTGCCAGAGTTCACGATGCCATGGAAGCTGCCATCGGGGCAGTACAGGACATCGCCCTTCTTTACCTGGTACTCGGTGCTGTTTTCGGTGTACGTTGCCGTGCCGGAAGTGAGGAAATACATCTCGGAATCGCCGACATGCTGATGAATGCCGATAGAGCAGCCTGGTTCGAGCGAAATCTGGGCAACGTAGCTGCATTCGCCGCCAAGCTGATCACCTTCAAGCAGACGATCGCGCTGCATGCGGCCGATGCCGCCCTCGACGTTTTCGGCGTACTGCGGTTCGCGGTTGGTGAATATGGGCATAGCGTCCTCCTTGTTCGATTGGTCCCCTGCGGTCATTATATGCTGTTGATTTGTGAAGGTGATATGCAGGAGCCGTGATGATGTGACGGGAAAATGACCCAATAGGCGCATTTTGGTTGGGAAGGCGTGGCGTGGGCTGACTGTTGCGCAAAAAAGCGTCTATAATCCCGAAAGCAAGAAACGCCTACGGGTGTAGGTTGTGCTGCGCCAAAACCAACCAAAGGTTTAGGGAGTATTGGGGCCTGCTTGGAACGGAGCAGGCATTGGAAAAGGAGCATTGGTGCTAGACCAGTTTTTCTCGTCCCTTTCATTTGTGGACATCTTCAACTTCTGCGTCTTTCTCGTGTTCTCGATTTGCTACGTGTACCAGATCTTCTACGTGTTCGTAACGCTTACGAAGAAGCCGCCGCAACTGACGGCGAAGAAGAACCATCGCTATGCGGTTATCGTTGCCGCGCGTAACGAAAACGCGGTTATCGGCGACCTCATCCACAGCATTCGCGTGCAGAACTACCCGCAAGAGTTGATCGACATCTTCGTTGTGGCCGACAACTGCACCGACAATACCGCGGCTGTTGCCCAGGAAGCCGGTGCCATCGTGTTCCCGCGCTTCAATACCGAGCATATCGGCAAGGGCTACGCCCTTGATTATGGCTTTTCCTGCATCCGTCAGCATTACAGCGAAAATGAGTACGAGGCATACTTCGTTTTCGATGCCGACAACGTGCTCGATGTGAACTACTTCCGTGAAATGAACAAGACGTTCGACAACGGCGCCGTGGCTTCCACCAGCTACCGCAACTCCAAGAACTACGGTTCGAACTGGATCACTGCAGGCTATGCCGTGTGGTTCATGCGCGAGGCAAAGTACCTTTCCCAGGCACGTCTTACCTTGGGTACCAGCTGCGCGGTATCGGGCACCGGCTTCTTCATCAGCGCCAAGATCATCGACGAGATGGGTGGCTGGAAGTACCACATGCTCACCGAGGACATCGAGTTCTCTACGGCATCTATCATTCAGGGACGCCGCATTGCCTATACGCCTACCGCCATGCTCTACGATGAGCAGCCGCTGACCTTCCGTGATTCCTGGAACCAGCGCTTCCGCTGGGCCAAGGGCTTCTATCAGGTGTTCTTCGGGTACGGCGGCAAGCTGGTGAAGGGCATTTTCACTAACCCGAAGGGCTCGCGTTTCGCTTGCTACGACATGTTGATGACCATCTGCCCGGCTATGTTGCTCACCATCATCACCATCGTGTTCAACGCCATCATCGCGGTGCTGGGCATCACGGGCGTTATGTCTACGGGTGTGATGATTACCTCTTCGCTTTCCTCGATCTTCTTCTGCCTGTTCAACTTCACGTTGTTCATGTTTATGTTCGGCGCACTTACCACTTTCACCGAGTGGGACAACATCCATGCGCCGGCACGCAAGAAGATCTTCTATATGTTCACGTTCCCGCTGTTCATGATTACCTACATCCCCATCGCGTTGGTTGCGCTGGTGAAGAAGGCATCCTGGAAGCCTATTCAGCACAGCATTTCGGTGGATGTGCAGGAGTTTGCTCAGGCAAACGCGAAGGATCGCATCTAGTTACATAGCATTGACGCCTCTACGCCCTGATGAATGTCAGGGCGTAGATTTTTTCTGGGAGCAAAGGCCGCAGCGCCTCGGCAGCGGTGAACAGGGTCGCACCGGTGGTGAACACGTCGTCGATCAAGATAATGCAGGTGCGTGCGCCCATACGGCGTTTAAGGGTTTGCTCTCGTGCCACTGCAGGGTTCAAGGCGAATGAGCCGGCCATGTTCGTAAGACGCTCGCGCGCGTCAAGGGCGCGTTGGTCGCGGCGGGGAAGGGCGCAAAGCGCGTTCGCCGATGGGATGCCGGTGATGCGCGAAAGCTCGGAGACAATAAGCGAAACATGATCGAAGCCTCGCTGGCGGATTGCGTTTTTTCGAGCGGGAATAGGTACGAGCAGCGCGTTTTCCGCCCACGAGCAGGGCAGCATATCGGCCAGGTGCTGGGCGATAACCGCGGATAGCTGTTGTTCGCCGCGGTCTTTGAAAGCGGTGACGATGCGTTTCGATTCCGCTGAAAGCATCAACGCCGAAGCGCAGCCGTCCAAGGGAAACTTTTCCAGCCCTTTCCAGCGCAGCGTCTGTGCATTGCATTCGCAGCAAATGGAGCGTCCCCAGGGTGCCCCACAGGTGGGGCATGCAAGCAGCTGATCGAGGTACGGCAGCGCAAGGGCGCATCTTCGGCAAACCAATTCCCCTGGCAAATCGCAGATAACGCAGCGGGACGGCCAAACCATTTCCTCGATTCCTGCGCGCAAGAGCACCAGCGAATCGCGTATTTGCCTCGATAGGGTCATTGGCTTTGCCCTTCCCGTGCGTTCAGCTGACGTTGCAGTTCTGAGGCGTAATGCCCCATTTCTCATCGAAACCTATCAGCAAGATGGGAAAGAAATGAGAAGGATATGGGAAATGCGTGCGTGATGGTTCCTTCCCCGGGCGTTAGTTGCCCATTCTGCTAAACTAGGAATGCTCTTTCCAGGTCTGTGGTTGCGGTTTTTTCCTAGTCCAAGGCAGATGCGGTCAAAAGGATCCACGTAAGTTATCGGTTCTCTCCGAAACGAGCATGGCGCATCCTAGAGGTAAGACGTACCGTTCGAGTTTTCGCAACATAGGGTTGCACGAACGAGAGGACGATGTCCGCTTTTCGCGGGCTTGGTTCCAGTATGCGAGTGTGGGGTCAAAGACCAGGTCAGCTGGAAGGGTTTATACGTTGGTACCAAGAAGGGATAATTCGATGAAACGCGCATCGGTTCTCGTTGCTACGCTGGTGGTGGCGCTTTCCATGGCGGTGGCCCTTGTCGGCTGCTCATCCGGCACATACACGCCTCAGACGAAGGATCAGGCGGTAAGCAATTCTGCCCTGAAGTCGTCGGGCACCTTGCGTGTGGGCGTCAATGCATCGAATGCCCCTTATGCGGCGGAATCCTCTGGCTCCATTGTCGGCATCGACGTTGACATCGCTGCTGCCATTGCCGATGAAATGGGCCTCAAGCTGGAGTTGGTGGACGTCGGCTCTTCGGTTGACAGCGCCTTTACCAAGGACAACGTCGATATCGTAATGGGCGTTTCGAAGTCGAGCTCTGCGTATTGGACGTCCGATTCGTATATGAGCTCGGCAGTTGCCCTGTTCTCGCTTACGCAGAACGCAACGGCTCCCACGTCTTCGGGCGCGTTTTCGGTTGCTGCCCAGTCCTCTTCCATGAGCGCCTGGGAGGTATCCGATCATTACGGTGAAAGTTGCTTGCGCAACACCACCGACCTGCAAAGCGCGTTCGAGTCGCTGCAGACGGGCTCGGTGAACTACGTTGCCGCCGATAGCACCATCGGTGAATACGTGGTGCATTCCTCTACTGTGCAGGCCTATCCGGTGGCGTTGCTGCAGGATCCTTCTTCCTATAGCGTGGCGGCAACCACCACCAACACTGCATTGCAGCAGGCGGTTTCCGAGGCGCTCAGCTCGCTGAAGAGCGGCGGCATCATCAACGTTATCCAGAAGAAGTGGCTTGGCGACCAGGCGGATATTTCCTCGTTGAAGGTGATCAAGTCCACCAAGAACGATTCTTCCAGCTCGGGTACTACGAGTTCCACGACGTCTTCCACGGATACCGCAACCACTACCGGTTCCAACAGCTCCAGCTCTGCTTCGAACGCCACTGCCACGTCGTCGAACAGCACAAGCTCGACCTCTAACTCCGCTGCCTCTGGCACTTCTTCAGGCAGCGGTACGGGTACCAGCGCAAACACCAAGAGCACAACAAGCGGTTCGGGGAACTAAACGGGCGTCAAATAAAGGCCCTTTGTTGAAAAGGTGTCGTAACGTTAACAAACGGAAGGCGGGTTTTACCTTGCCTTCCGTTTCTTTTTATCCTGGGTCTTGCAAGTAAATCCGCTTATGCGGAACAGCATACGTATTCAAGGAGCACTGCATGTACGAACAAGGCAATTCCTCGGGTGCGCCCGTCCCCCCCAATGGGTGGGACGGCCAAGGCACGCCCCAACAGCAGCCCGATACGCCTTCGAAAAAGGGCCATTCGAGCCTGAAGACGTTTCTTATCGCGTTTGGCGGCGCGGCGTTGGCCTGTATCCTGGTTTTGGGCATCTATTCCTTCATCCACCCGGGTTCTTCCACGGTATTGGGCGGAGACGGCAGCGGAACGAACATCACGGTAAACGGGGAAGACACCACGCTTGCCGAAGCGGTGTCCCAGAAATGCCTTCCTTCGGTGGTGAACATCGATGTGTACACCAAGCAGTCCAGCCAGAGCGCCTTTGGCATGATGGGCCAGTCCTCGTCCGACCAGCTGGAGGAATCTTCGCTGGGGTCGGGCATCATCCTTTCCTCTGATGGCTACATCCTTACCAACTACCATGTAATCGAAGGCGCCGATCAGCTGAAGGTGAACGCCAACGGCAGCGAGTACACCGCCAAGGTGGTGGGCACCGACGAATCGAGCGACTTGGCCGTTCTGAAAATCGACGCCAACGACCTTACCGCTATTGAAATCGGCTCTTCTTCCGACCTTACGGTTGGCGAATGGGTCATGGCAGTAGGCAGCCCGTTCGGTTTGGAGCAGTCCGTTTCCACGGGCATCGTTTCGGCAACCAGCCGCACCACTTCGGCGCTGAACGATAGCAGCAGCGGATCGAGCGCGGTGTACACCAACATGATTCAGACCGATGCGGCAATCAACCCCGGCAACTCCGGTGGTGCCTTGGTAGACAAGGATGGCAAGCTCATCGGCGTGAACACCCTCATCGCTTCCTCTTCCGGTTCCAGCTCCGGCGTGGGTTTTGCGATCCCGGTCGATTACGCCATGAACATCGCGCAGCAGATCATCGACGGCAAGACGCCCTCTCATGCCCAGCTGGGTATTTCCGGCACCACGGTTAACAGCCAGCTTGCCAAGCGCTACAACCTTCCCGTTGATTCGGGTGCCTATGTGACCAGCGTAAGCGTTGGCTCTTCCGCCGCAAACGCCGGCATCCAGGAAGGCGACATCATCACGAAGCTGGGCGACACCACCATTTCCTCTTCTTCCGATTTGGTTTTGGCGGTCCGTTCCCACAACGTGGGTGACAACGTAAGCATCACCTACAACCGAGGTGGCCAGGAGAACACGGTAAACGTAACGTTGGACTCCGACTCGTAGTGCTCCTCAATAGCTAAACGCAATGCTCCCCGAAGGAAATAGCCTAAGGCTGTTCTTCGGGGAGTTTTTTGTTGCGTCATAATGGAAGCGTTGAACAGAGTGCCCAGGCCAGGCGTTTTACCTGGTTTGAAGCACAAACAGTGCGGGAAGGGGTTCCGATGAAAACAGTGAATGTCCGTGGGGTGATTTTCGGCGAGGGCAGGCCGAAGATTATGACCTCGCTTTGCGGTCGCAACGCCGCGGAAATGGTTGAACAGGGCCTTTACGCTAAGAGCCTTCCCGTGGATGTTCTGGAATGGCGCATCGATTTTCTCGACGAGGCGTACGACATCGATTCTCTGGTGGCGTGTGGGCAAAAGCTGCGCGCTGCGGTAGGGGACGAAACCCCCATTCTCATGACCTTCCGCACTGCGAAAGAAGGCGGGGAAAAGCCTGTTGAGCCCAGCGTATACGCCGATATCAACACGGCCCTTGCCGAAAGCGGCATCGTCGATCTGATTGACGTTGAGGCGTTTACGGGGGACGAAACGGTGCAGCGCATCATTGCGGCTGCCCATAAGGCTGGCGTATTCGTGGTGGCTTCCAACCATGATTTCGAGAAAACACCTGCCAAGGAGGAAATTGTTTCCCGTTTGTGCAAGATGCAGGATTTGGGCGCTGACATCCTGAAAATCGCTTTGATGCCGCAGTGCCGAGAAGATGTTCTTGTTCTGATGGATGCTACGCGCGATATGTTCGAGAACCGCACCGAGCACCCGCTCATCACCATGAGCATGGGCGGCATGGGCGTGGTAAGCCGCTTGGCCGGTGAATCGTATGGCAGCTCGGCAACGTTCGGCGCGGCAGCGCAAGCTTCTGCGCCTGGTCAGGTGGGCATTGCTGATTTGGCACGCGTGCTCGATATCGTGCATGCGGGGCTATAAGGAGCATTGAATTCAAAAAGGCTGCGATGCAATGTCGCAGCCTTTTTGTGGGGTACGCGCAAGTGGTGTGCGTTTTACGGTAAGATGGCAAAGATACAGACGATGAAAGGATATGCCCATGGGCTCTGACTATAAGTACAAGCGCGTTCTCTTGAAGCTTTCCGGTGAGGCGCTGATGGGGGAAGCTGGTTACGGCATCGATCCTAAGGTCGTCGAAGAACTGGCCGTTCAGATCAAGGAAATCGTCGACGACGGCATTCAGCTTGCCGTTACCGTTGGCGGCGGCAATATCTTCCGCGGCCTTGCTGGTTCTGCAGAGGGCATGGACCGCGCTCAGGCCGACTACATCGGCATGCTTGCCACCTGCATGAATGCGCTGGCATTGCAGGACGCATTCGAGCGTCACGATATCCCGACGCGTGTTATGAGCGCTATCGAGATGCGCCAGGTATCCGAGCCCTACATTCGCCGCCGTGCAATCCATCACCTGGAAAAGGGCTATGTGGTAATCTTCGCTGCCGGTACCGGCAACCCGTACTTCACCACCGATACCACTGCCGCATTGCGCGCTTGCGAAATCAACGCAGAGTGCCTGATGAAGGCAACCAAGGTAGACGGCATCTACGACGCCGACCCGGTAACCCATCCCGATGCCAAGCGCTTCGAAACCATCAGCTACCTCGAGGTTCTCTCGCGCGAACTGCACGTTATGGATTCCACGGCAACCTCGCTTTGCATGGACAACAAGCTGCCCATCCTGGTATTCGACCTGATGGTTCCCGGCAACATCTCCCGCATCCTGAAGGGCGAGAACATCGGTACCACGGTTACCGCATAAGCAAGTACAGCACGCCTTTGTGCAAGGCGTTTGGAATTTGAACCAATAAAAGGGGAAGGACCCACAATGACCAAGGAAATCATGGACAAAGCAGCAGAGCGTATGGCAGGCGCTGAGCAGCAGCTGCTTTCCAACTTCGCTTCTGTTCGCACTGGCCGTGCCAATGCCATGATCCTCGACCGCGTTAAGGCCGACTACTATGGCGTTCCCACCCCCATCAACCAGATGGCCGCCATCAAGACGCCCGATGCCCATACGCTCGTTATCGAGCCGTGGGACAAGTCTGCGCTCGGCGGCATCGACCATGCTATCCAGGAGGCCAACCTGGGCGTTATGCCCAACAACGACGGTTCGGTAATCCGCCTTTCCTTCCCGCCCCTTACCGAGGAGCGTCGTAAGGATTTCGTTAAGGAATGCCGCGCCTACGCCGAGGAAAGCCGTGTGGCAGTGCGCAACGCCCGCCGCGATGCCAACACGGCAGTGGAAAAGGCTGTGAAGAACGATGGTCTGCCCGAAGACGAGCAGCATCGCGCAGAGGCAGAGATCCAGAAGCTCACCGATGCCGCTATCGCTAAGATCGATGCGCATTTGGCGAAGAAGGAAGAAGAGTTGATGTCCATTTAACGGTTTCGCTGTTCTACGAACAGCGAAAGTCCGTTTGAGGCGCGATGACGCTGCGCGGGATTCTGGCGGTGCAGCTGGGCTTCAATCGGTCGGGGCGGCACGAAGGCCAGCCCCTCCCTCTTTCAACCCATCTGCACTCACCAGAATCCCGCTCGCTGTTTTACTACGCCAACCTGTGCGTTGCGCGTTTGTGCCTGCCATGGTTTGCCCTGGTAGGCGTGTTTTTCATTGGAAGGGGATTGCGAATGAGACAACCGTTGGAGTACATATTCCCGAATCCGCCGGCGGGGCTTGACCCGAAGACGCTTGACCAGAACCGCATTCCCCGCCATGTTGCCGTGATCATGGACGGCAACGGCCGTTGGGCGAAGAAACGCGCCCTGAACCGTTTGCGTGGGCATAAGGCGGGCATCGAAGCGGTACGCGAAACCATCCGCTGCGCCAACGACTGCGGCGTCGATTACCTTACCATCTACTCCTTTTCCACCGAGAATTGGAAGCGCCCGCAGGAAGAGGTGAACGGCCTAATGGAGCTGTTCGCCAAAACCATGCTCGCCGAAGTTGACGGCTTGCATGAAGAGCATGTGCGGGTGCGCACCATCGGCGATTTGTCCATGTTGCCGCAGGAAACGCGTGATGCGTTCGATGCCGCATGGGAGAAAACCCGCAACAACGACGGCATGACGCTGGTGGTCGCCGTGAACTACGGTTCGCGCCAGGAGATGATGAACGCCGCCCAGGCATACGCCGATGCGGCAATTGCCGCCCATGAAAAGGGAGAGGAACTTGCGCTTACCGAAGAGGTGTTCGAGCGCGGCCTTGATACCGCGGGCATGCCCGACCCCGATTTGCTTATCCGCACCTCGGGCGAGATGCGCATCAGCAACTTCCTGCTTTGGCAGATTGCCTATTCGGAGTTCGTGTGCACCGATGTTCTGTGGCCCGACTTCAATCGCTACGATTTCCTGCGTGCCCTGCTCGAGTTCCAACAGCGCGACCGTCGTTACGGGGCGGTGTAGCGCATGACGAAGATGCGCGTGCGCAAGCCGTTTGCGCGTGACGATGCGGAGCTTCACCCGGGCCTTACCACCGAAGAGCATTCGTTTCCGGCCGTTGAGCTTCCCGGACAGGAAAAGCGCTCAACGAAGATGAAGAACGCTGCCGCTGCCAAGGTGCCTGAGAAAATGAAACATCCTAGCAACCTGGTTGTGCGCACGGCAACGGGAGCGGTGTACATTCTGCTTACCGTGGTTTGCATCGCTGCTTCCGAGGCAACCACGGCAGTGTACCTTTCGGTTCTCAGCGCTATCTGCGCGGGCGAGTTCTATTACATGCTGCGCTCCGATGCGAAGCTGCCCAACGAGTTCTTGGGCATATGCGCTGCGGCGCTGTTCCCGCTTGCAACCTGGCTTTTCGGGCTTCCCGGCGTGGTGTCGGTGTTCGCCATCTTCGTGCTTACGCTTTTGGTGTGGTACGTGTTTTGGCAGCCTGCTCGCATCAGCGACGTTGCGGTAAGCCTGTTCGGTGCGGTGTATACGGGCGTCATCATGTCGTGCGCTATGATCCTGCGCTCCTCACTCCCCGAATTCTGGGGCGCGGTTTTGGTGCTGGGGCTGTTTGCCAGCGTGTGGGGCAACGATGCGTTTGCCTACTTGGTGGGATCGGCCATCGGCAAACACAAGCTTGCGCCGCACATCTCGCCCAAGAAAAGCTGGGAGGGCTTCATTGCCGGTCTGATTTTCGCCATGGTTTGCTGGTGCTTGCTCACCTACATCCCCGGTGTGTCCATGTCTATCCCACAAGCTTTGGTGTTTGGCCTGGTGAACGGCCTTTCAGGTGTGCTGGGCGATTTGGTTGAAAGTCGCATCAAGCGCAATTCCGGGTTCAAGGACTCAGGTACCATCATGCCAGGTCATGGTGGCTTGCTTGATAGGTGCGACTCGCAGTTCTTGGTAACGCTTACGGGCACCATTTTGCTGGTTCTGGGTGGCTGCATCCCCTTCACGCTGTAGCGCTGGAGTCCGGTTTCCGCTTGAGTTGAACGCCGCTGCCTTCGGGTGGCGGCGTTTCTTTTTGTCGCTGGTATACTCGAATGCGTATCGAAAACACCTTTAGGGAGGCATTCATGAGGCGCATTGTGATTCTTGGCTCTACCGGCTCGATTGGCACGCAGACGGTAGATGTGGTTCGCCAGCATCCCGACGAATTGGAAATCGTTGGTTTGGCGGTTAACTCGCGTGTGACGGAAATGCTTGCGCAGGCTCGTGCCCATCAGGTGCATAACCTCGCTGTCGGTGATGAGCGTCTGGCTCAAACCCCTCAAGCCTCCGAAGTGCGCGAGCAAGCCCAGGGCGGCACGTGCGGTTTTGGCATGGATGCCGTTGTGGAATTGACGCGTTTGCCCGAAGTCGATGTGGTGGTTAATGCCCTGGTGGGTGCTGCGGGTTTGCGCGCCAGCTATGAGGCGTTGCGTGCGGGCAAGGTGCTTGCCCTTGCCAACAAGGAGAGCCTGGTAGTGGGTGGCGACCTTATCATGCCCCTGGCAGCGCAGGTCGACCAGCAGCGCCGCGCTGCTGGTGTGGCGCCTGCGGTGGGGCCGGCGGGGGCGCTTATGCCCATCGATTCTGAACACGGTGCCATCTACCAGTGTCTGTTGGGCGAATCCGAAAAAGAAGTGTCGCGCTTGTGGGTAACGGCATCGGGTGGCCCCTTCCGTGGCAGGAAGCGCGCCGACCTGGAAAACATCACGCCTGCTCAGGCGCTGAAGCACCCCACCTGGAACATGGGCGCGAAGATCTCCATCGATTCATCGACTTTGATGAACAAGGGCTTGGAGGTTATCGAGGCGCATCATTTGTTCAACATGCCCTACGAGAAGATCAGCGTGGTGGTTCAGCCTCAGAGCGCGATCCACTCCATGGTGGAGTTCACCGACGGCAGCGTGAAGGCTCACTTGGGCACTACCGATATGCGCATTCCCATCCAGTTTGCCCTTAGCTACCCGAAGCGCTGGGCGGCACCGGTCGAACCGCTCGATTTCACCAAGCTGGGTACCTTGGAATTCGCCCCCGCCGACACGGATACGTTCCGTTGCTTGGCATTGGCTCGCCATGCTGGCCGCGTGGGGGGCACTTTGCCGTGCGTTATGAACGCGGCAAACGAGGTTGCGGTAGCGGCATTCTTGGCAGAAGAGGGCAGCTACCTTGGCATTGCCGAGTGCGTGGAGGCAACGATGAGTGCCCACGAGCGGGCGGGCGTGCAAAAGGTGGAAAGCCTGGAGCAGCTGATCGAGATTGGCGCCTGGGCGCGCAATTATGCACGCGCCAACGTAATTCCCCGCTAGGCCGAAGGCTCAAAACCAAGAAAACGGCCTTTGCTGGCAAAATAATCGAGTTGTGAACGGTCTGCTTTAGCTTTTTCCCAAATTCCCACCGAAACATGCTAAGTTAATCAACAAATTATATCAATCTGTTGATTAACTTGCCTGCTTGGTCACTGAAAAGCAAAGGGAAGAGTTCCCAACTCGATTATTTTGCCAAGCAGCTGCCTTTTCTTGGTTTTCGCGGGATTTTTGCGAGGGGCAGCGTTGCTCAATGGCGGTATTGCTGTTTCTGCGCTGCAGTTCGTATGAATTGAGCGGGCCCGTCGGCCTGCTCAAATATAATGTCGTGCATGGATATTCTTATCATGCTCATAACGGTAACCCTGCTTCTGGGTTTCCTTGTATTCATACACGAAGGGGGCCACTATCTGGCTGCCCGTGCGTGCAAAGTGCGTGTCAGCGAATTCATGATCGGCCTCCCGGGGCCCTCTATCGGCTTCACACGCGGTGAAACGCGCTTTGGCATCACAGCGGTGCCGCTGGGTGGCTATGCCAGCATTTGCGGTATGGCACCGCCCAGCAACAGTCCGCATCTGAAGCGTGTTTTGGGATACGCTTACCGCAAGGGCACCGTGTACATGGAAGACGTGGCGCACGACCTGTTCCTCACCGAAGAAGAAGCCTACAACCTGCTTGAAGAGCTGTGCGACTGGGGCTCGCTGAAGCGCCCGCATCGCAAAGACAAGCACAACGTGTACCGCACGCCCGCGAAAAACGGGTACGAGGAAGGCCAAGCACGCGAGATAGCCGACAACGAAGCGTTCTTCAAGGCGGAAAAGGCGCAACAGTACTGCACGCTGCCGTTCTGGAAGCGTTGCTGCATTTTGCTGGCCGGGCCATTCATGAACCTGCTGTGGGTGTTCCTCGTGTTCATCTTCATCTACTCCATCATGGGCCTCGACCTGCAGAACACGCAGACGGGCGAAACCTTCCACCATACTTGGGCGCCGTGGGAGGCAATTTATTTGGGTTTCAAGTACCTGGGGATGGTGGTAAGCGCCATCGCGGCATTGTTCAACCCGGCAACAGCGGCGCAAACCGTTTCGCAGTCCACTTCGGTGGTGGGCATTGCCGTTATGTCGAAGAGCGCGCTTGATGCCGGCTTTATGAACTTCCTGTTCTTCACTGCAGTGATATCGGCGTCCTTGGGCCTTATGAACATGCTTCCCATTCCGCCGCTCGATGGCGGCCGTTTTGTGGTGGAAGTGTTCCAGAAAGTGTCGCGCAAGGTGGTTTCGCTCAAGGCGCTTGGGTATATGTCCACCGTGGGAATCGTGTTGTTCACGGGGTTCTTCCTGGTTATGGTCAATCAGGATGTTCAAAGATTCGTATTCGGAAATTGGAGCTAGCATATGGCTGAAAACGCCCCCAACACTAAAACACGGCAGGTGATGGTGGGAGATGTTGCCTTGGGCGGTGGCGCTCCCTGCGTTGTGCAATCGATGCTCAACCTGCCTTTGTCCGACGTGGCGGGCAACCTGCATCAGATTTCCCGCTTGAAAGAAGCAGGCTGTGAAGTGGTGCGCATCGCCGTTCCCCATAAGTCCGACCTTGGCTTCTTCGAGGAAATCTGCACCAAGTCGCCTTTGCCGGTTATTGCCGACATCCACTTCAGCGCCGAGCTTGCCATCGAGGCGGCGCGTCGTGGTGCGGCGAAGTTGCGCATCAACCCCGGCAACATCGGCGGGCTTGAAGCTACGGTGCCGGTGCTCAAAGCGGCAGCGGAAGCGCACATTCCCATCCGCATCGGCGTCAATGCTGGCTCGCTCGATTCCGAGCTTGCCGCGCGAAGCGACCTTACCCTGCCGGAAAAGCTGGTGGAATCGGCATGCTCGTATGTGGAGTTCTGCCAAAGCCAGGGTTTCTACGATGTGGTGGTTTCCGCGAAAGCGCATGACGTGCCCACCACGGTGGCAACGTACCGCCTACTTTCGCAACGCATGCCCGAAGTGCCGCTGCATATCGGCGTCACCGAGGCGGGCACGTTGTTCCAGGGCCTTGTCAAATCTGCCAGCGGGTTGGGCATCTTGCTGGAGCAGGGTATAGGCGATACCATGCGCATCTCCCTTACCGACGATCCTGTTGAAGAGGTCCGTGCCTGCTGGACGCTGCTCTCGGCGTTGGGCCTGCGTCGCCGCGACCCGGAGCTGGTCAGCTGCCCCACGTGCGGGCGCTGCCAGGTAGATCTTATCCCTATAGCCCAGGAAGTGGAGCGTCGCCTTCGCGACGTGCACCGTCCCCTTCAGGTTGCCGTGATGGGGTGCGTGGTGAACGGCCCGGGCGAAGCCGCCGATGCCGATATCGGCGTGGCATGCGGCAAGGGCTCGGGCGTGGTGTTTGCCCACGGCAA
This sequence comes from uncultured Eggerthella sp., assembly GCA_905203045.1. Lineage (GTDB taxonomy): Bacteria > Actinomycetota > Coriobacteriia > Coriobacteriales > Eggerthellaceae > Anaerotardibacter. The sequence goes on from CAJKUH010000003.1 coordinate 38,462, forward strand.
AACCTTGCGCAAGGTCGAAGAGGCCGCTATCGTTGATGTACTTATGGAAGAGATAGGAAATCTGTAAATGGAAATCATGCGTTTGAGCAAACAGTACGCTCCCACGTTGAAGGAAGACCCCGCCGATGCCGAAATCGCAAGCCATCGCCTGCTGGTTCGCGCCGGCATGATCCGCAAGGTTGCCGGCGGCGTGTACACCTTCCTGCCCCTGGGTATGCGCGTTCTTACCAAGATCGAGAACATCGTGCGCGAGGAAATGAACGCCATCGGCGCTCATGAGATTCTGATGCCGGCCCTGCAGCCGGGCGAGCTGTGGCACGAATCGGGCCGCTGGAACGATTACGGCCCCGAGCTCATGCGCATGGAAGACCGCCATGGCCGCGGTTTCTGCCTTGGACCCACCCATGAGGAACTGGTAACCTCCATCGTCCGCAGCGAACTGCGTTCGTATCGCCAGCTTCCCATGACGCTGTACCAGATCCAGACGAAGTTCCGCGACGAGATCCGTCCGCGCTTCGGCCTTCTGCGCAGCCGCGAATTCATCATGAAGGACGCTTACAGCTTCCATTCCAGCCAGGAATCGCTGCAGAAGACCTATGACGACATGTACGACGCTTACGGGCGCATCTGCGAGCGCTGCGGGCTTGATTACCGTCCCGTTGTGGCCGATGGCGGCCAGATCGGCGGCAGCGTGACGTGCGAGTTCCATGCGTTGGCGGAAGCCGGCGAAGACGAGTTGGTATATTGCCCCGACTGCGATTACGCTGCGAACAACGAGGCTGGCGTGTGCCACGCCCATGCAACCGAATACGACGCCACCGAATGCAAGAAGATCGAAACGCCGGGCGTTGCAACCATCGAAAGCCTGGCCAAGTTCCTGGGCATCGAGGAATCCGCCACCGTCAAAGCGATGGTGGGCAAGGACTCCGAGGGCAAGGTCGTTGCCCTGTTCATCCCGGGTGACCATGAGCTGAACGAGATCAAGGCGTCGCGCGTGGTAGAGGGCTTCGAGCTGCTCAACGACGAAGAACTGGTGGCTGCAGGCCTGCACAAGGGCTCCATCGGCCCGAAGAACCTGCCTGCGGGCATCAAGGTAATCGGCGACGTGAACCTCAAGAACATCGAGCGCTGGGTCGTGGGCGCAAACGAGGACGGCTTCCACTTCGTTGGTGCAAAGCACGGCGTGGACTTCCAGGTAGACGAATGGGCCGACCTTTCGCTGGTGAAGCCTGGCGATTCCTGCCCGAAGTGCGGTGCTGCCCTGCAGGGTGCCCGCGGCATCGAGGTTTCCCAGGTGTTCCAGCTCGGCGACAAGTACTCCAAGACCATGGGCGCGGTATATTCCGATGAAAACGGCGTTGATCAGAACTTCCTTATGGGTTGCTACGGCGTAGGCGTTTCCCGTACGCTTGCTGCTATCGTTGAACAGCACAACGACGAAGACGGCATCATCTGGCCTATGTCGGTAGCGCCGGCGCACGTGTGCGTCATCCCGCTTACCGTAGGCGACGAAGAGGTATTTCCCGTTGCCGAGCGCATTGCCAAGGAATTGGCTGATCAGGGCCTTGAAGTGGTATTGGACGACCGCGACGAGCGCGCCGGCGTCAAGTTCGCCGATGCCGACCTTATCGGCTGGCCGGTACAGGTTGTCGTGGGCAAGCGCGGTGTGAAGGAAGGCGTCGTGGAAGTGAAGCGCCGCGGCGAATCCGAGAAGACGAAGGTTCCCTTCGCCACGCTTACCGAGGCGCTGTCGTTTGTCAAGCGTGCTGCCAAGAACAAGAAGTTCACTCCTTCTTTGTAGGGGATGAGCGTGCCTATAAAAGCAGACAAACCGGAATTGCTTGCTCCCGCCGGCGGGTGGGAGCAGCTTCGCTATGCGCTTCATTTCGGTGCCGATGCGGTGTACCTTGCGTGCGATCGCTTCGGCCTGCGCGCGCGGGCCAGCAACTTCTCGCTTGAAGACCTGCCCCGCGCCGTTGCGCTGGCGCACGAGGCGGGTGCCCGTGTGTACGTGACGTGCAACGCCTACGCTCACGATGCCGATCTGGAAGCTTTGCCCGAATATGCCCGCGCCATGGAAGAGGCGGGCGTTGATGCGGCCATCGTGAGCGACATGGGCGTTATGGCAATCGTGCAGCAGCATGCGCCTTCGGTTGCCATCCATGTTTCCACGCAAGCCTCCGTTTCGAATGCCCAGGCGGCACTTATGTGGTACAAGCTGGGCGCACGCCGCGTGGTGTGCGCTCGTGAGATGTCGGTGGCGGAAATTGCCGCCATGCGCAAAGCCATTCCTTCCGATATGGAGATCGAGGTGTTCGTGCACGGTGCCATGTGTATGGCCATTTCGGGGCGCTGCCTTATCAGCGACTACCTAACCGGCCGTCATGCCAACAAGGGGGAATGCGTGCAGCCATGCCGCTGGGAATACGAGCTCAAGGAGCTTTCCCGTCCCGACCAGAGCTTCGGCATCGAGGAAGGCGAAGGTGGCACGTATCTGCTGAATTCGAAGGACCTGAACATGTTGGCCCACCTAGACGAGCTTTCCGCCGCCGGCGTGAGCTCGGTGAAGATCGAGGGGCGCGTGAAGAAGGCCTTCTACGTGGCAACGGTGGTGAACGCCTACCGCCATGTGCTCGATGGCGAGCCTGCCGAACGGTGGGAACACGAGCTGGAGATCATCTCGCATCGTCCTTACTCGACGGGATTCTATTTCGGCGACGCCGAGCAAACCACCGACAACGACATCTACGTGCAGCTGTGCGACTGGGTGGGCGAAGTGGTTTCCTGCTCGGAGGCGGGCGAAGGCGCATGGCGTGTTGTTGCCAAATGCCGCAACCGCTTTTACGAGGGCGACGAGCTTGAAGTGCTAAGTCCGCACGAGCCCATTCGCACGGTTTCGGTCGCCCAGCTGGCGGAAGTTTACGAAGAGGTGCAGGTGCCCGCTGAAGTGGCTTGCAAGGCAATGGCGCCGTACGCATTCACCTCTTCGGTAGAGCTGAAGCCGCTCGATATATTACGCGTGCGTCGTCGCGACCCCTCGAAGAAGAACTAGTCGTTCGGGGCGCTGGCGTCTGATGGGGTATCCCTTCGGGCGCTTTAAAAGGCAATAAGGATGCAAGCCGGGGTGGGGTGCTGCAAAGTGGCTCCGCCCGGTAAAAGTGAACGTTGGACGCGCGGGAGCGTCCTTTTCAAACAAGGAGGAATATATGGGAAGGCAATCTGACGAAGCGTTGCAGCTTGAAAGCGTAGATGATTTGGTGAATTACCTCATGGGCGCCCATTGCGCGTACATGCAGTGGCGTGAACTCACTTACTACCTTACCGATGCGAACGACATCTATTGGCGCGCGCAGGATACCAACGAACTGAACGACAAGGGGCATTTCCCCGATTGCAGCGAACTGGTGGCTTCGGTGCGCGAATTCGTGGATCTTCCGTTCTTGGACGGCAAGCATTCCATCCGCGAGGTGTTCCCCGAGGCAACGTTCTATGGCTCGGTGAAGATCGAAGGTCAGGGCACACCTGTTCCTGTTGTCTAGTGGTTCAACGTTTTACCTGATAAGAGGCCTGTTTTCTTGTCGATTTATCGCTGTCCTGATTTTGACGGCAACTTTCTTGAAAATATCTCTTGACCAAAGTCGGTGGCGAGGGTATATTAATCGAGCACTTCGGGGCATTAGCTCAGCTGGGAGAGCGCATGGCTGGCAGCCATGAGGTCAGGGGTTCGATCCCCCTATGCTCCACCATAATCTTAAAGGTCCGCCTTTCGGCGGACCTTTTTTTGCGTTGTAAACGTAATGACGCTGCGCGGGAAGCTGACGGCACAGCTGTCGCTGCAGGTCCGCTTGACGCACGGAGTGCGCCTGGCGCGTGCCCTCGCGGCATCTGCGCTCGTCAGCTTCCCGCTCGCTGACTTGCTGGCGCATGCCCAGGCTTTGTTAACGCCCTTTCGGGCGTTTTTTGTTTGAAATCGCTTTGCTCTTCAAACAGGGGGGGGTGGAGCTGCTTTTTCGGTGTCTGATCTTCGGGTGGCGAGCTGGATCGACGAAAGCGTTTTTCGTTGCTTGCCCGGGCCGGTGTATGCGATCAAAATGGCTTGATGGTAAGTAGCTTGGGGAGGTCTGTATGAAAATCGCGGTTAGTGCTTGTTTGTTGGGGGTTCGGTGCCGCTTTGATGGGCGTTCCAAGCCCTCGGGCGATGTGCGGCGCTTTTTGGAGGAAAACGACTGCGAAGTGGTGAAGATCTGCCCGGAGGTCATGGGTGGGCTTTCCATTCCTCATCCCCCTCACGAGCAGAAGGTAGTTGATGGGCGCGTTCGCGTCGTCGATGCGGAGGGCAACGACCATACCGACGCATTTGAAGCGGGCGCATGTGATGCGTGTAGGCTTGCGGTGGAAGCGGGTTGCACCCATGCCATACTGAAGGCGAAGAGCCCCTCGTGCGGGGTGGGGCAGGTCTATGACGGCACCTTCACCGATACTTTGGTTCCCGGTGACGGCGTTGCTGCGAAGCTGCTTGAGGAAGTGGGGCTTAAGGTGGCAACTGAAAAGGATTTCCTTGACGTGTTCTGCGATTGAGGGCACCTAGCGTTTGAGTGCGTTGGCGCGATGCTTCCGTCCGTCCAGTACCCATTCGAGGAGAGCAGCCAAAGGCGTTCTTGTCAGCTGCAAAACGGCTAACAGCGGATAGGCTCGGCGTGGTCGAGCAATGGGGAAGGGGCTATTCCAATGCCGCCAGCTCTTCGGCGGAAGCGTGCTCAAGGTAGTTGTCGGCTGCGGTGATGGCACGTCCCGATGCTCCGGGCACGACCGTTATGCCGGCGGCTTTCATGCTTTCGGCATCTTTTTCGGAAATGGTGCCGCACAGCAGGACTTTGACCTCTATCTGACGCAGGAAGTTGGCCTGTGATCCGCATAGGTGACCCTGGCTGGGAAGGTTGCGCGAGTCCACCAATTCGCCGTTTTCCACCTTGTAGAAGTTAAAGTTGGTACAACAGCCGAAATGGCTGCTGACATCCAAACCTTCACTTGCAACGGCGATTCTCATGGCTTCCTTACATCAATCGAGTTTATGCATTTACGATAAACTTTTATGCAGCTTGGCAAAACATCTTTCGTTTAAGGGTGCTATCTGGGGTGCGATAGGAATCTCGGAAAAAATTTTAGAAAAGTACTTGCCATATCGAAAATCCTTTGCAATAATAACCGAGCTGTCGCTTCGAAAGAAGCAACAAGTCCCCATCGTCTAGCGGTTAGGACGCGGCCCTTTCAAGGCTGAAACACGGGTTCGAGTCCCGTTGGGGGCACCATGAATGAACAGGTCCTGCATTGCAGGGCCTTTTTTCTTATACGGAGCAGGTTAGGAGTTCCTTTGAAGAAGCTCATTGCCCAGTTTATGAAATTCGGCATTGTTGGCGTAATCGCATTCATCATCGACTACGGCGTGATGATCTTCTTAACCGAAGTGTTCGGTGTTCCGTACCTCATCAGTACCACGATTTCGTTTGTGGTTTCGGTCATCTTCAACTATTTCGCCTCCATGCGCTTCGTGTTCAAGCGCAAAGACGATATGAGCCGACGCCGTGAGTTCATCATCTTCGTGGTGCTTTCCGTTTGCGGCCTGGCAATCAACGATGTGCTTATGTGGCTCATGGTGGACAGCCTGTTTATCGACTACCGCATCTCCAAGATCGTTGTTACGGTTGTTGTGGCAGTATGGAACTTCGTCACCAGGAAGATTTTCCTCGAAGCACACGAATAATTCAGGGGATAATGGGCTTTGCTGAAGTGATGTGATGCATGCGCTTCAGGAAAGGGGAGGCTCATGAATGTATCGTTCAAAACCATTCGTCGTTCAGGCGATAAGGTGTATATCCTGTCCGAGATTTCCGGTTACGACGAGCGGCTTCCAGTGGTCCTCGTTGCTTCCACCGAATCGGGTGCCCGCATCCCTTCCGATACTTTTCCCTATTGCGATGTTGCCGATCCGCTGGCGCTGCGCCAGGTTCTCTCCGATGGCGCCTTGGCGAATCGGGAAATGCCGTTTCCGCCGCTTCACACCAAGAACTCTGCGGGGGTGCGCTTCTTTGTAATTGCGCTTCCTTGGCTTTCCATCCGCAGGTGGGAATTGGAGTTTCGCGCCATCGATTCCTCCGGCAACGTTATAACCTCGTGCCGTAAGTCGCTCGACGTACGTGCTACCAGCTTGAAAGCCATGGCATCGCAGCGCAACGATGCCTCCGCTTCCCTTATCGAAGACCTTGACGGCCGCTTCATCCACGACCGTATCCGCGTGAGCTTCTTGCGCGCGTTCGAGACAGGCGGCAAGATCCGTGTTTCGGCTCTGCTGGAAATGCCCTACCACGAAGCAAGCGTCGTGGAGTGCGACTTCCTTGACAAGGCAGGCCATCCGCTTGACATCCGACCCGATGTCGTAGAGGACTCCATCTCCCAAAGTGCGGGGTTCGGCTCTTCCCAGCGTCGCTACGTGGAGCTTTCGTTCTTGGTCGATGCTGCAAACCCGCAGGTGTGCCTGTGCGCAACCGACACTGCTTCCACCATCGCTCCTGGCTTTGCCATGCTGGGCAACCGTACGCTCGAAGGATTGCTCGACGAATTCGAAGAGGAAACCACGAGCGCTGCCTTGGACCCCGAGTACCACGAATGGTTCGTCGAGGAGCATCGCGCCGACGTTCCTGCGCTGTTGGAGCAGGTTGCGACCCGTTTCGACTACGAACCGCTGTTCAGCATCGTATGCGTCCTTGCCGATACGCCCTCTCACCATATCCATGACCTGTTGAACTCCATTGCCCTGCAAAGCTATGGGCACTGGGAGCTTATCCTGGTCGATGCAGGGTCTTCGGGCGCCGAGGCGGCTGATTTGAAAAACGCCATCGACAGCGATCGCGTGTATGTGGTGGAAACCGACCCCGCCCTTGGCATCAACGAGCGTTTTGCGGCGGGTATGGCAACGGTGGAAGGCGATTTCGTCGTGTTCATGAAGCCGTGCGACGTCATGGCTCCCGATACGCTGTTCGAGTGCGTGCGAACCATCAACGAATACCCCGACTGCGATGTGATCTATACCGATGTGGACGCCTTCGATGCCGAAGGGGTTCATTTCCAGCCCGTGTTCCGCCCCGACTTCTCGCCCGAGCTCCTGCGCTCGTACAACTATGTGCGCGATTTGGTGGTGGTTCGTCCTTCGCTTCTGATGGGCATGAAGAACCTGCCCCATGCGATTTTGGGTGCCGCGGGCTACGATCTTTCGCTGCGTATCACGGAAAAGGCGCGCCGCGTGTGCCACGTGCCCCGTGTGCTGTGCCATCGCCGCTTTGCGACCATCGACACGTCCGAGGGCTTCCGTGCCACGCAGATAGAGCAGGAAGAGGGGCGCAAGGCTTTGGTTGCCCATTGCCAGCGCGTGGGCATCAACGCCGAGGTTCTGAACGCCAATGCGCCTGGCCACTACCGCGTGCGTCATGTGCTCACCGAAACGCCGCATGTTTCGGTGGTGCTGATATTCGAGGGCAATGCGCCAATGCTGCGCACCTGCGTTCGCGACCTGTACGAAAAGATCGGCTACGCCAACTTCGAGGTTGTGGTGGTAAGCGCCGTGAAAACCTCGGAAGCTGCCAAGGCATGCCTTGCCGAGCTGGAAGAATCCTACGAAACGCTTTCCGTTCTTTCTTGGGACGGCCCGCTTAACAAGGCGAAGATCGCCAACTTCGCGGCGGCGCACACCGAAGGCGAGTTCCTGCTGTTCTTGAACGACGATGCGCGTATCCTCACCGACGATGCGCTCGAGGTGCTTTTGGGCTACTTCCAGCGTCCCGATGTGGGCGTGGTGGGTCCCAAACAGCTGTTCATCGACGGCACCGTTGAGCATGCCGGCATCGTAGTGGGCGGCACGCGCGTGGTAACGCCGCTGTTCCGTCATATGGACGCGGAAAGCCAGGGCTACCTCGATCGCGCTGTGGTTGCCCAGAACGTTTCGGCGGTTACGGGCGACTGCATGATGCTGCGTCGCAGCACCTTCGAGGAAGTGGGCGGCTTCAGCGAGGAATTCACCCTGTACTATGCCGATGTCGATTTCTGCTTGAAGGCGAAAAGCGCCGGCTACTACACGGTGTTCACGCCCTATGTGCTGCTAAGCCACCTGCATAGCGTTTCCCGCATGCGCATCCGCTCGAAGGAGCTGAGCATCCGTCGCCGTCGGGAAGCTGCCCTTCTGCAGTCGGCATGGCCGCGCATTTTTGTGGAAGGCGATTCCTTCTACAACCCCAACTTGAACCACGACAGCTCCTATTTCGCCATGAAACGCGGAAAATCACGAGGATAACGGCATGAACGCACGAATTGAAAGCATGAGCCACGGCGATGGCAAGGTGTACCTCCAGATGGTGCTCGATCGCCTGCACCCTGATGCCGAGGTGCTACTTGATGCGCGCCTGAAGGACGGTGCGAAGATTCCCGCGCACCTGTTTCCCTTCAATCCGCTCGAGGAGACATCGCAGGCGAACTATGTGGTAGTGCTCCCTCATTTCGATGTGCGTGAAGTTGACCTGACGTTTCTGGAGTACTCGGGCGAGGGCTCTCCGCTCACGCAAAGCCGCCTTACGGTGGAATTGAACATGATGCGTTGGCGCACGCGCTTCAATGCGTTTGCGCACAACGAGCTTTTGGAGCAGATGTTCGACATCGAGCGTGAGTACTGCTCGGGCCGCATGAACGTGTACTTCACCGAAGCCATCGACGATGGCGACGAGATCGTGGTGAAGATGCTGGCCGATATGCTTCAGGTTGAAGGGTGCGACGTGATGGTCGACTTCACCGATGGCTTCGGCACGGAAATCGACCTGCCGGTTTATCCCTTGGTCGACGAAGTGGTTCCGCCGGTGAACTTCGGGGAAGGCGAGCGTTTGCGCATCGGGTTTTCCGTTCGCGTTGCGACGGCTGCCAAAGATTTCTGCGTGACGGTGTACGACGCCAACGAAAAGGTCCCGGGCGGGTTTGCCCATTTCTGCAACGAAACGTACCAGCCCCTTCGCGAATCGTTTGCCTATTGCGCGACGGATGCCTCGGTCGATCCGCGCTATGGCCGGTGGTTTGTGCGCCACTGCGAGACGTTGGCGGGGCTCGAGCAGCAGCGCTCCCATCCGTTTTCGCTGCAACCGCAGATAAGCTTGGTTATGCCCGTCTACCCAGGGGACGAATGCTACCTTGCTGCTGCCATGGCCGCTTTGGCTCAGCAGACCTACACCCGCTTTGAGCTTATCGTGGTTGACATGGGCGCCAACGAGCTCAGCCTTACCTCCGCCCTGCGGGAATGGGAAGGCGACGATAGGGTGGTGCACTTAGTTCCCGAGTCGACGTTGGACGAGGCGGCGGCGCGCCTTACCGGCCTTCTGCAATCGAAAGGCGAGGCATGCGCGGTGCTCGATCCGAGCATCGCCTTGGCGCCAGAGGCCCTGTACGAATACGTGCGCCGCATCAACGAGGTTGCCGCCGAAGAGGGGCAAGACGATGTTGTCGGCGTGGGGCCATGCGATGTGGTGTACGCCAACCACGATTTCTTCGACCGCGACGGCAGCCTGCACAGCCCGCAGTTCAAGCCGGAGTTTTCGCCGGACCTTTTGTATTCGTACAACTATGTGGGGCCGTTGGTGTTCCTTTCCCGCCAGGTCCTGGAGGCAGTGCAGAACTCCACGGGCTTTTCGTCTGAGTCGTTCGACTACGACCTGGTGCTGAAGGCCACCGCGCGAGCCCAGCGCGTGGAGCGTATCGACAAAGTGCTGTACCACGTGCAGAACGCCGCCTCCATTTCGCCCGATGCCGACCGCATCAGCGCGCGCCGCGAGGAAGAGGCGTTTCGCACGGGCCGCAAGGTCCTTGCCAACCACTTGCGCCGCAACGGTATCGATGCCCTGGTGCTTGCCGATGTGTCCGATCGCCTGTACACCGTGCGTTACCGCATGCCCGAGGAGACGCCTACGCTTTCGGTGGTGGTACTTGCCGGCAACGATGCCGCCCTGCTCGATTCGTGCCTTACCTCGCTTGAGCAGAGCGTCATGCCGCGTGACACGCCGGTGTATGTGGTGGTCAACCAGGAAACCTCGCGCGATGTGGCGGTGTACGGCCAACATCTGGTGCGCAAGAACCGTGCGAAGGTGATTGCCTATCAGGGGGCGAACAACCGTGCCGCCATGGTGAACCTGGGCTTTTCGCAGAGCACGTCCGATTACGTGCTGGTGCTCGACGGCGATGTCGAGTTTGCCGAGCCGGAAGCGGTAAACGCGCTTTTGACCCATTGCATCCGCAAAGATGTGGGTGTGGTTGGCGCGAAAACCCTGTTCGCCGACGATACCATCCGCCATGCCGGCATGATGGTGGGTCCCTATGGCACCGCCTCGAGCATCGGCGTCAACTTGCCGCGCACTTCCCGTGGCTACTTGGGGCGCTTGTTGTGCGCCAGCAACGTTTCCGCGGTTTCGCTTTCGGTGATGATGGTCAAGCGCGCCGCCTATGATGAGGCGAAGGGCTTCGATGAGCGCTTCCAGGTGAGCAACTGCGAGGTCGATTTCTGCCTGAAGGTTGCCAAGGCAGGGTACTTCGTCGCCTACAACGGTGGGGTGGAAGCATACCGCAAGGGCAGCGATCCCGATGGGCGTGCCTCGCTTACCAAAAAGCAGCTTTTGCGTGCAGAGCGAGAAAAGGCATTCCTGCACTATCGCTGGCCACGTTTGTTCGTGGAGGGCGATCCGTACATGAGCTCGTGCCTGGACGCACGTGCGCCCTACTTCCTCTTGGCTCCTGCTCGATAGGTATTCCCCAGCACTATTACTGGCTATTGGGTTTATGTATAAGCATAATCCCTGGACGGCTGTGGCATTTTTCTGTGCTCGGCCCGTGCTGCGGTATGGTAAGTGGGCTATTTTCTGTGTGGTCAGTCCGCACTAGGTATAAGGAAAACAACGAATGATCAAGATCGAACATCTGAACAAGACCTACGTGTCGCGTCAGGGCGAAGAGCATGTTGCCCTTACTGACATCAACTTGGCCATCGAAGATGGTTCCGTTTTCGGCATCATCGGCCAATCAGGCGCCGGCAAGTCCACCCTTGTCCGCTGCATGAATCTGCTTGAGTGTCCCACCTCGGGCTCCATCATCATCGACGGGCGCGATATCACGACCCTTTCCGAAAAGGAGCTGCGCGAATTCCGCAGCTCGGTAAGCATGATCTTCCAGAACTTCAGCCTGCTGCAGCAGCGCACGGTTCTGCGCAACGTCATGTTCCCGCTCGAGCTTCGCCATGCCGATAAGAAGGAAGCGGAAAAACGCGCGCGCGAGCTTCTGGAATTGGTTGGCTTGGCCGACAAGTGCGACAAGTATCCCAGCCAGCTTTCCGGCGGTCAGCAGCAGCGTGTTGCCATCGCCCGTGCGTTGGTGAACAATCCCTCTATCATGCTGTGCGACGAGGCCACCAGCGCGCTCGACTCGATGACCACCCATTCTATTCTGAAACTGCTCAAAGACATCAACGAAGAGCTGGGCGTCACCATCGTGCTCATCACACATTCTTTGGCAGTTGCCGAGCTCATCTGCGACAACGTTGTGGTTATCGACCAGGGCAAGATCGTGGAAGAGGGCAAGACCGAAGACGTTTTCGCGAACCCGCAAAGCGATATTGCCAAGAAGCTGCTGGAGAAGAGGTTGTAATCAATGGAATATTTGCAGACATTCTTCGCCCAGTACGGTGCGCTTCTTGCTCAGGGCACGTGGGACACCATCGTAATGAGCTTGGTGTCCACGGTGTTGGCGTACGTTATCGGCATTCCGCTGGGTGTGTTCCTGGTGCTTACCGATCCGAAGAAGGGGCTTATGCCCCACAGGGCGGTTAACGCCGTTCTTGGCTGGATCGTCAACATTGGCCGCTCCATCCCGTTCATTATCTTGTTGGTGGCTATCATCCCGTTCACGCGCTTGGTGGTGGGTACCTCGCTGGGCGTCCCCGGTGCAATCGTTCCGTTGGTTGTGTCGGCGGCACCGTTCGTTGGCCGTATGGTTGAACAGAGCTTGGCCGAGGTTGACGCGGGGCTGGTGGAAGCAGCGCAGTCGTTTGGTGCTTCTACCTGGCAGATTGTGACGAAGGTGTTCCTGAGCGAAAGCCTGCCTTCTCTTATCAGGGGCTTTTCCATCGTGCTCATCACCTTGCTCGGTTACTCCGCAATGGCAGGTACCGTTGGCGCCGGCGGCTTGGGCGACATCGCCATCCGCTACGGTTACCAGCGCTACATGGCCGATGTTATGGTGGCAACCATCGTTATCCTGATCATCTTGGTGCAGATCGTTCAGAGTGGCTGCGACTTCGCTGCTCGCAAGATCGATCGCAAAAAGTAAGGTGTTGCACTGCAAAAGACCCGCTTCGGCGGGGCTTTTTTTGTTTAAGGCCCCAAAACGTCCAAAAGGGACTGTCCCTTTTGGACGTTGGATGAAACCCATCCGTAACAGGCTGCTTGTTACAATGAAACAAACATAAGCAAGCAAGGAGGACAGGTTATGACGAGCAGCCCTGACCAGGATTTCGTCCTTAAAACGATAAAGAGCCGCGACATCCACTTCGTGCGTTTTTGGTTCTGCGATGTGCTTGGGCACATGAAGTCGTTTGCGGTTATCCCCAGCGAATTGGAAAACGCTTTCGAAGAGGGCATGGGCTTCGATGGCAGTTGCATTCGCGGCTTTGCCTCTACCAGTGAATCGGACATGCTTGCCTATCCCGAGGCCTCCACGTTCCAAATTCTGCCGTGGCGCCCTGAGCGTAACGCGGTTGCCCGCATGTTCTGCTCCATCAAAACGCCCGAAGGCGAGTTCTTCGACGGCGATTCGCGCAATGTCTTGAAGCGCCAGGCCGCCAAGGCAGAGCAGCTGGGCTATGTGATGAACGTAGGCCCCGAGCTTGAGTACTACTACTTCAAGGACTCCACGGGCACCGAAGTGCTCGACCATGGCGGCTACTTCGACTTGACGTCGCTCGACATGGCAAGCGACTTGCGCCGCGACACCATCCTCACGTTGGAGAAGATGGGCATTCCCGTTGAGTACTCCCATCATGAAAACGGCCCTTCCCAGCAGGAAATCGATTTGCGTTTCGCCGATGCACTGAACATGGCCGACAACGTCATGACCTACAAGATGGTTGTGAAGGAGATAGCCATGAAGCACGGCGTGTACGCTTCGTTCATGCCGAAGCCCCTTTCGGATGCGCCCGGTTCGGGCATGCACATCCATCAGAGCCTGTTCGACGAAGAGGGGAACAACGCCTTCTTCGATGCGAACGACCCCGACGGCTACAACCTTTCCAAGGTGGCGAAGCACTACATCGCGGGCCTGCTGAAGTATGCGCCCGAGTTCAGCCTGCTCACCAACCCCAGCGTCAACTCCTACAAGCGCTTGGTTCCTGGCGGGGAAGCGCCCGTGCACATTTCGTGGGCACGCAACAACCGCTCTGCGTTGGTTCGCATTCCTGGCTACAAACCCAACAAGGAAGAGGCGTGCCGCGTTGAGCTGCGCAGCCCCGATTCTGCTGCCAATCCATACCTGGCGTTCTCTGCCGTTCTGGCAGCGGGCCTCAAGGGCGTTGAAGAGGAGCTTGAGCTGTGTCCGCCCATGGAGGAAGACTCCGCCCATGTCCTTTCGCGCCAAGAGCTGCGTGCGCAGGGCTTTGGCGTTCTGCCCGACACCCTAGGTGAAGCGGTGGAGCTGTTCGCCGAGTCCAAGTTGATGCGCGAAGTGCTGGGCGAGCATATCCACTCCTTCCTGGTGAAGGTGAAGCGTGAGGAATGGAACGAGTACCAGCGCCAGGTTTCCCAGTGGGAACTTAATCGCTACCTGGGCGTACTGTAAACGGAGGACATCATGCAACAGAGGAAGAACGTTATTTTCATTGCGGACAGCCTCGACAATGCGCATAAGTTCCAGGCGGTCCTTTCGAGCCTCGACGTCGATGTGGCGGCGGGCTCTTCTATGCAGTTTAAGAAGCTTTTGGCCGACAACCCCTCATATGACCTGGTCATTTACGAGGCAACGGCCGAATCGGCGCAAACGCTGGTTGCCGTCGAGCAGGCGCTTATCGACGACGGCGGCGTGCCTATGCTCATCATCGTGAAGGAAGACATGCTGTCGGGGTTCCGCCTGCCGGTTCAGATCAATTGCGATTTCGTGGTTCACGGGGCAAGTTCCGAAGAATGCGCGCTGCGTATCCGTCAGCTTCTGTGGCCGGGCAACGAAAGCTCCACAAACGATTTCATCTCGATTGACGGTATGACCATCAACCTGGCAACGTATCAGGTTGCCGTAAACGGCGAGCCTATCGACTTCACGTATCTGGAGTACGCGCTTTTGGCGTTCTTGGTAACGCACCCGGGGCGTACCTATTCGCGTGATGCGCTGCTGCGTCGTGTGTGGGGCTTCGATTACTTTGGCGGCTCCCGTACTGTTGATGTTCATGTTCGTCGCGTTCGCGCCAAGCTGGGGCCTGAGCTTTCGCAGCATTTGGAAACCGTGCGCGGCGTGGGCTACCTCTGGAACTAGGTGGTTGCGCTGATCTGCCGATCAGCGCAATGCTCGTTTGAGGCGTGGTGACGCTGCGCAACGTTCTGATGGCGCAGCTGGCACTTCAAGCAGGCTTGCTGGCACATGACCGGATCTGCTCCTTAAGGGAGATTTCCTCTTGCTCTTTCTTTGCACCCTTCGGGGTGCATTTTTCGTTCGCGGTATAATTGCAGGGTTCGAATACGAGAGGAATTCCCATGCCTAAAACCGTTGCCGTTATCGACGGAAATTCGCTGATGCACCGTGCCTACCATGCTGTGCCGCCTACTATGACGGCACCTGACGGCACGCCGACCAATGCGGCATTCGGATTCCTTTCCATGCTTTTGAAGTTCATCGAAATGGAGCAGCCCGATGCCTTGGTGTGCGCCTTCGATAAGGGCCGCCCGAAGTTCCGCATGGAAGCATTGGAGCAGTACAAGGCCCAGCGCCCGCCCATGGACGAAGAGCTGAAGGTGCAGTTCCCCGTCATTGAAAAGCTTTTGGCTGCTATGAACGTTCCCGTGGTGGCGCTTCCCGGCTGGGAAGGCGACGACATCTTGGGCACGGTTTCGGCGCGCGACGAAGAGCTGGGATACAAGACTTTGCTGGTTACCGGCGATAAGGATGCCTACCAGCTGGCAAGCGATCTGACCCATATCGTTACCACCAAGCGCGGCATCACCGATGTGGTTATCTACGGCCCCGATGAAGTGGAGGAGCGCTACGGCGTGACGCCTGCCCAGTTCACCGATTTCTTGGGACTGAAAGGCGACAAAGCCGACAACATTCCCGGCGTGCCGGGAATCGGCGACAAGAAGGCGGCTTCCATGCTGCAGACGTACGGGAACTTGGAGGGAATCTACGCCAACCTTGATAAGTTCAAGGGCAAGCAGCTGGAAAACCTCACCACGTACAAAGACGATGCGTTCCTTTCCCGCCAGGTTGCCACCATCGTGCGCGATGCCGATTTCGAGCTCGACTTGGAATCTATCAACTTTCCCGACTTCGATGTTGAAGAGGTTACCAAGGCTTTCACCGAGGTTCGCATGATGGCGCACTTGGCCAAGGTGCTGAAGCTCCAGGGCGGCGAAGCGGTTACGGCCGACTTGGGCCCGTGGGATACCTTCATGGAAGGCGAAGAGGCCAAGGCTGCTCTCGAAGCGCACACGGAAGGGCTTTTGCCCGTTGCCTGGCAGTTTGATTCCCAGGCATCCCTGTTTGGCGAGGGCCTTACCCTTGCCGTGAACGTGGGCAACGGCACGGCGCTGTTCCGCGATGCCGAGGCCAAGGAAGCGCTTGCCTTCATGGTGCGCGAATGCGAGATTGCTGTAGCCGATGCGAAATCGTTGCTTCAGGTGGTGTTTCCCGCCGATACGGCCAAGGAGGCCTTGGTTTCCCGCGGCGAAGTGCTCGATGCACGCATGTTCGACGTGATGCTCGCCGCCTACGTAGCCGACTCCAACAACGGAGCGGCGGAGCTCGGCGCGCTTATGGAGCGCTACGGCGGTGCCATGCTGCCCGAGGAAAAAGGCCCTGAAAAGGCGTTGGCCATCCAGGCGGCGGCCGTCGGGGTATTGGTCGAGCCCCTGACCAAGGCGCTTGAGGAAACGGATGCCCGCAAGGTCTATGATGCCATCGACTTGCCGTTGGTGGGTGTGCTGGCTTGCATGGAGCGTACGGGTGCAGCGCTTGACGTCGATCACCTTAAGGCGCTCAACGAAAGCACGGGCGCCGAGGTCGAGCGTCTTCGCGCGGCCATCTATGAAGCGGCTGGTCATGAATTCAATGTCGATTCGCCCAAACAGCTTTCCGAGGTGCTGTTCGACGAGCTGGGGCTTACCCCGAAGAAGAAAACGCGCAAGGGCTATTCCACCAACGCCAGCGTGCTCAAGGAGCTTACCGAAGAGCATGAGCTGCCGGGCCTTATGCTGGAGTACCGTGAGTACGCCAAGATCAAATCGACCTATATCGACGCCCTGCCGCGCATGCGTGCCGAAGATGGGCGCGTTCACACCTCGTTCAACGAGATGGTCACCACCACCGGTCGCCTTTCCTCGTCCGACCCGAACCTGCAGAACATCCCCGTCCGTACCGATTTCGGTCGTCAGATCCGCACGTGCTTTGTGCCGCTGAACCAGGGGGACCGTTTCGTCTCTGCCGATTATTCTCAGATCGAGCTGCGCTTGCTTGCCCATCTTTCGGGCGACGAGCACTTGATTGCCTCGTTCAATTCCGGGGAGGACTTCCATGCCAGCACCGCTTCGCGCGTATTCGGCGTGCCCATGGCCGATGTTACGCCGCAGATGCGCAGTCGCGCCAAGGCGGTAAACTTCGGCATCGTGTACGGGCAGCAAGCCTATGGGCTTTCGCAGTCGCTCAAGATCCCGTTCTACGAAGCGAAGGAAATGATCGACCGCTACTTCGAGGTGCATCCCGGTGTGCGTGCCTACTTGGACGAGGTGGTTGCCCAGGCCCATAAGGATGGATATGCCACCACGTTGTTCGGGCGCCGTCGCTACATCCCCGAGCTGAAGGCAAAGAACGCCATGCAGCGCGGGTTCGGCGAGCGCACGGCTATGAACCATCCTATGCAGGGCACTGCCGCCGATATCATCAAGCTTGCCATGCGCCAGGTGCAAGATGAATTGGTTGCCCGTGACCTCGGGGCGCGGTTGCTCCTGCAGGTACACGACGAACTCGATCTTTCGGTGCCTGAAGCGGAAGTCGAAGAGGTGACCGAGCTTCTGACCAACGTGATGGAATCGGTGGTAGAGCTTTCGGTGCCGCTTCTGGTTGATGTATCCGCCGGTGCCAACTGGGCCGAAGCTCATTAAGGAAGCGCTTTTTCAAAAGGCGTCCAAGGAAGCAAGTTCCGTTGGACGCCTTTTTTAGTCGATGCTCCCCCGATCAAGTGCCAGCAGGGTCTGGTAGTGGGTGCTGGTGCGCTCCAGCTTTTCAGGTGAGCCATCCAGCACAATTCGGCTGTTTTCCAAGAACAGGACGCGGTCCATGGCCTCCACGCCTTGCAGGTGATGGGTGATCAGGACAATGGTTTTGCTTGCCAGCACCTTGAGCATCGTGTCGAGCACGCCCTGCTCGGTTTTGGGATCAAGGCTTACCGTGGGCTCGTCAAGGATAACGATGGGTGCGTCTTGCAAGAGGATGCGCGCCAGCGCGATGCGGTGGCGTTCACCGCCCGAAAAGCGCAGCCCCGCTTCGTCAACCAGGGCATCCAGGCCGTCTGGCAGTTGTGCGAACAGCTTTTCGAGTCCTACGCATTTCAGAGCCCCGATCAGCTCTTCATCGGTTGCGGTGGGGCGCGCGATAAGCAGATTGTTGCGGAGCGTGTCGTTGAACAGGTAGGTTTCCTGTTGGCATGCGCCGAACACCTGCGCTGCGCCTTCGCCTAATTCAGAGCAGGGGATGCCGCCAACGGCAACGCTGCCCGAGGTGGGGACGCAATCACCGCGCAGAAGGTGGGCGAGCGTGGTTTTCCCCGATCCGCTTTTCCCAAGCAACGCAACATGCTCTCCGGCAGAAAGGCGGAGGTTGACGTTGTCGATGATGGGGCTTTGCCCGGGGTAGGCAAAACTCGCGTCCGTTATCTCGATTACGGGGTTCTTTTTGGCAGCAGCTGCCTTCGTCGCTGTGCTTCCGCCTGTTTCCTCGTTGCCTTTGGCAGGCAAGGGGAGCTCATTTAACCTTTCGACGGAATCAAGGTACCCGCTTGCCTGCGTGGCTGCTGCAGGTACCGCGGCAAAAGTGTCTGTCAGGGGAAAGAAGCCCAGCACGAATGCCAGGATCCAATTTGCCTGCCCGCCTTGCTCGCCTCCGAAGGTAAGTGCTGCCCAACAGGCAAGGGCAACAATCGCGCAGGCAAATACCACGTGCTGCGCTAGGTCGCGCTTACGGTCGAAGGAATGTCCCTCGTTTTCAAGACGGTCGAGTTCTTTCTGGTTCGCTTCGCAGCTTGCAAGGAAATCTGCCTTTCTGCCTGAAAGCATCCAGTCGGTGACGCCCAGTATGTTGTCGGCGTAGACGGCGTATTGCGCGGTTGCCAGTTCTTTTGCCCGTTGCTGGCGCGTGCCATTTACGCTTACCGAAACCGCCGGCACAACGAACAGCTCAAGGGCAACGAAAACAAAGCATGCAAGGGCGGCGGTTCCCGAAAAGCAGCCGAACAAGATGCACAGCCCGATGCCGGCCGCCAATGCGATCACCGAAGGGAACACGCATCGCAGGTAGAGGTTCTGGATGTGCTCGATGTCTTCCGCTAAAAGCCCCAAGGCATCACCCAAGCGGTGGGTCGTGCGAAAGAACACGCCCTGCTCGTTAAAGGATTGGTACAGCTGCTTGCGCAGGCCCGAGGTGAAGCGCAGGACCCAGTCATGGCTTGCCAACCGTTCGCAATAACGGAGTATTGGTTTTCCCACGCCGAAAACGCGTACAAGCAGCAACGGCGTTCCCAGCATCAAAACGGAATAGGGCATTTCAGCAGAGCCGGCGATAAGCCAGCCGGAAGTGAACATGAGCCCTGCTGCGAAGAGCACCGTGCCGCAGCCCAGGGCCAACGCCAGCATCAGCGTTTTGGTGTAGCGGCCCAAGAAGGGCTTGATCCATGCGTCGCGCTTAACAAGGGAAAGCAGCTCGCTTGCTCTATTTGCCATGGTTGCCCTCCTTTGCTGTGCGGTTCAAATAGTCGAACGCGTGAAGCCCGTTCAGCTCTTCAAGGGTCCCAAATGCCTTGATGCCCCCTTCGTCCAGGAGCAGGATCTTGTCCATTTCCGCCAGCCAATGCAAACGATGGGTGGCAAACAGCACCAGCTTTCCCTGCATTAAGGCGGTCATATGCTGCTTCAACTCCCATTCGGTTTCAATGTCAAGGTGAGCTGTTGGCTCGTCGAACACCAGAATGCGACAGGTACGATGCAGTGCTGCGCGCGCCAGGGCAACGCGCTGTGCTTGCCCGCCGCTGAGGCTTCGCCCGCCTTCTCCTACTACGGTTTCTATGCCATTGGGCAATTTCTCAACCAAATCGCAAAGGCCCACTGATTCAAGCGCTTTTGCAATTTCCTCGTTGGTTGCATCGGGCTGGTAGAACGTGAGGTTCTCTTGCAAGGTTGCGTTGAAGATGTGGGGGTTTTGCGGCAGGTAGGCTACCTGCTTTTGCCATTCGGGCACCGAAAGGGTGCTTGCTTCATGCCCGTTGATTGCGACGGTGCCGCTAGTGGGGCTGGTAACGCCTGCAAGCAGCTGGGCTAGCGTGCTTTTCCCGCATCCAGATGGTCCTACGATGCCGTAGTTTCCGGTGCCGTCAAACGTGAGGGAAATGTTCTGCAGGGCAGGTTTCCCTCGATTTCCCTCGTAGGAAAAGCCAAGATGGCGCAATTCCAAGGTGGAAGCGGGCTGCCACGGGCCAAAGCCGCAGGCTTGCCGTGGTGCGTCCTCAGCTTGGGAGTCGGTGGTTGGGTGCGGTTGTGCTACGGCCTTTTCCGCTTGATGCGCTCTGGTATTCCCCGGCTGGCCGCCCAGTACCTCGTAAACCTGGCTTAGGGCGTTTTTACCGTTGAGCGTTGCGTGGTGGTCGGATGCAAATTCGCGGATGGGGCGGAAGTAGTCGGGCATCATCACCAAAACGAACAGGGCGGGGAACAGAGACAGGGAACCGTCTACCAGCCTGAAGCCGAGCATGATGGCAACGGCGGCAAGCGAAATGGTTGAAAATGCATCGAGTACCGCGCCGGAAAGCGTTGCCGTGCGCAGGGTTTTCATGGTTGCTGTGCGGAAATGCTCGCTTGTCTCGTATACCTTGTCTGCCTGTTCGTTGCTGCGGCCGAAATACTTAAGCGTGTCAAGGCCTCGTACCGAATCGGTGAAGTGGTTGGCCAGCCGCTGGTATTCGCGATGCTGTTTGCCGGCTTGTGCTTGGGCAGTGCTGCCGATAAGCACCATTTGAAGAACGATGGCGGGAAACACCAATAAGGCGATGAGCGCCGAAACCCAATCTTGGGAAACGATTGCTGCAAGAAGGGCCACGGGCACTATCGCCAAGGCGATGGTGCGGGGCAGTGCCGTGCGCAGGTATTGGCTTATGTGCGCAATGCCTTCCAAGCACAGTGCCGTTGCCGCGCCAGTGCCCAGCTCTTGGGTGAGTTTCGTGCCTTCGTCGTAGATCTGGCCCGTTAGGCGCCGGCGCAATTCGCCGCTTTGTTCCTTGGCGAAGCGGTCAAGGCGCTTTTCCTGGGAGACGGCCAGCGCTTGCTTGCCGATGAAGCACAGCGCAAATGCGAAGAGGTACGCCGCGGCACTTTCAAGGGGGTTGCCCTGCCAAAGCAGGGTAAGGGCCCAGGCGAGCGCGGCAGCTTGCGCCACCGTTAACGCTGCGGAAAGAAGGGAGGTGGCGACGCACAGCAAAACGATGCGCTTGGCGCCGGGAAACTTGAAGAGCCTTTTGTCGAACATGCCAGCCTCCTTTCGTGCATCGGGCAATGGCTGTTAGGCGGCACTTTGCTTACTGTCTGCAAAAAACGAAACGGCGGCAAGCACCGGGTTGCGCCGGGCTTGCCGCCGTTTTTTCTAGTACTCGCGAGCCTCCTCTTCGCTGATGCGCCCGCGGAAGGTGCGGTACACCAGCACGTGGTAGATAAGCACCAAGGGCAGGCCGATGCAGGTGATGCCTGTCATCCAGGCAAGCGCCAGGTCGGAAGACGCCGCATTGGCGATGGTGATGCTGGTACCCGTGGTGGCAACGACCAAGGTGGGGAACATCGATGCGGCGAACAGCACCACCAGAAGCAAGGCAGAAGCACTGCTTGCCAGGAAGGGCATAAGGTCGCCCGAGTCGCTTTTCGAGCCGGCGAACAGGACGATTAGCGCTGCCACCACGCCCACGCAGGCAACCCAGCGCAACGCCTCAAGGGCAGGGTCGAAGGTTGGCGCAATGCCCACCAGGGCATACACGCTCACCAATGCGAACAGAGCCAGCGTAATGCAGGCAAGGGGGCGGCGCAGCTTTGCCGCACGGGCCTGCAAATCGGAGGGCTTTTCGGCTTTGAGGGCAATCCAGGTTGCGCCTTGGGTGATGAACACCGAAAGCCCCAAAAGCCCGCAAAGCAAGGTAAACGGGGTGATAAGGCCCAGAAGGGGAATGCCCGCATAATCGCCGTTGGCGTCAAGCGGGATGCCGGCATACACGTTGCCGATAGCCACGCCGAACAGAAGCGCCGGCAGAAGCGATCCCGCGAAGAACAGCGCATCCCACACCTTGCCCCATTTTGGGTCGTGGGCGCGGTACTCAAGCGAAACGGCACGCACGATAAGGCCGAACAGTACCAGCATCACAGCCAGATAGAACCCGGAAAACGTGGTGGCGTATGCCGGTGCGAATGCGGCGAACAGGGCACCGCCTGCGGTAAGCAGCCACACTTCGTTACCGTCCCACGTGGGGCCGATGGCGCGGCGCACCACGGCCTTTTCGGTGTCGTTCTTTGCGATGAAGGGCGAAAGGATGCCTGCACCCAAATCGAACCCATCAAGGATGAAATAGCCCGCGATAAGCAAAGCTATCAGGGCAAACCAAAGAATCCCTAAGGTAGTCATGGCTACTCACCTGCCTTTCCGGTAAGGGCGGTTGCGTTCTTGCCGCCCTCTTCACCTGCATCTGCATTCTGCGCCTGCGCGCCATCGTCCTCTTCGATGCGCGGGCCAACTTTAATAAGGTGGCAGACGATGCGCGCCCAGCCGATTATCAAGAACAGGTAAATCAGAACGAATAGGGTAAGGGTAATGGCCAGCTCGGGCGAGGATACGGAAGCCGAAGAGGCGCTTTGCGTAAGCAGGCTCACGCCGTCGGGGCTGCTGGTGGCGGGGTATACCACCCAGGGCTGACGGCCGATTTCCGCGGTGATCCAGCCTGCCTGAATGGCAACGAAGGGGAACAGCGGCGATACGATTGCCAGGTTCTGCAGCCAGCGCATGCCCTTGATGCGGCCCTTTCGGAAGGTGAACACGAATGCCAGCAAGGTGGTAAGGGCAATGAGCCCGAACATGACAACCATCAGGTGATAGCTCTGGAACACCGTGTTGACGGGGAGCTGCGAGACGGTTTCCTCAGTGAAGTCGGAGCCGTAAGTGCCGCTCTTTGCCAGGTCGTTCAGGCCGGGATATTCCTTGTCGAACGTGCCGGAGGCCAAAAACGAGGTGCCGCCGGGAATGGCCAGCGGTGCCACTACTTCTTGGCTCGCCTCGTCAACCCAGCCCACAGCGTAGAGCGGCATGGCCTCGCCGTTGTAGGCGCCTTCCATCATGGCGAACTTGGTGGGCTGCTCGTCGGCGACGACGACGGCGGACTGATGGGCGAATGCCACCATGATGCAGGTGGTGGCAAGGGCAATGACCGAGGCAACGCGCACGGTTTTCATGGCGAACTCGGTGTGGCGCCCGTGCTTCAAGTACCATGCGCCGATGGCAAGCGCCATGAAAGCGCCCATGATCAGAAGGGCGTCAACCGTATGGAAGTAGCGCGGGGCGGTGGTTGCGTTGAAGGCTGCGTCAAGGAAATTGCTAAGCAGCGCTTGGGTTCCGTCGGCGGAAAGCTCGGCACCTGCCGGGGTTTGCATCCACGAGTTCGCGATGATGATCCACAATGCCGAAAGGCACGAACCCAGCCATACTAGCCAAGCCGATGCCAGGTAGAACTTCTTGCCTACTTTCTTGCGGCCGAACAGCAGTACGCCTAAGAACACCGATTCCAAGAAGAATGCCAAAAGCGCTTCGGCCGCCAGCGGGGCGCCGAAGATGTCGCCCACGAAACGGGCGTAATCGGCCCAGTTGGTACCGAACGAGAATTCCATGGTGATACCGGTAGCCACGCCAAGGGCGAAGGTCGCGGTAAACACCTTGATCCAAAAGCGCGATGCCGCGGCATCCTCGGCGCGTTGGCTTCGGTAGTATTTTGTTTCGAACACGGCAACGATAAGGCCTAAGCCTATCGAAAGCGGGACGAAAACGTAGTGGTACATGGCGGTAAGCGCAAACTGGATGCGCGCCAAAAGTACCGGGTCGGTGAGGAATTCCATTCGCACACCACCTCCAATCCTTAAGGCCCATGCGGGCCGAACTTCTACACAAAAGCATCATATCATCGAAACAGCGTGTTCTAGGAACAAATGTTATAAAAATAGTAACAATTAAAGCTATAAAACAATGACCAGGCAAAATGTGTTACGCGAAGGCAATTGGCCCAGAGAAACCTTCTTGCCGCCTTCATTTTGTGAAGCCGTTCAACACAAAGGCAGTTTGTGCGCTGTTGCGGGGGAACTTTCTGGTATCATTCAACAGGTTGCACAAGAAGTGCAGCTCGGAATAAGTGCGATGATACGCGGAGACGGTGCATACGTTGCAACGAAAGGCGCTTTCGTTGACTTGCTACGGTCACGCTGATAAGCTATCGCCTTGCGTTTATTTCAAATAAGGAGAATTATGTACGCTATTGTTAAGACTGGCGGCAAGCAGTACAAGGTTTCCACCGGCGACTGCCTGAACGTCGAAAAGCTCGAAGGTGAAGCTGGCACCAAGGTTGAACTCACCGCTATCGCAGTGGTTGACGGCGCCAAGGTTGTTGCCGATCCTGCAGAGGCTGCCAAGACCAAGGTTGAGGCTACCATTGTTGAGCAGTTCAAGGGCGAGAAGCAGCTCGTCTTCAAGTTCAAGAAGCGCAAGAACTACAAGAAGCTGCGCGGTCATCGTCAGCAGCTCACTCGTATTCAGATCACCAGCATCGCTTAAGTAGAGGAGGAATACTAATGGCACATAAGAAAGGTCAAGGTTCCATCCGCAACGGTCGCGATTCGAAGGCTAAGCGCCTTGGTTGCAAGCGCTTCGCTGGCGAATTCGTCGGTGCGGGCAACATCCTGGTTCGTCAGCGCGGCACTCACTTCCACCCCGGTGAGAACGTGGGTCGTGGCAAGGACGACACCCTGTTCGCTCTGTGCGAAGGTACGGTAGAATACACCAAGGGCGCACGCCGTAAGGTGCATGTCCGTCCTCAGGCATAAATACCGCCTAATTTGGACTTCAAAGGCCCTCTGCATCGCAGGGGGTCTTTTCGTTTAGAATTGAAGGATAATGTTTACAGACAAGGTTCGCATATTTGTTAAAGCAGGCGATGGCGGCGCAGGTTGCATGTCGTTTCGCAGGGAAGCCCATGTTCCCAAGGGCGGCCCTGACGGCGGCGACGGCGGCAAGGGCGGCGACATCGTGCTTGAAGCCGACTCGCGCATCTCTTCGCTGATCGACTACCGCTTCAAGCATCATTTCAAGGCAACGCGCGGTACCCATGGCAAGGGCTCCAAGATGAACGGCGCCAACGGTGAGGACCTTGTTCTGAAGGTTCCCGTGGGCACCATCGTGCGCGAATTCAACGATGAAACCAAGGAAACCGGCGAGGTTATCGCCGACCTCACCCACGACGGCGAGCGCATCATCGTTGCCCGCGGTGGCGTTGGCGGCCGCGGCAACACGCACTTCGTCACTTCCACCCGCCGTGCTCCTGCTTTCGCCGAGCTTGGCGTTCCGGCTGAAGAGTGCTGGGTCGAACTGGAAATGAAGCTGATGGCAGACGCTGCCTTGGTGGGCGTGCCTTCTGCAGGCAAGTCTTCCCTGATCTCGCGCATGTCTGCCGCCAAGCCGAAAATCGCCGACTATCCGTTTACCACCCTCGTTCCCAACTTGGGCGTTGTGAAGGCTGACGAGTACAACTACGTGGTGGCCGATGTCCCCGGTCTTATCGAAGGCGCCCATGAAGGTAAGGGCTTAGGCCATGAGTTCCTACGTCACGTTGAGCGCTGCGCCATCATCCTGCACGTCATCGACCTTACCGGTGGCTACGAAGGCCGCGACCCAGTGGAAGATTACCGCATCATCAACAGCGAGTTGAAGGCGTATTTGCCCGAATTGGCTGAACGTCCCTGCATTGTCGTGGGCAACAAGATCGACGCCCCTGGTGTGGAGGATGCTGCCCGCCGCCTGGAGGAAGAGGTGCGCCGTGATTCTATCGAACGAGCCGGTGGCAACGAGTATGCCGAGAGCCCGCTGAACCCGCGTGTGTTCTTCACCAGCGCGGTTACGGGCAAAGGCGTCGATGCCCTTATGAAGGCAACGGGCGCCAAGGTAATCGAGCTGCGCGAGCAGCAGCGCAAGGCTGCTGAGGGCCAGGAGCACTTCGATCAGATCTGGCAGCACCGCCGCGACGAGCGCGACAAGAAGTTCGAGATCACCAAGCTTTCCGAAGGTGTGTTCCGCGTTACGGGCAAACAGGTTGAGCGCATGGTAATCCAGACCGACTGGGAAAACGACGAGGCCATCACGTTCCTGCAGCATCGCTTCAAGCGTTTGAAGCTCGATGAGGCGCTGGAAAAGGCCGGTGCGCGTGACGGCGACGAGATTCGTATCTTGGAGTGCGCGTTCGAGTTCGAATCGGCGCATATGCATGAGGATGTATTCGGGGGATTGGATATCTAGGGCATGAGGAACGGCAAGAAAGTCATAGTAATCAAGATCGGCTCGTCAACGCTGGTGAACGAGCAAGGCAAGCTTGATCGTGCGTACTTCGACGGTCTTGCCGCTCAGGTCCATGCGCTGCGCCAAGCGGGCTGGAGCCCGCTTATCGTGTCGAGCGCCGCAATTGCCTGCGGGCTGGAGGCGTTGGGCATCGAAGAGCGCCCAACCGACATGCCCTCGCTTCAGGCTGCGGCATCGGTGGGCCAGAACGCCCTGATGGCGACCTATGCCGAGGCGTTCTCTCGCTATAACGTGCTTACCTCGTGCGTGCTCATCACCCGTCATTCCACGGCGCAGCGCAACGCCTATCTGCATGCGCGCGACACGCTGGAGCGCCTGCTTGACTTCGACGTGGTGCCCATCATCAACGAAAACGACACGGTTTCGATCGAGCAGATCCGCTTCGGCGACAACGACACGCTTGCCGCCTTGGTTTCCTGCCTGGTGCAGGCCGATATGTGCGTTATCTTCTCCGATATCGAAGGGCTCTACACGGCAAATCCCAATACCGACCCTACGGCGACATTGGTGCCGCGTGTGGAGCGCATCACGCCTGAGCTCATGGCCACGGCCGGTGGCGTTACCTCGAAGGTGGGCAGCGGCGGCATGATAACGAAGATTCGTGCAGCCCGCGTGCTTATGCTGGCGGGTATCCCCATGGTTATCTGCCATGGGCATCACGAACGAAGCCTGGAAAAGATCATCCATGGGGAAGCGGTCGGCACCTACTTCGCCGCCCGTAACAACCCCCACGACATCTCGCCGCGTAAGCTGTGGATCGCCCTGGGCGATACCGCCAAGGGCGTGTTGGTGGTTGACGACGGCGCCAAGCGCGCCTTGGTCGATGCTGGCTCGTCCCTTCTTCCGGTAGGCATTGTCAGCGTCGAAGGT
Organism: uncultured Eggerthella sp.; assembly: GCA_905203045.1. Taxonomy (GTDB): domain Bacteria; phylum Actinomycetota; class Coriobacteriia; order Coriobacteriales; family Eggerthellaceae; genus Anaerotardibacter. The sequence continues at coordinate 65,504 of CAJKUH010000003.1, forward strand.
TCATTCTTCCGCGGCGACATCGTCGACATCAAGGATACCGAGGGTCACCTGTTTGCGCGTGGCAGGGTGAATGCCCCCTCTTCCGAGGTAAGCTTGGCGCGCGGCCGTTCCCAACGGGAAATCCACGGCAACGAATTGCTTGCCAACCTGGGCGACAAGCCCGCTGTCCATCGTGATGAATTGGTGGTGTTCGAATGAGTGAGGCATTGCGTGCGGCGCAACAGGCCAAGGCGGCCAGCCAGGCCATGGCCGAGGCGTCGTGTGAGTTGAAGAACAAGGCACTGCACGCCATGGCAGATGCCCTGCGCAAGGATTCGATGCTTATCTGCGCCGAAAACGCCGTTGATTGCGCTGCTGCCCGCAAGGCGGGTACGAAGGAATCGCTGGTAGACCGCCTTTTCCTGGACGAAGCGCGCGTTGAGTCGATGGCTTCGGCCCTTGAGAGCCTTGCGGCTTTGGAAGATCCGACGGGCAAGGTTCTTGAGCGCCGTACGCTTGAAAACGGCCTCAAAATCCGCAAGGTATCGGTGCCGCTAGGTGTTGTTGCCATGGTGTACGAGGCGCGTCCCAACGTCACGGCCGATGCAGCGGGTATCTGCGTGAAATCAGGCAATGCTTGCGTGCTGCGCGGCGGTTCGATGGCCGTCCATTCCAATACGGCCATTGCCCAGGTGCTGCGCAGCGCCATCGAAAGCGTGGGCCTGCCTGCCGATGCCGTTGTGGCTATCGAGTCGACTGATCGTGCAGAAACCGACGAATTGCTGCGTTTGCGCGGGTTGGTGGATGTGCTCATTCCTCGTGGCGGGGCAGGGCTTATCCAACATTGCGTGGAATACGCCACCGTTCCCGTGATCGAGACCGGTGTGGGCAACTGCCATGTGTATGTGCATGAATCGGCTGATTTCGATGCGGCGCGCAAGGTTATCCTCAACGCCAAGACGCAGCGCCCCGGCGTGTGCAACGCATGCGAATCGGTGCTGGTAGACGCTTCGATTGCCTCTTCATTCTTGCCGCATTTGCTGGCCGATCTTGCCCATGCAGGCGTGGTGGTGCACGGCGATAGCGTGGTTCGCGGCATTGCCGAGGCCTCTTTGCCGGAAGGGTATGGCCGCCTTCAAGATTTCTTCGTGGACGCCACTGAGGAAGATTGGGGACGTGAGTACCTGGGGTTGGAAATCAGCATCCACGTCATTGAAGACGGGGTGGAAGAGGCCATTGCCCACATCAACCGCTACGGCACCAAGCACTCCGAGTGCATCATGGCCTCCGATGCGCACGTCATAACCCTTTTCCAGCGCAGGGTCGATGCGGCAGCGGTGTATGCCAACGCGTCAACCCGTTTCACCGACGGTGGCGAGTTCGGCCTGGGCGCTGAAATCGGCATTTCCACGCAGAAGCTCCATGTGCGCGGCCCCTTTGCCCTCGAAGCCCTTACCAGCACGAAATACCTGGTAGACGGCACGGGTCAAGTAAGGGGGTAACGTGAGCGCTATCGACGTTATCGAAACCGTGCGTGAAATGCGTGCCTCGGAAGCGGGGTACCGGCAGCCGGTTATCTGTGAGCGTTTCGATGATTTCGGCCAGGACGGCAAGCCGTGTCGTTTGGGGATCATGGGCGGCACGTTCGACCCCATCCACAACGGCCATCTGGCTTGCGCCGAGCAGGCGCGTGAAGACCTGGGGCTGGACGTGATATTGTTCATACCCACGGGCAATCCCGTGTTCAAGCGTGGACAGCATATCGCTCCCGCCAAGGAGCGTCTGGCAATGTGCCGTGCTGCCATTGCCGACAATCCGTATTTCGACGTGAGCGATATCGAAATCGCCCGCGGGGGAGACACCTACACCATCGATACGTTGCGCACGTTGCGCAGCCATTTTCCCTCTAACGTTGAGCTGTACTTTTTGGCGGGGGCCGATGCCATTGCCACGGTCTCGAAATGGCGCGGCTCCGATGAAATGGGCGCGTTGGCGAAGTTCGTGGGGGTCGATCGCCCGGGATACGAGCTTTCCGATGAAAAGCGCAAGCAGATCGTCGATGCGGCGAAGGGGATTCCCATTTCTTTCGTTACCATTGAAGCGTTGGAGATCTCGTCAAGCGAGCTGCGGCGTCGCTTGGCGCAGGGGAAGTCGATTCGCTATTTAACGCCGCAGGTTGTAGTAGATCACGTGATGGAACACGAGTTCTATCGTGAAGGGGCACACCATGGCTAAGGGAAAGAAGAAGGCGCAGACGGCTGAGCCTACCAAGCAAGAGCTTTCGGAGTTTGCCTACAAACCCACCGTTGCGCAGGGCCTTGATACGGAAAAGCCGTTTGGGTCCCAGTCGTACAAGTGCATGAAGGGCTTGCTGATGCAGCGCGTGAATCCATCGCGCTATGTGCATAGCATTTCGGTTGCCAAGACGGCGCGCAAGCTTGCCCGTACCTATGGCTACGATGGTCATGTCGCCCGCATGGCGGGCCTGCTGCACGATTGGGACAAGGCGCTTCTGCCAGAAAAGCTGCAGCAGCGCATTTCCGATTTCGATCTTGCCATCGATGAGGAAACAGTGCGCAACATGCCTTGGGTGCTGCATGGTCCGACGGCCGCGGCGGTGTTGCGCCGTGATTTCCCCTGTTTCGGCGAAGAGGTGTTCCAGGCAATCGAGCGTCATACGGTAGGCGCACCTAATATGGCGCCGCTCGATATGATCGTTTTCGTGGCTGACAAGATCGAGCCGACGCACGATGTTGCCGAGTACAAGCGCCTGTACAAGCAGATGGGTTCCCTAAGCCTTGAAGAGATGTTCTATGCCGTGTTGAAAGAAGGCATGGGATATCTGGTGCGTGCTGGCAAGCCCATCAGTTATGATTCTGTGACGGTTTGGAACTGGTACAACGGTGCCGGTTCCCGCGAACAATAAAGGAGAACGTAAGTGCAAGAGGCATCTTCTCGTGAATGCGCGCTTATCGCTGCTCGCGCAGCTGACGAGCGCAAGGCGACCGACATCGTCGTTATCAAGGTCGGCGACGTGCTGGACGTTACCGACTATTTCGTTATCGCAACGGGCGCGAACACGCCCCAGGTAGAGGCAATCCTCGACAACATCGAGGAAAAGGTCCGCGAGGAAGGTGGCATGAAGCCCCTTTCGCGCGAGCAAACCAAAGACCATTCCTGGGAGCTTTTGGACTACGGCTCGTTCGTGGTAGACATCTTCCAGCCTGAATCCCGCGAGTTCTATCGCCTGGAAACGCTTTGGGGCGATGCTCCCATCATCGATTTGGCCGAAGCGGGCGTTGAACACCCCGAGTATAGTGAACGCATTGCCAAGCTGGTTGGCCATGTGGAGGAAGCTAGGGCTTAACATCCAAAAACAGTCCCTTTTGGATGCCCTGGTTTATCATGAAAGAACCCCCCTTGAGGTTATGGCTCTCAAGGGGGTTCTTGCTTTGTTTAGCCGTTCAACCTGTCGAACGCCACCTCCAAAAGGGACTGTCCCTTTTGGACGGTTTTTATTTGGTGCGTTTCAGGATGCTTACGGTTTCCACATGGAACGTCTGGGGGAACAAATCGACCGGTGTTGCCTTCACCAGCTCGTAGCCGACGTTGGAAAAGCGCGCTATGTCGCGTGCCCAAGTTGCGGGGTCGCAGCTTACGTAGGCAACGCGTTCCGCCTTTGATGCGGCGATGCTTTCGGCAACGCCCTTGGCAAGGCCGGCACGTGGCGGATCTACCACCAACGCATCCAGATGACCCAGCGTGGGAAGCTCGCGGGCGCTGTCGCCGCCGATGACCTCGATTTCTCCATCGATGCCCTCCATGTTGCGGCGCAAGTCACGCACCGAAGATGCGGCGGACTCGACGGCGAACACATAATCGGCGCGCTCGGCCAAGGGCAACGTGAACGTGCCGGCACCGCAGTACAGGTCGGCCACCACGGAATCGGGGCCTACTTCCAGCCCGTCGATTACCAGTTCGATCATCTTTTCTGCCTGGGCGGTGTTCACTTGGAAGAAACTCGGTGCGCTGATGCGGTAGGTGTTCCCTGCTAGCTCTTCGGTCCAATGGCCCTTGCCATAGAGGGCCTCTACTTTTTTCACCTTGCGCGCTTTGCCGGTATCGGCGATAACGCGCACGATGCTGGTGCATTTCAGCGCACTGGAAAGGGTGTCGGCAGCTGCTTTGCGGGGAAAGCCGGTGGGGCCGGTCCACAGGGCAACCTCGATATCCTTCGTGCGCACGCTGCGGCGAACGCCCACGCGGAAAATGCCCAGATCGTCGTGGCCCTGCAGGTAGGAGAGGGCTCCGCGCAGGGCGCCTGGCGCCTTTTCGATGCCCTTGGCACCCAAAAGGCAGGTTTTGGGGGCGGCGGCAAGTTTGCCACCGCGTTCATGGAACCCCAGCATGAACAAACCGCGTTCGTCGCGACCGGCGGCAAGCTCAAGCTTGTTGCGGTATCCCAGCTGGCGCTTCGAACCCACGCATTCGCCAACCAATTCCTCGGCGCGCTCACGTGGCACGCCGCCGATCTTGGTAAGCTGGCTTACCACGCTGGCCCGTTTGGCCTCAAGTTGGGCGGGATAGCTCAAATGCATCCAAGGGCAACCGCCGCATACGCCGTAAAACGGGCATGCCGGTTCTGTGCGTAGGGGGCTTTTCTCGAGGAACGAGGTGATCTTTCCCTCGCGGAACGCCTTTGCCTCGTGCGTGACTTCCGCCTCGACCACATCGCCCGGCGCGCCGCCGGCAACGAACATCACCTTGCCGTCTTCAGCGCGCCCGACCGCGTTTGCTCCGTACGTCATGCCCGTGATTTCGATGCGCATTATGGTCTCATCCTTTGGTTTTCATGGGGAAATAAGAATGTTGTAAATCATAACGTATAATATGAGCACTTGGGCCCTCTTAGCTCAGGGGATAGAGCGTCTGCCTCCGGAGCAGAAAGTCGCAGGTTCGAATCCTGTAGAGGGCACCATTTATTTGAAAAGAACGAAGCAGTTAGGGGAAACCATGGCTTTGTACACACCTAAATATCAGCCCAACGGCAACGAAGTGGCCGTCATCAAAACCTCCAAGGGCGATATCCGCGTGGAACTCGCTGGCAACGACGCCCCCATTCATGTGGGCAATTTCGTTGAGCTGGCCCAAAAAGGCTTCTATGACAATTTGAAGTTCCATCGCTATGTTCCCGGGTTCGTTATCCAGGGCGGCTGCCCCAACACCCGTGACCTCGATTCCGAGCAGGTGAAGGCAGCAGAGGGCAACCCGTTTGCTCGCCTGGGTACCGGTGGCCCTGGTTACACCATTCACGAGGAATACACCACCAACCCCAACAACAAGCACCTCGACGGCACGCTTGCCATGGCTCGTTCGCAGGATCCGAATTCTGCCGGCTCCCAGTTCTATCTGTGCTTGGGCGCCCAGCCTTTCCTCGACTCCGGCTACACCGTGTTCGGTCAGACGGTAGAGGGCCTCGACGTTGTGGGCCAGCTTCGCGTAGGTGACGTTATCGAAACCATCGAAATCGAGAACGCCAACTAGTACCGCGCAGCGCGATAGGGCCCTGCGCCTTACCGCCATTTCTGCTGCGCCTCCCATGACGCAGCATTAGAAACGCAAGAGAGGAATCGGACGATACATGAACAACGAGACTTTCCAGCAGGCGCGCAGTGCCTACGTAGCGAAGGAGTTCGACGTAGCGCTGGCAAAGTTCACCGAATGCCTTGAAGACACCTCTGTCGAAAAGGCTCCCGGTGAAGTGGGCTTGCTCTATCACCAGATAGGCAACTGCCTGGTGAAGCTCAAGGACCCGAACGAGGCCATCCATGCGTACTCGCAGGCTTTGGTAGACACCTCCTACGACGCTTCGGGCTCGGTAAGCTACAACCTGGGCATGGTGTACGCTTCCCAGGGCGATTTCGAAGATGCCATCTCTCGCTTCAAAACCGCCACGGAAGACTCTCGTTACGCCACGCCGTACAAGGCATACGTTGGTCTGGGCAATTCGCTTCTTAAGCTGGGCAAATCGGCAGAGGCTGGTGCGGCGTTCCGTGCTGCTGCCCTCGATGAGGCGAACCCCGATCCCACCAGGGCTTTGCTGAACCTGGGCGTGTGCTTCATGGCGCTCGATCGCCCCATGGACGCCATTGCCTCTTACGAAAGCGCCCTGCAGTTCGACATGAAGCCCGAAACGCGCAACAAGATCTTCGCCAACATGGGTCAGGCGTATGTTGCCGACGGCAAGATGGAAAAGGCTGTCCGTGCGTTTGAGTCCGCACTGGCCGACAAGACCTATGTGTTCAACGATGCCGCCAACGTCGACTATCAGCGTGCCGTTGCCGCTGTCGCCGCGGGCAATACTGGCGAAGTCGAGCCCGTCAAGCCCGAAGACCTTTCGGCTTCCAGCGCTCACCACAACGATCTTTCCGGTCTTGATGTTCAGGGCGATGGCGTGCCGCTGGAGGCACAGCGCCTTGATCCTTCCGAAATGGGCACCATGCAGCTTTCGGAAACCAGCATCATGCGCGAGATCGCTGCGGCAGAACAGGCGGGAAGCCAGTATTTCCAGGAAGCCGACCAGGACTTTCAGGATTGGGGTCAGCCTCTTAAGAAGAAGCATCGCCATCGCGGCTTGAAGGTGTTCCTCATCATCTTGATCCTTATCATCATTGTGGCCGGCGGCGGCGCCTTCGCCTACACGCAGGGCTACGGCATGCCTTCCCAGCAGGACCAGGTAAACGCGCTGTTCTCCAACCCCAGCAATGCGGATGTGTATGCTTCGAGCGTCGATGAGAGCAAGAAGGCGCGCATCGCCGATACGGTTGCGCAGTCGAACGAGGTAACCATCAACGGTACCACCAACAACCTCAGCACCGCTGAGGTGTATGCGACGGTTACCACTTCGCAGGGAGGCGACATTCCGTATCAGGTTTCCCTGGTACGGGACGGCTTAGGCTGGAAGGTTTCCAACGTGGCCCTTTCCTTCGCAAGCCAGTCGTAACATCAGTCCGATCCGGGTTTTCCCGTTTCATATCGTAAGTAAGAACGAATCGTTCATTTGAAAGGAATCAACATGGCAATTGAAAAGACCTACAGCATGATCAAGCCCGACGGTGTGCGCAACGGCCACATCGGCGAAATCGTGAACCGCTTTGAGCGTGCTGGTCTGAAGATCGAGCGCATGGAAATGGGCATGGTTACCCCCGAGCAGGCTGCTGCAAACTACCAGGAGCACGAGGGCAAGCCTTTCTATGACGGTCTGATCTCCTACATCACGTCCGGCCCTGTTGTGAAGATGGTCGTTTCCGGCGAAGGTGCTGTTGCCAAGTGCCGTTCCCTCATGGGCGCCACCAACCCCGCAGAAGCTGCCCCTGGCACCATCCGTGGTGACTTTGGCCTGATCATGGACGAAAACGTAATCCATGGCTCCGATTCCGTAGCATCTGCAGAGCGCGAGATCTCCATCTTCTTCTAAATTTTTCGTCGTACTGTTCTCTGAACGACGTAACGTTCGTTTGAGACGCAATGACGCTGCGCGAGCCCCCGATGGTACAGCTGGCGGTCCAAAGTGACCTTGACGTACGAAGTGCGCCTGGCATCGCTTTCCCGTCACCTGCGCCCATCGGGGGCTCGCTCGCTGTTGCGTCCTAAAATGCGAGCTTGCAAACGGTTATCCTGGTGGGCGCCCTCTTCTTCTGCCTTCACGGTTTCTGCACGGGCATTTATGCGGTGTGATAGAATCTGTTGTTACGATTGCACAATACTGTTTAAGGACGATTAATGTCTTTCCTTGATTTCATACAGAACGCTACCTCGTCATCTTCGTATGACATGGCTATCGACCTTGGCACCGCCAATACGCTCGTAGCCATCACGGGGCAGGGCATCGTTATCAACGAGCCTTCTGTTGTGGCCATCGAGCGCAGCACCCATCGCGTGCTTGCCGTAGGCCATGAGGCGAAAAACATGATCAACCATACGCCCGACACATTTTCGGCAGAGCATCCTCTGCATGACGGTGTTATTGCCGACTACGACGTGACCGAAGCCATGATTTCCGCCTTCATCAACAAGGCGGCACCGCGTCGCTATCCTTGGCAGCCCAAGCCTCGCATCGTGGTGTGCATTCCCTGCGGCGCCACTTCGGTGGAAAAGCGTGCAGTATTCGAGGCAACCATTCAGGCTGGCGCTCGCCAGGCCTACCTTATTGAAGAGCCTATGGCGGCAGCTATGGGCGCCGACCTGCCGGTAACCGAGCCTACTGGTTCGATGGTTGTCGACATCGGCGGCGGCACCACCGAGGTTGCCGTTATCTCGTTGGGCGGCATTGTGACCTCGTCTTCGCTTCGTCTCGCCGGCAATCGCCTTGATGAAGCTATTGCGGTTCATTTGCGTGATCTTCTTGGAATCAAGATCGGCGAACGCACGGCAGAGGTTATCAAGATTAAGATTGGTTCCATTCTGCCCTTTGAAGACGGTCGTGAACGCGACATGATCATCTCAGGTCAGGATGTGCTTACCGAGCAGCCCAAAGAAGTTACCATTCAATCGGAAGATGTGCGCGATGCGCTGCAGGCGCCCATCGATGAAATGGTTGTGCATATCAAGGAAACGTTCAAGAAAACCAACCCCGACTTGGCTTCCGACATCATTTCCAACGGTATTCTGCTTACGGGTGGCGGCGGTTTGCTCTCCGGTTTGGACCGCTATTTCTCTCAGCAGCTTGAGATTCCGGTCTGGACCAGCGAAACGGCGCTTACCAACGTTGTTTCCGGCTGCCTGAAGGTTCTTGAAACCCCCACGGCACTCAAGCAGATTCTTATGAGATCGAAATAGGAGATCCTTTTACGATATGGCCCTGAATTTGAACGAAAAGAAAATCCCATTCGGCGGCCAACTTGGAGGGACGGGGTTGCTGATCATCTTGCTGGTGGTTTCTCTCGTCCTTGTTATCGTGTACTCTCGCGAAGGCGACGAAGGTGCTTTGCATTCTCTGCAAAGCACTACCGCTTCGGTTTCGTCGCCCTTGTCTTCGGCGGGCACCGCCACTGGTTCGCTTGCTGCCTCCGCATCAACTTCCTTGGAAGATTTGACGGCCGATGGCCAGTCTATGAGCCAGTTGAAGGAAAGCAATGCCACGCTTTCCCAGATGGTGGTCGAGCTTGAGGAATATCGCCAGGAAGCCAACCGTCTCGAATCGCTTATCGGCATCCATGATGTGTACGGGTTCTCTTCCGTTGCCGCCCATGTGACGGGCTACTCATCCGACTCCTACAACAGAATCATCACCATCGACGTAGGCACGGCTTCCGGCGTGAAGGCGGGTCTGCCTGTGATGGGCTCTACCGGCGTGGTGGGCCAGATCGTTTCCACCTCAACCTATTCTTCTGAGGTTCGCCTGCTTAACGATGCGCAGAGCGGCGTTGCCGTGATGCTGCAGAACTCCCGCGCCGAAGGCATTCTGTCCGGTTCGGTGGAAGGGGTGCTCTACCTCCAGGGCGTTGACGAGAGCACCGACGTGAAGGAAGGCGAAGCCGTTATCACCACGGGTCTTGGCGGCGGATACTTCCGCGGCTTGGTGGTTGGCGTGGTTTCGAAGGTGGAGCAGCGTCAAGGCGATGCAACACGCACCATTGTCGTTTCGCCGAACTCGTCGTTTAGCAACATCAGCGAAGTGCTGGTGGTGCTGGGCATGAGCAACGATGCGGCTGCGTCGAGCGATGCCAATGCGGCCAACGCTGTTGTACAGGCAGTTGGTCCCGATGCGCTGCTCGGCAACAGCTCTTCTTCGAGCGATTCTTCCAGCAACACTAGTTCCAGCAACTCTAACTCTAGCGATTCCTCGAAGTCCTCTTCCTCGTCGGGTTCTTCAGGTTCTTCGAAATCGTCAAGCTCATCTTCTGAGGATGGTGAATAACGGCCATGCGTGATTGGATGCTTCCTCTTATCTTCTCTCTTGTTGTCGTTGTGCTGCAGGTGGTGTTTGCGCCGATTCTTACGGTGTCGTCTGCGGTTCCCAGCTTCATCGTCTCGTTCGTCCTGGTTCTTTCCATCATGCGCAGGCCTGATACCACGTACGGTTACGCTTTCGTGCTTGGCCTTATCGCCGACTTGCTTTCGCATACCCCGGTAGGCTTGACGCCGTTGCTCTTGCTAATCGCGGTGTTCTGCCTGTCGCGTGTGTTCGAAGTGCTCGACGATACGTCTTTGGCCATGCCGCTTATTGCCTTGGCGGTAACGCTTTTGGCCTTCGAGCTGGTTTTCGCCATTGCGCTTATGATCCTGGGTTATCAGGGCTCGTTCCTCGATATGGTGGCCCAGCGAGTTCTGCCGGCAACCGTTCTGAATGCTTTGGCTGCTGCGCTTTTGTTCGTTATCATGCGCCGCTTGCCGTTCACCCAGCCTTCAAACGACGCATGGCAGGTTCCCACCGCAACCCGCTTTCGCTAAGGGTGGGGGAATCTCGTGCTCTCAGCTATCCTCACCACCATTGCGGCGCTCATCGTTCTGGGCGTTATCCTTGCCGTCGTTTTCCATGTGCGTGCAAAGTCGGCGCAGTCCAAAGCGGCCGATCGCATGCGTGTGCGTTCGGTTACTTCGGTGGGCATTGCCGCAGAAACCCCTAAAACCACACGCGGCGCTGCGCCGAGCGGTCCCTCGATGGGCGGCGGTGTTGCAGCGGGTGATGGGCTGCGCAATCGTTTCACGGCGATAGGCGTCATTGCCCTGGGCGTGTTCGGTGCGCTTACGGCAAAGCTTTTCGGCTTGCAGATCATCGATGCGGCAAGCTACAGCGAAGAGGCAGACGCGAACATGTACACCACCGTGAACACGCCTGCTCCCCGTGGTGTCATCTACGATGCCAACGGTGTTGCTATGGTAACCAATCGCCAGGTGCAGACGGTGCTTGCCGATGCCGATGTGGCGAAGAACCCCGATGTCATCCTGCGTCTTTCCTCACTTCTGGGCATTCCCTATGAAGTGGTTCGCTCGCGCATCCTCGATACGTCGTCGGGCGCTCAGAGCCAGCGCGTGGTGGCAAGCGATGTGAAGTTGCGTGACATCGCGTTCATTTCCGAGCACCGTGACGCATTTCCCGGCGTCAGCACCCAAATCCGCACCACGCGCACCTACCCGTATGGCGCAATGGCGGCTCATGCCCTGGGTTATACCGGCACCGCTTCCGAAGACGACCTGAAGAACGCCGCCGAAGGCCGCGACATCCAATCGGGCGATGCCGTAGGCAAAAGCGGCATCGAGCAAACCTACGATTCCCTGCTTGCCGGCGACCACGGTCAGCGCGTTCTTGTCACGAACGCCGCCGGCGTCGTTCAGCAAGTGGTAGGGGAAACCGCCCCCAGCAAGGGCAACGACGTATACCTCACCATCGACGCCAAGGTGCAGCATGTGGCCGACCGTGTTCTGCAGGACGCGGTGAAACACGGCACAGGTACCGCCGCATCGTGCGTAATGATGGACGTGAACACCGGCGGCATCGTTGCGTTGGCGAACTACCCAACGTACGCCCCCGAGCACTTTATCGGCGGCATTTCCCAGGACATGTGGGATGCCTATCAAACCGAGGAATCGCATTACCCGCTGATGAACCGCGTTATTGCCGGTACGTATCCGGCGGCTTCGTGCTTCAAGGCATTCACGAGCTTGGCGGGCTTGACCTACGGCTTTGCCGACACGTCCCGTGTGTGGGACTGCCAAGGCACGTGGACGGGCTTCGGCGACAGCTACCCGCAGAAGTGCTGGCAGAAGTCGGGCCATGGCTGGCTGGGCTTGCGCCAAGGCATCGTGGTTTCCTGCGACGTGGTGTTCTACGAGATTGCGAAGAGCTTCTATGATGCCCGTGCCTCCATCGGCGACGAGGCTATGCAGGACTTCGTCAAGGAGTTCGGCTATTCGGCGGCAACGAAGATCGACCTTTCCGGCGAAGCCGAGGGCCGCATTCCTACGCCGGCATGGAAGAAGGAGTACTTCAAGGACGTGCCCGAGGAAGCCCAATGGCTGCCAGGTGACATGTCGAACATGGTCATCGGCCAGGGCTACGTTTTGGTTACCCCTATTCAGGTGGTGCGCGCCTATGCGGCCGTTGCGACGGGCAAACTGCTGCGTCCTCACCTCCTGAAGGAAGTGCGCAATTCCCTGGGCGATACGGTGCTTTCCTACGACACGGTTGAAGATACCGCCCCGCAAGTTACTGAGGCGAACCTGAAGATCGTGCGTGATGCCCTGCATGGCGTGGCAACGGAAAACGAAAGCGTTGCCGCCGACTTCAACAAGTACTCCTGGTCTGCTGCTGCGAAAACCGGTACGGCTGAGGTTGCCGGCAAGCAGGACATGGCATGGTTCTCGTGCTATGCGCCCTACGACAACCCGAAGTTCGCCCTGTGCGTCTGTGTGGAAGAAGGCGGCTCGGGCGGTACGGTTGGCTCGCCTTTGGCTGCTCAGATCATGGATGCGGCCATCCAGTCTTCTTCGGGGTCGTTTGACGAGGACATGAGTCCCATTGCAGCAACGGAGGTGAGCGTCGGTGGCTCAAATTAACGAAATCAGCTCGCTTCGCACGCAAGACCCTGCCGTGGCGCGTGCCACGCGTCCTCGTAGATTCAAGTATGTGAATCCGCCGTTCGTCTTGTTCGCGCTGTTGCTTATCGGCTACGGCCTCATCATCCAGTTCTCGGCAACGTCTGCCGACGCCGACTACAGTTTCGCAAGACAGCTTTCGGGCGTGGCCATCGGCATGGTGTTGTTCGTCCTTATTACGCGCATGGACTATCACGCGCTGTCGGGCTACACCACGCTGTTCCTTATCATCAACGTGGTGTTGCTTCTGTCGCCTCATTTGCCGGGTATTGGCGTTGAGGTCAACGGCGGCCGTTCGTGGATCAACATCGGCACCCAGATCCAGCCGGGTGAGTTCGCCAAGGTGACGGTTGTGCTGCTGGCGGCATCGGTGATGGCGCGTTATGGCGGGCGCTTGAACGATTTGCGCGAATACTTGAAGGCGCTTGCCATCATGGCGGTTCCGTTCGTGTGCGTTATGACGCAGCCTGACTTGGGCACGGGCTTGGTGTACTTGGTCATTGCCGCCTTCGCGCTCATCATCGGCGGTGCCGATTGGCGCTTTTTGGTGGGAACCGTTGGCGCCATGGTGGTCCTTGTTGCTGCCGTGCTCATCTTGGACCCTATTGCCGACCAGATTGCCGGTCACGATGTATTGCTGAAGGACTACCAGAAGTCCCGTTTGCTGGTGTTCATGGACTCTTCGTACGACACGTCGGGCGATGGCTATAACCTCCAGCAGGCGAAGATCGCAATCGGTAGCGGCGGTTTTCTGGGCAAGGGCTTCATGCAGGCAACGCAGTCTTCCATGGGCTTCTTACCCGAGGCTCCTACCGACTTCGTGTTCTGCATCCTGGCCGAGGAATTCGGCTTCGTGGGTGCGCTTATCCTGCTTGCGTTCTATATCGGCCTGATTGTGGTGTCGGTAAACGTCGCACGCGGTGCAAGCGATTTGTTCGGAACCATTATCGTTATCTGCGTTGTGGGCATGTGGCTGTTCCAGATTCTGGAGAACATCGGCATGGATTGCGGCTTGATGCCTATTACGGGCATTCCGCTGCCGTTTATCAGCTATGGCTCTTCGTTCATGATCGTGAATTTCATGATGCTGGGTCTGATAAACTCGGTTTGGGTTCACAGCGGGCGCTAACGCGAAAGGGGATCGTATGAAGCTTCCAATTGATATTCCCACCTTGCTCACTGCTGCCATCGACATCGACAAGGCATGTTCGATAGCGGTTTCGGCGAATATCCTCATCGATGAAACGGCATCGCCTGAATTCCAGGTGTTCGTGCGTTCTGGCTTCAACAGCGAATCTGCCAATTCGCGCGTCATGGTGAGCTATTTCCCTACACAGAAGCCTGATGCGGAAGTGGAAAGCGATATTGTGGTGATCGCTGCAGGGTCGAACCCTGAAGTGGGCTCTATTGCCGCGCAGTTCCGCAAGAAGGGCATGCCTGTTCTGGTTGTCGCTGAGGACGCTGCTGCAGTCTGCGGGGCGGCACACGATTCGGGCAATCCTATCCCGGAGCAGGATCTTGTTTCCCTGGAAGCAGGGCAGAGTCTTACCGAAGAGCTTCGTGGAAGCCTTGCCGATCGCATCGGAACCTGGATTGTGCGTGCTGACGCCGAAAAGCGCCTTGCGTTTTCCATTGCCTATCCGTTCGTTCGACGTCCTTTGGCTTACGAGTCGATTCGTGCCACGGCCTTGCAGAATGCCGGTGTTGGTGTAGTGGTGTTCGTTCCTGGCGCCGATATGCCGATTATGACGGCTAACCAGGCGAAGATGGTGCTGCAGATCGCGGCGGCCTATGGGCACCCGCTTGGCGCCGATCGCGTGAAAGAGCTTGCGGGCGTGCTTGCGGGCGGCTTTGTGTTCCGTGGCATTTCGCGTCAGCTCGCTGGTTTGGTGCCTGCTCTGGGCTGGGCCGTGAAGGGCGGTATGGGCTATGCGGGCACGCAGGCTATCGGCCATGCTGCTATCGAATATTTCGAGGGTGGCGGTGATATAGCGGGCCTTGCCGCCTTGGCGGGCAAGGCAACGTCTACCGCAGCTGAAGTTGCGGATGCTGTAACAAGCAAGCCTGCGGTCAAAGCGGTTGTTTCCGCGGTTGCCCCGAAGGCCAAGAAGGTTGCCCTGATTGCCCTAGACGCAGCGGCTCCCGTTGCCCAGTCGGCAGCCAAGGTGGCATGGAACTCCCTGAAGCCAGGGCATAGGAAAAAGGGCAAACGACAGTAGTTTTGGGAAATTAGGGGCAGGTCCCGTTTCCCCACTTTGCCTTGAGGCCTGGGAAAACGGGGAGCGGAAACTTTTTCAGAAAACCTCTTGCGCGGAATCTTGGTTCCTGTATACTAGCTATCGCTGTCGCACATGGGGTGTTAGCTCAGCTGGTTAGAGCGCCGGCCTGTCACGTCGGAGGTCGCGGGTTCGAGTCCCGTACATCCCGCCAGTCGATTATTAAAAGGGTTCGCTTTAATGCGAACCCTTTTTCTTTTTCGTTGCGCCGTTCTGCCGAACGGCGCAAGACTCGAGAAACGTAATGGCGCTGCGCGGGAAGCTGACGGCACAGCTGCCGCTGCGGGCCCGCTTGACGCACGGAGTGCGCCTGGCGCGTGCCCTCGCGGCATCTGCACTCGCCAGCTTCCCGCTCGCTGACTTGCTGGCGCATGCCCTGGCTTTGTTAACGCCCTTTCGGGCGTTTTTTTTGTTTGAAATCGCTGTGCTCTTCGAACGGACTGCCGCTTTATGGGTCCAATGTCCATTGCCGCCTTGTGCGGGGTGCATTGATTTTGGAAAGATAGGCGCAGGGTCGGCGATGGTGTGTGGCTTGCTTGTGTGGCTGGCGAAAACGCTCTAAACGTATTCCTTTTTCCATGAAAGCGTGAAAAAAGCCGTCTTCATGGCAGGATTTGCTTGAAACGTATGCTTTTTCGCGACTAGATGGCAAGAAAACGTCCGAACGTATGATTTTTGAACGAAAAAAGCGAAATCAGGATACGTTTAGCGCAAAACTCGCCATGAAACCTCGTTTCGGAACGAACTGGCGGGAGGTCTAAGCAAAAATCATGCGGTGCCCTGGTTTTCCGCCTCGTAGGTCAAGTAAACACAAGCGAAGATGGTGGGGGCGGGGTAAAAGGGCCTTTCTCTTCTTCCGAAAAAATTTCAAAAAGGGGCTTGCTTGTATGGGTTATTGCTAGTAAACTACTGCAAGTCGCTTAAGCGAATGGGGTGTTAGCTCAGCTGGTTAGAGCGCCGGCCTGTCACGTCGGAGGTCGCGGGTTCGAGTCCCGTACATCCCGCCACTTGAGTTCAAAAGGTTCGCCTGTGGGCGAACCTTTTTTCGTATGGGGCGCTGCGCTATAGTGGAAAAGCTCTACTAAGGGTTTAGCGCACCGATCAATCAACACCAGGAGGAGGGAAGCGCAATGGGCGATTCTCGTCAGAAGAAGCCGGTGGAAATCGCCGTTTTCGACTTCGACGGTACGTGCATTTCCGGTAATTCGCCGGTCATCCTGGTGCTTCACCTGGTTCATGAAGGTCTTTTGGGCAAGGGCATGCTTCTGCGCATCATCTGCTGGGGCATTGCCTATAAGCTTCGCCTTCCCCAAAACGAAAGCTGGGTTCGCGGCGCGGTGTTCTCCGCGTTCGAGGGCAAGAAGAAGGAAGAGGTAGACGAGTACCTCCGTACGTTCTACGACACCCATTTGGAGAAGATCTTCCGTGCCGAGGCCGACGAGGCGATCAACGAGCATCGCGCCGCGGGGCGCGAGGTATGGGCGGTAACGGCAACGTTCGAGCCCCTTATCCAGCAGGCAATGAAGAGCCATGCCTATACGCAAACCTTTTCAACGCGTATGAAGGTCGATGCGAACGGCTGCTATACGCGCGAGGTGGAAGGGCTGCCGGTGGAAGGCAGCCAGAAGCTTGAAGTGCTTACGCGTGAAGCCAACGCGCAGTACGGCGAAGGCAACTGGGTTCTATCGCATGCCTACGGTGACCACCACTCCGACCGCACGCTTCTTGCTGCAGCGCAGCATCCCTTCGCGGTAACGCCCGATCGGCCCCTGCGCCGTACGGCCCGCAGCCGTAAATGGCCGATTCTGAATTGGGACTAGGCGGATACCGAAAAGCCAAGAACCCTATGGGAATTTGGCGGATAATGGATACCGTTCAGTAACGTCTGCCAAAGCAGCTTACAATCATGTGCGATTAACGAACTATCATTTCAGGCACGCTCGTCCTGCTAAAAGCAGGCAGCGTGCCTGCAAGCATTCAATGTGCCAAGGAGGTACACCACGATGAGCGAAGATACCGCAAGCGGTCATGTTCCCTTTCAGGATAGTCGCTCCAACTCTTCTCAGGCATACCTTGAGCGCGCAGCTTCCGCGGTGAAGGAAGGGGATAGCGTTCTTGGCATCCACCTGTATCTTGCCGCGTACGAGCGTGCTTTGCGCGAGAACATCATGCCTGGTGAAGATGTTCTTGCCGGCATGAGCAAGGCATGGGATTTGGCTATCGCCACCAAACAGCGCTCTCTTGCCGAATACATCTTTGAAAAGCTCGAGCCTTATTGGGACGGGAAAGAAGTTGCCAAGCATGCCGACGAGCTTCAGCGCTTGGCGTTCGACAAGCTTGAGGAATTCGGTTTCGACCGAGACGCCATTGAAGACATGGCCGATATGGTGAACCAGGATTTGATAGACACCAACCCCGATATGCTATGCCACTTCGAAGAGGCTCCCAGTGCGGTTCCGCCTTCTGCTGCAAAGCCTGAAGCTGCTCCTTCCGTTCCGGAAAAGAAGGCCGATGCCCCGGAATCCCAGGAGCCCAACGAGCCGCCAGTGCCTGAGAATCAGCGTATGCAGGCGGTGAAAGACCTTACTTCGCTTATTTTCGGGCAAACGCCCGATGCCAAGGAAGAGCCGACGGCACCTGAGCAGCATTTCGACTACCAATCCCTGGTTGGCTTCGATGGCGCTATCGCTACGATGGGTGAACTGGGCATTGGACGCTCGCGTGACCCTGAATTTGCCCGTTTCGTTGCTATGCTGAACGCGCGCCATGGCCTGCCAGGCATTCCCGGCGTGGGCACGTTGGTATTCCAGTGCCCTGTGCGCGAGGACGCGAATTACTTCATGGTGGCAACTGCCGGTGAGCTTGGCATGCCCGCCATTCGCATGCGCCTCGATCAGAATGCGCAAGGTCAGGCGGTGCTGTGCGTCATGGCGTCGGCTGATTTCAAGTCGCGTGTTTCGGGCGTGCCGCGTGTGGGCTTCGATTCCCCCACGGTAGTGATCTTGGAGGATCTTGACTTGTGGGACTTGCCCACGTTCGATCCTCAGACCGAGGGGAATCCGGTGCAGAACCTTCTGCAAATGCAGCTTTCCCGTGGCGCACGTGAGGCGCTGGCCCTTATCCAGACGGCTCTCGAAAGCCCCGAGGCAACGGTTCTCATCTCGGCTTCCGAGCCAAGCGATATCGAGCCGTTTTTCTGGGAGCTTATCGGGCCTCAGTACCGTACCATCAACGTGGAATTGCCCGACGTGGAAGAGCGACGTGCAATCTGGCGCGAGATCCAGTCGCAGCATCCCTCCACGCGCGGCTTGGACGTTGCGCGCATGGTGGAGCTCTCCCGCAACCTTTCCCGCTTCGAGATCCTGGCCATCGCCGGTGAAGCGGTTGAAGAGGCATATCGCGAGAGCATTGCGAAGAACCGCTTCTGCGCCGTGAGCACGGGTGCCCTGGTAACGCGTTTGGCAAACTTCCAGCCGCTTGATTCCGATGAATATCGTTGCATGGAAGACTTGGCCGTGGAAGAGCTGCGTCGCAGCACCTCCGACTTCGATGACCTGCTGGAGGATTAGCATTCTATGAGCATTACGCGTCGCTGCGACTACGCCTGTCGCATCATTCGCGCTGCCTATCGCAGCGGCGATACGTACATTTCCATTGCCGATGTTGCCGAGCAGGAGGGCATTCCGTACTCTTTTGCGCGCAGTATCCAGCATGAACTGGTAAAGGCCGGCTTGCTGAAAACCATCCGCGGGGTGAAAGGCGGTCTTGCTCTGGCATGCGATCCCGCTCAAACCACGGTGTTCGATGTATTGGAAAGCGTGAACGGCGGCATCAGCATCGCTGAATGCGCCTGTGCCGAGTATCCGTGCGCCCACAAGGAGAACTGTGCGTTCAACGCGCTGTGGTGTGCTTCAAATGCCTTGGTGAACAACCTGCTTGCTAGCATTACTTTGGAAGGCTTGTTTACCCAGGGTGCCAAGCATCCTGCAATACGTGCAGCGCTTGCGGTGGGCAGCGAGCAGAGCCCATTGGAGTCTTAACGCTATGCCGTCTAGCTCACTGCGGACTTGCGAGTCTGACCTTACCCCTGAAGAGCAAGCTCTTGTTGCCAAAGTGTGGCAGGAGGGAAAGCGCCTGTACCGCGACTTGCCCTGGCGCGGCATAGACGATGCGTACGCCGTCATGGTTTCCGAGATCATGCTCCAGCAGACGCAGGTTGCGCGTGTCGAGAAGTACTGGCAGCGTTTTCTTTCCCTGTTCCCCACGCTCGACGCCCTTGCTAGCGCAGAAACGTCGTTGGTGCTGGAAATGTGGCAGGGGCTGGGCTACAACCGCCGCGCACTGGCGCTGAAGCGCACCGCTGAAATCTGCTCCAAGGAATACGGCGGTCTGCTGCCGCGCACGTTGGATGAATTGCTTGCCTTGCCAGGTATTGGGAAGGCAACGGCAGGCGGTATTTTGGCTTTTGCCTACCAACAGCCTTCGCTGTATCTGGAAACCAATGTGCGCACGGTGTTCATTCACGAATTGTTCCCCTGTCGGGAAAGCGTGTCCGACAAGGAAATAGAGCCTCATGTGCAGCGTACCTGCTCGCTCGACGACCCGCGCGGATGGTATTACGCATTGCTGGATTACGGCAATTACCTGAAGTCGACGCAGGTGAACCCCTCAAGGCGCTCGAAGCACCACACGAAGCAGTCGAAGTTTGACGGGTCCCGTCGCCAGAAGCGCGCCGAGCTGGTGCGCTTCGTGCTGGCGAAGCGTGAAGTCGGGTTCCCCGAAATGGTCAGCGCGCTTACCGAGTTCGAGAAGGGACAGGGCAGGTCGGCGCCTGACCCCGATGTGGTGCACTCCATTGCCTCCGATTTGGTGCAAGAGGGCTTTTTCGCGCAAACAGGGGAAGGCGAGGATGCCCGCTACCTTGCGCAGTGATTTCCCTTGCTTTGTTAGCTGCCCAACAGCAAGAAGCACCCGCCAATAAGAAACGCGCCCGCCGCTCACCAGGAGCAGCTGGCGCGTTTGTGTTTGCCGGCGTTTTTTTATTCTACGGGGTAGCTGCCCAGCACCTTTACCTCGCGCAGCTTCAGGCGCAGGCAATCGAGTGCGGTTTTGATGGCGGGGTTGGCGGGCGTCCCCTCGATATCGATGAAGAACAGGTAATCGCCCAAGCCCTGCTTGGTGGGGCGGCTTTGGATCATGGTCAAGTTCACGTTTGCGTAGTTCAATTCGGAAAGGATCATCAGAAGCGAACCGGGCTTGTCGGCGTTGAGCGAAAGCGCCAGTGTGGTTTTCATCTTTTCGCTCTGCATTACCGGTTCATGGCCCTGCCGCGCAATAAGCACGAAGCGGGTTTGATTGCCGTAGTGGTCCTCGATCCCTTCTTCGGCGATGCTGCAGTCGAACAGCTCGCCGGCGAATTTGCTGGAAATGCCCGCAACCGTCTTGTCCTGCGAGGCTTTGCGTGCGCCTTCCGCGGTGGAAGAAACCGCCAAGCGCGGTACGGCAGGGAAGTGGGCATCGAGCCAGCGGCGGCATTGCCCCAATGCCTGGGGGTGGCTGGCGATGGTGGTTATCTGGTCGACGGACGATCCGGGATGCACCATAAGGCAGTGATGGATGTCGAGCACCGTAGAGCCCATGATGCTCACACCGCCCTTGAAGGCAAGCGTGTCGAGCGTTGCCGTGACCACGCCTTCCAGCGAGTTCTCGATGGGCATGACGCCGAATTCGCAACGTCCGCGGTCAACCGCCTCGTGTACCTCGTTGAAGGAAGGGCATTCCACGAACTCAGGGTCCTCGCAGCCCATTTTCTTGGCGAACAGGCGAGCTGCCTCGTCGGAGTAGGTTCCCTGTGGTCCGAGGTAGGCGATGGTTGCGTGGCTCATGCGGCTTCCTTTCTTAAGTTTGATGTGCGCCTATGATACCGCTTAATGGTGCACGAAAAGAGAGCAGCTCCCTGGATGCGCTCTCACGTCTTAGCCATGTAGTTGATCGGACGGGAAAGTGCCTTGTTTACGCTCTTGCCTTTCGGTTCTGAGAGTGTTGCGGCATAAGGGGTGCCATGTGGTGCCCGGGCTTTCGCTTAGCGTTTGCAAATGATGGGCAAATTAGCATATTTGGGTAAATGCTTGCATCCGTTTGGATTGAAAAGGGATAGGACGAACCGCGAAATATGTCCATTTTTTGAAGGGATATCGGTAAATGGTTGGCAACAAGTCCGTATCAATCTCGCAAAAAACGAAGAAAAGAACGGTCAAAGAACTAAATGTGTCCTAAAAAGTGGGTAAAACCATTTCGATTCGGTGAAAAATGGAGAAATGGTGTGTTACTCAAAAAAGGCCCAGTAACATTTTCTGACCACTGGCGGGAATTACTCGATATTCGGCAATTAACCAGTCTTTTTTGCGGAGAAATCAACGAGAATATGCATCAGAAGTTTTGTAGGACAAAGACACCCTTAAGGAGGTGTGCACATGGTAACAGAGGCTATTAGTCCGGAGTTTCTGAGCAAGCTCGAGGCACGCGGTGTTTCTCGTCGTAGCTTCATGAAGCTCTGTGGCTCTCTTGCCGTGGCTGCAGGCTTGTCTGAGCTGGCAGCACCTCGCGTCGCTCACGCGATCGAGGATTCCGTTATCGGCGCAGAATCTGGCGGCCTGTATCCCGCAATCTGGATCGAGGGCGCTTCTTGCACTGGTTGTACGGAGTCGTTCGCACAGGTAGATGCCCCTGATCCCGCAACCGTAGTGTTGGAAATGATTTCGCTTAACTACTGCGAAACCCTTTCTGCTGCTGCAGGTTGGTCCATGGAGGAAGCAAAGGCACAGACGATCGAGGCCGGAAACTACATCCTCATCTACGAAGGTGCAGTTCTGGAAGGTTGGAACGGCGAGGCGCTGCGTGTTGCCAATGAGCCCGGTACCGACCACCTTGTACATGCTGCAAAGAACGCGAATGCGGTAGTCGCTCTCGGTTCTTGCGCAGTAAACGGCGGCTGGATGGGCGCTAACCCCAACTCCTCTGGTGCTCTGGGCGTTCAGCAGTACCTGAAGAAGCAGGGTATCGATACCCCGGTTATCAACATCCCCGGCTGCCCGGCCAACCCCGAATGGCTCGAGGCTGTTCTCGTTGACGCTGTCCTCGTGGGCAAGCTCCCCGAGCTCACCGCCGACAACAAGCCCAAGGTCATCTTCAACCAGACCATTCACGACAACTGCGCTCGCCGCGGTCACTTCGAGAATGGCGAATTCGTTTACGCATTCGGCACCGAAGAAGAGGCAAAGGGCTACTGCCTGTATCCCATGGGCTGCCGTGGTCCTCAGACCAAGGCAAACTGCGGTGTTGTCCGTTGGAACCATCGTCGCTCCTGGTGCGTCGAGGCTGGCGGCCCCTGCATCGGTTGCTGCACGGCCAACCCCAACGATCCCGGTGAGAACTGGGTTGAGACCAACGCGCCCTTCCGCGCACGCTTCCGCGATCTGCGCATCGGCGGCCTGACGGTTCAGCCTGAGGCAATCGCCTGGACGCTTACCGGCGTTGTTGCTGCCGCACTTGTTATCCACGGCTTCGGCATGAAGAAGATGGGCCGCACCGACGGCGGCGCCGACTTCGAGCCTATCCGCGAGTGGGACAAGAAGCATCCTGCTGAGTCCATCGGCAAGTACGACGAAGAAGTTCTGAAGGGAGGCAAGTAACCTATGGCACGTTCCGTAATCGATCCCGTTACCCGTATCGAGGGTCATCTCCGTGTAGAGATGGAGGTTGAAAACGGTGTTGTTTCCGACGCTTGGGTTTCCGGCGGCTGCTTCCGCGGCATGGAGCTCGTGGTAAAGGACCGCACGCCTGAAGATGCTGCCCATATCGTGCAGCGCATCTGCGGTGTTTGCCCCGTATCCCACTCCCACGCTGCCACTATCGCAGCTGAAAAGGCATACGGCATCACCATTTCCAACAATGCCCGTATCATCCGTAACCTCATCGAGGGCGCGCAGTTCCTGCACAGCCATATCCTGTGGTTCTACACCCTGGCTGCACTCGACTACGTAAACCCCCTGAACGCCCTGAAGGCCAACGTAGGCAGCGCTTACGATCTGGTTCAGGCTGCTGGCACTTCCTGCCAGTCCGACCTGAAGGCACTGCAGGAGCGCCTCACCAAGTTCGCTGAGAATGGCCAGCTGTCCATCTTCTCCGGCAACTGGTGGAAGAACGGCAAGTCCGATTCCGAGTTCAAGCTTCCCGCCGAGCTCGACCTGATCGCTACCGCTCACTACATTGAGGCTCTTACGATGCAGTCCAAGGCATCCGAGATCTGCGCTCTGCTGGGTGGCAAGATGCCTCACGTTATGACCATCGTTCCCGGCGGCACCTCTTTCGTTCCCACGGAAGAAAAGCTCGACGACCTGTGGTCTCTCGTTCATGATCTGCGCGACTGGATCAAGGCAACTATCCTCCCCGATACCAAGGCAATCGCTCCTTACTACAAGGAAGCCCTCAACTTCGGTAAGGGCTGCGGCCGCTATGTTGCTTGGGGCGTTTTCGAGCGTCCGAGCTTCGAGCTTGCTGATCGCTACCTGCCTTCCGGCGTTATCGACGAGAACCTCAACCTTTCCGAGGTTGACCTTGACGCCATCAAGGAATACATCGGCCACTCCTGGTATGTGGGCGACTCCAACCTCGACCCGCGTGAAGGCGTTACCGAGCCTGAGTTCACCGAGTACTACAAGGCTGGCACCCTGCGTGAGGAAAACGGTCATGAAGTTGGCGAAATCAACGATCGCTACTCCTGGTCGAAGTCTCCTTCCTATAACGGTGAGTGCATGGAAGCCGGTCCGTTCTCCCGTGTTCTGGCTGCTTACCTGCGTGGCAATGAATTCATCAAGCCCGCTGTTGACGGTCTGTGCAAGGATCTTGGCCTTACCGTTCCTCAGCTGCAGAGCACCCTTGGCCGCGTAGCCGGCCGCAACATCGAGCCCATCTACATCGCTGAATGCATGGTTCAGTGGGTTGACGAGCTTATCGAGGCTGTTAAGGGCGGCGACTCCGAGTACTTCCGCGCTCCTGAAACCATCACGGGCGAGGGTACGGGCCTTTGGGAAGCACCTCGTGGCGCACTGCTGCATACCGAGAAGGTTAACAACGGCAAGATCACCGATTACCAGATCATCATTCCTACCACCTGGAACATCGCTCCCCGCAACGCCGAAGGCGTACAGGGCCCGATGGAGCAGGCACTTATCGGTACGCCTGTTGCTGACGTTGATATGCCTATCAACGCTTTGCGTACGGTTCACAGCTTCGACCCCTGCACCGCTTGTGCAGTGCATGTGACCGAGCCTTCCACCGGTAAGCACTTCGAAACCGTTACCAGCCCTTGGGGGGTGAAGTAAATGGCACATTTGGCTCACTACCGTGAAGCGCATCCTCTGCCGATGCGTATCACCCACTGGATCAACTTCACCTGCATGATTCTGCTTATCATCTCCGGTTTCTTGATCCACTTCCCGTTCTGGGCAGCCCTTACGGGTGTTGCTCGCGGCCTGCACGTATTCTGCGGTATCGTTCTTCTGGTTAACTGCATCGTACGTATTGTGCTGGCATTCCTGGTTACCTCCGCACCTACGGGCGGTACGCGTAACCGCGTTCGCGACTTCAAGACCTGGCTGCCCCAGGCCGACAACAAGCATCAGCTCGGTGCTTGGATCAAGTACTACCTCTTCTTCAAGAAGGATCATCCGCTTTCCGCAAAGCTCGGTGTTCCTCAGAAGATCTCGTACTTGGCTGTAGCGTTCCTCATTCTGATCATGGCTTACACTGGCTTCTGCCTGTGGATCCCCACTTCTGAGTGGACGTTCTTCGCAGCTGGCACCGCATTCGTCGGTGGCGCGATGTCTATGCGCATCATCCACTACTTCATGATGTTCGTATTCATCATCTTCACCATGCTGCATGGCTACCTCGTATTCATCGAGGGCACTGCTAACGCAAACCTCATGTTCTTCGGTAAGGAGCATGGTGGCCTGGTATACGACCCGAACCGTCACGTTATCGTTGGCGAGGATCACTCCGTAGACCACCACTAAGCACAGCGCCGTAACGGCATATGCGTTCAGTGAAAAGGCCCGACCGAAAGGTCGGGCCTTTTTTGCGTTCTAGAGGAGCGGTAGCGAGGCGAGCCCCCGTTAAACGCGCTGCAAAACCAGATATTCGTTCAGGTTGCCTGTGCGTCCGTCGGCTTGGAAGCGGGCTTTCAAAGTTGCTTTTTCAGAGGTGGATTCGGCCAGGGCTGTTATCTCGGCATCGGAAAAACTGTGGCAATAGCGATAGGCGCCCGGTTCGTTTTTCCAGCCAAGCAGACGATCTCCTTCGTTGAACTGCAGCTTGTCCAACCCGAGTTCCGCGATACCCTGCGCTGTAGTGGCATTCGCTCTTTCGGCCATGCCCTCATTGCTCAGGAAACGCCAAAGTGAAAGGCATACGAGCCCGCCGGGTTTCGTGGCGTCAAGGAGAGCGTCAATGAATGCTACGCGCCATGCGGGTAGGGGGATATGGTGCATGAAGCCGAACGATACGGTAAGGTCTGCCGGGCCCGCATCGCGAAGCGCGCCGTTCAGCGTTTCCTTCTGCAGTTCGTCCATAACGTTGCAATGATGGTAGCGAAGCGCAGCAACGTCTGGCTGATTAGCGGTGCACTGTGCCAGCTCATCGCATACGTCGAATGCGTCAACGAAGAGGGGGCGCAAGGGCATGGCGCGGGCAAGGAATGTCTCAAAGCGCAGGTTGCCGCAGGCTACGTCAAGAACGTTCAGGGGACGTGTGGCTGGCAAGGGCTTTGCAAGGCTTAGCAGCCCATCTGAGGCTGTTGGCTCATTGACGCCTGCGGTTGCCTTGAAAGAGGTGCTGTCCGTTTCTGCGGGTGTTGTGCGGCTTGCTTGTGTCGCCTGAAGCCCCTGCGGGGTGCTTTGCAGGCTCGCTTCCTGCAGGCATCGTTCCCATCCAGGCCACGTGTTGTGGCGGGTGTCGGAAAACGAACCTGCCCAGGTGCGGTAGAACCGGTTGTTCAATTCGCAAAGTTGTTGGGCAAATTCAACGTTCATGGACGTGCCTTCCGGTCTGATGCTGGCAGGGGCCTTATTTGGCCGAAAGCGCCTTTCCGCATTGCTGCGAAAGCGGGAGTTGCATAGGTGCCTAGCGCGGTTTTCCGCTCATTTTCGCACTTCTTTCGCATAGGTTTCGCATCTTTTTACCATGTGCTGCATATCGTTTCTTGAAAAGGCGTTATGCGAAAGAGGAAAGCATATGAGCATGGTTTTGAGTCACGGCACGGCACTGGAAATGTACCGATCTTCGCTTATGCCCGTTGCCAAATGGGAGCGGGTGGCTTTTGAGTCCCTCTCGGTGCCAACGCAAAGCGATGTGCTGTGGTTTCGTTCGCTTCCCATTAAAACCAATCATTTTCCTTTGCATTGCGTGGTTCCTAAAGCCAGCAATCGCAGGGAAATCAAAGATGGCCGCTGCCATGTGCTTGGTTGCCAGATGGAGGCCATCCGTCTGCGCCGCAGTGCCGACGGGTCGTCTTTGTGCGTTGTTTCGCCCGAGGTGCTGTTCTTGCAGATGGCGGCTAGCTTGTCTGCGATTGAGCTGGTACGGCTTGGATTCGAGCTGTGCGGAAACTATTCGTTGCCGATGTCCCAGCCGAATTACGCGGGAACGCCCCGTGGCTTCGTGGCACGGGAGGCGTTGACGTCTGTAATGGAGTTGAGCGAGTTTGTGGCTTCACATGCCAGCAGCCGCAGCGTCAAGAATGCCCGAGCGGCTTTGCGTTACATTGCCGACGGTTCCGCTTCCCCGAAGCAAACCGAGCTTTGCATGCTTATGGTTCTGCCCAGGAAGATGGGCGGTTATGGCTTAGCTGCGCCATCGTGCAGCTGTGCTAGCGGCACCCCAAAGATACGGCAGCGTACCTGTCGGGAAAAGCCCGCTCGTTCGGTTTGCGCTGGCCTGCTGCGGGCATTGCCATCCGTTATGGTACAGGCGGCAACGGCGGGGCGAAAAGGCCGGGGAGGGATTGTCGTCGCTGCGCTTTGCCAAGCTATTCTGATATGAAGGTGCTGTCTGTCAGCAATCGTGACATCCGTCATTCCGAAAAACTCGATGGCATAGCCGATGCCGTTGCAAGAAAGCATGGGCGCTATCTTCGGCGTGATTTGCGCTACGACTTTGCCGCACGGCAGGCAACCTTGCGCGAGCAAGTGCTGAGCGGCAACTAGGTTAAAACCCCAGTAGGCAGTAGCTCGGGGCATTCAACGCAATAAAAAACGGGGCTTGTGAAAGCCCCGTTTTTCGTGTGCTGCATGGTGCAGCGTATTGCGCTTGTCTTCGCTACGGAAGGATGAAGGAGATCACGCTGGATTCCAGGAATACCAGCACGCAGAGTACGGCAAGCATGCCAACGCTCCACGGGATAACCTTTTTGAACAGGCTGGACTCGTGCTCGCCCGTGGTAACGGCGGCGATTGCCAGCGACTGGGGCGAGATCATCTTGCCGATAACGCCGCCCATGGTGTTGGCAGCCAGGAACAGGTCGGGAGATACATGGGCAAGCGAGGCGTTGGACTGAGCCGCTTCGTACTGCAGGCTGGAGAACAGCGCGTTTGCCGAAGTGTCCGAGCCGGTAACTGCTGTGCCAACCCAGCCAAGCACTGGCGAGAGCAGGGCGAACAGAGCGCCAGTGTGCGCCAGGAACTGGCCGATGGAAATGGTCATGCCCGAGAAGTTCATGATGTAGGCAAGGCCCAGAACCATGACGATGGTCAGCGAGGAGAAGCGCATTGCCCAGAACGTCTGGCCAAGCTGCTTGCCCGACATGCCCAGCGTGATGCGGTACTTGCCCTTTTCGTTGAAGATGCCGTAAACGATGGTGGTAAGCAGGCCGGCGATAAGAAGCATGGTGCCAGGGTTGGAAAGCAGGTTCAGCGTGTAGGTGGTGCCGGGGTCTTTGCCGGCGGCATTGAGCACGTTGCCTGCAAGGCCGGGGAACGGAATCTTGATGTCGGTGCTTGCCAGCAAGGTGGGGATGCCCAGCTTGCAGATGGCGAATACCACGACAACGATGATGTAGGGAACCAGGGCCATCCATGCGCGGACGGGAGCGAGCTTGGTGCCTTCGCCTTCAGCGATGGGAGCCATGCCAAAGCGCTGGCGTGCATCGTTGACGTTACGGGGCTTCACGAAGTGCAGGAAGATAACGCTTACGCCCAGGGAAACAAGGGATGCCACAACGTCGGTGAGCTCGTAGGCGAAGTGGTTGGAGCACCACCACTGGGTAAGGGCGAAGGAGCCGCCGATAACCAAGGCGTGCAGCCAGCAGTCGCGCAGGCCCTTCTTGCCGTCAAGGATGAGGACAACCAGCAGCGGAACAACCAGGGCGAACAGCGGGGCCTGGTAGCCGACGATAGCGGCAACGTGCTGTGCGGAGGAAAGCGCCACGGAAGCATCGCCGCCGGCAACCATGTTGCCTGCGGTGGTGATGGGCGTACCGGCAGCGCCGTAGGCAACGGGCGCGGTATTCGCAATCAGAACGGCAAGGGCTGCCTTGGAAGGCTTTACGCCCAGTGCCAAGATCATGGTTGCGGTAATGGCGATGGGGGCGCCGAAGCCCGCCAGTGCTTCAAGCAGGCCGCCGAAGCAGAAGGCAACCAGCACTGCCTGGATGCGGATGTCGCCACCACCGACGATGTCGAACAGGCTCTTCAAATCTTCGGAACGGCCGGAGACAACCGTAACCTCGTAGAACCACACCGCCATGATGATGATGAACACGATGGGGAACGCGCCGTAGCAGGCACCTTGGAGGCCTGAAAGCAGGGCAAGGTCGGCAGGCATGCCGAAGGCGAAAATGGCGATGATCAACGCCACAACCAGTGCGACGAGTGCCGATACATGGGCTTTTGCCTTCACGCCCACCAGCATGATGAAGAATGCTGCGAGCGGAATGCAGGCCACCAGCGCCGACAGGGCAAGGTTGCCCGCGACCGGATCGACCACAGCTTGAAACATAGGTTTTCTCTCTTTCCGATAGGGGACACTACGCTCTTGCTTATGCAAAAAATGGAACGTCCCAATACTAGGTATTCATGTTTTACGTGCGCTCTGAATCTGCCCAGCGGGCTTATTGGGGGAATAAAGGGAGTTGGCATATCGCAATAAGGACGGCGATGGCGAGCTAGGTACCGTTCGCCGAACAGGAAAAACCGCTATGCTTTATAGGCAAAAGGGGGTTCGTGCGCTGCAAAGCATGCGAACAGGCAGTGGCAAAGGAGGGCACATGCCTTATACATATATGTACTCACCCATGAAGATCGGTCCTATGGAAGTTCCGAATCGGTTCGTGGTGCCGCCCATGGGTAACAACTTCGCTAACTCTGACGGCACGTGGTCGGAGCAATCGCGCGCTTATTACGAAGAACGCGCGAAGGGTGGTTTCGGCTTGGTGACCACCGAGGCCACCGTGGTGCACCACGGTGCCAAGGGCGGCCCTTTGAAGCCCTGCCTGTACAGTGACGATTCCATTCCGAGCTTACGTTCCATTGCCGATGCGTGCCATGCCCATGGTGCCAAGGTTTCGGTGCAGCTGCAGAACGCCGGCCCGGAGGGCAACGTCAAGAACGCGGGCGCTCCGCTGCAGGCGGCTTCTCCCATTCCCGCTGCCTGCGGGCGCGATGTTCCCGAAGAGGTGTCTACGGAACAGGTGTACGAACTGGTGCGCGGCTACGGCGATGCCGCCGAGCGCGCCTTGGCGGCGGGCGTCGATGCGGTTGAGGTGCACATGGCGCATGGCTACCTGGTAAGCTCGTTCATCTCTCCGCGAACCAACAAGCGCCTTGATGAGTTCGGCGGCTCGTTCGGGAACCGTATGCGGTTTCCTCGCCTGATACTGGAAGAAATACGCAAGCGCGTGGGCACCAAGATGGCGGTGCTTTGCCGCATCAACGCCGCCGATGAAGAGCCGGGTGGCATCGACGTGCACGATGCCTGCGTCATTGCGCGCTATTTGGAGGAATGCGGTGCCGATGCGCTGCATATTTCCCGCGCCGTGCACTTGCGGGACGAGTACATGTGGGCGCCCACTGCGGTTCATGCTGGGTTCAACGCCGAACTGGTGGAAACGATCAAATCGTGCGTGGGCATTCCCGTTATTGCCGTTGGGCGATTCACTGATCCTCGTTTGCCGGAGCTTCTGGTTGAGCAGGGCAAATGCGATTTGGTGGCGTTTGGCCGCCAGAGCTTGGCCGACCCTGCCATGCCGCGTAAATACGCAGAAGGCCGCCCAGAAGACGTGATGCCGTGCATCGCCTGCTTGCAGGGCTGCGTTGCCAACATGTACCAGGGAAAGCCCATTCGCTGTTTGGCGAACCCGCGTTTGGGGCATGAATGCGAGGCGATTCCCGTGGCAATTGCGCCTAAGCGCATCGTGGTGGTGGGCGGCGGCGTTGCCGGTTTGGCCGCCGGTGCCCTCTGCGCCGAGCACGGGCATGAGGTGGTGCTGCTGGAAGAGGCTCCGACCCTTGGCGGGAACATGCGCTTGGCGGCATTTCCTCCCGGTAAGGGCGATATTGCGGATATGGTTCGCTCGTGGGCGGTCCGTGCGCAGAAGGCGGGTGTCGATATCCGCACCTCGGTGAAGGCAACGCCTGAAGGCATTGCCGCCCTTGAGCCCGATGAAGTGGTGGTTGCCACCGGGGCGCGCGCGTTGAAGCTGCCTATACCGGGAATCGATGACCCGGCGCTTCTGCTGGGCGGGCAGGTGCTCGAAGGCAAGGCCTATCCCGGCCGAAATGTTCTCATTGCCGGCGGCGGCATGGTGGGATGCGAGATTGCCGACTTGCTGGGCGAGCTCGGCTATAGCGTCACCGTTGCCGAATATCGCAGCACGTTGGCCACCGATATGGTTGCCGAGCATCGTGCGGTGGTGATGCGCAGTTTCGCCGAGCATGGGGTGCGTCAGGTGCCGAATGCGAAAATCTGCCGGTTCTATTCCGATGGCATCGAATACGAAGACGCGCAAACCAGCAAACGCAAAGAGCTGCGCGGGTTTGATTCGGTGGTGCTTGCCATGGGCTACGTTTCCATCGACGAGCTTTCCGAGGAACTGGAGCAGCGTGGTTTTTCGGTGCATGCGATTGGCGATGCGGTCCGTGCGCGTCGCGCCATCGATGCCTTGCGCGAGGCGTACGAGTTGGCGGTGGCGCTTTAGCATCGCAGCTGTGCTGTGAATCGTGAAAGATTTAAGGCGCGGTGCCTGGTGTCCTGTGCCGCATACACTCTTGTTCGTTGTGTGCGTTGAGTATTCGGGTATCCTGCAAACAAGAAACCGCCCCGCATAAGAAAGAGGTTGCAATGAAGGTAGTGTGCTTGGACCTTGAAGGCGTTTTGGTGCCTGAGATCTGGATTGCGTTCGCCGAGGCGACCAACATCCCCGAGCTCAAGAAAACCACGCGCGACGAGCCCGACTACGACAAGCTGATGAATTACCGTTTGGGCATTTTGAAAGAACACGGCTTGGGCCTGAAGGAAATCCAAGACGTTATTGCCACCATCGACCCGATGCCAGGAGCAAAAGAGTTTCTGGACGAATTGCGCGCGCTTACCCAGGTGATCATCATCTCCGACACATTCACGCAGTTTGCCCAGCCCCTTATGAAGAAGCTGGGCTGGCCTACGTTGTTCTGCAACGAGCTCGAAGTTGCCGAAGACGGAACGGTGACCGGTTTCAAGATGCGCTGCGAGCAATCGAAACTCACCACGGTGCGTGCCTTGCAGCAGGCGGGGCTCGATACCATCGCTGCAGGTGACAGCTTCAACGATTTGGGCATGATCAAGGCGAGCAAAGCGGGCTTCCTGTTCAAGAGCACCGATTCCATCAAGGCGGAAAATCCCGATATTCTCGCTTTCGAGGAATACGGCGAGCTGATGGCGGGCATCAAAGCGGCACTGTAAGCGGCCAGGGCAATTCTGCCCTGCTGTTCTTCTGCTCGTGGTTCGGGCTTGCCTGCGATACTGCGGTGGGGAAGTGCTTTCATAACCAATTGGCTTGCGAAAGCTGGTCTGGAGTTTATCCAGGCCAGCTTTTCTTTTTTGTCTTTTTTGAAGTTGGAAAGGGGTTGGGCTTCAGCTGTCCCTTTGCTCTGCGGCTGGAATATGCCCTTTGGATGCTAAAACCCCGAGGGTTTTCTGCTCTACATCTGTCTGTGTTCGCCTTATGAATTATCGCTATTGAACTTGAAGATAACTAATTAAGCTCCTAAATTATTTAGCAGTTAAATAGTTTAGAAGAGGAAGCAGATGAAAGAAGAAGCCCAGGCAACGCCTGAACTGATCGAATACGAGCTGGTGGCGCAGGCACGACGCCTAAGAGGCCTGCGCCCTGCTCTTGCTGTGGGAATGGAAGGGCTCAGCACCATGGAGACCCATGCCCTGACGATGCTGATCGACTCCCATAAAGAGGGGGTTTCCATAAAGCCTTCCGATATCGCCCACCGGTTCCATGTTTCTCCTAGCGCTGTGTCGCAATTCTTGAAGAACTTGGAAGAAAAAGGCTACATAACGCGTACTCGCTCTGCAGGCGATTCCCGTTCGGTGCGCATCGCGCTTACCGAAAGGGGAGAACAGCTCTCTGAGAAAATCCGGCGCGAACGAACCCAGGGTTTTACCGAAATGGTTGAAGCTGTGGGTTTGGATGAGATGGTGCAGTTCGTTGCTACGCTAGAGAAAATCTGCGAATACGTGGAGAGCTCCGACAAGTTCGTGCCGGTGCTTCATGGCTGCGGTGCGTCGGGAAGGGGCGTGGGCCCATGCGCATAATCAGCTATTTGAAGCAGTCGAAGGCGGCGGTTGCGCTCATTGTGGTGCTGCTTATGGTGCAGGCGTTTGCCGACCTTTCGCTGCCGCGCTATACGTCCGATTTGGTCGATGTGGGCATTCAGCAGGGCGGCATCGAGGACTGCTCTCCCAGTGTTATGAGCGCCGATACTTTTAACTACATAACCATGCTCGCCTCCGAGGCGGATGAAGAGCTGATCCGCTCGTCTTACGAGCAGGATGCCGACGGCACCTATACCCTGACCGATGAGGGGAAGTCCCAGCGCGAAAGCCTCGATTCGGCTGTGGCGCTGCCCATCGTAGTGGTTCACTTCTCTGATCAGCTGGCATCTTCCCTGCAGGGCCAGCAGGGTGAATCGGCTGCGTTCGATGGTGCGGCAAGCTCCGGCCAATCTTTTAATTTGCCTCAATTGTATGCGGCATATCAAGCGGGCATGGTATCGAAACAGCAGGTTGCCGATGCCATGGCGCAGGCGCAGAGCGCGTTCGGCGCCATCGATGATTCCCTTATCCAGCAGCAGGCGATATCCGCCACCAAGGCCGAATACGAGCAACTGGGGCTTGATATGGGCGCAATGCAGCTGAACTACCTGGTATGGCTGGGTGCGCAGATGCTGGGCGTGGCAGCATTGATGATGATCGCCTCGGTGGCTGTGGGCTTCATTGCCTCGCGCACGGCAGCAAAAACCGCCCGCGGATTGCGCGAGCGCTTGTTCGAGAAGGTCGTTTCGTTTTCCGACGCGGAGATCCAGTCGTTTTCGGCGGCTTCGCTTATCACCCGCGGCACGAACGATATCCAGCAGATCCAGATGGTGACGGTCATGCTTTTGCGCATGGTGCTGTACTCGCCCATTCTGGCTATCGGCGGCATCATCATGGTTTCGCAGACCAACGCTTCTATGAGCTGGATCATCGTGCTTGCCGTAGTGGTTATCGCCATCGTCATCGGCATCCTCATGGCGGTTGCCATGCCGAAGTTCAAGATTATGCAGAAGCTTATCGACCGCGTGAACTTGGTTTCGCGCGAGATGCTTACCGGCTTGTCGGTAGTGCGTGCATTCGGGCGCCAAAAGTACGAAGAGAACCGTTTCGACGAGGCCAGTACGGCGTTGTATCGCACGCAGCTGTTCACCAACCGCACCATGACGTTCATGATGCCTGCCATGATGCTGGTAATGAATGCCGTTTCGGTGCTCATCGTGTGGGTAGGCGGATCGTACATCGATTCGGGCACCATCCAAACCGGCGACATGATCGCGTTCATCACGTACGCCATGGTTATCGTGATGTCGTTCTTGATGATCGGCATGATCGCCATCATGTTGCCCCGTGCCGACGTTGCCGCGCAGCGCGTGAACGAGGTGCTGGAAACGGAAAGCTCCATCGTCGATCCCGACCAGGCGAAGGCGCAGCTGCCCGAGCCTGACGCCAAGGGGCTCTCTGTGCAGTTCGACAACGTGACGTTTGCCTACGGCAAGCAGAGCGATCCGGTACTGGAAAACATCGACTTTACGGCGGAGCCGGGGCAGACCACGGCCATCATTGGGCCCACGGGTTCGGGCAAGTCGACCATCATGAAGCTCATTGAGCGCTTCTACGACGTTTCGAGTGGTGCGGTGCGCGTGGGCGGCATCGACGTGCGCGACATGAAGCAGAGCGATCTGCGCAGCGAACTTGGCTATGTGCCGCAGAAGGCGTTTCTGTTCTCGGGCACCATCGAATCGACCATTGCCTATTCCGATGAGGGCATGAGCGAGGGCCGTGTTCGTGCAGCTGCCGACATTGCCCAGGCAAGCGAGTTCATCGATGCGAAGGATGAAGGGCTCAGTACCATCATCAGCCAGGGAGGCACCAACGTTTCCGGTGGTCAGCGCCAGCGCTTGTCGATTGCCCGTGCCTTGGCGACCGATGCTCGCGTGCTGTTGTTCGACGACAGCTTTTCCGCCCTCGACTATGCAACCGATGCCAAGTTGCGCCACGCCCTGGCGGAAAACGCCGCAGGCAAGACGGTGATCGTGGTGGCACAGCGCATTTCGACGGTGCTGAACACCGACAAGATCATCGTGCTCGAAGAGGGGCGCATGGTGGGCTGCGGCACCCATGCGCAGCTGCTGGAGTCGTGCTCAACGTATCGTGAGATTGCCGAGTCGCAGTTGTCGGAAGAGGAATTGAAAGGAGGTGATGCGCGATGAGCGAAGCAGAAGACAAGAATCAGCAGGAGGCAAGCCCCATTGCCGCACGCGCCAACACGCAGCCTCGCCGCCGTGGGCCTATGGGCCGGGGCGGCATGACGCCCGGCGAAAAAGCAGGCGATTTCAAGGGGTCTATGCTGAAGCTGCTGGGCTTCATGGGCAAGTTCAAGGTTGCCCTGGTTGCGGTGCTCGTGTTCGCCATTGCCTCCACGGTGTTCAGCATCGTGGGCCCGAAGGTGCTTTCCACGGCAACCACGGAATTGTTCGAGGGCGTAACCGCCAAAATCGCGGGAACCGGCGGTATCCGCTTCGATGTGGTGGGCGGCATCCTGCTTGCCACGTTGGCTCTGTACGCGTTTTCGGCGCTCTGCTCGTTTATCCAGGGCTGGCTTATGACGCACGTGACCCAGAAAACGTGCTATTTGCTGCGTCAGCGCATCTCGCAGAAGATCGATGCGCTTCCCATGGGGTACTTCGAGCGCACGAGCACCGGCGATGTGCTTTCGCGCATCACCAACGACATCGACACGCTGGGCCAGAGCCTGAACCAAGGCGTAACCCAGCTCATCACTTCGACCGCCACCATCATCGGCGTGCTGGTGATGATGCTTTCCATCAATGTGCCCATGACGCTTATTGCCTTGTTGGTGATCCCCATTTCAGCCTTGCTGGTGAAAGTGGTGGTAGGGCACAGCCAGAAGTACTTCCGCATGCAGCAGAACCGCTTGGGCGCCATCAACGGGCAGGTAGAGGAAACCTTTTCGGGACAAGCGGTGGTTCGCGCCTTCAACAAGGAAGGCGACGTGCTTGCCAAGTTCAAGAAGACGAACGCTGAGCTGTACGAATCCGCGTGGAAATCCCAGTTCCTTTCCGGCCTGATGATGCCGGTGATGAACTTCGTCAGCAACTTGGGCTATGTGGCTGTGGCCATTGCCGGTGCGCTGTTCGCCATCGGCGGGCGCATCACGGTAGGCGATATCCAGGCGTTCATCCAGTATGTGAAGA
The DNA here is from genome assembly GCA_905203045.1 of uncultured Eggerthella sp. Taxonomy (GTDB): domain Bacteria; phylum Actinomycetota; class Coriobacteriia; order Coriobacteriales; family Eggerthellaceae; genus Anaerotardibacter. The sequence continues at coordinate 101,427 of CAJKUH010000003.1, forward strand.
ACTTCACCCAGCCTATTACCCAGCTGGCTCAGGTTTCCAATGTGCTGCAGCAGATGGCTGCTTCCGCCGAGCGCGTGTTCGCGTTCCTCGATGCCGAAGAAGAGCCGAAGGCCCAGGCCACGGTGCGGGCGAGTGAGGTTTCCGGTGGCGTGGAGTTCGACCATGTCCACTTCGGGTACGAGGCGGGCAAACCCATCATCAAGGATTTCTCGGCAACGGTGCAGCGCGGTCAGACGGTGGCGTTGGTTGGTCCTACGGGTGCCGGCAAAACCACCATCGTGAAGCTGCTGATGCGTTTCTACGACGTTGACAGCGGCGCGATTCGCGTGGGCGGCCATGACGTGCGCGAATTCGACCGCAGCGATTTGCGCTCTCTGTTCGGCATGGTGCTGCAGGACACCTGGCTGTTCAAAGGCACCATCCGCGAGAACATCCGCTATGGCCGCCTTGATGCCACCGACGAAGAGGTGGAGGCTGCAGCAAAGGCGGCGTTTGCCGATCACTTCATCCGCACGTTGCCTGGTGGCTACGATATGGAGATCAACGAGGATGCAAGCAACATCAGCCAAGGTCAGCGCCAGCTTCTTACCATTGCGCGCGCAATTTTGGCAGACAGGCGCATGCTGATTTTGGATGAGGCAACCAGCTCGGTGGACACCCGAACCGAAGAGCGCATCCAAATGGCCATGGACAATTTGATGGCAGGCCGCACCTCCTTCGTTATTGCCCATCGCCTTTCCACCATCCGCAATGCTGATTTAATCCTGGTGCTGCAGGAAGGCGACATCGTTGAGCAAGGCACGCACGAAGAGCTGCTTGCCCGTGGCGGCGCGTACGCGAAGTTGTACAATTCGCAGTTCGCCGAATAGCTTTTCTACGGAGGCGGGGCACGGGGCATATCACCCCCATGCCCTGCCTCCGCTTTTTCGGTTTTCATGGGATTGTCTTTTGATCAGCTGCCAAGATCGTAGGGGTCGGGGTTCGGCATGTGATTCAAGATTCCCTTGAATTTACCAATCGGATGCCTGAGGTGATTTCTTTCCTTCGATTCCTTGAAGCTGGCTCCCAGAGAGTCGCAAAACGCATGGCCCGTGCCTCTGACGCGCTTTGTTCCTTTGGACCGCGGCCGTTCGGTTTATACTTCTGCGAGAAACCTCAAGAAAGCGAGATGCTGTGTCGAAACAGGAAAAGACTCCCCGTCAGCTCAGTCAGGAACAGATCATGGAGGGCTTGCCGCCCATCAACATCGGTGCGTTGTTCATGCCCCCCATCTGGGGTGCCGCCAACGGCATTTGGCTTGCCATCATCTATTATCCAGTGTGGCTCTTGGCGGACAACCTGTTCTACGGTGCTTATTCCGACCCTCAGCCACTCACGGTGGTTTTGAGCATTATCACGGCAGTCATTCTTGCGCTGGTCACCATTGTGTTTGCTCGAGCTGGGCAAGGTTATGCCTGCCAGCGCGCGCTTTCGATGGGCAAGACCAAGGAGCAGTACCTGAAAAGCCAGAAGAAGTGGGCCGTTGCCATGGTGATCATGGCGGTAGTGATGATTGCCGCCGCAACGTACTACAACCTCGTTATCCGTCCGACGTTGGGAGCCTAGATGAAGCGCATAGCTGTGTTCTTCGTGGGCAACCGCCTTATGCTCGACGACGGGGTAGGGCCTGCTGCCTATGACCTGATCCAGGAGGAGTACGTGATCCCCGAAAACGTCGACCTGTTCGACGTGGGGTGCATGAGCCTTGACATGATAGCCAAGGTGAACGAATACGATTTCATGATCACCGTCGATGCTGTAGATGGCTCCGATTCGGAGCCGGGCACGGTGTTCCGCTACCAGCCTCACGACATTGCCCGCTCGTGCGGCGCGCGTACCTCCCTGCACGATACGAAGCTGGCCGACTTGTTCGATGCGGCGTCGCTACTGGGCTACGAGTGCGAGGGCATGTGCTACGGCATGCAGGTGCTGAATTTGGAACCGGCCGATTTCATCGAGGGGCTTACCCCGCCCGTTGCCGACAAACTTTCGTTTTTGGCGGAGTCGGTCATTGCCGAGCTGGTGCGTCAAGGCTGCCACGTTGAGCGCAAGGACGGCGTGCCCCTGCCGAAGCTGGAATCATAGGCTGCGTCGAAAAAGCGGGTCGATTTGGCAGATTGAGCCGCTAAAGTACGAACGCTCGCCATTGAAACGCCGTAGCGACGGCAAAACATAAGGAAACCCCAGGCAAATCATGCGAATGCAGCTGATTTGCCTGGGGTTTCCGTACTTTAGGCGCTTTATTTGCCAAGTGGGTAGGCTGTTTTGACGCAACCTACTGATACTTGATCTGGAACTGGGCTTCATCCTCGTCTTTGCGGGGAAGCCATGCGGGAAGCACGCGATGGTTGCAGGCAAAGGTGATGAAGTCGCGCTGGGCATCGGTGAGCACGTCGTCGGAACGGTGGATCAGATAGATCTTGTGGAAATCACGTGGCAAGCCTTCGATGGGAATACACACCACATCGCTGAATGCCTTCATAAGGAACGAGTAATCTACCAACGCCATGGCATCTTCGCTGGCGGAAACGATGGAGCAAGCGGTTATCTCTTCGCGGAAGCGTTCCTCTACTTCGATATCAAGGTGCTTGGTGTACTCCATGACTTGGTCGTGCGGCGGGCAGTCCACTGCATACGAAAGCACCTTCTTGCCTTCCAGCTCTTCCAGCTTGATTGAGTCGCGTGTGGCCAGGGGGCTGTCCTGGTTCACGGCAAGAACCAGCTCCTGCGACCAGAAGGGAATGTAGTCGAGCCCTTCTGGGGAGTCCTTCAGCTTGGTAGCGAAGGTGACATCGAGCGTGCCAGCCGCCAAATCGTGAAGAAGGCCGGCGCTGAAGCCCTGCATAACCTTGACGGAAGTACCGGGGTCCAAATGAGCGCGGAACGAGCGCATCATGCGTGACCAGTCTTCGTTCTGAATGGAAAACGGCACGCCGATGCGCAGCACCTCCACCTTGCTGTTTATCATCGCCTGAACGCGCTGGCGACCGGTTTCGATGTTTTTCAAGGCAAGGGATGCGTAGCGGTAGAACTCCTTGCCGTAAGGAGTAAGGAGGAAGGTACTGCCGTTTTTGGTGAATAGCGGCGCGCCAAGGTCTTGCTCCAAGTTCGAAATCGCCAAGGAAAGCGTTGAACGGGCAATCGAGAGCGATTTTGCCGTGTTGGCGAAATGCTTGGAATCGGCCAGGCTGATGAAATATTTCAGATGCGAGAGGCTCATCGCACTTCCTTGTTCTGATTCGATGATGAAAACGGGCACGGGATTTTGCGGTTGCCCAAGGGCCTCCGTTGAGATTTCGTACCTGTTTGAGCATAGCAAACAGTTGTCGGTTCGGTTGAAACAGCACAAAGATACCCTATGAAAGGGCGGTGACGTTAGGACAATCGTGACGTCAGGGCAATCAAGCGGCTTGCCAACGGAGCAGCCCTATGCCACGGGGCCAGTGGGCCTTCCTGCTTGCAGTTCTTTGGGGCAGCTGGGGCACAAATCGGAAATGAAGCAGTCGGCGCATTTCGGGCGTCTGGCAATGCAGGTTTCGCGGCCGAACAGAACCCATTGATGATTGATGGGCCCCCAATACTCGCGGGGGTAAAGCGAGAGCAGGGCATCTTCGGTTTTCGCGGGCGTGTCGGCAGAAGGGCCGGCGAACTTCAGCTTGTAGGCGATGCGGAACACATGGGTGTCCACGGCAATGCCTTCCACGATGCCGAAAGCTTCATTGAGCACCACGTTCGCCGTTTTGCGGCCTACGCCAGGCAGCTTCTGCATCTCGTCGATGTCGCGGGGTACCTCGCCGCCGAAGTCGGACATGATCATCTGGGCGCAGGCAACGCAGTTTTTCGCCTTGTTGCGGTAGAAGCCGATGGAGTGGATGATGCGCGCCACGTCTTCCGGGTCGGCTTGCGCCATGGCCTGCGGGGTGCCGTATTTGGCGAACAGCTCGGGCGTTACCTTGTTGACGCCGGCATCGGTCGTTTGCGCCGAGAGCAGTACCGCAATGGTGAGCGTAAACGGCGTGCTGTAGTGAAGCGCGCAGGCGGCTTTGCCGTAATGTTCGTTCATGCGGTCCGCTACGGCTAAAGCGCGGGCGAGCTTATCAGCTTTCTTCTCACGTGCCATGGGTGTCCTTTCGGCTGCATATGGATGCGCACGCCTTATGGTAACGCTGTTTCCCGCTGTGCAAGGCGGGCGCAGCACATTAGAATGGTGGGTAACGTTTCGCCCGTGGGTTTTTGTGCCCTCGGGCTTGTTGTCGTTGGATGACAAAAAGGGGACAGTCCCCATTTTGTCATCCTTCGCCATGCTAAGGCTCGAAAGGAACGAACATGCTTATCGATATGCTCTCTGCGTCGTTTGCCAAGTCGGGTGCGCTCGACGATGCGTGGGAAAAGCTCGACGCGGGGCAAGACGCCACCATCGGCGTGGCTTCTTCTGCGCGTCCGTTCCTTGTTGCAGCGCGTTTTGTGCGCGACCCGCGAGCAACCTTGGTGGTGACGGCCGGCGAAGAGGCTGCCGATACGTTTGCGCGCACGGTGGGGGCGTTCATCGGCGAGGAACGCGTGCTCCGTTTGCCCGATTACGGGGGAAACCCGTTTTCCCTCGACGCTCCGTTGCAGCCGCGCTTGCATGGCAAGAGGCTAGAGGCCCTGTGGTCGCTGCAGCAGGGAAAGCCTGCTGTGGTGGTTGCCTCGGCACGCGCTCTGCTGCGGCGTATCGCTCCTGCCAAGGAAGAAGTGGCGCGCCCGCTTTCGCTGGCTTCGGGCATCGACTTGTCGGAGCATCCCCAGCGTGGCATAGCGAGCTTCGAGGACTTGGAGCACTGCCTGGTTTCCATGGGCTATGAGAACACAGGCGAGCTTGACGGGCCGGGCACGTTCTGCGCGCAGGGCGGCGCCATCGATGTGTATCCAGGCAATCTTGCCTACCCGGTACGCCTTGATTTCTTCGGCGATGAGTTGGACGAGATCCGCAGGTTCCTTCCTTCAACGGGGCAGACCATTTCCTCGTTGGAGAAGGTTGACATTTTTCCCGTGCGCGAATTTGCCGTAACCGATGGCGCCCTTCGCCGTGCTAAGCGCACAATCGCCAAAAACGCCGAGACGAATGCCGCCCAACGCGACTTGCTGGAGCGGTTGGAAGACGATTCGCGCGAGCTGCCCGATTTGATGGCAGCGTATTTGCTGGAAAAGACGGCTTCGGTGGGCGATTACCTGCCTTCCGATGCCTTGACGGTGCTTATCGAGCCGCGTTCGCTGGTCGACGACGCCATGCATGCCTACGACGAGCTCTCCAAGCGCTGCGTCGGCACTTCGATTCCCGTGGCCGACCTGTACATGAGCGCAAACGAGCTTGATTTCGGTTCCAACCCTCGTGCCACCTACGTTTCCATCATGCGTGTGGGCGTGCAGCTTGACGCCGAGTTGGTGGTGAAGCGTGTCGATGTGGCGGGCGATCCGGAAAAGCTGTTCGGCCGTTTGCGCTCCCTGGCTGAAACCGGCTTTACCGTGGTGTTTTCCGTGCCGCACTACCGTGCGCGCGAGGAAATGAAGCTTTCGTTGGTTGACTTGGGAATCCCCATCAACGAAGTGCTTGACGTGACGGGTGCCGGCGAAAAGCAGGCGAAGCTCAAGCGCGGGCAAGTGAACATTGTGGATGTGGACATTCCCCTGGGCATGATCTTCCCTGCGGCGAAGATGGCGCTGGTTTCGCTTTCCGATACGCAGGGCTCTATGGCAACGCGCAAGCGCACGCGCATCGACGTGACGGAAATCACCTTCCCCTTCAGGCCGGGCGACTACGTGGTGCACGCGGCGCACGGTGTGGCGTTCTTCCGTGATATCGTGCGCCAGGACGTGGGTGGCTCCGAGCGCGACTACCTGCTTCTGGAATACGCGGAGGGCGACAAGCTCTACGTGCCGGTGGAACAGCTCGACCGTGTAACACGCTACGTGGGCCCCGAAGGCTCTTCGCCGCGCCTGACCCGCTTGAACACCTCCGACTGGAGCCGCGCGATGGCGAAGGCGCGCAAGGCAACCAAGCAGCTTGCCTTCGACCTGGTTGACGTGTACACGCGCCGCGCTTCCACGCAAGGCTACCGCTACGGCGAAGACACCGAGTGGCAGCGTGAAATGGAGGAAAGCTTCCCCTACCAGGAAACGCCCGATCAGCTTGCCGCCATTGCCGACATCAAGGCCGACATGCAATCGCCGCGCCCCATGGACCGCTTGGTGTGCGGCGATGTGGGCTTCGGCAAGACGGAAGTGGCGTTGCGCGCCGCCTTCAAGGCCACGCAAGACGGCAAGCAGGTTATGGTGCTGTGCCCGACCACCATTTTGGCGCAGCAGCATTACTCCACGTTCAAAGAGCGCTTCGAACCCTTCGGCGTGAAGGTGGAAGTGCTTTCCCGCTTCCGCACGCCCGCACAGCAAAAACAGGCCTTGGCCGATTTCTCGGAAGGAAAGGTTGCGGTGCTGGTGGGCACCCATCGCCTGCTTTCGCGCGATGTGAACCCGCATGATCTGGGCCTGGTGATCATCGATGAGGAGCAGCGCTTCGGCGTGGCGCACAAGGAACAGCTGAAGAACATGCGTGAATCGATCGACGTATTGACGCTTTCGGCAACGCCCATTCCGCGCACCATGCAGATGGGCCTTTCGGGCGTGCGCGATATGAGCCTGATCCTTACTCCGCCCGACGACAGGCGGCCGGTGGAAGTGCATGTGGGCGAATGGGACCCTGACGTGGTGAGCGATGCAATCCGACGCGAAATGGCCCGCGGCGGGCAAATCTACTACGTCAGCAACCGTGTGCGCTCCATCGACGAGGCAGTGCGTCGCGTGCAGGCTGCGGCGGGCGAGGCGCGCGTTGGCGTGGCGCACGGCAAGATGACCAAGGAACAGTTGGAAGACGTGATGGAAAACTTCGCGGCTGGCCAGCTTGATGTGTTGGTGGCCACCACCATCATCGAGTCGGGCATCGACAACCCGCACACCAACACGCTTATCATCGAGGATTCGCAGCGTTTGGGCTTGGCGCAGATGTACCAGCTGAAGGGCCGCGTGGGCCGCTCCTCCACCCAGGCATACGCGTACTTTTTGTTCCCCGACAACATCCCGCTTACCGAGGAAGCCTTGGCCCGTCTTACGGCTTTGGAAGAGCATACCGACTTGGGCAGCGGCATGCGCGTTGCTATGCGCGACTTGGAAATCCGTGGTGCGGGCAGCCTTTTGGGTGCCGAGCAGAGCGGCAACATGTCGGCGGTGGGCTTCGATTTGTTCGCGCAGATGCTTTCCACAGCGGTAAGTAACGCGCGCGAGGGCAACCCTTCCTCCAAGGAATTCTTGCCGCCTGCGCTTTCCGACATCGTGGTGAACGTGCCCGACCACACGTATTTCCCCGAAGAATACCTGCCCGATGCCGATGAACGTGTGCTGTACTACCGCAAGATCGCCAGCGCCGACACCATCGACGCGGTGAACGAGATTTACGAGGAGCTGCTGGCGAAGCACCCCGAGATGCCGCAGGCTTCCATCAACCAGTTCGAGAAGGCGCGCCTGAAGGCATTTGCCAACGAGCGCGGCATCAAGCTCGTCTCCGTTTCGGCGGGTAAGCTCACCGTGGAGCCGTTCGTCCTCACCAAATCGCAAGCGTCGAGCCTGCGCCGCAAGGCGGGCCGTTATCTGGCCGACAAGAAGAAGATGGTGGTTCCGCTGCGCGTGGTGGTGCCGGGCTACGGTAAAGCGGAAGAAGAGGGCGATGCGGGCCTGCTCACGAACGTGCTGGCATATTTGCAGGGCTTGGTGGCAGAAGCGAAGGAAAGCGGTGAACGCCCCGCATCGGGCAGGGGGCAAGCACCTGCACCGGCCAAAAAGGTCTCCCGTCCGTCGCGCAGCACGGCCACACGTGCCAGCGCTTCGGGAAGCGGCGCAAAGCGCAGCACCCGTTCGGGCTCGCGCAGCACGCGCGCGCAGAGCCTGGGCGTAACCAATTACGTGGGGCGCAGGCACCGTTGATTGCCGCAAACAATGTCGCAGACACGCTTGCATCTGCTTGCGTGTCTGCGGCCTTCGTTTTGCTCTGGGGCTATGCCAGCCCGTCAGGTTTCATCTGCATGTTGTACAGCTCGATATAGGTGCCCGCTTTCAAGGTGACGGTTCCGGCCTTGTCGCCCTTTACGAAGTAATCGCTGTAAAGATAGCTTGAGGTTTCGTCATAATCCAAGTCGGCCATCACGTAGCAGGCGCTGTAATCATCGGCTCCATCGCCTACCACCAGCTGATATGTTCCCTCGGGCACATCGACCCCCACGCGGTACACGCCGCTGCCGTACGGTGCACTGAATGTCTCCTTCATTTGATCGAGGGAAACCATGGTGCCGTCGTTGTCCAGGATAAGCACTTCGCCGTCTTCGAGGTTGGTGAGGTTATGGCCGTAGTAGCTGTTGACGTGCACGGTGTTGTAGAGCGTGGCTTGTCCTGTGCCGGAAGGCTTCAAGATGTAGAAGTTGGAAAGCTCGTCTTCCTTGCCGGTAAGCCAGTAACCGCCGGCGGGTATGTCGGTGCCTACATAGTAGACGCCGGGGGCATAAGCGCCGTTCGAATCGGGCATTTTGCTGGCGTTGTTGAACGTATGGGCTTGGATGTCGTTAAGCTCGGCGCTGCTCAAGGCCGACTTTCCCGCTATGCCGAAGCTCCTTCGCGTTTCGTTGTTCAACTGCTCCTGCTCGTTTTGCGGCATGCCCATGCCGCTGCCGTTTTGGTCAGCGCTGTTGTCATGCGTGTACCAGGTGTTGTCAGGGTCGTCGAAGGCGGTGGATACCACCGCGGAACATGCAACGCATCCGCCCATGCCTACCAACACGGCGGCGATGATGGTGATGGCGATGATGATGCCCGTGTGCTTCTGCGGGCGGTTGCTGGGTGCCGGCGGCGCAGTGGGGGCTTGGAATCCTGCATATGCTTGGGATGCTTGGTACGACGTGTCAGGCTGACCCCCATGAGCGTCTTGACCTGTAGGGGAAGCGCTCTGAAAGGGAGGTTGGCACCCCGTAGGCTGATCGGCAGCGGGCTGGTGTCCATCAAAGGCAGCGGAAGCCTTGGCTTGTGCTGATTGTTGGGGAATGTTCTTTGAGCGGGGCGTTTGCGGAGGATTGCCCCAATACTGCGGATCGGGAGTGCTGGGCATGGCCTTCCTTTCTTGAAAGTGCCGTTTACACGCACTTTATGGTAGGCCGCTCTTATGCACCGCCGCCAAACAGTTACGTAAGCGTTGCCCTATTCGCAGTAGGCCTGCGCGGTGATGGAGCAGAAATCGCAGGCGCCGGTCGGGCACATGCCGATGCAGCATCCGCAGGCGGTGCAGAGCCTGACATCGACTTCGGGAAGGTTCTCGTCTTCATTGAAAGTACGGGCGCCAGTGGGGCATACATCGATGCACGTGCGGCATCCGTTGCATTGCGCGGCATCGGTAATGGAGGCATAGCGTTCGATGCCTGCTGCGCGCTCAGGCATGGCTTGGGCTGCCTTCACCATCAGGCTCAGGCGCGGAGCGGGGCGTTTTGCCGGCGCAAGCGGCGTTCCGATAAGCGCTTCGCCGTTGATGCGGCCTTGCGCTCGCAGCCGCTCTTGCTGCTCATGAAAATCGGACACGGTACCGTCGATACGTTTGCGGTGAGAACCGTCGGCGACGTCAAGGCTTTCCTTGGCGATTTTGGCCAGCATGCCACGGCGGTCGGCTTCGTCGACGCTTGCCCAAGCTGCAAGAAGATATTCGCGTTCGGGTAGCTCGTTTACCCGTTCAATGGAGGTATCCGTCCATTCTTGCGCCTCGTCGAGGGCGTGCGCGAAGAGGGCCGGCCCCATTGCGCCTGCCGTAGCGCAGTCTTGGCAGTACGATTCGTCAAGGTAGAGCTGCACGGAAACACCATGTGCCAACAGCGCCGTCCAAAACTCCGGGGGAACGGCGGCAAGGCAGGGCAGCACGATTACGTTGCTGCGGGGCGCTACCCCTTCGAAGAGGTGATCGTTGCAGGTAAAGCACACGGCGCCTTCATCTTGGGCCTCGCGGACCGAACGGGTGAACAGGTCTTCTAGGGTAATGCGGGTGAAGGCGAACGCGTCGCAGATGCCGGCGCACATTCCGCAGCGGGTGCAGAGCTCCTCGTCGATATGCGGGCCGCCTTCGCCGAGTGAGATGGCGCCGGTGGGGCACACGGAAAGGCAGCGCGAGCAGCCAGAGCCGTGTGGGGCGGTACACCATGATTTCAGGGCAACGACTTCTTCACGGGGGAAGGGGTCGAAGTAGGCGTCTTCGGCGCTGTTCTCGTCTTCTTCAGCGGATGTGCCTGCGGCGATGGCATCTGCGTCGTCTTCGGAAATGGCGGATTCGCCCAGGTTGCGCTCATGCGCTGCGGCGATGGCGTCGAGCAATTCGTCTTCTGAGAGCTGGGACATATCAATGCCCGATGGCGGCGTGTGCTCGCTTTCGGGCATGGCAAAGCCAGCGCTGCCGGCATCCTGTGCCTGTGCAGCGCTGGCCAAAGGGGTTTGTTTGCCCAGATTAGGCACCGAATACCTCATGCAGGGTGTAGTCGATGCGGGCAACCACGTCGGCGCGGTTCATCAGTTCGATGGACTCGAACAGCGGCGGCGAAACCTGCGAGCCGGTAACGGCAACGCGGATAGGCTGGAACACGAACTTTGCCTTCAAATCGAGCTTTTCGGTAAGCTCGCGGCATGCGTCTTGCAGCGGGTCGCATGCCCATTCGATGGACTCGTCGGCCAGGATGTCGCGGACGGCATGGAGCACTTCATCGGCACGGCAGCCTTCCTTGAGCAGGTTCTTCTTAACCGATTTCTCGTCGAGGGTTACCTTGGGACCGTCGAAGATGAAGGAAAGCTTCTCGGGTGCCTCGGTGAAACGCTTCATGCGCTCGGCCACCAGCGGATAGAGCTTTTCGAACCAATCGTGCTTGGCGGCGATTTCCTCTTCCGTGGTAAGGCCGGCCTTGATCAGGAACGGTGCGGTGGCGTCAACCCAGGCAGCGGCGCCCATGTTCTTGATGTACTCGCCGTTCATCCAATCGAGCTTGGTTTCGTCGAGGATGGCGTCTTTGCGGGTGATGCGGTCGAGGCTGAACTCACGGCACAGCACGTCGCGCGGGATGATGGTGGTTTCGCCGTCAAGGCTCCAGCCCAAAAGCGCCAGGAAGTTCACCAGGGTATCGGGCAGGTAGCCCATTTCCTTGTACTGCTCTACCGAGGTTGCGTTGCGGCGCTTGGAGAGCTTTCGGCCATCGGCGCCCAGGATCATGGAAAGGTGGGCGAATACCGGGATGTCGTAGCCCAGTGCCTCGTAGATCAAGATCTGGCGCGGGGTATTGGAAAGGTGGTCGTCGCCACGGATAACGTGGCTGATCTGCATGTTCGCATCATCGCACACCACGGCGAAGTTGTACGTGGGCGTGCCGTCGGTGCGTACCAGGATCATGTCGTCCATAACGTCGGCGGGGAAGGACATGTGTCCGTACACGGCATCGTCGAACTCGATGGGGCCGTGGTTCTCGGGCACCTTCAAGCGCCATACGTGGGGTTCGCCGGCTTCGATGCGCGCTTTGGCCTCTGCCGGGTCGATGTTACGGCACGTGCGGTCGTAGCCGGAATAGCCGCCCTCGGTCTTCTCGGCTTCAGCGCGCTTCGCGGCGATTTCCTCCTGAGTGCAGAAGCAGGGGTATACCGCTCCCTTTTCCTTCAGCTTTTCAAGGGCGGCCTTGTACGTGTCGAAACGCTGGGTTTGCAGGTACGGGCCGAACTCGCCGCCAACCTCGGGGCCTTCGTCCCAGTCAAGGCCGAGCCACTTCATGGAACGCAGGATAACCTGCTTATTTTCTTCCGTGGAACGCTCAGGGTCGGTGTCCTCGATGCGGAGGATGAAGGTGCCGCCCATGGCGCGGGCAAACGCCCAGTTATAGATAGCAGTGCGTGCGCCGCCGATGTGAAGCTCGCCAGTGGGCGAGGGGGCGAAGCGAACGCGAACAGGCTTGGACTGGTCTGTCATGAAGCTCATTTCCTTTCAGGTCGTACGGTCTAAATGATATACGAAATGCGAGTGAAGACGGACAAACAGGATCGGTCTTTCATGACCGTCCGGCCGGGGGTTGCCGGGTGGGTATTCGGGCCACCCACTTCGCTACCGCTCGCTATGCTCGCTATGCGCTGCGTTCCGTCGTTCCGTTTTTTTAAATAATCGAATTTGAAAACGCCGAGTGCTCCCGACTACCCACCCGGCAACCCTCGGCCTACCTGGGTGGCTCGAATACCCACCCGTCACCCCAAGGACCGGACGACCGAGACTACTTCTTCTTCGGCTTCTTCGGGTTCGGCTTCAGTGGGGCTGAAGGGAAGGCGGCCTGGGCCAGCTGGGCGATGATCTCGGCGTTCTTTTTGCTGGTTTCAAGCGACGAATCGAACGACAGGTGGTAGGCGTCCGCTTCGCCCCAGGTGGTGCCCGTGAAATGCTTGCAGTGCTTGGCGCGCTCGGCGTCGATGCGCTCGATCATGGCATCGGCTTTCATGTGATCGACGTTCTCACGCTCCATGACGCGGGCGATGCGGGGTACCAGCGGCGCATGGACGAACACGTTGAACGTGCAGGGGCGCTCCTTCAAGATAGCGTTTGCGCAGCGGCCCACGATAACGCAGCTGCCCTGGTCTGCCAGCTTGGTGATGGTGTGCGCCTGTGCCAGCCATAGGTCATCAAGCTGGTTGGGCTCCATGCCGATGCGCTGGTAATTCTGCATGTACAGGTTGTACAGAACGCCGCCGCGCACCTCTTGCTCGTGGGCGCGCACATAGGCTGACGTAAGGCCCGCTTCCTTGGCGGTGAGCTCGATAAGCGTTTCATCGAACACGGGAATATTCAGTTTCTTGCCCAGAGCCTGGCCGATTTCGCGGCCGCCCGAGCCGAATTCGCGCGAAATGGTGATGATAAGCGGGGTGGTTTCGCCCTGCCCGCGGGCAGGTTCGGCAGCCTCTTCGGGCGATGCCATGGTCGCTGCGGTAAGGGTGATGTGCCCGCGGATGGGGCAGAAATGCTCGAAATGGGGCAGCAGCTTGTTGAACAGTCCCACGATGCTGCCCACGGCAAGCGCTGCCAGGATAGTGCCCTCGCGCACGCCGTAGAGCCCACCCGATGCGGCAAGCGACACAAGGACGGCAACGGCAACGTTGGTGCAGTCGAAGGCAACCTTCACCTTGGGGAATGCGATATGCGCAACGCGCGATATGGCAAGGTTGATGCCTTCACCAGGAAGGGTAAGGAAGCTGGCCTTCACCTGCAGGAACACGCCGAAGGCCGTCATGAAGCACCCGATAACGCTCCACATAACCTGCAGGGCGTAGTTTTCCATGGGAATAAGCTCGCAGAAGGGCACGAACACGTCGATGAGCGCCGAGAACACGAACACGTAGGGAATCTGCAGCAGCTGCACCGGGTTGAAGTCGCGGCGAAGAAGCGCAATCTGAATCAGCACGAACAGCACGTTCATGATGAACGTCCACGTGCCGATGGTCAGCGGTGTGAGGTAGGAAAGCGTGGCGGGAAAGCACGATACCGGTGAAGTGCCCAAGCCTGTTGCGCGGGTGAGGGCAACCGAAGCCGATACGATTGCGACGCCGACGAGCATAACGGCAAGCCTCAGCACGACGTTGGGTACGTTTCTGTCGAAAAATGAATGCCAGCCTTGGGTGAACCTCACGGGACTCCTTTCACGCAAAACAGCCCGCATACGCGGGCTTGAATTCTATTATCGGGGTAACCAGACTATGCTAAACCCTGAAGATAGAGGAAATGTGATGATATTCATGTTTCTTATAAGTGCAGTTCGCTGGCTAGTTCCTTGCGGGTTTTTCCGGGCAGGGCTCAAGCGGGGCTTGCGGGAAGGCACCGCGTGCCAAGGTGGCGATGAGCGCGGCGGTTTCCTCGGGCTTTTCCAGGGATGAATCGATGATCAGGTGATGTGTTTCCGCTGAATCCCAGGCGGTGTTCACGAAGCGCAGGCTGTGCTCGGCGCGTTCGCGGTCGATCGATTCGATACGCGCTTTCGCCTCGGCTTCACCCAGCCTGTCTCGCTTCGTCACGCGGGCGATGCGCGCATCAAGCGGTGCATGGACGAAGGCGGTGAGCACGTTCTTGCGGCCTTTCAAGATGGCCCCGGCGCAGCGTCCCACGATAACGCAGGACCCAACGTTCGCCAGCTTGGTGATGGCGCGCGCCTGCGCCAGCCACATCTCGTCCATCTGCTCGGGTTCGGCGCCGACGCTGCGGTAGTTCTGCATGTACAGGTTGTACATCAGGCCGCGGCGCACCTCCTGCTCGTGCTGCTTCACGTAGGAAGGCGGGAAGCCCGATTCCTGCGCGGTGAGGTCGATGAGCGTGTGGTCGAACATGGGAATGCCCAATTGCTTGCCTACCAACGTGCCGATTTCGCGGCCACCCGAACCGTACTGACGCTCGATGGCGACGACCAGGGGCGGCTCGCCATCGTTTGCCGGTGCGCTTGGCTGCTCGCCGTTTGCCATGGGCACGTTGATGACGAAGCTGATGTGGCCCTCGATCGGGCAGAACTTGTCGAAGTGGGGCATGAGCTTGCCGTAGAGCCCCACGATGGTGCCGGCGGCAAGCGCGGTGATGATGGTGCCCTCGCGCACGCCCTGCAGGTAGCCCAGCCCCGCAAACGAGATGATCACCGAAACGATAACCATGGAGCTGTCGAAGACGATCTTGCATTTGGGAAAGGGCTTCCTCACGGTTCTGGCAATGGCCAATACGATGCCTTCGCCAGGCAGGGTAACGAAGCTTGCTTTCACCTGCAAAAACACGCCCATGGCAAGAAGGAAGCACCCCAGGATGTTCCAACCCAGCCTCTCGGGATACAGGTCCATGGGCAGCGTTTCGCAGAAGGGGAGCAGCTGGTCGATGATCATCGAGAACACGAACGTGAAGGGTATCTGCAACAGTTGCACGGGGTTGAACTCGCGGCGCAGCAAGATGATCTGAACGGCCAAAAAGCCCATGTTCATGAGGAACGTGATGGTGCCAAGGGTCAGCGGCGTGATGTACGAAAGCGTTGCTGGGATGCACGAGATGGGCGAGTTGCCAAGCCCAGTGGTTCGCATGAGCGCAATGGACATCGCCATGGAAAGGAAGCCGCCGAACAGCACCACCAGGCGCAGGATCACGTTGGGGATGGTTCTGTTGAAGAAGGCGAACCAGCGATCGGACGGGCTCATGATAGTTCCTTTCGGGATGCATTGCGTTTAGTAATACCCGAGATTGTACTCCTGCATGCCGTGTGGCTTCGTCATTTGCCGGCACATCTTGCACCGCGCGTATAATGTGGTTGATTCAATGAGGAGGAACACATGACTTATCAGGAACTGCGTGACGAGATCAAGGCTGCAATGAAGGCGAAGGACAAGCCCCGTCTGGCTATCCTTCGCCAGGTTCTGGGCGAAATCAAGAACATCGAAGTGAACGAGCGCCGTGAGATCACGGATGCCGATGTCGATGCCATGCTGAAGCGCACCATCAAGCAAGCAAAGGAAACGCTGGACGCTTCCATCAAGGCAGGCAACGACCAGGAGCGCACCGACACGCTTACTGAACAGGTGAGCATCCTGGAAGAGTACCTGCCCAAGCAGGTTTCCGGCGAAGAGCTTATGGCCCTGATCGACGAGGTCTTGGCCGAAACCGGCGCTACTGCCAAGAAGGAAATGGGTCGTGTGATGGGCGCCCTTACCCAGAAGACGGGCGGCAACTTCGACAAAGCAGCCGCCGCCAAGGAGCTGCAGGGCCGTTTGGCCTAGCCTGCGGGCGTGTAGCGCTTGCGAAGCGCACGCCTGAGCAAACCTAAGCCGCAAAAGCAACGGGCCCCGATTGGATATGCCAACCGGGGCCCGTTTTGCATGTGCCTGCTTTTGCTTAGTGCGCGATGATCTTCCCTGCTAAACCGCAGATGGCCGCACACACTAAACTGCAGATAACCCATAGGCCTGCCATAGCCGCCCAGAACGCCTCGGGGAACAGCTGTATCAGAAGCGAGCTGGCGCTAAACGTCCAGTTGCCCTGCGCGAACAGCATCTGATGCATCCAGGTGAACAGCCCGTTGAAGTCGATTACCGCCCACGCTGCCAGTGCAAGCAAGACGGCGGCAACCAGGGTGGCGCCCAGTTTAAGCGCGCGTCCCACGCCCTTGCGGCCGGCGATGATGCCCAGCGCAACAAGGCCCACTACCGTAAAGCCGCCCACGACCCCTACCGAGATGCGCCCCGTGGTGAAGATGGGCGTGCAGTCCTGTAAGTGCGAAAGCGCGTTTTGCGGCAAGGTGTAGCGATCGGAAAGGGCGCCCGCCATCGACGTTGCCTTTCCCTGGTTGGCTGTGATATCAAGCCCATTGGCCGCAAAAGCCTGGGCAAGCTCGGGGTTCGAGTCTTCCAGCGCCTGCAAGATGGCATCGGTCAGCTCGTCGGTCGATGCACCGTCTACTGAAAAGGCGCGCGTTGCCTCGGCGATGTTCGCCATGTCCTGCTCGGGGAACACCGAGTTGCCCCAGCCCGAGAACGTGCCGCCTACGGCAGCTGTCGCCTGCGGGGTGGTGCAGGCGACGAACCCCAGCCCGAACAGGGTGTAGGCCAGTGCGATGCTGGTTGCCAACGTTACAACAGCGCTCAATGCCTTTCGTGCGAAACTCACAGCATTAGCCCCTTACGCGGATGGTGGCAGCGGTGATGCCCTTCAGATCCTTGCTGATGGTGGGGTAGGGTCCCAGGCGCGAGAAGATGCCCTGGAAATGACCGTTGTACAGGTACAGGCCGCTAAGGTTGTTGTACCAGGCGCCGGTGCGGTCCACTTCGCTATCGGCAAGGTCCTCGATGTTCTCGTCGGGCGGCAGGGTGTGCGTCTTGTAGGGCGTGAGGTAGGTCTGCACGATAAACGGTGCGCCCGAGGCGCCGTTGGCGAAGCGCTCGATCAGCGCCTCCCATTCTTCCTGCGTGCAGGAAACGCCGGCGTACACGTCTTTGGCGCCGTAGTTGTCGGTAGGCTTGATGATCCAGGCGTCCTTGTTGCTGCGTACCTCGTCGAGGTCGATTTCCTTTTCGTCCAGGAACAGGGTGCGGGGCACATGGCGTTCCACGAACTCGTTTTCCTCGGGCGTGAGGATGGCCTTGGTTTTGGGGTGGCGCAGCACTTCGAATATCTGCTTGTCGTGCACCAGATGGCCGGCAAAGCTGCCGATCAGCGCCACTGCCTCGTGACGCACGGCTTCGATAAGGTCTTGCGACTCGTCCCAATGGTCGAGCACGTCGTTTGTCACGCTGCGGCGCCAGATGGCGTGCACGGGAAGGCCGTCGGCATCGTAGAGCGCGCCGCCGTCGAACTTCAGGTCGCGCACATCGCATACCACGCACTCGTAGCCGTAGCGGGAGAAGTAGGAGGCGAACACCTTGAACTCGTCGACCACTCCGCATTCCAGATAGTCGCAGATGGCAAAGCGCGCGCCCGGCACGAAATGCTTCGAATGCTCGAAGATGCCGATGAACTCGCGCACCCAGGAATCGAACAGCTCGCATGCCTCAAGCGGGTGCTTCTGGGAAAAGCGCTTGAATGTTTCGGTGGTGTCGATGCCGTTGGTGATCTCGCGGTTTTCGTTCATGCCGGCAGACCCGTCGCCGTTGAACTCGCAGAACCCGCAGCTTAGGTCGTCTTCGTTCAAGAACACGTCGATGCGGGCGAACGGAAGCGGGTCGGCGTAGCCGCGGGGAAGCAGGACCAGTTCCTTCAAGCGCTCGTAGAAGGTGAACACG
>CAJKUH010000004.1 GCA_905203045.1 uncultured Eggerthella sp.
GCCGTGCTTGGCGGCACCCGAATCGTTTTGGGAAACGTTGGTCATTCCAGGCAAAAATCCTATTCTTCGCCTTCGAAGCCGATGGCATCGAGCGCATCACCGCAGCGCTTGCACACATGCGGATGGTTTGCGTTGCCGCCCAGTTCGCGGAAGTTCCAGCAACGGGGGCACTTCTCGCCCTGCGCTGCAACTACCTCGCAACCAAGCTCGGCACCTTCAACGAATTCAACGCCGGCAACGATGAACAGTTCCTCGAACACTTCGACGTCAAAGGATTCCAGCAAAGCAAGAGCAGCAGCAGGAACCGTTACCTTAACGGCAGCCTCCTGGCTCTTCTTGATGGTCTTGGCACCACGTGCCTCCTCAAGCGCCTTGGTCACCACATCGCGAACTTCCATGATGGTTGCCCACTTCGACTCAAGCTCTGCCGTGTCGGCGGGAAGCGCGGGAACAAAGCCCTCGCGCGTAGGCCAATCGGTAAGCTGAATCGACTCAACGCGACCCTCGCGGTTGCGGATAGCCTCAGGGTAATGCTGCCAAACCTCGTCGGTGGTGAACGTCAGAACAGGAGCAAGAACGCGAACCATAACCTCAAGGATGTTCATCAGAACAGTCTGAACCGCACGGCGACGCGGGCTTGCCGGCGCCTCGGAGTACAGACGATCCTTCGCAACGTCCATGTACACGTTCGAAAGGTCGGTTACGAAGTCGTACGTTGCACGGTACACGCCATGGAAGCGGTACTCGTCGTATGCCTTCGTTACCTCGTCGAGCATAGCGGTGGTCTTCGCCATCATGTACTGGTCGATGGGCTCGAGCTCGTCCCATGCCACGCAATCCGTTGCATCGTCGAAGTCGCTCAGGTTGCCCAGCAGGAAGCGGAAGGTGTTGCGGAACTTGCGGTACGTGTCAGACGTGCGCTGCAAGATCTCGTCACCGATGGAAACGTCCTGGCTGTAGTCAACCGAGCTGGTCCACATGCGAAGAACCTCGGCGCCCAGCTTCTTGTTCACTTCGTTCGGGTCGATGGTATTGCCCAACGACTTGGACATCTTCTTGCCGTCTTTGTCCATGGTGAAGCCGCAGCTGATAACGTTCTTGTACGGCGGGATGCCATACGCTGCAACGCTGGTAAGCAGCGAAGACTGGAACCAACCACGATGCTGGTCGGAACCTTCCAAGTACACATCGGCAGGGCGCTGCAGGTAATCGCGTGCCTCGCAAACAGAGGTGTGGCTTACGCCCGATTCCCACCAAACGTCCAGAACGTCCTTGTCGGACGTCAGATGCTCAACGCCAGCGCCGCACTTCGGGCAGCAGGTGTCGGCAGGAAGGAACTCAGCCGGCGATTTCTTGTACCAAGCATCGGCGCCTTCGGTCTTGAACAAGTCGATAACAGCGTCGAACGTTGCCTCGGTTGCCACCGTTTCACCGCAGGAATCGCAGGTGAACACCGGAATCGGCACACCCCAGTAACGCTGACGGGAAATGCACCAGTCGGGACGGTCGGCCACCATGGCGCCAATGCGATTGGCGGCCCAAGCGGGATACCAGTTCACTTCGTTTTCGATGGCCTTCTTGGCCTTTTCGCGAATACCGGTGTCGTCCATGGAAACGAACCACTGGGTGGTTGCACGGAAGATAACCGGCTGATGGCAGCGCCAGCAATGCGGGTAGCTGTGGCTGATGTCGACATGGGCCACCAAAGTACCCTGCCCGCGCAGCCATTCGATAATGGCGGGGTTGGCCTCGTCGGTGGTCATGCCCTCCCACTGGCAGGAGCCCGCATAGAAACGGCCCTCGTCATCGACAGGCATCTTGATTTCCTTGATGCCCGCAGCCTGGCACGCATTGTAGTCGTCAACGCCATGGCCAGGAGCCGTATGGACGCAGCCCGTGCCGCTTTCCATGGTGACGTGATTGCCCGTAAGCACCACGCCGGTTTCATCGGCATGGATAGGATGAGCATACGTTGCGCCAGCAAGCTCGGAACCAGCGAAGATAAGCTTCTTGCCGTCCTTTTCCAGGAAGGAAAGCTCGCCCCAGCCAGCGGTTTCGGCAACCGCGTCTGCCAGCTCGTTGGCCATGACCAAAAGCTGACCGTCAACGATGGCAACCGCGTATTCCGCAATCGGGGAAACGCATACCGCCTGGTTGGCAGGAAGCGTCCAAGGGGTGGTGGTCCAGATAACCACGCCGGACTTGGCATCGCCCATACCAGCTGCCTGAGCAGCTTCCTTCATAACCGCAGGCATCTCGGTGAAGAAGAACTTCACGTAGATGGAAGGGCTCATTTCGTCGCTGTACTCGATTTCGGCTTCAGCGAGCGCGGTATGGCAATGGCTGCACCAATGGATAGGCTTGCGGCCACGGTATACGCTGCCATCCAGGTAGAGCTTCTTGAAGATTTCGATGTTGCCGGCCTCGTATTCGGGCAGGTAGGTAAGGTAGGGGTTGTCCCATTCGGCACCCACGCCAAGGCGCTTGAAGCCTTCGCGCTGGCCGTCGAGCTGCTTGGTGGCGTATTCGCGGCAGATCTTGCGGAACGTTGCCGTATCGATCTTCGCCATCTTCTCTTCACCGAGCTGCTCTTCAACCTTGTTCTCGATGGGCAGGCCATGGCAGTCCCAACCGGGAACGTACGGAGCGTAGTAGCCGCGCATGGACTTGTACTTCACGATGAAGTCTTTGAGGATCTTGTTGAAGGCATGGCCGATGTGGATGGGGCCGTTAGCGTACGGAGGACCGTCATGCAAAATGAAGGGTGCGTTGTCCTTGTTCTTTTCAAGCACCTTTGCGTAAATGTCGATGTCATTCCAGTACTGAAGGCGCTTGGGTTCGTTTTCAGGCAAATTTGCACGCATCGCGAAGTCGGTGCGCGGCAGATTCATGGTTTGCTTGTAGCTGTTGGCCACGATGCACCCTTTCTTCATCCTTGTGTTTTTGTATAACCATGAAATTATACCCGACTTAGCCGAATAGCGAAGCACGCGAATAGACCGCCAACCCACAATCTGAAAATAAACATGAGCACATCGCGTTACAGGGCCCGTTTCCCTGCGGCAGCCCGCTATTCCCTGCTATGTCCGTCAATTCCCACGACTCGCCGACCCATGCGGGCAAACATTTGCCCATACGAACCCCATAACCCCGCTATAAGCCCATGCTCAACATGCAAGCTTGCTGTTCGCTCCGCGCCTTGCAGCGAACGTTTTGTTAGGTACGCTGCCTTCAAACCGCCTGAGCCTGACGCGACGATCTTCTATGAATC
The DNA here is from genome assembly GCA_905203045.1 of uncultured Eggerthella sp. Taxonomy (GTDB): domain Bacteria; phylum Actinomycetota; class Coriobacteriia; order Coriobacteriales; family Eggerthellaceae; genus Anaerotardibacter. Next base: position 3,272 of record CAJKUH010000004.1, read on the forward strand.
CTATGCATAGGTAACAGTTTAGAATGCATTATTTCCCCTTTGTCCACCGCACTACAATGCAAGTGGGGACACAACAAAGGAGGCCATCATGGCTGACGGAAAAACGAAAAGCACGGCAGGCCTTTACACGCGTGTCGATCTTGACGAAGTCCTGTACACCGACAATTTCACGGTGAACGATAGATGCATTGGCTGCGGCCATTGCGAGAAGATCTGCCCCGCTGAAGCCATCAAAATGGAAGATGGGCGCCCCACCTGGGTGAAGGATCAATGCCTTATGTGCTTTGGATGCTTGCGGATGTGCCCAATGTCCGCCATCCACTACGGCGAGGCTGAAGCAGCGAAGCGCACCATGCCGAAAGCCTCATAAAGCGGGAAAATGAGCTCCATGGCGATGGCATGCGTCGTTCCGCTAGAAAACGCATGCATTTTGGCAAATTAGGCCCGAAAAGTACGATTTGTCAGCATCGGCTCTCGAACCGGGAGCCTTTTTGTACGATTTACCTGCCTTTTTGAAACGATTCAGCCCTGTTCTCGGTAATCCATGTTGCAGATTCGTACTTTTGGGGCTCTTTTTGACAAAAGCAAGCCAAATCTTGACGCAAAAAAAATCCCCGCTGTTTCCAGCGGGGACTCCATGGCAGGTAGCTTATGCAACTGAACGATGCTGGCCTTGGATGCCAACGGTGGAGGATATCTTTATCCCCAACTCCGACATATCGGCTCGGGGCTCGCTCCTAGAAAATGCACCATGTTCAGGGCAAACGCCGCGATAAATCACTTTATCGGGAACCAGTTCGACAGTAATGTCCAGCAACGTTCCGCATTTCGGGCAGGTGCCCATTGTTTCTACGCTTGGAATCTTGCTCATAGCAGTTTCCGCCTCTCCCCATGCGGGCCAAGCCCGCGTCAATGCCGCTCCCTCTTTCTGCGGCAAATGAACGTGTTCACATATTCGAACAACCCCACTATAACGCTTTTCGTTGCATAGTTGAACACGTTCACATATAGGAAGAAACGTTGAAGAAAATCAACATACTTTCGTGGAGTATGCTACCTGGTTCCGCAGGACCGAAGTCCCAGGGTTGAGCTCAGCTCGAGCAACAGTGATGTTCGCAGTAATACAACTACGCCACGAAATCCCAGATCACTTTCACGAAGAAGATAAGCAAAACGGTGATGGTGATGGGACGCGCAACGGAACCGCCGTTTTTGGTGAAGCTGTGGGAGCCCAAGTAGTTGCCGCCCATGTTGGCAAGGCCGGCCAGCAGGCCCAGCAAGATCATCACCTGGTCGTTAACCAGGAATACGACCAATGCCGCAAAATTAGTAGTTAGGTTGATCGACTTCGTCACGCCTGCCGCCGAGTCCAAGCGCAGGTGCGCCACACCCGTAAGCAGAAGCATCAGAAACGTGCCCGTACCAGGACCGTAGAAACCATCGTAGATACCCACGGCAAAAGCTATGGCCATGCATAAAAGCATTGTCTTCTTCAGGGAAAACGACTCGAGTCCTGCCGCATCGAAGCTTTTCGACTTCATAACGTATATTGCCGTAAGAGGCAGCACGATAAGAAGGAAAACGCGCAGGAAGCCGTCGTCGGCAAGCAAAAGGAGGTTCGATCCCAAGAAAGAGCCCAGGAACGCGAAACCGATGCTGGGCAACGCCAAACGCAGGTTGATAAAGCCCGACTTCGCATAATGGAACGTGGCAACCGCAGTGCCCATGCAGGAGCTGAGCTTGTTCGTGGCGATTGCAGCATGCGTGGGCAGCCCCGCAATCATGTACGCAGGAAGCGAAATCAACCCGCCGCCGCCGGCAATGGCGTCAACATAGCCCGCCAAGAACACCAGCACTAAAACAACGGCCAAGCCCCAAGGCTCAGTACCGAAAAACGATGTTGTGAGATTTGCAATCATATCCATAGTGCGTGGAATTCTACACCGCCCATCGCCTGTTGCATTTTTGTGAATTCATCTTTACAAAAGTCACATCGCAACTGGCAGTTCCGGCGCAACCAATGCCCCAGAGCAGCGTTCAAAAGGGACAGTCACTTTCGGACAACTTTCCTGGATACGCACGCGCCCAACAGAACGGCCCCTATGGGCAGAAAAAAGCGCCGCCCGGTTGCCCGTAGCGGCGCTTAATGAAAGTTGGAGTTTGGGACCTGCCCCTCTTACCCCGTTACGCGCGGGTGGTTTCCACTTCGTCTTCAGTATGGAACTCGGTTTTGGTTCCCTGCTCGTCGGAATGCTGCTGCTTTTCCTTCAACTCTTCAGCGAGGTTCGCCTTTGCAACCGAGATCATCAATTTGATGCGGTTCAGCTGGTTTACCTCGGAAGCGCCAGGGTCGTAGTCAACTGCAACGATGTTGGTGCCCTTGTAACGACGGCGCAGTTCCTTGATAACCGCCTTGCCCACCACATGGTTCGGCAAGCACGCGAAAGGCTGAGCGCACACAATGTTCGGCGCGCCGTTGCGGATAAGCTCGCACATCTCGGCGGTGAGCAGCCAACCTTCACCCATGGAATTGCACAGCGAAAGAATCTCTTCGGCGTAGCTTGCCAGCTCGAAGATATCCGTCGGCGGCTCGAAGCGGTTCGACTTCGCCAGTGCATCGTTCATCGGCTTGCGCAGCTTGGCAATGGCAGCCAAGCCGGCCTTTGCACCCATAGCGCCCTTCTTCGACTTGCCGACGCCATCCTGTTGGAAGATGGAGCCTGCGATGCCGAACAGGAAGAAGTCGACCAGGCCGGGAACAACCGCTTCGCAGCCTTCGGACTCGATTACGTCTACCACCTGGTTGTTTGCCGTGGGATGGAACTTAACCAGAATCTCGCCCACAACGCCAACGCGCGGCTTGGTGCCTTCGCCCTGCAGCGGCAGGTTGTCGAAATCGTCGACGATGGCGCGCACCGTCTTCTTGTAACGGCCGAACTTCTCGCCTTCGCTGATTTGGCGCTTGCACTTTTCCATCCAGTAATTGAAAAGCTGTTCTGCTGCGCCCTTCTCGATTTCGTAGGGGCGCGTGCGATACAAGCATTGCATAAGCAGGTCGCCGTAGAACAGCGCAAAGATGGCGTTGTACAGCATGGTTGCCGTCACCTTGAAGCCCGGGTTGGACTCGTCGAGCTTCTTGAACGCCAGCGAAATTACCGGGATGTGGCCCAAGCCCGCTGCCTTCAGCGCCTTACGGATAAGGCTGATGTAGTTGGTTGCACGGCAGCCGCCACCTGTTTGCGTGATGATAACCGCAAGCTTGTCGGTGTCGTAGCGACCCGAGGTTACCGCTTCCATGATCTGGCCGGTAACCAAGATGGACGGGTAGCAGATGTCATTGTTCACGTACTTCAGGCCAGCATCCACCGCACCGTGGTCAACAGCAGGTAGAAGCTCCAGGTTGTAGCCGTTTGCGCGGAAGATGGGCACCAGCAGATCGAAGTGGATCGGCGCCATCTGCGGGCACAGAATGGTATAGCCGGCATCCTTCATTTCCTGGGTGAACTGCACCTTCGGGAATGCCGTGGACTCCGCTTCGCGCGCATGCTCATCATGCATCAGCGCTTCCGCTGTGCAGCATGCTGCCCCACCCTGCTCGTGGGCAATCTCGGCTGCAACGGCAGCGCCTGCCTCGGCTTCGCGCTTGCCGGTTTTAGCCTCGATGGCCGCTTCGCGTGCAGCCACATCGGCTTCCAGCTTGTCGGCGTCGATGCCGCATACCGGGCACCCGCCTTCGAGGGCAGCCTGCTCGGCACGCTCGTCGGCCTGGTCTTTCAACGCAGCCAAAAGCGAGCGCACGCGAATGCGGGCAGCACCAAGGTTGGAAACCTCGTCGATCTTCAGAACCGTGTAGATCTTGCCCGAGCCTTCCAAGATTTCCTGAACCTGGTCGGTGGTGATGGCGTCAAGGCCGCAGCCGAAGCTGTTCAGCTGGATAAGGTCCAAATCGTCACGCTGGGTAACCACCTTGGCGGCACGGTACAGGCGCGTGTGGTACATCCACTGGTCAACTGCGCGCAACGGACGTTCCACCTGCCCCATGTGGGCAATGGAATCTTCCGTGAACACCGCAAGGCCGAAGCTGGTAAGCAGTTCGGGGATGGCGTGGTTGATTTCCGGATCGCCGTGGTACGGGCGGCCCGCAAGCACGATGCCGTGAACGCCGTGGTCCTCGATCCACTTCAGGGTTTCCATGCCCTTGTTGTGGATGTCTTCATGCAGCTGCTCGTCTTCCGCCCACGCAGCGTCTACCGCCTCGGCGATTTCGGCCTTCGTGGGAGCCTTGCCTGCACCCATAAGCTCAGGATGCTTTTCGACCAGCTCTACGTACAGGCGCTCCTTCAGCTTGTCCTTCATGTGGTACGGCACAAAGGGGTTCAGGAACTGGATATCGGTTTCGTTCAGCGCATCGACGTTGAGCTTCAACGCCTCGGAATAGCTCATGACGATGGGGCAATTGAAGTGGTTGCCGGCGGTTTCGTCTTCCTGACGCTCGTACTTGGCGCACGGCATCCAGATGAAATCGATGTCCTTTTCCAGCAGGTTCATGATGTGGCCGTGGGAAAGCTTCGCCGGATAGCACACGCTTTCGGACGGCATGGATTCGATGCCCGCTTCGTAGGTCTTCTTCGTGGACGGGTCGGAAAGCACCACGCGGAAGCCCAGCTTCGTGAAGAACGTGAACCAGAACGGGTAGTTCTCGTACATGTTCAGCGCGCGCGGGATGCCCACCGTTGCACGAGTGGCCTCTTCCTTGGAAAGCGGCTGGTAATGGTCGAACATGCGCTTGGTCTTGTACTCGAAGAGGTTGGGAACCTTGGCGGCTTCTTCTGCAAGGCCCGCGCCCTTTTCGCAACGATTGCCCGTGATGAAGCGGCGGTGCTTGCCCGTTTTCTCATCCTTGCCGAAGTCGTTGATGGTAAGCAGGCAATGGTTGGAACATGCCTTGCAACGCACGTTGCGATGCGTGGGCTCAAGTGCCAGCAGCGATTCCAGGTCGAGCATGGAAGTATGCGCGGGCGTGCCGGTTGCGGCTTCCTTGGCGTGAGCGCGGTCGCGCGCCAGAAGCGCAGCGCCGTAAGCGCCCATGTTGCCTGCGATGTCGGGACGAACCGCATTGGTTTCGGCCAGCTGCTCGAATGCGCGCAGCACTGCATCGTTTAGGAACGTGCCGCCCTGAACGATGACCTTCTTGCCCACTTCGCGGGGGTCGCGGATTTTGATTACCTTGAACAGGGCGTTCTTGATAACGGAAAGAGCCAGGCCGGCGGCAATGTCGCCTACCGTGGCACCTTCCTTCTGCGCCTGCTTCACGCGGCTGTTCATGAACACCGTGCAGCGACTGCCCAGGTCAACGGGGTTTTCAGCCTTGATGGCACTCTGCGCGAACTCGGAAACGTCCAAGTTCAGGCCCGATGCGAAGCTTTCGATGAACGAACCGCAGCCGGAAGAGCATGCCTCGTTCAGCATGATGTGGTCGATAACGCCGTCTTTCACGCGCAGGCACTTCATGTCCTGACCACCGATGTCCAAGATGAACTCGACGCCGGGAAGCATTTCCTGAGAACCGCGCAGATGCGCTACCGTTTCGATTTCGCCCGAGTCAACGCGCAAGGCTTCCAGCAACAGCGCTTCGCCGTAACCGGTTACCGTCACATGACCGATGGTCACCTTCGGCTTGCCGGCTTCGTCAACAGGGAGCTGCTTGTACAGTTCGGCCACGGCGCGCTTAGCGCAGCCCAGAACATCGCCCTTGTTGTTGACGTAGCTACTCCACAGAAGGCTGCCGTCTTCAGCGATAAGCGCGCTCTTGAACGTAGTCGAACCAGCGTCAATGCCCAGGTAAGCAGAGCCTTCGTAGGTTGCCAGGTCGGTACGGCGCACCTTTTCCTTGTCGTGGCGCTCTTTGAATTCCTTGTAGTCGGCTTCGTCTTTGAACAGCGGAGGCAGGCGCACCACTTCGCTGCCCTGCACGTCGCCGAGGTTCTCCAAGCGGGATACCACATCAGAGAGCAGCTCGGGCTTGGCCTCGGAACCCGCCAAGGCGCAGCCGCTGGCCACGAACAGGTGGGCGTTGTCGGGCACGATGATGTGCTCTTCATCGAGTTCAAGCGTTTCATAGAAGCGTTTGCGCAGTTCAGGAAGGTACTGCAGCGGGCCGCCCAGGAAAGCCACGTGGCCACGGATGGGACGGCCACATGCCAGACCTGAAATGGTCTGGGTAACAACCGACTGGAAAATGGAAGCCGCGATGTCTTCCTTCTTGGCGCCTTCGTTGAGCAGCGGCTGCACGTCGGTTTTGGCGAACACGCCGCAGCGGCTGGCAATCGGATACAGCACGGTGTGATGCTGCGCCAGTTCGTTCAGGCCCGTGGCGTCGGTGTCCAAAAGCGCAGCCATCTGGTCGATGAACGCACCGGTACCGCCGGCGCAGGTGCCGTTCATGCGCTGTTCGATGCCGTTGTCGAAGTAGATGATCTTCGCGTCTTCGCCACCAAGCTCGATAGCAACATCGGTCTTGGGGATGAAAGTTTCAACGGCGGTTTTGGAAGCGATAACCTCCTGCACGAACTCAATGCCCAGCCACTGGGAAAGCAGCAAGCCACCCGAGCCGGTGATGGCTACGGTAACTTCCTTGTCGGGGAACTGGGCGGCCGCTTCGCGCAGCACTTCCAACACCGTTGCACGCACATCGGCATGGTGGCGGCGGTACACGGAGTAGACGATTTGCTCGTCAGCGTCCAGAACTGCGACTTTTACCGTGGTTGATCCCACGTCTATGCCAAGGTGGAGCTTAGATGCTCCAGCTTCGGTTGCCATGGTGAATCTCCTCACATTCGAATAGGTTCGCCGGGCTTGATGAAAAGCAGGCGCATGGCGATGAGGGCCATTTCCTCCGAGCTTTCCTTCATGCCGGTTTCAATCCAATGGGTAATGACGCCTAAGTACGCCGAAGCGTAAAAGGCCAGGTAATAGCTAACAAGCGGGCTAGGATCGTTTCGATACTGCTCGTGGAGCACACTTTGGATAAGGTGCGTGCACACCGAATCGCGCAGGCGCGGGCCGAAGGCGGCGTCACCGCCGGGGCCAAGCACTGCATGCAGGAACGCGCCCTGTTTACGCAGGTAGTCGAAGAGTTCAACGAGAAACGGCAGCGGGCGCTTCATAAGGCGCACGGCTACCACATCACGCACATTGAACGTTTCCATCTGCGTTTGGATGTGGGCAAGGTCGGCCATCACTTCGTCTTCGAAGGTGGCAAGCAGATGTTCCTTGCTGCGGAAATGGTTGTAGAACGTGCCGCGGTTAAGGTCGGCGGCGGAGCACAGGTCATTTACCGTGATGGCCTCGAAGCCCTTTTCTTCCATAAGGGAAATAAGCGCGCCCCGAAGAGCCTTCTTGCTGCGCGTGATGCGACGATCTTCTGCGCAGGACGCAGCGGGGCTGACGCCGTCGCCAAAAGACGGCGCAACGATGCCGGCGTTGTCAGTGCAACGCAATTGTGCGCTGGAACCAGCTGGCACGATAACCTCTTCCCCCTTGTGCGGCCGCCTGCAAGCTCGGGCTACAAGTTAGACAAAGCGACCATTAATGAACACAGTGTGCAAAAACATAGTACCAAGGGGTGTGGGCAGCGGCAAGAAACGGCTCCGTAACCATGAAGGCGGTGTGGAGATGGGGGGCAAGGGGGCTTATCTGATGCTCGTGCAAAAGCTCAGACGTTGAGCCAAGGTTGCCGCATCAATGGACAAGCAAGGTGCATGGCCCTAGGAATCTTAGCGACAACGAAGTTCTCCACTCTTGAAGAGCGCCATCACAACGCATCAGTTCAGCACATCCAGCTTTTCCAATGCCTCAACAGCGTCAATGTCAGCAGGCAGCCAATTTACTGAACGCAAATCCGACTTTCCAAGCCATTTTGCAGCCGAATGTTCAAGCAATTCCAAGTGACCATCCACAACCTTGCAAAGAAAGCAGCCCATGGACAGGTGAAACGAGGGATAGTCATACTCAACTTGACAAAGAAAAGAGTCGACCGAAATGGTAGCTTTCAATTCCTCATGGATTTCTCGAATAAGCGCTTCTTCCGCCGTCTCCCCCTTTTCAACCTTTCCGCCAGGGAATTCCCAACCACCCTTGAATTCGCCGTATCCCCTTTGGGTTGCAAACACTTTTTCATCATGAAGAATTGCCGCAGCAACCACGTTTATCATCTTCACGAGTAACCTCCCAAGACATCAAACCTTGTATTGAGGGCCTTTTACCTGCCGGGCACCGGCTGGATCTGCCGCTCTACGCATTTATAAGCCGAGTCGGGATCGAACACGATCAACCGGATAAGATCTCAATAGAACATTCATCTGGGATTTCGATGAAGCACCATTGGAGGGCGCAAATATGGGAAACATCGAATACAACGCGATTGATTTTTCCGCCAGCCTTGAATCAAGCTTCATCGACTCTAATAAAAAAGCTGACGACCGCTATGCTCCCAAAATCCTGAGCAACAATGACTCAACCTGCAATGTGCTTTCTGTCCTCAAAAAGGAATTCGCAAACTGCACCAGTTTTGACTTATCTGTAGCATTTATAACTTCAAGTGGCATTCAGGTACTTGCCGGAATCCTCGCCGAATTAAGCAGCAAAAACATACCGGGAAGAATCCTAACCTCGACATATCTTTCCTTTAACGAACCTGATGCTCTAAGAAAAATCCTTGAATACCCGAATATTGAGGCACGCATCTACCAAGGCAGCCTGCACGCAAAAGGATACTTCTTCGACCAGGACGGAATTTCTACCATAATAATTGGAAGCTCTAACCTCACCCAGACAGCCTTAACCTGCAATAAAGAATGGAACATCTTATTTCGATCGTTTCCAAACGGAGAAATCCTCCACCAAACAAAAGAAGAGTTTTTAAGGCTATGGAACGATGATCTTACGACGCCGATAACTAAAACATGGGTCGACAACTATGAGGTATATCTTGATTGCCTCCCGAAAACATGTAGCCGATATGCACTTGAGCAAAACCAAAGAGGCTTTGCGATAAAAGATTCCGACACCACATCAAAAATCAGGCCAAACAAAATGCAGTCTCAAGCTCTAGAAGCCTTGAGCGTCTTGCATAAAAGAAACGAACCGAGAGCTTTACTGGTTTCCGCAACCGGCACGGGAAAAACTTATCTTTCAGCCCTTGAAATCGAAAAGGTGAAACCGAAGAAGGTTCTTTTCGTTGCCCATAGGCAACGAATTCTCGATGCTTCCCAAAAGAGTTTCAATAATGTACTCGGTGATACCTATACCTACGGTCAATTCATCAACCCCAAAGAAAGAAGCGCAAGCTGCCTATTCGCAATGGTCGTTTCCCTGTCGGGCCATCTAACGAATTTCTCTCCAGAAGAATTCGATTACATCATCATCGATGAAGCACATCGAACAGGAGCGAAGAGCTATCAGAAGATACTTGAGTATTTCAAACCAAAGTTTGTCCTGGGCATGACCGCGACCCCAACACGAACCGACGGATACAATGTCTACGAATTGTTCAATCACGTGATTGCATATCGAATTACTCTGCAAGACGCGCTCGAAAACGAGATGCTCGTCCCCTTCCACTACTACGGTATTGCCGACCTAAATATTGATGACAAAGAGGCAGATGACTTCTCTGCTTTTTCACAGCTCACTTCCGAAGCACGCGTCGGCCATATAACAAGAAAAATTGAAGAATACTCGGTGCGCAAGAAAGACCGTAAAGGTTTGATTTTCTGCAGTCGAAACGAAGAGGCAAAAACGCTATCGACTATGTTCAATGAAAAGGGATACAAAACCCTTTCAATCAGCGGAGAATCAACCGATGCCGAACGAGATGAGGCAATTCGAAAAATTGAAGCGGGAGAAATCGAATACATCTTCTCCGTCGATATCTTCAACGAAGGAATCGACATTCCGTCCATTAATCAAATCATCATGCTCAGAAAAACCGAGTCCGCAATTGTGTTTGTACAACAATTAGGACGAGGGCTAAGGAAAGACCCATCCAAAGATTACACGCTGGTCCTTGATTTTATTGGTAATTATCAGCAAAACTACCTCATCCCCATCGCACTTACTGGTGATAGAACATATAACAAAGACAACCTTAGAAAGGTTGTCAAGGAAGGCAGCTCCGTCATTCCTGGATGCTCTACCGTTTCCTTTGACCGCATTGCCGAGAAGCGTATTTTCTCAGCCCTTGAGGAAGGAAAATTCAGCTCTGCAAAATTGATTCGCTCTGAATACGAAGATTTGCGTCAACTTCTTGGCAGAATTCCGTACCTCACCGATTTCGATACGAACGAGTCAATCGATCCTATGCTTATCATCAATAAATACGACTCTTACCCGGCCTTTTTGATGAAATACGAAGATGATTGCCCATTCGCCTTCGACAAAGAAGAACTCGAATTCCTGAAGTTTATTTCAGTCAAAATGGCCAACGGAAAAAGAGTTGCAGATCTTGAGATACTTCGGCGACTGGTCGAAACTGCAGCACCAACCGAACTACCCAAAGCGAACAATAAACGATGTGCCCTCGAAAACCGATCAGTGACAAGAATGCTGACCGGGATTTACCCGAAAAAAGGAAAGCAGCTTGTATCGGAAAACGACGGCATCTCAACGCTAAGCGTTCAGTTTGCTCGTGCTCTCCAGGACAGCTGGTTTAAAGCCTGCGTTCTGGATGCCATCAACTTCGGCATCAGCCGTGCGCAAAAGAGCTATTCAGATACTTACAAAGACACAAGTTTCGTCTTAAACATGAAGTACACACGCGAAGAAGTCTGTCGCTTCCTGAATTGGTCAAAGGAGCCTAACTGCCAAAACATTGGCGGATACTTTCACGACAAGGAAACCAACACCTTTCCTGTATTCGTCAATTACGAAAAAGAACCCGATATCAGCATTACAACCCAATACCAAGACCGCTTTATAAATGACAGGGAAATCATCTGCATTTCCAAGAGCAAAAGGACCCTTTCCTCACCTGAGATAATCAGCTTAAGCAATGCCGAGAATAACGGGATGCGCTGCTTCTTGTTCTTGCGGAAAAATAAAAACGATAGAGACAACGGAACAGAATTCTACTTCCTAGGGGAAATGCACCCCTCAGGCGAGTTCAAACAGATCAAGATGGCAGATGGAAAAACGAATGCTGTCGAGATCTATTACGATTTGGAAAACCCAGTAAGACCTGATCTTTACGACTACTTCTTGAGCAGTTTTGAGGAATAGTTGGACGAGATCTGTTCTTGCTGCACTGCAAATGGCACACCGCACCCCCCAGATTCCTAACCTAATTCTTAACGTTAAGAAAGAACCAGATAAAGGCATTCATCACCGGCTTTCGGCAGGTATGCCGACGATGAAAACAGAACCATTTCACTGGCTACGTGATACCATAATCATGGTATCTTCAACCAAACGTGGAGGTTAGCCATGCCAGTATGCGTGCCAATGAAAGAATTAAAAAACACCGCCGACTTCACGAAGCTTGTCGAGAATTCCGATTCGCCTGTCGTCGTAACGAAAAATGGATGCGAAGCATTCGTGGCACTTTCGACCAGCGCCTATGAAGCATTGAAAATAGATGCAGCACGCTTGCGACTCTATCAGTCTATTGACCGGGCCGAAGCAGACATTGCAGCAGGCAGAACGATTGAAGCCCACGTCGCCATCGACGATATCCGTTCACGTTATGGCCTATAGCGTTCACATTACAGCAGAAGCACGTGCTGACCAGGAATCCATTGTCGGCTACCTGATGAATGATCTCGGGAATCAGAAAGCTGCTAAGCATTTCATTGACGAGCTCGAAAAGACCATCTCGGCACTCGAAGAAACTCCTAACGCATTTCCCTTTTCCCAAGAGCCTCGCCTAAGGTTCCTCGGATACCAAAAAGCATTGCTCATGAATTACATTCTGCTTTTCCGTACTGAGAAGCAAAGCGTTTATATTATTCGAATATTCCATCAAAGCCAGGATTACGCAAAGCTGGTTTAATGAGACCCTCGTGCTCGCTCAAAGCAACCGCCTGTCGGTTCGTGACGGGTTCGGCGCCTCGCACATCTACAATAAGTCGATTTCAAATTCTGCACTGAAAGGCTTTTGATGAGCGAAGAAACCAGACCATCCACTGCCCATGGCACCCTGCCAGCCGTCTATGACGCGCGCACGCTGGGCAAACCGCGTATGTTCGTGTTGGGCATCCAGCATATGTTCGCCATGTTCGGCGCCACTATCTTGGTGCCCGTCCTCACCGGGCTTTCTGTCAGCGTCACGCTCCTGTTCGCAGGCCTGGGCACGTTGCTGTTCCACTTCCTTTCGCAAGGGAAAGTGCCTGCCTTCCTGGGTTCATCGTTTGCTTTCATCGCCGGATACGCCGCCATCGCCCCTAACGGCGAAGCGGAACTGCTCCCCTATGCCTGCCTGGGCGTTGCGTGCGCAGGCCTTTTATACCTGGTGCTCTCTGCCCTGTTCCGCGCATTCGGACCTGCCCGCGTTATGAGGTTCTTCCCGCCCGTGGTAACCGGCCCCATCGTAATCTGCATCGGGCTTATCCTGGCAAGTTCCGCAATCTCGAACTGTTCCACCAACTGGGCCGTTGCCCTTATTGCCATCGCAACCATCGTGGTATGCAACATCTGGGGCAAGGGCATGCTGCGCATCATCCCCATTCTTATGGGCGTGGTGGTAAGCTACGCCGCCGCAACCGCCATGGGCGAAGTTGATTTTTCTGGCGTGGCTGATGCCGCGTGGATCGGACTCCCCGTAGTATGGGACAACACGGTGTTCCACCTGTTCGGCACCGAATTCGACACCGGCCTTGCCATCACCGCCATCATCACTATCATGCCGCTGGCCTTCGCCACCACCATCGAGCACATCGGCGACATTTCCGCCATCAGCTCTACGTGCGAGCGCAACTACATCGCCAACCCTGGCTTGCACCGCACGCTGCTGGGCGACGGCCTTGCCACCATCCTGGCGTCGCTCTTCGGCGCGCCAGCCAACACCACCTACGGCGAAAACACCGGCGTTCTGGCACTGACTCGTGTATTCGACCCGCGCGTGGTGCGCATTGCCGCCTGCTGCGCTATCGTCCTTTCCTTCTGCCCCAAATTCGCTGCCCTGATCGGTGCCATGCCTTCCTGCGTTATCGGCGGCGTGTCGCTGGTGCTCTACGGCATGATTTCGGCCGTAGGCGTTCGCAATTTGGTTGAAAATCAAGTCGACTTCACGAAAAGCCGCAACGTATTGGTAGCTGCCATCGTCTTGGTGCTTTCCATCGGCATTGCCTACAGCGCTGCCGGTGCCATCACCTTCGAGGTGGCGGGCATCGTTATCTCGCTTTCTGGCCTTGCCATCGGATCCCTTGCCGGCATTGGGCTGAATGCCATCCTGCCCGGCAAAGACTACATTTTTGATGAGAGCGTTTTGGAGGAAACCCCAAGCGGCCCCGAAACAGCCAAGTAAAAATCACGAGAATTGCGGCAGCATGGCACAACTGCCATAAAAAGCCCCATCTGCCGCACAAAGCCCCAGCTTTGCCGACCATCGCAACGATGCTAAGCCTATCGGGCAAGCTCTTTGCGATGGTCGTTTCCTTTTCGCCCTGTACCATCCAGAATCAAACGCAATGCATGCCGCTCGTTTCCATTACGTAAGCGCCAACCGCACGTTGCCCCACTACGCCGTCGCAGTGATAAAATTCAGAGGTCTGTTGAAACCGTAACGAAAGGGATCGTTTCCATGCAGATCACCCCGGAAGAGATCGCCGAAACGCTGGCAATGGTCAGCAAGCAGCATCTTGATATTCGAACCATCACCCTTGGCCTTAACCTGCGCGCATGCACCCATGAAGACGTAAACGTCATGGCACGCAAGGTGTACGATCGCATGACCACCGCCGCCGAAAAGCTTGTTCCCACCGCCGAACAGCTGGAACGCGAATACGGTATCCCTATTGTGAATAAGCGTATTTCCGTTACGCCCATCGCCGAAATCTGCGCGGCAACCGAAACTGCCGACCTTTCCCCCATCGCCATCGCCATGGACAAAGCAGGCAAAGAAGTTGGCGTCGATTTCGTGGGCGGCTTTTCCGCTCTGGTGCACAAGGGCGCATCGCGTGCGGACAACAACTTGATGGAATCCATCCCCGCCGCGCTTGCCGCTACCGACAACGTATGCGCTTCGGTAAATGTGGGCTCCACCCGCGCAGGCATCAACATGGATGCCGCGTTCAAGATGGCCGGCATCATCAAACAAGCCGCGGAAGCCACGAAAGACAAGCAGTGCATCGGCGCCGGCAAGCTGGTTGTGTTCTGCAACGCCGTCGAGGACAATCCCTTCATGGCAGGCGCCTTCCATGGTTCCGGTGAGGCCGATGCCGTCGTCAACGTAGGTGTTTCCGGCCCTGGCGTTGTGAACAACGTGCTGCGCAACATGCCCAAGGATGCCGACATGACGTCCATCGCGGAAGCCATCAAGGCAACCGCATTCAAGATCACCCGTGCTGGCGAGCTGATGAGCCGCGAGGCAAGCCGTCGCTTGGGCGTGCAGAAGGGCATCTTGGACCTTTCGCTTGCCCCCACCCCCGCCGAAGGCGATTCCGTTGCCGAGATTCTTGAGGCAATCGGCGTTGGCCAGTGCGGCGGCCCCGGCACCACGGCAGCCCTTGCCATGCTGAACGACGCCGTGAAAAAGGGCGGCGTAATGGCAAGCTCCAGCGTTGGCGGGCTTTCCGGCGCATTCATCCCCGTGTCCGAAGATGCCGGCATGATCCGCGCCGCAGAATCCGGCGCGCTTCGCTTGGAAAAGCTCGAGGCCATGACCTGCGTATGCTCGGTAGGCCTTGACATGATTGCCATCCCCGGCGACACCAGCGTTGAATCCATTTTCGGCATCATCGCCGACGAATGCGCTATCGGCATGATCAACAACAAAACCACCGCCGTGCGTCTTATCCCCGCCATCGGCAAGAAGGTGGGCGACAAGCTCGACTTCGGCGGCCTTCTGGGATATGCACCGGTTATGCCGGTGAACGAGCATGCCGGCACGGTATTCGCCCATCGCGGCGGCCGCATGCCTGCTCCGTTGAACTCGCTGAAGAACTAGCGGGAACTATCGTCCCCCGAATCGCAAGAAGCCCCTGGCATCAACCAAATGCCAGGGGCTTCTTTTTGTCTAGGCAGCCAAAAGGGGCTGTCCCTTTTGGCTGCTTCCTTCACAAGCTGAATGAGCGGATGCCGTTGGCAACGATATCTTTCGCACCCAGGAAACTGCGCAGGTCGAAATGCACTTCGTCATCGATCTCAAGGCCCTTTTCCAACACCAGCATCTCGCCGAAAGGCGCAGCGAACACGCCGCAGTTCTTCGCCTTGAGCTTTGGCACGTCTTTGTCGCGCACGAAACGAGAGTGCAGTTCGGTCATGTCGGCGCAACACCCTTTAGGGCTTATCGGCTCGACTGTGATGCAGTGATACCCCTTGCGCTCCATGTACGCTAGCAGCTTGTCCGATGCCGTAATGCTGATTTCCCTCACTGAGCACCGCCCTGGAACGTCGCGTGCACTAAATACTCCACATTGCCTTCAGCACCCTTGATGGAGCTTTCCACTACGCCGTTCACCGTGAAGCCAACCTCTTGCAAAGCTTTCGTCACCTCGGAAACCACCCGCTGACGCACCGCTTCGCTGCGCACGATGCCGTGGTCGGTTTCCTCGTGCTGGCTTTCGAACTGTGGCTTGATAAGCCCCAGGAAAATACTGCCCGGAGCGCACAAGTTGGCAAACACATCGGCAAGTTGAGCCAGGCCGATGAAGCTCAAGTCGCACACCACCATATCGAACGGCGCACCCAGGTCTTCCGGCTTGGCCAAGCGAATATTGGTGCGCTCGAACACGGTTACGCGCGGGTCTTGGCGCAAGCTCCAGGCAAGCTGACCGTAGTTCACGTCCACGCACGCCACGCTTGCCGCACCCGCCTGCAGCAGGCAGTCGGAAAACCCGCCGGTGGAAGAGCCCACATCGATGCAGCACATACCCGTCACATCCTGCTTGAAGTGGTCGAGCGCACCTTGCAGCTTATGCCCACCGCGCGAAACAAACTTCTTGGTGTTTTTCACAAACAGGTCGGCATCGGGGCGCACCTTCAAGGCAGCGCTGGAAACATACACGTCGTCCACGCGTACCTCGCGCGCAATCACCGCGCGAAGCGCCGCGTCGCGGTCGGGGAAATAGCCCTGCTCAACCAGCAAGTCGTCCAAACGAACCTTAGCCATGGCTATTCCGTTTCCGATGCATTAGCACCCAGGGCGCCCTGCGCTTCCGCTTCGCCGCCCAGAGCCTGGGCAGCATCAGAGGCAGCTGCGCCTGCAGCGCTTTCGCCCTCACCAGCAAACAGGCCCGTTTCGCCGCTACGTTCTTCCGCACCGGGAACCAATCCGGTTTCGATAAGCTTCAGGAAATCCTGCTCCGTAAGAATGGGCACGCCCAGGCTTTCGGCCTTCGTTCGCTTCGAGCCGGCTGCCTCGCCACACACCACATAGCTGGTTTTCTTCGAAACGCTGCCTGAAACCTTCGCGCCGAATTCCTTCAGGCGATTGCCCGCCTCGGTGCGCGTCATGCCCGATTCGACCAACGTGCCCGTAAGCACGAACGTCATGCCCGCAAGCGTCTGAGGCTTGGTGGAGCCCTTCGCTTCCTCAACCATAGTCACGCCCGCCGCCGCCAAACGTTCGATAACCTTCACGTTGTCTTCCGTGGCAAAGAAATCGCAGATGCTTTGCGCAATGATGGCGCCAACGCCGTCGATAGCGGCAAGGTCTTCCACCTTTGCCTGGCGCAACGAATCCATAGAAGGGTACACCTTTGTGATGGCCTCTGCCATGGTTTTACCCACGTGGCGGATGCCCAAGCCAAACAAAACGCGGGAAAGCGAGCGCTTCTTGCTTTCATTGATAGCGGAAACCAGCTTCGAGGCAACCACTGGGCCCAGCTCGATGGCCTCGCCCTTTGTGGTGGTACGGCCGGTGTTCAGATGCTCAAGGTCTTCCTGCGTCAAATCGTAGAAATCGGCAACGTCGGTAAGCTTGCCCGACTCGATAAGGCGCGATGTGATTTCATCGCCCATACCCTCGATGTCAAGCGCGCCACGGCTTGCCCAATGCGTCAAACGCTCATGCGCCTGAGCAGGGCAATCGATGGAAACGCAGCGATACGCCGCTTCGCCTTTCTCGCGAACAATAGGAGAACCGCAGCTCGGGCAGGTTTTGGGCATGGTCCATTGCGGAGCGCCTTCCGGACGCAATGAAAGAATGGGTCCCAGAACCTCGGGGATAACGTCGCCCGCCTTGCGCACGATAACGGTATCGCCGATGCGCACGTCCTTGCGCTGAACCTCGTCTTCGTTGTGCAACGTGGCGCGCGCCACCGTGCTACCCGCAACCAGCACCGGATCGAGTTCGGCCACCGGCGTGCAGGCACCGGTACGCCCCACCTGAATGGTGATATCGCGCAGAATGGTAGTTTTCTCTTCTGGAGGGAACTTATAGGCAATGGCCCAGCGCGGCGCACGCGCGGTGTAGCCCAATTCGTGCTGCAGGGCAAAGGAATCAACCTTCACCACCACGCCGTCGATCTCGTACGGCAAGTCGGCGCGCTTGTCCAAGCAATCGCGGCAGAACTGACGCACTTCCTCACGCGTGGTGCAGCGCTTCACATCGGGGTTAACGTGGAACCCGCAGCTTCGCAGCCACTGCAGCAATTCCCACTGTCCCGTTGCCTGAATGGACTCATCACGCGCAATGGCGTACATGAACGTGGAAAGCTCGCGTTCACGCGTGATGTTCGGGTCTTTCTGACGAAGCGAACCGGCTGCCGCATTGCGCGGGTTGGCGAAGGTGCGGTTGCCCAGCGCTTCCGCCTGCTCGTTCAGCGCTTCGAAGCTTGCCTTCGACATGTAAATCTCGCCGCGAACCTCGATGGAGGGAATGCCCTCCACAACGGCCTCGGCGCCTTCGTCCATCAGTCGCAGGGGAATGTCATGCACCGTGCGCACGTTCACCGTAACGTCTTCGCCCGTGGTGCCGTCGCCGCGCGTTGCCGCACGAACCAGCCTGCCATCTTCGAACGTCAAAGCCAGCGAAGAACCATCGATCTTAAGTTCGCATACCAAGGGCACGAATTTGCCCAGTGCTTCTTCAGTACGGTCCATCCATGCATCAAGCTCGTTCAAGTCCATGGCGTTGTCCAGCGAGTACATGCGTTGTTCGTGCACTACCGGGGAAAACTGGTTGCCCACTTCCCCGCCAACGCGTTGGGTGGGCGAAGAGGGGTCGCGCAGGGCAGGATGGGCATCTTCGATGTCGCGCAGTTCGCGCATAAGCGAGTCGAACGCCGCGTCGGAAATCTGCGGGTCATCCAACACATAGTAGCGATGCGTGTGATATTCGATTTCGCGGCGCAAGCGCAAAACGCGCTCGGCAAGCGTTTCCTCAGACTCAGTGTTCTGATCGTTGGACATGAAAGGGTTCCTCTCGTTGAGAAATAAAAAATGGGGACTGTCCCTATTTTTCCATTATTCGCATGATGGCTTCAGGGATAGCTTCCAGCACGTCTTCGGCGCGGGTGCTGACGATGCCCTTGCGCTCGGCGGCAACGTTGCCCGCCTGGGCATGCACGTAGGCTCCTAGATATGCCGCATCGAACGCATCCATTCCCTGAGCCAGGAAACCGCCGATGGTTCCCGCCAGGACATCGCCCGTCCCCGCCTTGGCAAGGGCCGCCGTGCCGCTGGTTACCACGCGGTTGCGCTCGGCTGAAGCGATTACCGTGTTCGGGCCCTTCAGCACCACTACGGCACCATACGCTAAAGCCAGCGAATAAGCCGCTTCTTCCTGCGGCATGGCAGAAAGGTTCAATCCAAACGGAGCAGCCAAACGCGCCGCTTCGCCCATATGGGGCGTAAGCACGGTGGCCAGCCCCTGTTCAGCACGCCTGCGCAAAGCCTTGCGCATCTTCGGCGCTGCAAGGAAAGCCAAAGCGCCGCCGTCAACGAGCACAGGAGCCTGCGCCTGCTTCAGCACTTTCCGCGTGGCGGTTTCCGCTTAGCTGTCGATAGAATCGAAGCCCGGCCCTATCACAAACGCACCCGGATACTGGGG
Source organism: uncultured Eggerthella sp. (assembly GCA_905203045.1). Classification (GTDB taxonomy): domain Bacteria; phylum Actinomycetota; class Coriobacteriia; order Coriobacteriales; family Eggerthellaceae; genus Anaerotardibacter. Next base: position 22,479 of record CAJKUH010000004.1, read on the forward strand.
CGCAAGCGCAGAGGGAACGTCCAGCGCAGCGAACGACTTCACCACCAGCGAGGGACGAAACGCCTGCACCAGCATCTTGTTACGCTTGGCGGTGAACACTTGCGTGTAGCCAGCGCCGGCAAGCTGCGTGGCGCACGCCGAAAGGCATACCGCACCCGGATACGGCGCCGACCCGGCAACCACCACCGCCTTTCCACGCGAGTATTTGTGCGCGTCATCAGCGGGAATAGGAATCATCGATGCGAAATCGGTTCTGGACTCCATGTTATTTGCCTTCTTTGCTGGTAGCAGGGATATCGTCAAGAAGCGAACGCGCTTCCTTGAACTGGCGGGAAAGGTCTTGCGCAGGTGTTGTGGTGCGCTGCTTCGCCTTGGCGCGTTCGTCTTGCGTCAAGGCAAGCGCGCAGGCAACCGCTTCGTTGTGCGTGTATGAAAGGGAAAGCGGCAACTCTTCAATGCCAAGCTCGGCAGCAACCTTTGCTGCAGCGCGATGCAGGCGAACGCGGGGCTTGCCCTTCGCGTTCAGGAACACCTCGATGTCGTTCGGGCGAATGCCTCGGGTAAAGCCCGTGCCCAGCGCCTTCACCACGGCTTCCTTCGCAGCAAAGCGGGTAGCGTAGTGGAACTCCGGCGAAGCGGTTGCATCGCAGTAGGCACGTTCCTCACACGAAAACGATCGCTCGATGAACGCAGGCGAACGCTTCATGATGGCACGAATGCGCGCCACTTCCACAATGTCTACGCCCATGGAAACCGATTCGGGCAAAATGCCCGCCTTCTGGGCGCCTTGCGCAACAGAACGCACCGCGGTTTCCGCCGAAGCCGCATTTTGCGTTGCAGCAGAAACGGCACTGCCCTTGTGAGCAGTGCCGTTTGCCAATGCGCCAGTATTCTTGTGTGCAGAATCAGGCATGTAGAACCCTATTCAACCGTTACCGATTTTGCCAGGTTGCGCGGCTGGTCAACATCGCACCCGCGGGCAACCGCAACGGCACGTGCCAAAAGCTGCAGCGGAACGCTTGCCGTGATGGGCATGAACGCATCGCGCACCTTGGGGATGTAAATAACATGGTCGGCAACCTTCTTGATGGCTTCGTCGCCTTCGGTTGCGATGGCGATGATCTTCGCGCCACGACTCTTCGACTCTTCCAAGTTGGAAACCGTTTTGTCGTACGTGGGGCTTTGCGTTGCCACGGCAACAATGGGGAACCCTTCGTCGAGCAAGGCGATAGGACCATGTTTCATTTCGCCGGCGGCATATGCCTCGGCGTGAATGTAGCTGATTTCCTTCAGCTTCAGCGCGCCTTCGTAGCACGTTGCCTCGCCCAAGCCACGGCCAATGTAGAGCGTGGACTGACGGCCGTCGAAGAAATGAGCCGCTTCGTCAATAGAAGAGGTATCCTGCAGAATCTCTTCGATCTGATCGGCGGTATCGGCCAATTCGCTGAACAGCATGCGTACCTGGTTAAGGGTGAGCTTGCCCTTTGCACGGCCCAGAAGCATAGCCAGAAGCGTAAGGCTTACCACCTGGCCGATGAACGACTTGGTGGAAGCAACGGCAATTTCCTTGTTGGCCTTGGTGTAGATAACGCCGTCCGATTCGCGCGCAACGGGCGAGCCGATAACGTTGGTGATGCCGAATACCTTAGCACCCTTGATGCGCGCATCGCGGATAGCGGCGAGCGTGTCGGCCGTTTCACCTGACTGGGAAACGGCAACCACCAGCGTGGTAGGCGTGATGATGGGGTTGCGGTAACGGAATTCGCTGGCAACCTCTACTTCGGTAGGAATGCGTGCCCAACCCTCGATGAGGTTCTTGGCAATAAGGCCTGCATGGTACGAAGTGCCGCAGCCGATAAGGTACACGCGGTCGATGTAGTTGAGCTCCTGACGGGTAAGCGTAAGCTCGTCGATGGAAATCTCGTGACCCGACATGCGGCCTGCAAGCGTATCGCGCACAACACGGGGCTGCTCGTGGATTTCCTTCAGCATGAAGTCGGGGTAGCCGCCCTTTTCCGCAACGTCAACGTCCCAGTCAACGTGCGTTACCAGAGGCTCGATGGGGTTGCCCTGCGCGTCGAAGTAATCGATACGATCGGGGTGCATTACGGCAAGCTGGTTGTCTTCCAGGATAACCACGTCGCGCGTGGCATCGATGAGCGCAATGATGTCAGAGCCCAGATAGCTGCCGTTTTCACCAACACCCAGAACAATGGGGGAATCTTTGCGGCCAACCACGATTTCACCGGGATGGTCGTGATGCATAACGGCAAGGCCGTACGCGCCCGAAAGGCTGTTCACTGTTTTGCGCACTGCTTCAAGCAGATCGCCTTCGTAGTTTTCCTCTACCAAGTGGGCAGCCACTTCGGTATCGGTATCAGAAGAAAACGTGTGGCCCTTTGCCAGCAGGTCTTCCTTGAGTTCGGCGAAGTTTTCGATGATGCCGTTGTGAACCACGGCAATGTCGTTGGTGCAGGCAGTATGGGGATGCGCATTGCGTTCGCTGGGTACACCATGGGTGGCCCAACGGGTGTGACCGATGCCGCAGGAGCCCAGGCACATATCGGGACGAACGGCATCAACAAGCTCGGACACCTTGCCCAGGCGCTTCACCACGTTGATCTGCGTGCCATCGTCAACGGCGATGCCCGCCGAATCGTACCCGCGATACTCAAGGCGCTTCAGGCCTTCAAGCAAAATGTCCTTTGCCTGAAGGGAACCGGTATAGCCAACAATTCCGCACATATATAAACTCCAAACGTTGAGGAACACGTCGTATAAACCGTTACATTTTACCGTATCCCCGTTTCAGGCCCCAATAAGGGCACCATGGCTCCACAAACTGGCACTCCCCCGCACAACAGGCGTGGTTACACTACGGGCTTGCCAACCTGCCGAGCCATTCCCCACTACGCAAGTTCGCCATACCGTATTGCCACGAATTCAGCGTACCTGATGGAAAAGACGGCATTGGCATACCACGCGCAAACACGCTTGCTACGATAAGGCCATGAATACTTCTACCTCGCGGCGCACTGCCGCACCCCAAAACAAGAAGAACAGCCAAAAAGGCGGCAAACTGCCCCTTATCGTTGTTGCCGTTATCGTGATTGCCGTAGCGGTCTTTGCCGCCGTGGCCATCAACTACGCGAACCAGAACAAGTACAGCTGGGACAACCTGAAGCTCGAAAACGGCCGCATGGTGTACTACGAGAAAGGCGACGTTGCCTCGACTACCGGTATCGACGTTTCCGATTTGCAGGGATCCATCGACTGGGAAGCCGTAAAGAACGACGGCATCGACTTCGCCATGCTCCGCTGCGGCAGACGCGGCTCCACTGAAGGCCAGCTGTATACCGACACCAAGTATTACGAGAATGTCGAAGGTGCCACCCGTGCAGGCTTGCCCCACGGTGTGTACTTCTTTTCCCAGGCAACAAACGAGCAGGAAGCGCTTGAGGAAGCCGAATACGTGCTGAATCTCATCAACGGCGCCGGCGTTACCTACCCTGTGGTTTACGATCAGGAACCTGTAACCGATTCAAGCGGCCGCGCCAACAACCTTTCCGCCGAGCAGCTTACCAAGAACGCGCAAACGTTCTGCAAACGCATCGAAGAAGCGGGCTACACGCCCATGGTATACGGCAACCAGTACGACCTTTCGCGCCTGAACATCGACCAGGTGAATGCTGCGGTATGGTACGCCGAATACACCGACAGCCACCCCACCAGCAGTTATCACGATTTCGTGATGTGGCAGTACTCGCACACCGGCAAGGTGAACGGTATCAGCACTAGCGTTGACATGGACATCCTGTTCGAAGCGGATTGGATCAGCCCGGAGCGATAAAGCCATCCGCCACACCCGGTATCCAAGCACGCCCAAAGGACCCTTCCCCCTTCGGAAGCAGAAATTTCCTGAACGCATCTGGGCATCCCAAGACACAGCAAAGCCCCCTTGATTCCTGGGAATCAAGGGGGCTTTCGTTTCTGCTTATGGGCGCTCACGCCAAACTAGCAGCTACAGCACACGAAAGCATGCCATGCTGGTTTTCGGCGTATACGAGGCGCTTCGACCAGCGACTATTCGGCAACCACGAATTCGGTGTTAGCCATAATCCAACCTGCAGCCTTCATACGGGAAGCGCCTTCCTTCAAAAGGGTGCTGCGGCCAGACTTCTGCATGGCATCGAACGCCTCTTCCTCGCGGCCGGGAGCGATGTTGCGCATGGCGGCAATCATGTCGCCGGGCTCGAGCTTCAAAGCCTCGTGGCGGAAGATGGCATCGAGGATAAAGCCCTGCAGTAACTGCATCTTGGCCTGCGTTGCCAGGTTGGCACGCACCTCTTCTTCCGTAAGGTGCTGCTGAGCGTAGAACGCATCGAGCGCCGTGCCCTCCTGCGCCAACTGAGCCAGGAACGTTTCGTAGAGCTCCTGTGTCATAACCTCGATCATCTTCGGGGAGATCTCGCCTTCGAAACGCTTGGCATACTCGTCCATGGCAGCAGCCATCTTCATCTGCTCGTAGCGGTTGGCAAGCTCTTCTTCTGACGTGGCACGGAAGCGCTGGCGAAGCTCGGCAACCGTGGAAATGCCCATGGGCTTCATGTTCTCCGCAACCCATTCGTCGGTAAGCTCGGGTACCTCTACCGCTGGGTCGTCAGGCTGCAATCCCTGCTGGGCCGCTGCAAACTGACGAACCAGAATGCCAATCTGCTCGTCGATGTCGGATTCGGCAACCTCGGGCTTCGGCTCAACTTCCACCTTCACGGGCTTGTAGCTGGAAAGCTCGAACTCGGGCTTCACCAAAACCGTCATATCGAAGCTGAACATCTTGTCGGGCTCGGGCGTTTCATCAGATTCGATGCCGTAGGTAGAAACGGGCAGCGCGCCCTGCTTTTCCAATGCAAAGGGAACAAGGTAGTTGATTACCGCATTGTAAACGGCAGCCTTGCCGTCTTCTTCGCCCAATGCGTTGTTGATCTTTTCCAGCGCAGTTTCGCCTTCGAGCTGATCCATCTGATACTGCACAACAAAAGCATCCAAGCCGTCAGTGAATGCCTTGCTCATTTCAGCGGCAGAGGCAGAAACGCGAAGACGAAGCTCTTCGCCGTTGTCTTTAAGCTGTTCGACCTTCATAGGTCTCCTTTCCAACGAGGCGCGCATCGCAAACGCAACGGCGCAATCGTATAATTCCCCATAAACGTCAAAGCGCCCCGTTGCCGCACTGCGGTAGCGAAACGCATCAACTTGTGCTTATAACGTGGGAGGGAACTAATTCCGTGACATTCAATGATAGCGAAACCAGCGGCAAACGCTACACCTTGCGCCCCACTTTCACGCCCCTTCCGATAACAAAGAAACATGCCGAGGTGCAGTCAAGTGCCGGAAAGAAACCCCCGTTCGACACTCGCTCGGAATCCGAAACCGTTCAGGCAAAGAGGCAGAACCCTGCCCCTTCCGTTATCCGCGCCGCCAACGAAGACGACGATCTGTACGATCCCTACTCCGACTATCACGACGGCACCCTGAAAGCCGCCGAATTCGAGGAAGACCCCTGGAAATAGGCGACACGCCCAAAGACGGTAGACAAAAGCCATAACTGGGCGACATTGAACCTGCATAAAGCAATACCTGGCAAAAAATCAGGCAAACGTATGCTTCCCACCCGATTTTCGCGAAAACAGCTGCCTTCGTGGCAAAATCTCCGCGAAACGTATTCCCATCCTGGTTTTTTCTCTCGAAAATCATACGTTTAGAGGCTTTCTTGCCACATGTCCGTAAAAAAGCATACGTTTCGGAAGAAACTTGCCACGAAGGTGGCTTACAACGCATTTTTCGCAAAACGAGAATACGTTTAGGCTGCTTTCTGCCATGCTCTGAAGACACAAAGCAAGAGCGACGCCCGCGGGAAGCTGCTATCGAAATTCGCGCCCTGCACGACTGAAGCAAGATCCCGCCGCATAACAAAAGACCTCACAAACGAAAAAAGCCCGTCCGAAGACGGGCTTTTGAATTCAGCTTGAAAGCTTACAGAGCCTTCTTAGCAACCTCAACAAGAGAAGCAAATGCTTCAGGGTCGTTGATAGCCATGTCGGAGAGCACCTTACGGTCGAGCTCAACGCCAGCCTTCTTCAGACCGTTCATGAAAACGGAGTAGGACAGGCCGTTGATGCGAGCAGCAGCGTTGATGCGGGTGATCCACAGACGACGAACTTCGCGCTTCTTGTTGCGACGATCGCGGTACTGGTACTGGAGAGAATGCTGAACCTGTTCCTTAGCGGCACGGTAGGAACGGGACTTTGCACCGTAGTAACCCTTTGCACGATTCAGAACGGTACGGCGCTTCTTATGAGCGGATACAGCACGCTTTACACGAGGCATACTTGTTTCCTCCTATTACTTATATATCGATTAGCGAAGACCAAGGTTACGAGCTACAACCTTCTGGTCTGCAGCGGAAACCTCAGTTTCGTGACGGAAATTACGCTTACGCTTCTGGCTCTTCTTGGTCATGATGTGAGACTTGTAAGCCTTAGCGCGCATGATCTTACCGGAGCCGGTTACGCGGAAGCGCTTGGCGGTGCCGGAATGAGTCTTCATCTTGGGCATTAGTTGTCCTTCCCTTGTTCGTCCTTCTTTTTCTTCACCGTCGTAGGCAACGGAGCGATAAGCATATGCATGTTGCGGCCTTCCATCTTAGGCTGGTTTTCGATGACCGCTACATCCTTCAAGTCGTCCGCCAGACGCTCCAGAATGCTCAGACCCTGTTCAGGATGAGACATTTCACGACCGCGGAACATGATGGTGATCTTAACCTTGGAACCTGCCTCCAAGAAACGAAGCACGTGCTTCTTCTTGGTGGTGTAGTCGCCCACATCGATCTTGGGACGGAACTTCATTTCCTTGGTTTCGATCTTGCTCTGGTTCTTGCGCGCCTGCTTGGCCTTGATGGCCTGGTCGTACTTGAACTTACCGTAGTCCATGATGCGACATACCGGCGGCTTGGCCTGAGGTGCGATCTCTACCAAGTCATAGCCCTCGTTGTCGGCGATGCGCTGGGCTTGCTCGATAGGATAGATCCCCAACTGCGACCCATCATAAGCAATCAGGCGGCATTCCTTGACCCTGATGGCTTCGTTGAGCCTTGGTTCTTGAGCTGCTATGGTGCCCACCTCCTTCTTTCTGTGTTTCGGTGCTACCATGCACGAACCAAATTATGCCGATAAAAAAGAAAAACCTGCGATCACACGATTGCAGGTCACACGAATCTCGCTAGGCAAGTTCTATTCATATGACCCATCAGCAACCTTGCGGCGCCGAACCAGGTGGAAGCAGGTAGCTTCTCTTGAAATCAGCTTTAGTAGAATACCATGTTTTCCACCTGCGTGAAGCAGAAAGTTCAGATATCCGAAAAATTCTTGCGCAGCAATGCGCACAGGCAGCATTATACCCCAGCCACTTGTGCGCAGAACGTCATAACCACCGCAAGCACGAAGGGAACAGCCACCGCAACCACCAGAAATTCCGCGTAGAGCGGCCATCTGCACAGCACGGGAAATTTCCTGCGCAACAAGCGTCTATCGGAAAGTTCATAGCAAATGCACGTTGCCGAGGGAATCAAGAACACCAGGTATTCCACTGCCCGAAACCAAACCGGATAGTTTGCTTCCGGCATGGTGGGCTGCGGCCAGAAACATCCTGAAACGCCTACCGCCACAATCAATAGCCAGAACAAAGCCAACGCCACGTTCCACGTCATACCCAGCGCAGGAGGAAAGCGTTGCAACAGACGGACAACGCCGTTTGAGCTTTTGCCTTCAGAAAGGCCAGCTTCCCTAGCCCGCTTGCCAGCTGCAGTGGGACGGCCCTTCCCCGATACACCGGCGGCAGCACCTGTACGGCGCCGGAATGCTGATGCAGCTTCCGCGAACGCCTGCTGCATCTCGGCTACCGAAACGTAGCGAGCGTCAGGATCGAATGCACAGGCACGCAGAATCACCTGGCGAAATTCCTCGGGAACCGCCGAATCGGCAAACCCTGTCTGTCTATCCTTCGCGTCCGCTTCGCGCTCCGTTAGGCAGTAGAACAACAACATGCCCAGCGCATACACATCGCTGCGTACGTCGGTCTGACCGAAGCCGTACTGTTCGGGCGGTGCATAGGCACGCGTCCCGAAATGAGTAGTATCAGATTCATTCCCGGCGCGATAACTGCGCGCGATGCCGAAATCGATCAGCGTCACCTTTCCCCAGGAAAGGATCAGGTTTGCAGGCTTCAGGTCGCGATGGATGATGGGCGGGTTGAAACGTTCGTGCAATTCGCGTACGGCGCTGCATATTTGGGGAAACACCTCGATTGCCAGCTGCGGCGACGGGTCAAGGCGATACACCACGTCCTGCAGGGTTTCGCCCTGAACGTATTCCATCACAACGACTAGCTCGTCTTTCAGCTGGTACAGCGCGTAAACCTGCGGCAGGTGCTCAAAACGGGCGCCCTGTTGCTGCACACGGTAAAGCTCCCGGTACGCCTGGCCAAGGCCGTTGGCCGCTTTCAAATGCTTTCGGACATACGGCCCAAGCTCGGCGTCCCCTTCATCTATATAGGTAACCAGCTGAGTTGTTTCAGAGGCTGATGTTTTCAGCACCTTGTCTACGCGATAACGGTTGTCGTATTGGACTAAGGCGAGAAATGCAGAGAGCTCGCCTTCATCGGCCGCTTCGTTTTCGGTTGAATACGAGCCCTCTCCCCTTGCGGAAGGGATCGCTGCAAGCCAAGCTTCGCCAACTGCTTCGCGCGAAAGCGCATCACCAGCGTCAGGCGCAGCAAGACGACCCTCGCCTTCTGCAGAAGGAGCAGGGCCGCCTTGCGCGCTTTCGGCATGAGCGCCAAACACCGGTATTTCGCTGGTTGGAGGCACTAGCAGATGGTTTCTTCCCCGAAACGGTACAGTTCTTCGTCGGTCTTTTGAAGGGAATATCCCTTCTGTACTGCGAAGATGATAATGGCATCGCGCTTGTTCTTGCAATATAGCTCGTTAGCGCCCGCCGCCTGCAGAAGCCGGTCGGTTTCGCGTAGGTTCAAGTGCATGGCGAATGCCAATTGCAGCACTTTGTTGCGCGATGCCTTGCGCGTTCCCTTGAAAATCTGGTAGCCGAATGTGTCGTTTAGGCCCGCTTCATGAACCACCTTGGAACGCTGCAGTCCCTTTTCATCCAGCAGTTGCTGCAGGTATTCCGACAAAGACCGCTTCGATGGCTTCGCCTTCGAAAGGAACGCACCCGGGTCCGGCGAGGAAAGCAGCTCGTCAAGCAGTTCTTCCGTTAAGGGCTCTTTCACGCGCCGCTTCCTCCTTCGCTTTCTTTTTCCACGAACCATAGTAGCAACCTCGGCGCTGCTCAGGCCGGCAGGATGGGCGATTCTCCAGGCAACGCAGCGCTTCGTTCTTTTCGGGTACGTCATGCCAGGGCTACCACGAAGTGATGTCTCCGCGGTCGAATGTGGCAACCTGCTTCGGGTCGCTTACGCCTGCGTAGGCCTCGAACTTCCAGCTTGCCCCGGCTTTCAGGCCATTCACGCCGTCGGATGCGTTGCCAATCAGGTTGCCGTCTTTGTCGTACAGGTTGTAGGTAACGCCCACGTAGCTTTTGTCCTGGCTGGTGGTGTTTGTGATGGTGCCGGTAATGGTTGCGCTGTAGCTGTCCTTGTTCAGCATTTCGTCAGATATGGTGAAGTCAGCCTTTGCGGCATCGGCAGATGAGGTGCTCGAACCAGCACCGGAATCGGTAGCGGAAGATACCGTAGTTGCACTTGATGCGCTGTTCAGGGCAGCACTGTATGCGCTTTGGGATGCCAGAACAACAGCGCAGGAAATAACACAGATAATCAAAGCCGCGATAGCGAAGGCCTTGCCGCTCTTCTTGCCTTTCGCAATTCCCACGAAACCGATGATGGTAAGGATGATGCCAAGAAGGGCCAGGAAGAACGAAAGGTTGTTCACAATCGGCACGAACGAAGTGAGCAACGCAATGATGCCCAGCACAAAGCCGGCAATGGCCATGCCCGATTTGGCGGGAGATACGGGCGGCATAGGCGAATTGTTGTAGTGCGTTGAAGGCTGCTGAGCGCCGTGAGCGGGTTGTTGCCTGGTATTGTGCTGATTCATACGTGTTCCTTTCGCAAGCATGAGGCGCACCATGCAGCGCACCTCGGATAACCTGCGAAAACAATACGCAACACGAATTTTCATTTCATTAGCTGCGAGCTAAGGGTGATGCGGAAAAATGCGAAAGAACTATCTCATTGAGCAACAGCAAAGCAAACCTGCGAAGCCTAAAGAGCTGGAAAATAGCAGCTGACCTTCCTGGATGCCTTAATCACAGAAAGCAAAGCCCGCCAATGATAGAATAATGTCTGTATCTAACAGAGCAATCAAGGAGCGCGCCGTGGCAGACGAAGAAAATCAGTCCCCGAAAGACGGAGATCGTAAAAAGCTCGTTGCCGAGCAGCTCGCATCGACCGAAATCCACTTAGCGCCTACCCAAGAGCACGTAGACACCTCAAACGCAATTAAACTCCCACTCGATCAAATTCCCCAGCTTGGAGTGGCGTTTGCTTCGTTGCCTGCAATGTTCCGAACCATCACCACCTCGGTTAGCACCCCTACTCTGCTACAAGCCACCGATAAATTCGGCAACCCGCTCGACCCATCCATCCTCCAATCTTTCAAGGATGGCAGTGGCCTCATGGGGTCATTCCGCGACGAGACCAAGGGGTTCGGTCAGGCGCGACTACACGTAGTTGAGGGCAATACCGCAAAAAAAACGTCACACAGGTACCTTACGATCCCACAATGCTGTTCATGGCGGCAGCGCTTGCACAAGTCAATCAAAAACTCGATTCTATCCAAAAGTCAGTGGATGAAATGTTCGAATACATGCGTCAGCGCGACAAGGCCAATATGAAGGGCAATCTAAAGACACTCGCCGACATTCTTAATAGCTACGGACTCAATTACGGCAACACCACCTATATTTCCAATGCGCATATGAAGGTACTCGACATCAAACAGACATCTGAGCAGGATATGGAAATGTTTCGTGGCCGGGTGCAATCCAAACTCAAGAAAAAGAGAGTCGCAGAGGCGCGAAGCAGCGTCGAAAAACGACTCGACAAAGTACTTGACTATCTCAAGGATTACCAATTAGCCACATACATCCATGCATTCTCCTTGTTCCTTGAGCCTATGCTTGCCGAGAATTTCAAACCCTCCAAACTTGCCGATGCCTCAGCGAAAATCGAAGCTGACTCGCTTGCATATCGAGAGCTTTACACTGAGTGCTATGACTTACTCGAGGCTTGCAGCGCGGGAGCCATCGATGCAACGCTTCTGAACGGTATTGCATCGGCGGGAAAGGCGCTTGGTCGAGCAATCGCAAAGACACCAGTAGGCGACCGCACGCTCATCGATGAAGCATTCGAGGGAGCGGGGGAAGCTGTCAGCAATTTCAATGATCACCAATCCAAAAAGCTTATTGAGAAGCTCCAACAGGCGAAAACGCCTGACGTCATGCCATTTAAACAGTGCGTACAGGAGATAGGCATTCTCTACAACCAGCCCACTCAGATAGCCATCGACGCTGAAAACGTTTACTTGCTACCGGCCAAGCATCCAGAAAAGTAGCTATGCGAAAGCTAGTACAAACAGGTGCAACAGAGTTTCAAACGCCTTTGGGCGCAATCCGCGTTGTTGGCCCTTATGGGCGCGTGCCATTCTCGGTATCGCAATGCCCCGTACCCGACTGCTACGAAACAACCATCAAACACTACTACACGCTCAGAATCGCTCTTGACGATCTTTCCGAAGGCGAGAGGTACACGGTCGAATTTGACGGACCTGCTCTGCATCGCACGGATTCGGACCAATATGGCCAGATATACGAAGTAAGCGAAAACGGTATCACTGTTGGCATTAGCGGGGCCAACCCAAACGAAGACAATTTTTCGTGGCCAGAAGGCCCAACCCCCGACTTGAAAGGTTACTACATCGTCTGGGATGACCCACGCGAAGGCTGGTTCACCATCGTCAAATGCAAAGACCCTGATAGATTCGACAGCGTTTACCTTGATGTTGGCTGGTTGCCCACCGCGCAAGACCCAGACGACATACTTTCCCTTGTGCTGTTCTACTAACGCTTTTGCTTCATTTTGCAAAAGCAGTTAGCAAGGAGGAAATTCGACTTATACTTCGACTTTCCATTACACGTCGAAGCCCAACGCGCAAAGAGCTGAAAAGCCGCACCCCCAGCAGCAACTACTCACGCATTATGGAAACGGCGATCTTCTTCACCGTGTTGGCAAGGTCACCCGTTTTGTTAGCTTCGGTGTAATCGTAGTCGAGCGTTGCCGTCCAAGAATACTGAACGCCATCTGCCTGCGCCGTGCCGTTGAACGTGTAGGTTTCGCTGGTCAGCGTTTTCTTGTCGGGACCATAGCTGGAAAACTCCTTGCGCTCAGGCAGTGTCACGCTCCCCTCTTCCACACCGGTAAGGCCTACCTTGCCCAGCAAATTTTCCACGATATGAAACTTCTGAACGGCATCGGTGAAGGAAAGGCTGCCATAGCCCAGCAACGAAGTGGGAGCGCTGTACGATGCCGCTGCAACGGCACCGTTCGAATCGAACCCGAGGGTAACCGTCGGCGTGCCTGAAAGCGCATCGCCCTTTTCGTCAGTCAGCACCACGGTTTCTTCGTCGGTGAAGCCAACCGAACTCATAGGAGCTTCATCCTGCACGGCGGCGCCATGACCGATTTTCTGCACAGCATCCGTTTCGGACAGTCCCATAAGGCCAACCAGGTTGATTACCTGCGTAGAGGCATTGGTTACCTTGGGCTTGTCGCTTTTGGCTTCTTCCAGTGCTTCGGTATCATCCTGAGCGGCAAATCCGTGCAATTCGGAAGCGGAATTGAAGGCGAAGGCAACGGCCAAGGCCACAGCAGCAAGCGCCATAACGACGGCAAGCACAATAAGCCAGGTTACGCCTTTTTTAGCCTTAGGGGTTTCGTCGGTTACCAGCACGCGTCCTCCTTCGGGCTACCCATGCGAAACGGCAAAGTACACAGCAAATGCCACCAGGCACAGCACTACCGCTACGATGATGGCGCGCTGCACGCCTGCCATAGGCACCGGACCGTCCAAATCGTCGCGGCCATCGTAGCTGTCAGATTCATCGGCCGGGTTCTTGCCCACAGCAGAGCCAGCCGTTTCCTGGGAGGAAGACGCGGCTGCATGCTTTGCGCTTACCGCTGCACCTTCGCCGGCACGTTCGGCACCGTCAGACGCGCCACTGCCAACGACTGAAGCAGCCTGCTCGCCTACGCCCTTGCCGTTAGCACCCGCCTGTTCACGATGCACGCCCTGCGCATCAACACGAACCACCTCTTCATCAGGGGCGATGTCCACGGAAATCAGCGAGTATGTACCCTTGCCCTTCGCCATTGCATGCGTCCTAGTTCATGTACTCGGCCATGGCAGCAGAAAGCGAATCGGCAAGCTGCTCTGCCTGATCGGCGCTTTCGCCTACGGTGAACAGGTACACCTTCACCTTGGGCTCGGTGCCGCTGGGACGAACGATAACCTTGTTGCCCTGCTCCAGGTCGAACTCGAGCACGTTGGCGGAAGGCAGGCCGTTCACGCCCTGCTTGTAGTCCAGGAACTGCTCCACCTTCAAGCCTGCAACCTGGGTAAGCGGCTTTTCACGGAAGCCCGCCATGATGGAAGCCATGGCTTCAGCACCCGCCGAGCCTTCAAACGTGTAGGAAACGGTGCGGTTGTGGTGGAAACCGAACTCACGGTAGATGTCCTGCATAGCCTGGTACAGGTTCTTGCCTAGCGTGAGGTAGTAACGCGCCATCTGACAAATGAGCATCGAAGCCACCACAGCGTCCTTATCACGCGCGTGGGTGCCCGCCAGGTAGCCGTAGCTTTCCTCGAAGCCGAAGATGAAACGGTCCTTTTCGTTCTTTTCCTCAAGCTCGGCGATAACGCCGCCGATGTACTTGAAGCCGGTAAGCACACGGCGCATGTCAACGCCGTACTTCGCGGCCACGGAGTCTACCAAGCTGGTGGAAACGATGGTGGTCACGGCAACGGGGTTTTCAGGCAGCGTGCCGTTTTCCTTGCGCATGCGGCAGATGAAATCGAGCAGCAGAACGCCCACTTCGTTGCCGGAAAGCAGCTGATAGTCGTCGCCGTCCTTCACGGCAATGCCCACGCGGTCGGCATCGGGGTCGGTTGCCAGAAGCAGATCGGGGTGCACCTGCTCGCACAGATCGATGCCGCACTGCAGCGCCTCACGAATTTCAGGATTCGGGTACGGGCAGGTGGGGAAATTGCCATCGGGCTTTGCCTGCTCTTCCACCACATGCACATCGGTAACGCCGATGCGCTTCAAAATGCGCGTTACGCATTCCAAGCCCGTGCCGTTAAGCGGCGTGTACACCACGCGCAGGTCGGATTCCTCCTGCTCCACATGCTGTTCGTACACAGCATCAAGGAACGCATCCAGCACGTCTTCGCCGATGAAGTTCGCCAAGCCCTGCGCCTGCGCCTCTTCGAAGGGCATGGTGCGCACGTCGTCGAACATGTCTACCGTTTCGATTGACTTGGTAATGGCATCGGCAATCTCGGATGCGATCTGGCAGCCATCGGGACCGTATACCTTGTAGCCGTTGTACTTGCTGGGGTTGTGGCTTGCCGTGACGTTAACGCCAATGGCGCACCCCAGGTAGCGCGTTGCGAAGGAAAGCGCCGGCGTGGGCTGCAAGCGCGGGTACACATACGACTTGATGCCGTTTGCCGCCAGCACGCTTACCGTAGTGTGCGCGAACAGCTGCGAATTGATGCGCGAGTCATAGCAGATGGCAACCGTGCCCAGCTCGCCATCGCCGGCCTGCGCCTTGATGAAGTTGGCGATACCCTGCGTTGCCTGGCCCACCGTGTGGATGTTCATGCGATTGGTGCCCGCACCCAGCACGCCACGCAGGCCCGCCGTGCCGAATTCCAACGTGCGATAGAACGCATCTTCGATTGCCGCTTCGTCACCCGATTCGCCCATGGCCTTCAAATCGGCCTGAAGCTCAGGGTCGGTAACCTTTTCGCACCAAAGGTTGTACAGAGAACGGCAATCCATGAAGCACTTCCTTACTAATGAATGTCGAAGTAAAACGGTTGCTCCAGTATAGCAAGGCACGCCTGGTTGTGCCCCGTTTGGCAAAACGTTCGAAAGACGAACATGCAGCAGGCAATCAAGCGATGGCTGCGCAAAACGCCTTATGGCAAAAGAAAACCCCGCCGCATATGCGACGGGGCGCGCAATCAGATGATAAAGCTCTTACCCTGTACCCTCTGATTCGGGACTGAACCCGCAAAGCAAAGCCTGCGTGGCAAAACCGCCTTTCCACAAGCCCTTACTTGTTGTTGTGTTTTCAGTTATATACCGCCTGTTTCAATTAGTAAAACAGTAATCTATTATAACGGTGTTAAGAATCACTAAAAGGAACCGCCCATGGACACTTCCCGTTACCGTGCCTTCGTACAAGCCGTCGACCAAGGCAGCCTTTCGAAGGCGGCAAAAGCATTGGCCTACACCCCTTCCGGCGTAAGCCAGCTCATCACTGCGCTCGAACGCGACTTGGGGTTTTCCGTGCTTGAACGCGGATCGCACGGCGTAAGCGCCACCGCCGACGGCGCCCATATCCTCCCCGTGGCACGCGCCATTGTGCAGGAAGAGGAGCGCCTGCTGCAAATGAGCTCGGAAATCAAGGGCCTTTCGGTGGGCCAGGTTACCATCGGCTCGTACCCCAGCGTTGCCGCGCACTGGCTGCCCGGCGTTATCAAGGAATTCCACGACGCCTACCCCGCCATCGAAGTGCGCATCATGGAGGGTATTCACCAGGAAGTTACCGAATGGATGGATTCCAAGGAAGTTGACCTGGGCTTCATCAGCTACGAGCCTTCGCTTTCCTACGACTGGGTGCCCCTTGCCCGCGACCCCATGGTGGCCGCGCTGCCAAAAGACCATCCGCTGGCGCATGCAAGCAGCTACCCCATCGAGCAATGCGTGAACGAGCGGTTCATCATGCCGGGCAAAGGCCAGGACGTTGACACCATGGGCGTGCTTTCGCGCCACAAGCTGTACCCGAACATCGCCTACGAAACCATCGAAACGGTTGCCACCCTGGGAATGATCGAGGCAGGCATGGGCATGACCGTCATCAACAGCCTTGCCGTGCGAAAATACGGCTTCGACCTGGCGCTGGTTCCGTTGGATCCGCCGGAGTCCATCCTGTTCGGCATCGCCGTGCCCTCGCTGAAAACCTGCGCTCCCGCTACGCGCCACTTCATCGACTGCGCCGTAGAACGTCTGAAAAAATGACAAAAAGGGGACTGTCCCCTTTTTGTCATTCGACGGGTACCAGTGAATCGCCGCGGTCTTCCACGATGTGATGGCCGATGCGCTCCATACGCGCATGCAAGCACCAGCGGCACTCCGCCGCCTCTTCGCCCGTGCAGATCTTGTTGTCGTACAGGCTGTAATCCTTGCGGTGCGCAACAGGCGAAAGGTTCGGCATCACCACATTGGCACCCGCCAAAATGCCCTGCTCACGCCCATCGGGGGCAATGGTGCCCAGCGCCGTGGTAGCAGGGATAAGGGCATCGGGAAAGGCCAAGCGCAGAAGCGAAACCATGAACAGAGTCAGCTCAAGCGAGCCTTGCGGCTCATGCGCAAACGGCGTGTCCTTGTGCGGCACGAAGGGCCCAATGCCTATCATGTGAGGCTGCAGCTCTTGCAAGAACACCATGTCTTCGGCAAGGCAGCGCGCCGTTTGCCCGGGCGAGCCCACCATGAACCCGCTGCCAACCTGATAGCCGATTTCACGCAGCGTGCGCAGGCACTGTTTGCGATGCTCAAGCGACATCCCTTCCGGATGCAGAAGCGCATAATGGGCGGCGTCTGCCGTTTCGTGGCGCAGCAGATAGCGCTCGGCTCCCGCAGCGAGCAACGCCCGATACGATTCCTCGGAGCGCTCTCCCAACGAAAGGGTTATGGCGCAATCGGGATACGCAGCGTGAATCTCCGAAACGATGGCAACCATACGCTCATCGCTGTAGTACGGATCTTCCCCACCCTGAAGCACAAACGTACGAAATCCCAGTTCATAGCCTTGCTCACAGCACGCAAGAATCTCTTCCTTGGAAAGGCGGTAACGGTTCGCATGGGAATTGCCTTTGCGAATGCCGCAGTAAAGGCAGTCGTTCTTGCAGTAATTGGTGAACTCGATAAGCCCGCGCGTGTACACATCGATACCGTAACGCGCATCGCGCAGAACGCGGGCGCGCGCCGCCGCTTCCTTCGCCACTTCGGGCGTACGACCCGCGATAAGGTGTTCCCATTCCTCGCACGAAAGCGCATGGGTTTGCTCAAGCTTGTTCAGCAACGAAAGCATTTCAGACGACACCGCAACCTCCAAACATTTCGCCCCATTGTAGCGTTGCCAGCACACGCAGCATCTGGCAAACCTACCGAGCCGCACGCTTCGCGCACCGAACGGAAACCCCGCACGAGCAAGCGCACGTGCGCTTGCTCGTGGTAAGCCCGCCGAAAAGCGTTTAACAAGCAATACGGCATCGCCGACATAAGAAGCCGGCACAACGCACACCAAAGCGGGCACGGAACGCCTTTGCCATCGCGTACAATCAACCCTATGAAGAAGGAAACGTACCAAACCATCACGGGCTTTTTGCGAAGCCGCCCCGCACTGGCAAAAGCGGTAATCGGCACGAACAAGGTCATAACGTACGCCATCTACGTGGCGTACCCATGCCTGCTTGCCTGGCTTGCGCTGCACAACGGAATCGAAACGCTCACCTCGGGAAACATCGATCCGCAGTTCTGGAAGGCACTTCTGGTCCCCGCCGTCAGCTTCGTGGCGGTAAGCCTGTTCCGCAAGGCATTCAACGCACCACGCCCTTACGAGGCATTCGGCATTCCGCCGGTTTTGGCGAAGGACACGGTGGGCAAATCGTTTCCCAGCAGGCATACGTTTTCCATCTTCGTCATCGGTATGACGTTCTTGGCAACCTGCCCTGTTCCTTGGGCGGGGTGGCTGGTGCTGGCGCTGGGCGTGTGCTTGGCAACCGTGCGCGTTCTTGCCGGCGTGCACTTCCCCCGCGATGTTGTTGCGGGAGCCACCGTGGGCATCATATGCGGACTGATAGGATTCTGGGCCTTGTAATCAATGCTTGGCTTGGGCGCCCCACGGAAACAGCCCCACGTCCACAGCCGAAGCGCGCAGTCCTAACCAATCCTCCAAGAACTGCCAAACAGGGCGTCCCCCATCAGACACCTTCACCCACAACGAAATGCGTTCGCTCGAAAGCAACCCACAAGATATGCGAAACGCATCCGAAACAAACCCAGCCCTCAAAACCGCTCACCGAGTAAAAAACGTGTTCAAAACATGTTCGTTACCCATTCGTCATTTTTTCGAAAGAAAGCTCTTGCACAGCTGAAACAAGACGCGCATAATCCACCACAACATATTTCCGTGAAGCTTTTGGGATCCGAAACACGAAACCGAAAGTGGAGAAAACTCTGGAGAATCTCTTAGATGAGTGCCGACGGTGCAAGGCTCCAAGCCGCATGTTCCCAATCAGCGGAACGGCTTTGGAAGCTGAATCTCTCAGGCAAAAGGACAGAGACGGGTTTCAACTCGCCCCTATTTTTATTCAAGGTTTCCCTAGGGTTTTCGAAAGCAAGAACCCTAGGAGGTTACCAAACGTGGATGAATTGCTGTTAATCGTCCAAACCATCAATTCGTATCTTTCGAATTATGTCTTGATCATCCTGCTTATCGGTGCAGGCCTGTACTTCACCATCCGTACCCGATTCGTTCAGGTTCGCTGCTTCGGCGAAGGTCTGAAGAGGCTTTTCGGCGGCTTCTCTCTGAACGGCGAAAAGCACAAGAGCGGCATGAGCTCGTTCCAGGCTGTTGCCACGGCAATCGCTGCTCAGGTTGGTACCGGCAACATCGTAGGCGCTTGCGGCGCAATCCTCATCGGCGGCCCAGGCGCAATCTTCTGGATGTGGATCATCGCCTTCCTGGGTATGGCAACCAACTATGCCGAAGCTGTTCTGGCTCAGAAAACCCGCAAGGTTGACGAAGACGGCACCGTACATGGCGGCCCGGTTTACTACATCAAAACCGCATTCCACGGCAAGTTCGGCACCTTCCTGGCAGGTTTCTTCGCAGTAGCAATCATCCTTGCTTTGGGTTTCATGGGCTGCATGGTTCAGTCGAATTCCATCGCATCCACCATGAACACGGCATTCGGCATCCCCACCTGGATCATGGGCATCGTTATCGTGGTCTTCGCCGGCTTCATCTTCCTGGGCGGCGTTTCCCGCCTGGCCGCGGTAACCGAAAAGGTTGTTCCCTTCATGGCTATCGTGTACCTGATCGGCGGCATTGCCGTACTCGTCGCCAACGCACCCCATGTGGGCGACGCATTCTTCCTTATCTTCGAGTTCGCCTTAAACCCCGACGCGGAACTGGGCGGCGTAACCTTCGGCATCATCGCCGCACTTTCCCAGGGCGCAAAGCGCGGCCTGTTCTCGAACGAGGCAGGCATGGGCTCTACCCCGCACGCTCACGCTATGGCAAACGTCAAAAACCCGCATGATCAGGGCGTTCTGGCACTCATCGCCGTGTTCGTAGACACCTTCGTGGTTGTTACCATCACCGCACTGGTTGTTATCACCGTTCTCTACACCGGCAACGGCGCACTCGCCCAGGGCATGTACGACGGCATCGACAAGACCAACATGGCTCAGATCGCCTTCGGCAGCCTGTTCGGCGAAACCGGCGGCAACGTATTCGTAGCTGTCTGCCTGTTGTTCTTCGCCTTCTCCACCATCCTGAGCTGGAACCTGTTCGCCAAAATCAACGTGCGCTACCTGTTCGGCAAGAAGGCCGTGCCCGTGTTCAGCGTTATCGCCCTGTGCTTCATCTTCGTTGGCTGCATCCTTTCCAACGACCTGGTATGGGAGCTGGCCGACATGTTCAACCAGCTTATGGTTCTGCCTAACGTTATTGCCCTTATTGCCCTGGGCGGCGGCGTTTCGATGTGCGCCCGCACCCGCGGCAAGAAGTTCGAACTCAAGCAACAGCACCTTGAGGAATCTTCAGAGGCCAAATAACGCACCAACCCAAACGCTTCACGAAATAGCCTCGCTCTAGAGGCAAACTCCCCCAACGAGGAAGACGGCCCACCGGTCGCCTTCCTCGTTTTTTTGCTCATTTCCCAGAATTTGCCGCCGACCTGCGCTGTTGCGCAACAGCGGAAATTCCCACCTGCGGTTATGCCGGATATTGAGAAATCAATGCCAATCCGTTCCCCCGCAATAATGCCCCGTCCACCCAAGTTCATGAAAAATGAACATGTTTTAACTAAAATGAACCCTCGGTTGAAGCGGGCAGCATTGCTCGCGCACCACCCAACGAAAAGAGGGCTACGTGAGCAAGACCGTAGCTATTGTGGGCACCTTCGACACCAAAGGCGAAGAGTTCCAATACGTAAAAGAGCGTTTCGAGGAACTGGGCATCAACACCCTTACCATCCATTGCGGCGTGTTCGACCCGACGTACGCACCCGATATCTCGAACGAAGAGGTAACGAAAGCAGTCGACATCGAGCTTTCCACCATCGTGGAAAAGAAAGACCGCGCGCTTGCCACCCAAACCATGACCGACGGCATCAAACAGCTGCTTCCCGCGCTGTACAAGAACGGCCGCTTCCAGGGCGTGTTTTCCATGGGCGGCTCGGGCGGCACCTCCATTGCCACCGCGGGCATGCAGCAGCTGCCTATCGGCGTGCCGAAGATCATGGTTTCCACCATGGCATCGGGCG
This sequence comes from uncultured Eggerthella sp., assembly GCA_905203045.1. Taxonomy (GTDB): domain Bacteria; phylum Actinomycetota; class Coriobacteriia; order Coriobacteriales; family Eggerthellaceae; genus Anaerotardibacter. The sequence continues at coordinate 43,450 of CAJKUH010000004.1, forward strand.
ACACCACCCCTTATGTCGGCGCATCCGATATCAACATGTTCCCTTCCATCGTGGACGTTTCGGGCATCAACTCGTTTTCCGCGACCATCTACAACAATGCCATCCATGCCATGGTGGGCATGCTGAGCTACGACGTTCCGGAAATCGAATCCGCACGTCCGCTGGTTGCCTGCACCATGTTCGGCGTAACCACGCCTTGCGTTACCAAGGCGCAGCAGCTGCTTGAAGACGCTGGCTACGAAACGCTGGTGTTCCACGCAACGGGCACGGGCGGAAAGTGCATGGAATCGCTGGTACGCGGCGGCTTCATCAAGGGCGTTTTGGACCTCACCACCACCGAATGGTGCGACGAGCTGTTCGGCGGCGTACTTGCCGCAGGTCCCGACCGCAACGATGCGGCAGCGCTGATGGGTGTGCCCGCCGTTGTTTCGGTTGGCGCCATGGACATGGTGAACTTCGGCCCCTGGGATACCGTTCCTGCGCAGCACAAGGAACGCAACCTGTACAAGCACAACCCCACCGTTACCCTGATGCGCACTACGGCAGAGGAAAACGAGGCGCTGGGCAAGAAGCTCGCCGAAAAGGTGAACCAGTCCATCGGACCTTGCACTGTCATGCTGCCCTTAAGCGGTGTTTCGATGATCGATGCCGAAGGCCAGCCGTTCTACGGCCCCGAAGAAGACCAGGCGCTGTTCAACGCCATCCGCTCTGACATCGACCAAGAGCGCGCAACGCTGAAGGAAATCGACGCGCACATCAACGACGACGAGTTCGCGCAAGCCGCCGTTGACGAGCTGATTGCGTTGATGGAACAGTAAATCCGACACGTTCTGCCCAGGTAAAGGCAAAAACTCGGACCTTTCACCTGGCCTTTTACCCTGCAGCGCAAAACTCGGGCACTGCAGGAACGCATCGTTAGCAACTGGGGCCATGCCCCGAAAGAGAAAGGAAGCAACATGCTTTACAAGACCCGCGAAGAGATCATGGCCGACTTCAAGGCAAAACGCGCCAAGGGCGAAATCCTTCTGGGCGTTGGCGCCGGCACCGGCATCACCGCTAAGTCCTCTGAGGCTGGCGGCGCCGACATCTTCGTTATCTACAACTCCGGCCGCTTCCGCATGGCTGGCCGCGGCTCCCTTGCCGGCCTGCTTTCCTACGGCGACGCAAACCAGATCGTTGTGGAAATGGGCGCCGAGGTTCTTCCCGTGGTTAAGCACACGCCCGTTCTTGCCGGCGTATGCGGCACCGACCCCTTCCGCGTAATGGAAAAGTACCTGAAAGACCTGAAGGAACAGGGCTTCAACGGCGTTCAGAACTTCCCCACCGTGGGCCTTATCGACGGCGTGTTCCGCCAGAACCTGGAAGAAACGGGCATGGGTTACGGCCTTGAGGTTGACATGATTGCCAAGGCACACGAGCTCGATATGCTCACCTGCCCCTACGTATTCGACGAGCAGCAGGCCATCGACATGACCAAGGCAGGAGCCGACATCATCGTTGCCCATATGGGTCTTACCACCGGCGGCACCATCGGCGCTGAAACCGCACGCACGCTTGACGACTGCGTCGAGATCATCAAGGGCATTGTCGATGCTGTTCACAACGTGAACCCCGAAACCATGGTTATCTGCCATGGCGGCCCCATTGCTGAGCCCAAGGACGCCGCTTACGTTATCGAGCGCGTTCCCGGCATCGATGGCTTCTTCGGCGCAACCTCCATCGAGCGCTTCGCTGTGGAACGCGGCATCAAAGCCCAGACCGAGGCATTCAAGTCCATCACCACGAAATAACAAAATCGGGACAGTCCCCTTCTTGCTAAAGGAGCCCTTCGGGGCTCCTTTTTTGTCAGTAGGTGGGAAATGGAGCCTGTCCCGCTTCCCGCTTACGGCTAGAACAACGTGATGGTGAACGTGAAGCTCTTCGCTTCGCCCGGTTGGAGAATGGTAGTGCCCGCCTTTTCCTCGAACACGTCGCTTTCATTGTGGGCGGTGGTGTGGCCCGACCACGGCTCCAAGGCGATGAACGGAGCATCGCCCGCCGCCGACCATACGCCCACGTACTTGAAATCGGGAAAGCCAACGCGAACACCATGGCCGCTTTTTATTCCCAAAAGGGTAAGCGTGCGCTCGGGGACATCGGTGAACATCAGGGCATCATGGTCGAAGCTGCAATGCGTCAGTGCGACTGCCTCGGCATTAACGGGGCAGTCATAGGCATTATCCCAGCTCATAAGCCCATCTTCGCCGATAACGGGAAGCGTACACGTCCAAGGCATTTCGAACTTCAGAACGTAATCCTCGAACGTTTCGCCTTCCGCACCTGGCAGGGGCACGTTGAACGCAGGATGCCCGCCCACGCAAAACGGGAGCGGGACATCGCCCGCATTTGTCACTTTAAACGTTTGGGAAAGCGTTGCTTCGCCAGTAATGGCATAAGTCATGTTCAGCTTGAAGCGATACGGGTACGCCTTCAGCGTTTCTTCGTTTTCGCACAGTTCGAACGTTACGCTTGTGCTGCTCTGATCCACAACTGCATGCTCGTAATTACGGGCAATGCCATGACGGCCCATAACGCACGGACCTTGCGCCGATTCCGCACGTCCGTTGCGCAACGAGCCCACAATGGGAAACAGAATAGGTGCCCGCCTACCCCAATAGGCCGCATCACCCTGCCAAAGATATTCGCACCCCTCAAACTGCAGGCTAGAAAGCTGCGCACCCAAAGGGTCAATAGCGGCAGAAAGTTTCCCACTACCAATAGAAACGAATTTAGACATAGATGTCCTCCATGCAAAAAGAATCGCTCTTTCATCGGCAAATGAAAGAGCGATTAAATCCATCAACCTACCGCAAGAAAAGCTTTAAGGACTTTCTCCAGATCAGGAATGCTCTCATCAACAACTTTCCAAGCAATAAATCTATCAACCTCGCGATATCCACGAGCCACAAAATTGCGAAAGCCCCGAATATCGTCCCAGGGACAATCGGAAACTGAGTCCATAACATCCGAAGAAAGATGTATGGCGTCTTCGGCTATTCGATACACAGGGCTCATTATCGCATCGTAAGCAAGCTCGCCGTCTTCGCTGCGATCATTGACGAATTTATCCTCCGTCATCGCAAAACGCATCACACGTTTCCTCAGTGTTTCGCAGTCGCTGAGAATCACCTCGATAAGCTCTATGTCTCTATCATGCCGCTTCATAAAGAAGAACCTCGTCATGTTCTACCTGCTGACGGAAACGGGGACGCATGAATTCCAGAGGATTAGTAACTATTTCTACTGGCCGCCCTAAGCGACACTCGAGGTCTTGGGAGATTCGGAAAAGCGAACCGTAAGTAATCTCCGGACCGCATACAAAGCGCAAATCGATATCGCTTGCGGTGGTGTAATCGCCACGAGCAAATGAACCGAACAGATAGGCTTCGCGAATGTCGTAAGAAGCAACCACTTCAGCAACCGCTTGCGCTATGTCATTCAAGGTTAATTCCATATGTGAAGTATACCAGCAGTCCATCAAACAGGCACTTTAAAGAATAATCCTTGACTCGCCCCCCCGAGGCATTCTAGCTTACAGGGCTAAACCAAGGAGGAAAGCTATATGCCTGATAAATATTGCTCGAGATGCGAAGCGCCAATGGGCGAGGATGTATCATTTTGCCAAAAATGCGGCGAACCAGCTAACGGCAAAAACAAGAAACCGAAGCAAAAGAAATATGCAACCCCGAAGACCGGAGCTGCTGTTAATCTTCTAGGCGGTGTAGGTTTTCTAATTATGGTGGGTATGATGCTTGCCTTGGGGAGTCAGTCATCTCGCGAAGCTGATGTAACTATATCCTTAAGCAGCATGCCAGAAACAATGTTCGCCATCGCCAATGTTTGCTTGGTGCTCGTCACCGTTCTTTCGCTCGTTCTTCTCTGCCTCAGAAACCCGAAACGCAAAGTTTCAATCGCAATCAGCTTCACGATGCTTTGCCTTACAGGCTTCTCGATTGCCGCCGATATCTTCACATGGAATCTCACTATCTGCTGCGGAATGTGGCTTGCATTCTGGGGAACCGCTGTTCAACTTGTCGGTTCGATAATAAGCGTTAAAGGCGCATTGAAAATCAATGACTAAACAGGAACGGTCACGTTTCTTCGCTGCTCGAGTAATCGTTTACCTTCTTTCCGCTTTTCTCTTGCTTATTATGCTGATCGCGGACCCATTTGCCGACCGATACATATGCAATCAACCAGGTATAGAATGCCCAGGATGCGGCTTCAAGACAGGATTATGGTTACTGCTCAACGGAAGAATTCAACAAGCGATATCAACTAACGCACTCGTTTTGCCCGCTATCGCTTTTTCATTAATAGCCGTAATCGACTTAGCAACTAATGTGCTCATCACAATCAGGAAAACCAACTGATACTGAAATAGGGGTTCGGTATATGCCAAACCCCTATTTTCTGTGTAATTATGCGTTTTATGCCTAAGCTCTTAAAAACCACTTCCAAGCTGGAACGACATTGATCACGCCAGCATCGGTATGAACCTCGTCTTCTTCATCGAGCGTTACGATGGTTGCAGACTCATTCTCGAAACGCTCCATTGCCTCTTCTAAGGCTGCCAATTCGCGCTTTCGGGTTGCTTCGCTTTCCATGTTTAACGAAACCTGAATCAAATCGTAGGCAACATCAAATGCCTCATCGCCTTCGATGAAGTCAACCTCTTTTCCAGATTTCAACTTCAACATGGCGATAGAACCTATTCGTGAAGAAGCCCTGCGGCGCATCTCCAAGTACACTGCCGTTTCGAGCGCTCTTGTCATTCCATCGCTTGTGGCAGGCGCTAATGCGCAAAGCAGACCAGGGTCTTCCGCATACACTTTGAAACCACCCAAACGAACCTTCTGCGCTGAATGGGAGAATTCGTAAACCTGATGCAGCATATGAGCATCTTCAAACGCATCGATAATGGAAGAAATTTTTGCTCTTCCAGGCGTGTAGCCAGCACTTTTACCCATATTGTCTATCTTGCTGATAGAAAAATCGCGCCCGCTTGAAGCAAGGGAGATACGAGCAAGGTTTTGTGCAAAAGAAGCATTCGAGAAGCCATGACGCTCCACAACGTCCCTTGCAACCGTGAACTGTGCATAGCTTTGCAGGACGCTCACGCGTTCATTGTCGTCAATATCTTGAATGCCGGGGAAGCCACCCTGAACGAGATATCGCTTGAAAGTAGAGCGCAGCATTGAAGCGGATTCTTTGCTGTATCGCCCCTGTTTCGAAGCGTTTTCAATTCCGTGATAACGAAGGTATTCGGAAAAGCTCAAAGGCAAAAGCTCGTAAGATATCGAGCGCCCGCGGAACTGCGTGGCAACATCGGTAGAAAGCATCTTCGAAGAAGAACCCGTAACGTACACCGTTGCCTTTTCGGTATCCACGATGCGTCTTGCCGCTATGTCCCACTCGGGAACCTCCTGGATTTCATCGAAAAACAGATAGGCACCTTCGACACGAGATTCAGGGTGAAGCTCGAAGAAGCATTCAACAACCCGATCGATCACAGAAGAATCGAAAGGCCTTAGCCTGTCGTCGTCAAAATTGAAATAACAGATTTTTGCCGAAGGAACACCAGACTTCAGCAGAGCGTCTATCTCTTGGAAAAGACGATAGGTTTTGCCTGAACGACGCATACCCACAACGACCTTAACCAGATTGCCTGGTGCAGGTTCAAAAGGAGTGCCCAAGCTAAGATCACGCTTAACCATACGTTTTATATGAGCAGGTAAAACTGTTGCGTGGAAATCCTCAATGAGGTTCTTAATTGCCGTATCCAATTCAGTCATCATCAACCGCCTTCGCTCTAAACTGTAATAAATTTTATCAGCTTAGAGCCTAACCTGTAAGATTATGTTACAGGTTAGGCTGAAATCCGTAACATAATCTTACAGGTTAGATGTGCGAGCCAGCACGAGACAAAAAAGGAAGGAGCCCCGTGGGGCTCCTTCCTGTCGTAGTTGCGCTTTCCAGGCGCGCTTTTGTTTGGCGCGATTGTATTTCGCATCGCCATGCACGCCGTACCCACAGGCATAGCCGTTGTAGTGCGGCTTGGTTGCCAGCGTGGCTTCCTCAGCCGACATATGCCAAACCGAACCGGTTTTCGCCACACGCTTCTTTCGCTTCCTCGACATGAGCTCCCACCTCCTTCACGAATCGATTCCGCAAGGATTATAGCAGCCCGACAGGCAACGCCCTCAAGCAAAGCCGTGCCATACCTGCACTATATGAAATTCTCTATTGCTTCCACCAGAAGCTTGGTTGCGCCTTCCCCCGCACGGGAATCGTAGTAATCGACGAATCGTTGGTCAGCCAAATACCCCTGAGCCAAGGCCTTGTGTGCTTCCTTGGTGTAGGCGCCTTCGCCCCATTGCATGCGAATCCACTGCGCATGCATTTCCGCCAGCTCGCGTGCCTCGGGGCAATCTACAGAGCCATTTTCCAGAACAGCACCAAGCTTATCGATAATCGCGTTTTCAAGCTGCTCTTTGCTTGCCCACTCTTCTTCGCTCATATCAAAAAGCCGATTGTTTGCCGCATCGACCGCAGTGTCGCCATAACGTTCACGCGCCTCCTTACCATAGCGCATCTCGTTGGCATGAACCGCGCTCCATCGTTTCAAATGGGGCAATACCGCACCCATAAGCGATACCGCTTCATCTTCCGACATGCCCGTATTTTTCGCCAACCGCGGCGCACAGTCCTCAATCATTTCGTCCATTGTGGTGTCATAGGTGTATTTCCCCTGCTCGTAGCACCACTTGCAATAATGCTCGTCGGGCTGGCCTTTCGCATCGGTGCCGTATTCGCCAGGCGAAAGAATCATGCCGCAGCTTTCGCAACACCGCTCGGGCATGTCCAGCAGTTGCACGATGGGCTCATCGAGCACCGTGGCAATAAGTTTCAGCATGTCGATACCCGGCACTACCTCGCCCCGCTCCCAACGAGAAACAGCTTGACGGGTAACGTAGAGCTTTGCCGCAAGCTGCTGCTGTGTAAGCCCCTTGCGCTTACGTGCCTCGGCAATCTTTTCATTCAACTTCATTGCACTCGCCTCCTTGCTAATTCTTTTTGCCTCCACTCTACGGGCACCGCACCCACAATCCAAGCAACAAACGGTTGCACGGCATTGGCACGTAGCGCCCAATCGATCGCAGCCAAGGCAATCAGTCAACTCAACGGTCGTGCGCAAGGAGGAATACGCCACCCAGGCCTCGTAAGATTATTTAGCGTAAGGAGAATAGCGCAAGCAATCCCAAAAGCTCGCTAGAGCCGCTCCCCCATTTTCGTATACCGATACGGCAGCCCTTGACGGTGTGCAGGCACGTGTTCTTTATCCCAAATACGCAGGTGTGATACGCTAACAAAAACGCGATTCATGAGGGGGAAGGACGCCTAATGCCTTATCAGATTGTCACCGACTCTTGCTGCAATCTCACCGAAGACCTTATCGATAAACTTGAGCTGGAGATTCTTCCCTTGACATTCATGATCGACGGCAAGCAGTATCAAAGCTACCTGAAGGGCCAGGTTACCGACCTGAAGCAATTCTTCACCATGATGCGCGAAGGCAAGGTTATCACCACCTCCCTGCCCAACCTCGCTGATACTGAAAAGCTGCTCACCGAAATCCTCGATTCAGGCAAGGACGTTCTGTACCTGGGCTTTTCGAGCGGGCTTTCCGGTACGTTCGAGGCAACCGAAACGCTCTGCAAAGAACTGCGCCAGCGCTATCCCGAACGCACGATTACATGCATCGACACCTTGGCGGCATCCATGGGCCAAGGCCTGCTGGTGTACTATGCCGCCAAGATGAAGCAAAAGGGCGCTTCTTTGGAAGAGGTTGCCCAATGGGTTGAAGACAACAAGCTGCATTTGGCGCATTGGTTCACCGTCGACGACCTTATGTTCCTGTACCGCGGCGGCCGCGTATCCCGCACTGCCGCCTTTGCGGGCAGCATGCTGAAAATCAAACCCGTTATGCATGTAGACAACGAAGGCCACCTTATTCCGCTAGAGAAGAAGCGCGGTCGCAAGAAGAGCATCCAAGGCTTGGTGGAACACATGGAAGCAACGGCGTTGCAGCCGGTAGCCGACCAGATTGTTTGCATTTCCCACGGCGACTGCATCGAAGATGTCGAGTACCTGAAAAGCCTGATTACCGAAAAGTTTGGTGTGACAAAATACCTGGTGAACTACATCGACCCCGTAATTGGCGCCCACTCCGGACCTGGCACCTTAGCGCTCTACTTCCTGGCAACCGAACGCTAGCATCTGAAAAAGGCGCTTGCCAGCGCTCCCGATAGCAAACCAGCCCGCATCGTTCGCAAATGATCAGCGCAAACCAGGGCATCATTTACAAGAGTCAACAGCAAAGACCATAACAGATTACCGATTTTATGCCCTTGGCATCTACCACGCATTGATGAATGCCAAGGGCACTTTCGATTGATCCAACGCTAAAATCGACCTCGCATGGAGCCAAAACCAGAAAATGGTCTCCCAATGGCAAAATAATCGACTTGTGAACGATTGATTAAGCCAAAAAGCTTATTTAATTAAACATATTGCATTCTTTGTATAATTATTCTTGCTAAAGTCGCCTAAAAGAGCCGTTTTTAAGTTATGTCACCGTTCCCAAGTCGATTATTCTGCCACGAACACCCTGTTTTCTGGTTTTGCGAGCAAACCTGCCCGTGTATCACGTCTAAAAAAGCCTGATACACTAACTTTATGAGTGAATACGCCCTGCATACCGACGATTTGCGCCCTTGGAACGGGAATGCCATCATCCTGATGGATCTTGATGCGTTCTTTGCCTCCGTTGAGCAGTTCGACCATCCGGAATGGAAAGGCAAACCCGTTATTGTGGGTGGCGATCCGGCAAAGCGTGGCGTGGTTTCTACCGCATCATACGAAGCACGCAAGTTCGGCGTGCATTCCGCCATGCCCTCTTCCACGGCAGCCCGCCTGTGTCCCAACGCCATCTGGACGCCGGGCAACTTCCACCGCTACCGCGAAATGTCGCAGGCGGTGATGGGTATCTTGCTCGATGAATCGCCCCATTTGATGCAGGTGAGTATCGATGAGGCGTTCTTGGACATCACGCCCACCCGCACCAACCGTGAGCATCCCGTTTCGGTGGCACAGCGCATCCAACAGCGTGTGTCACAGCTGGGCATCACGTGCTCAATCGGCCTAGGTGAATCGAAATCGGTGGCGAAAATTGCCTCCAACCAGGATAAACCGCACGGACTTACCGTGGTGTACCCGGGTGAGTCGGCTGCGTTTTTAGCACCGCTTGCCGTTGGAGAAATGAGCGGCATCGGCCCCGTAGCACAGAAAAAGTTGAACAGCTACCATATCCGCACCTTAGGCGATGTAGCTTCCGCTGACCCAACACTATTGCGTCAGGTGTTCGGCAAAAATACCCAGATGATGATAGACCGCTGCCGCGGCATCGACACCCCTGTAGTAGACGAGCACGAGCCGGCGAAGTCCGTTTCCAACGAGATCAGCTTTGCCGTAAGCCTTACCGACCGAAAAGAGCTGCAAGCCCGCATAGCCACCATGGCACATAAAGTCGGCCGGCGCCTGCGACGGAAGAACTTGGAAGGCACCACGCTTCACCTTAAAATCCGCAAAGAGGATTTATCGGTGCGCACTTGCCAGCGCCGCAAAGCGAACCTGGGCACCAACGACTTGGCATGGCTGCCCGACCTGTACAGCATGCTCGATGAAGTATGGGATGGCTGGGAGCCGTTGCGCCTGGTAGGCGTTGGGGTAAGCGGGTTCGAAAACGAGCCGGTGCAAGACACGCTGTTCGACCTTGCGCCTGACAGCGCAAAGCAGACTGATGCGGCAAGCAGCCCCCTTATCGCAAAGGCGAAAGCAAACAAGAAGCTCTTGGAAGCCAACGACCTTATTGCCCAGCGCTTCGGCGAAAATGCCGTACGCTTCGGCCACGAACTGCGCACCTACCGCGAAACCACCGGCAGCAGTGCCAAAAATCCTGAAGATTACAAGGATTAACATCCGGGCATGCGCCAGTAAAGCAGCGAGCGGGGCCCTAACGAGTGCAGATGGGGTGAAAGCGGGCGCCAGGCGTGCTTCGCACGTCCAGCCCGCTTGGAACCCCAGCTGTGCTGTTAGAGCCCCGCGCAGCGTCGTAGCATCTCATACGAACGTTACGCTGTTCGTAGAACAGCGTAACGAATCAGTTGAACTTGAAGATTTTCTGAGCGATATGATAAGCCGTCAAACCGAACTGCCTGCCCAGTGGCGTGGGGATGTTCGTGCCAACGTTGAGCAGCGAGTGCTTCAGCTGGCTGTAGAGCTTGGCATCCTTCGCCTTGAGGTACGCCCACACGTCGGCACGCTTTTCCTCGTTTTCGTCGCTCTGTTCCATGCGCAGGAACACCGAGCAAATGCACATCATCATGGAAAGGTAGTTGTGCATGTACTTACGCAGACGCGGGTTTTCCACCGTATTCAAATCAACGGCGTCGATCATGGTTTTGGTGACACGAATCTGCTGGTCAATGCGGGAAAGCATGACCTTTTCGTTCACTGACTGGTCTTCGCGGCCAATGAAGTAACGATACATGTCCACATCGAAGTAGCGCATGGTGCGCACATGCGGCAGCGGCACGTACACGAACACGTTGTCAACATAGAAGCAGTGTTCAGGCAACTTCAAGCCCATATCGCGCAACATCTTCGTGCGATAGATCACCGAGTGCATCAAAAGGTACTGGGAAGAGCGGAAATGGCCCGTGTCCGACCAGCCGAATTCCTTGTCGGTCGGGAACACGTTGGTATAGCGCATAACGGTGCGGGTGTTCTCGAACACCTTTTCATACACGTAATTGCCGATAACCAAGTCGGTTGCCGCCTCTTCGCCTGCAGCTTCTGCCTTGGCCTTCTGCTCACGCAGGTACGGCATGATAACGTCCATGGCCTTCTTGTCCAGCCAGTCGTCGGAATCGACTACCTTGTAGTAGAACCCTTCCGCTGCCTCCAAGCCCGCATTCACCGCAGAGCCATGGCCGCCGTTTTCCTTATGAATAGCGCGAACAATGCCAGGATGCTCTTCGACCAAGCGATCGGCGATTTCCGCCGTGTTATCACGCGTAGAGCCATCATCAACCAAGATGATCTCGATATCGTCTCCGCAAGGAAGCAAAGACTTCACGCATTTCTCCATATAGTTGGCCGAGTTATAGCACGGCACCGCAAAGGAGATCGTCTTCATGAAGCGGCACACCTAACCTTTCCGTTCACGCCTTCTGAGATTAACCTCAAGGGCACATTATACCCACCTAGCGCCGTGCGCGGTAAAATGGAACGCGAGACAAACATCACCCATGAAAGGAATGTTTATGACCACGCTCATCGACTCGATGATCGAACGCGCTAAAGCGGACAAGAAGACCATCGTTTTGCCCGAAGGCCACGACGACCGCATCCTGGCTGCCGCCGAGGAAGCCCTGAAGCAGGGCATCGCCAACTTGGTGATCCTGGGCAACGAAGAGGAAATCAACGCCAAGGGCTACAACCTGGAAGGTGCCACGATCATCAACCCCGCAACGTCCGACAAGGTTGAGGAATTCGCTTCCCTTCTGTACGAGCTTCGCAAGAAGAAGGGCATGACCGAGGAAGAAGCGCATGAGCTGGTAACGAAGGACAACATCTACTTCGCAACCATGATGGTGAAAACCGGCCAGTGCGACGGCTTGGTGGGCGGTGCAAGCTGCGCAACCGTGAAGATCCTCTCCCCTGCGCTGAAGGTTCTGAAAACCGCACCGGGCGCCCCAATGGTAAGCTCGCTGTTCCTGATGGAGGTTCCCAACTGCGATCTGGGCGAAAACGGCGTGTTCGCCTTCGCTGACTGCGCACTGGAAATCCAGCCTACCGCTGAAAAGCTCGCTCACATCGCCAACCTCACCAACCAGTCGTTCAAGCGCCTGCTGGGCAAAGAGGCGCGCATTGCGCTGCTTTCCCATTCTTCTTACGGCAGTGCCAAGAACGACGATGCCCAGAAGGTTGTCGATGCCATGGCGTATATCAAGGAAAACTACCCGGATTTGAATGCCGATGGCGAACTGCAGCTTGACGCCGCCATCGTACCCGAGGTTGGCGCCATGAAGGCCCCCGATTCACCTGTTGCCGGCAAGGCCAACACGCTGATCTTCCCCGACCTTGATGCAGCGAACATCGGTTACAAGCTGGTTCAGCGTCTTGCCAAGGCCGAGGCATACGGCCCCATCCTGCAGGGCATCGCCGCACCGGTAAACGACCTTTCCCGCGGCTGCACCGCAGAAGACGTGGTGGGCGTTATCGCCATCACCTGCGTTCAGGCGCAGACCCTGTAGGTGTACTGCTCTCCTACCAGCGCGTCATTCGTTTGAAACACATATGGTTAAACGAGAAAGAGCCTCCGTGGAGGCTCTTTCTTATGTTTGGGCGGTTTTTTCGAAATGCGGGTTTTCGATATCAGGGTCATGCAGACCTTGTGGATGCACCAGTAATTCAGCGTACAAATTCTAACGAGTGTAGGTGCAGCGCAAAGCCCATGGTGCTTGACTTTGCGCTGCACCTTGGGCTTTGAAGTTTCCCTGTGCCTTCGCAATCCCGCGCCGCTTCATTGCGAGCAGACTGATGGACCGGCAGGCTCGCTTCGCCCCTACTGCTTCTTGTACTTCTTCACCAGCTGGCGGCCGGAAATGTAGTTCATGATTTCCGTGGTGCCGCCGGCGAACTCATAGCCCTTCAAATCGTTCCAGATGCGGCCTGCGTTGATTTCCTTCGTGTAGCCGATGCCCGCATAAATCGAAAGGGCATGCTCGGCCACCTTGGTAAGGTTCTGGCAGGCATACGACTTCAGCAGAGCCGATTCAAGGCGCGTAGACTGACCCTTGTCCAGCATGGTGGTTACCTTGTACAGGCGCGTGCGCACGTTGTCCAAAATGGTTTCCATCTCTACCAAATGCTGCTGGATGGCGCTGATGTGCCCAATGGGCTTCTGGAAGCAAATGCGCTCAGAGCAATAGGCACCCGCCTCGTTCATCACAGCTTGTGCCTGGCCCAGTGCCTGCGCAACCACCAGGCAACGCTCGAACTCCAGCTTCTTCATCAGGTTCTTCCAGCCTTCGCCCGGCTTGCCCAAGCGCATGTCTTCAGTGAGCACCACATTGTCGAAGAAACAATCGACGAACGGCACGATCTGCTGACCGATCTTTTCCAAACCGCCAAAGGTATAGCCCTCAATATCGTTCGGAATCATCCACAAGGAATACTGATCGTTTTCATACGACGGATCTTCGTCTTTTGCCACCAGGATGGTGTACACCGCCAAATGGCCGATGGTAACCCACGTTTTCTGGCCGTTCAGCAGGTAAGTCCCGTCAGGCTGCTTTACCGTTACGCAGGTCATGGCATTGTTGTCCGACCCGGCGCCCGGCTCGGAAATGGCCGTTACCGCAACGCTGGTGCTGGGGACATTGTTCACCACGTCCATGATCTTCTTCTGCTGCTCTTCGTTGCCGAATTCGATAACGTCCATGATCGAATTGAAGTCGGTCTGAAACGGCAGGACACACGTCGTGTACTCATGCAGCTTTTCCATAAGCAGCACCAAGGTAAGTTTGTCGCACGGAATGCCTCCTACTTCTTCGGGCAGTCCCAAATGCATAAAGCCCAGTTCACGGAATGCCATGGCAGCTTCAAGGCTGATATGGTGATCTACCTCGTATGCCTGCTTGATGGCTTCAGGCGTGAAGTACTTTTCTGCGTACTCCTTTGCGCTTGCGATGAACAATTCCTGGTCGGGCGTGAGCTCAAAATCCATTGTTCCCCCTAACAATAAAAAATCCCTCCATGAACGCATAACACGTTCACGCCCCTGATTCTAAACATTGCAGCCACGGAGAACCAATGCGCACTTCATATAAATTTTGGCGCAAAATATGTGATTCATTAATAAATCCGATAACACCTGATGCGTTTAGGGGGGCTACCATAACGAAAAAGACGTCTTGCAGGAAAAGGAGGGGTTTTATGAAAGGAAGCGAACATACCACACTCGTAACAGGGGAAATCGGTATTCCGACCTTCGATTTAACGGGGAAAACCGCCATCATCACCGGCGTTGGAAGCGAAATAGGCATCGGCCGCGCCATTGCGCGCACCTTCGCCGCCCACGGGGCCGATTTGGTGATTGCCGACAAAGACGAAGAGAAGATCAACGCACGAGCGCAGGAAATCGAAGCCGAATCGGGCAGGAAGATCGTTCCGGTGCGATGCGACGTTTGCTCTGGCAGCGACCAGGATCATTTGGTCGAGGTTGCCATGGAAACGTTCGGCAAAATCGACATCCTGGTGAACAATGCCGGCGTGGTGCTAAGCCACGACCAGCTCATCGTGGACACCGACGAAGACGAATTTGACCGCGTGGTGAACACCGATTTCAAGGCCGTGTTCTTCCTTTGCAAACGTGTGGCAAAGGTAATGATCGAACAGGAGCAGGGCAATATCATCAACCTAGCTTCGGTTGTGGCGCGTGTTGCCTCCACCCGCATGGCCGCCTATGCTGCAGCCAAAGCCGCCGTGGTGCAGATGACGCGCTGCATGGCATTTGAATGGGCGCGCTTCAACATCCGCGCCAACTGCATTTGCCCTGGCTACATCAATACCAACATGACCCAAAGCACGCTGAACAAAGAAAAGGCCTACGAGGCCATAACGCGCCCCATCCCCCACAACCGCAAAGTGGGCGACCCAATGGATATTGCCGCAGCAGCGCTGTTCCTTGCCTGCGATTGCTCCGACATGGTAAACGGATTCCCCTTGTATGCTGACGGTGCCCGTTCAATCTGGTAGCCTGTGCCACCCAAATACCCACAGACAAGAAGAGCTCCCTTCGGGGAGCTCTTCTGCTACTTCTTCTTGTAGTGGGAAGCGGGAACGATCTGACTGCGATTGTGAACGATCTCGTACGTGTCACGCGCAATCATGTATTCCTCGTCGGTGGGAATAACGATAATGGGAACCTTCGATTTATCGGAGGAAATAATGCGCTCAAAGCCCCGCTGCTTGTTCTTTTCCGGGTCAAGCACAATACCCAACGGCTGCCAGCCGGCAAAGATCATACGGCGCATCTTCTCGCAGTTTTCACCCACACCGGCGGAAAGAACAATGGCATCGGTGCCCGACATAAGCGCCAAGCACTGGCCAATGTACTTCTTCACGCGGGTCGAGTACATCTCGTATGCCAAGATAGCGCGCTTGTTGCCCGCATCCGACGCCTCCCGCACGCTGCGAAGGTCGTTGCTGATGCCTGAAATGCCCAAAAGGCCCGATTCCTTGTTCAGAATGGTGTTCATCTCTTCGGGAGTGTAGCCCTCGTGTTCCATAAGGAACGTGACAATAGCCGGGTCGATGGAGCCGGAACGGGTGCCCATCATCAGGCCATCGAGCGGCGTGAAGCCCATCGTGGTATCGATCGGCACACCATGGTCTACTGCCGTGATAGAGCAGCCGTTGCCCAAATGGCAGGTGATCAAACGGATTTCGCTCAAATCCTCACCCAGGATGGCAGCAGCACGTTCGCACAAATAACGATGGGACGTACCGTGGAAGCCGTACTTGCGGATACCGTACTTCTCATAGTATTCATACGGTATGGGGTACATATAGGAGTACTGCGGCAGCGTCTGGAAGAACGAAGTGTCGAATACCGCCACCATTGGCGTTTCCGGCATAAGGGCGCGACATGCGTTGATGCCCGCAAGCGCTGCTTTGTTGTGCAAGGGCGCCAATTCCGCCAGGTCGTCGATCTTGGCAATAACATCATCGTCGATGAGGGCCGATTCCTTGAAGAACTCGCCGCCATGAACGATGCGATGGCCTACCGCGGCAATCTCACTCATATCCTTGATAACGGCGTTGGGACCCGTGCTCAAAATGTCCAGAACCACGCGCATTGCCGCCGTATGGTCGGGCAAAGGGAGCTTGTACACGAACTCGTCTTCGTCGATGCCGTGCTTATGAAGGGACTGTTCACTGCCAACGCGCTCGCATAGGCCCTTCGCCAGTACCTTGTTCGTGGCAATGTTTACCAGCTGGTACTTCAACGAAGATGATCCCGCGTTAACAACAAGAATGTTCAAAACCAATCCCTCCTAGAGTGGTTGATGCTCAATCCATTGTACGCAAAAACGTCCTACCCCGTATTCCTGCCCGGGCGTTTTTACGGTGACTGGTGAGCGGCTGAAATACCGCTTTGAAAGGGGCAAATACGCAGACGAACGGCACTGACCTGCGCCGTTCGTCTGGCGGTTGCCCCTAACAGCCGTTATGTCTCTGAAACCTGCGGCGCAAAAACTACAGAACGTGCTCGCCGAGGTTCTTGCCGCCCAGAACGTGCACGTGCAGGTGGAACACGGTCTGGCCCGCGTCGGCACCGGTGTTCACCACTACACGATAGCCGGACCCGTCGATGCCCTTGATCTTGGCAACCTTGGGCACGCGTGCCATAAGCTGACCCAGAACCTCTTCCGGCACCTCGTCGTTCAAAGAGGAGAAATGCTGCTTGGGAACGATAAGCGTATGAACAGGTGCTTCGGGTGCAATGTCGTCGAAGACGTAGCACACGTCGTCTTCGTATACCTTGGTGGAAGGGATAGAGCCCTCAACGATATTGCAGAACAGGCAGTCGGCCATGGTTGGTTCCTTTCATTGCGGCATGCGCTCGGGCACATGCGATGGTCATATCAGGTTTACGCTTTCTGGAGCGTAGTGTCTACCACATCATCGTTAACAGGCATGCCGAGCTCGCCTTTTAGCACGTCGACACGCTGTTGCGCGTTTTCAAGGCGCCCACGCAGGAAGCGGATGAGCACGATACCGCGCTCGTATTTCACCAAGCTTTCCTCAAGCTCGAGCTTGTTGCTCTCAAGCGCTTCGACAATCTGGCCCAGTTCGGTAATAGCCTCGCGAAACGTGAGGTCTACCTTCTGCTCGTCACTCATCACTGTCCCCTAACGAAAGTAATTCCGACAATTCCGATACTGCTTCCTTTTCAACACGGCAGGAAAGCGCGCCGTCGATCAACTGGACTTCCACTACGTCGTTCGGCTTCGCGTCGTTTACGCTGCGAAGCACCGAACCGTCCTCTGCGCGGGCAATAGACCAACCACGCTCCAAGATGTGCAGCGGAGAAAGGTCGTTCAAGCGCGCTGTTGCCACCGCGGCTTCCGAGTAGAACGGGTCGAGCAGCGTCTTGCCCAAACGCGCCAACGATTCCCCAGCAAGGGAAACCTGATGGTTCGGCCCGGCAAGAAGCGCATCCCCCGCTGCCTTCAACTCCGACGAAAGGCGGGAAAGCCCCCCTTGCGCAGGCTGCAAGGCACGTGGCAAGGCAGAACGCAAACGCGCTTCGTAGGAATCAAGGCGTTCCTGTTGGGACGTTGCGATGCGCGGTCCCACCCGGTTGATGCGGCTTGCAAGCTGGGAAACCGCATCCGCGCATCCCGAAACCTGCTGCGAAGCCGCCCGTTCCATACGGTCCTGGAACATGTCAAGCGTGCGCGCGTCCGCCTCGTACATCGAGGCCGGGTCGCGCAGCACGGGCCTTGAAGCCAGCGAATCCAGATACTCGACCGAACGGTTTAAGCGGTTCACCAGGGTTTTGTCCATGCGGCCGAACAGGGTGTCTATCAGCGCCAAAAGCTCAGTGGAGTCGGGCGATACCGCAAGCGCCGCCTGCGTGGGCGTAGAGGCGCGGTAGTCGGAAACCATATCGGCGATGGTGGTGTCGGGTTCGTGTCCGATGCCGGTAACCACCGGTACGGGGCAGGCGGCAATGGCGCGCGCCAAGCCCTCGTCGTTGAAGGGCATGAAGCTCTCGAACGATCCGCCGCCGCGCAAAAGCAGGATAACTTCCACACCGGCATCGCATACCAGCTGCAGCGCCTCGGTCATATCGTGCGCTGCCGTTGCCCCTTCTACCGGCACGCCGGCAACCACCATGCGTGCCATGGGAAAACGACGGCGGAACGTGCGCAGCGCATCGTGTACCACCGCACCGTTTGGCGAGGTGACGATGCCCACCGTAAGCGGAATACGCGGAATGGGGCGCTTTCTTGAGGCTTCCATCAGCCCTTCGGCCTTGAGCTTTTCGGCAAGCTGGGCCACCTGCTGACGCAAAGCGCCTTCACCGGCAAGCTTCACCCCATACACGTTGAAATCGAGCTTGCCCGAACGAGCGAAGATGCCGAACTTGCCGGTAAGCTCGACCTTCGCGCCGATGAACAGCTTCATGCCGCTTGCCTGGTAGCGGTTCTTCCACATCAGGCACGTCATAACGGCGCCTTCGTCCTTCACGGTGAAGTACACAGCTTTGTAACCGGGCTTGTCGGAAAGTTCGCTCACCTCGCCCATCACATGGAACGTATGGTTCTTCAGGATGGAATTGGCGATGTTGGTTACTTCGGAAACGGTAAGGATGTTCGAATCCTTCTTTTCCGCAGACGGCTTTTCGGAAAACGCGCCGGTGGCAAACCCCGCATCGGAAGAGCGATACGTTGCCGCACGGGCGGCAGCGTTTTTCGCCGCCGCAACCACTTCATCATGCGTCGGGCCGCTTTGCGCAGGCTCGGAATACCCGAAGCCGCCCATGTATGGCGTGTCGTCACGCGCCATGGGCTATTCCTCGTTGAAGATGTTGAGGTAGTACAGAAGCTGCAGAACGGAAACCAAAGCAGCTGCAACGTAGGTGAAGGCGCAGGCGCGCAGAACGCTCCAAGCGCCAGCCTGCTCGCCGCCCGGGATGCCTGTTGCCTTCATATAGGTGAGGGCACGGTGGCTTGCGTCGAACTCAACAGGAAGCGTAACGATCTGGAACAGAACGGCAAAAGCGTAGAAGATAATCGCCAGCGTAACAAGGCCCGCCAGGTTCAGGAAAATGCCGATGAGCAGCAGAATGAACCAGGCGTTGGTGGCGAAGTTCACTACCGGCACCATGGCACCGCGCACCTTCATAGGCGCATAGCCCTGCGCGTACTGGCAGGCATGGCCCACCTCGTGGCAGGCCGTTGCCGTAGCCGTGATGGAGCTGCCGTTGAAAGACTGAGGGTCGAGCGTGATGGAGTTGTCCTTCGGGTTGAAGAAGTTCTGATCGTGGCCGCCCATGCGAACCTCAACGCCCTGCACGCCGTAATAGTTCAGCATGCCCACGGCTACCTGGTAGCCCGTCATGCGGCTGGAATTGGGAACGTGCGAGTACTTCTTGATTTGATGGTTCACATACCACTGGGCAAACGCACCGATGGCAACGGTTACAACGATAAGAAGCAGATAGCTCATGCTCATGAAAAGCTCCAAGAATCAATCGGTAAAACGGGTAATTGAAAGTAGAATAGCGGCATTTACTCCGCTGGGTGTCCATCCTGATGCCCATCACGCACGATAACCAGATTTCCGTCATCGAGCCGTAAGGAAAACGTGCCGTTCAGAAGCTCGGAAAGCTCTTTGCCCACCACGCGGTAGCGCCAGCCGGAAAGCAGCTCGCAGTCTTCCTCGTGGCCGCGCGCCAGCTTCATAAGCTCTGCCTGCGGGGCCAGGGTTTGCGCCGCAATGCGGTTTTCCCGCGCGCGCAGGTGCACGATGGCGTTCATCAAGTCCACCGCAATATCCACGTTCGCCTCGCTTTTATGGGGCTTCGAGATAACGGGTAAATCTTCTTCAGGGCATTCCAAGCCTCGTTTGATGCACTTCAACGCCACGCGGCCTTCTGCCGGGCGAAGCGCTTCGCGCATGCCGCGCACCATGTACAGTTCGTCAAGGGAGCGCGCCTCGCGGCGGCAGGCTTCCACGATCTGCTCATCGGAGACAATCCATTTGCGGGGAATGTTCACCTTCTGGGCACGCTCTTCGCGCCAAGCGGCGAATTCACGGGCAGCGGCAATCTGACGGGGCGAAAGCTGGTTCACGCGACGCAGCTTGCGCCAGCGGGAACGGGGGTCCACCTCGTATTTCTTCGGGTTCGAGATCTCCGCGAACGCGTCATCGAGCCAGGAAAGGCGACCCTTTTCTTCCAGGCGCGCCACCATGTCGTGGTAGATCTTCGGCAAATAGGTAACGTCGTCGGCCGCGTATTCCACCTGGGAATCGCTTAAAGGCCTGCGCGACCAATCGGTATATGAGTCTTTCTTCGGCAACGTTACCCCGCAAAATGCGTGAACCAGCGAAGCGTACGATGCCTGCTGGGTTTTGCCCAACAGCGCGGCGGCCACCTGCGTGTCGAACACCGGAGTGGGCACCACGCCGGTTTCGTGGTACAGGATCTCGATGTCCTGCGAAGAGGCATGGAAGATCTTCACGATGTTTTGGTTGGTAAGCACCGGGGCCATAACGCGTAAGTCGCGTATCCCCAGCGGATCGATGATGGCAACTTCGCCTTCGATGGCAACCTGAATCAGGCAGAGCTTCGCGTAATAGGTTTTCTCACGCAGAAACTCGGTATCTATGGCCATGTAGGGGCTTTCCGCGCAACGCGCCAGGAAATCCCGTAAAGCAGCGTCGGTTTCGACGAGCATTGAACACCCTTCGTGTCGGTTTATCTTGCAATGCCTGCGGTTGTGCGCAGCCCATGGGCGTTTTGCGCCGCAAGCGGGCATATCATGTACCATTGCATGGTAACAAAAGGGGGGTACCGTGAAAGTACTTGTCATACATAATCTACGCTCTGGGCTACGCAACGGCGCAGTGTACGACTTCATGCGCAGCTATGCCGAACAGGGCGATTCCGTTACCATCCGCTCGTTGGGCCCGGGAACCGAGCTCGCCCCGCTGTTGGAAGATGCCGCCGAATACGATTTCGTGGTGGCAAGCGGCGGCGACGGAACCATCGCCTCGGTAAGCTACGAGCTGCGAAACACCGGCATCCCCATCTTGCCCTATCCTGCTGGCACGGCGAACCTCCTGGCGCTCAACCTCTACGAACCCAACGAGTCGCATGCCTTGTGCAAGCTGGTCGATGAAGCGCTTACCCTGAACTTCGACATGGGCGAAATCGAGGCAGCCGACGGCACCAAGATGGGCTTTACCGTTATGGCGGGCTGCGGCTACGACGAGTTGATCATGCGCAACGCCACCGGCCACAAGCACCTTCTAGGCGACATGGCCTATTTCGAGGCAGCGTTTTCGAACCCCAAGCCCCAAGTTTCCGAGTTCACCCTTACCATCGACGGCGAAATCGTGAAGGTTTCCGGCATAGGCGTTATCCTTGCCAACTTCTCGAAAATCCAGTTCGACTTGCAGGTGGCCGACGAAAACCTCCCACGCGATGGCAAGCTCGACGTGGTAGTGCTGAAAACCGAAAATGCCGTACAACTCATTCCCACGCTGATGGCAAAGGTGTTCGACCACACCGGCGCACTGGCCAAGAAGGTTGGCGGCCTGGAAATTTACCGCGGCGCGGAAATTCGCATAGATGCCGAACCTGCCCTGCGCGTTGAGTATGACGGCGAGCCCACCGAGGTAACAACGCCTATCACCGCCCGCTGCCTGCCCGGAGCCGTGTGCTTCGTGGTTTCCGACGAGTGCCACAAGCACTTCAGCCCCGAAGAATAAGGGCGCATCGTCACGCAAAACAGGCCCTGCCCCGAACGCAGCGTCGCCGCTAAAAAAGCCGCTTGACCCCATCACGAGTCAAGCGGCTTTTGCTTTACAGAAGGATGTTCGAAGAAGCTGCCACCTTGGCAACTTCCGAAACCGTTACTTTTCCCGCTGCTCGTCTTCTTTCAGTTCCTGCGCTTCAAGCAGGGCGTTGGCAAGCTGCAGGGTGTCGGTGTTCTGCGGGTCGAAGCCACGGGCACGCATCATTTCCAGGTTCTTCTGCGCCGTCCATTCCTGGAAGTTCTTGTTGTAGCGCATCTGGATAACCTCGAGCACTACCGCGAACACCATGGCGAAGTACACCATCAGCTTTTCGGCATGCATGTCGAACACCTCGATGCCCGAGTTGATGCCCAGGCCGTCGAGCGCAAGCAAAACGCCGATAACCGTGATGAACACCAGCGCCAGAATCTTCATCTCGGTGTGGGCGTTGATGAAGTCGGAAATTGTGTCGATGAACACCATCATCAAGATAACGGCAAGCATCACCGCGATGATCATAACGATGAGATGGTTTGCCAGACCAACCGCTGTGATAACCGAGTCGATGGAAAACACCACATCCATAACCATGATGGTAGCAACCGCCCCCACAAGGCCGATGGTCTTGCGAGGCTTTTCAGCATCTCCCTGGCCTTCCTTTTCTTCGGTGAGGTTCAGCACATCGCGCAATTCCGCAATACCTTTGTAAATCAAGTACAACCCGCCCAGCAACAACACTAGGTCGCGAACGGAAAGGCCGAATTCGGCGCCATTGAGGTAAAGACCCGGGATAGTGAACAGCTTGTCGGTCATGCGCACCAAAAACGATGCGAAGCAGAGGAATATACAGCGTGAAACCAGTGCGCCCAGAAGGCCCAGCCTACGGCCAATGTGCTGCTTTTCCGGCGGCAGACGGTCGGTGGTTAAGACGATGAACACCAGGTTGTCTACCCCAAGCACGATTTCCAAGAACATCAGCGTAACCAAGCTGATCCATGCCTCAGGTGTGGCGAAGACCGAAAGATCCATAAAGCGCACTGTCCTTTCTTTGCCCTTTTACAACCCGTCCATAAAAAAACTCACGGTGTGCGCAAGCAGGAACGAACGCTTATGCACACCGTGAGTCTCGTTATTGAAGACACGCCAGACTCATACGAGCCATGATGTTGACGGGCCACATATATGTTATGCCAACTACTCCCTCACAGGGTTTTGTCATCTTACCATGAAGCGGGCACGCATCACGCTGCGTTTGCGGCGAACAGACAATCGCCATGAATGGGCGGCGAAGCAAGCGGGGCGACGCACCACTTCAACAGCATCGCCTAAAACGCTGCGCACACAGTCAACCGCGCCCGAACCGAAAGCGCATGGCCCGATCGGAAAACCTTGCAAAAGGGCGCCGTCACAGGCGCCCTTCGATTCGAATATCCAGTTCGAGCTTTCGACGGAAGCTTAATTGATGTACAGCGTAGTGCCCATATCAAGCCCCCACGCGGCAACCACGTAGGGTTCGCAGGTGGCGGGGCCGTCTTCACTGTTCGCCAATGTTGCCATAAGCGTGTGGCTGCCGAAATCATGCAAGTTGAACGTAGTGCGCTGACCCACAATGGCTTTGTGGGTTTCGGCAGGCTCAGGGTCGTTCGACGGATCGCCGTCCTTCAGAAGCGAGGAAACATCGCCGTTGTAGATGGAAACCGCTACTTCCTTGCCGTTCAAGTTGCTGTTGTTGGTGTTGATACCGACGTTGAGCGTGCCAGCAAGCGCTTGCAGGAAGAAGTACCCCAGCAACACAACCAGGACCAAACCCAGCAGAAGCTTCAACAGGAACATCTTGAGCGTCTGGCCGCCCGGAATGCCGTTTTCGCTCTTCTTGGCAACGGGCTTTTTAATGCCCGCCTTGATTTCGGCCCTGCGAGCAGCCTCGGCGCGGGCAGCCGCCACACCCTCGGAAATACTTTGCGAGCCGTAGTTCTCTTTTTCGGAATCGTTTCCCTCTTCGTGCGCCATGCGCGTCCCCTTCCCCTCTGGAACATCGTAATTGTACCCGAAAACGAAAGAAGCCCTTGCAGGGTTACTGCAAGGGCTTCGGCTTTGTAATGGAGCGGACGACGGGATTCGAACCCGCGACCCCAACCTTGGCAAGGTTATGCTCTACCAGCTGAGCCACGTCCGCGCGACAGCAATTTATTATACGGATTCCAAGAACCCGCGCAACCCCCTTTTTTAAAAACTTTCAGGGGCACTACACCTCGAAATCGTAGGGGACGCAGTACCACACCACCCTGCCGATTACGGTAAGCGTTTCGTTTTTGCCCTCATCGTAATCGAAGATCTGCGTTTTAAACGTCGGGTCGGTGGAACAAGGCTCCAGCGCAATGCCGTTGTTGAGCTTGCGCACGCGCTTAACCGTAGCCTCCGACCTGCCAACGCTCACCGCATATACGCGCCCATCTTCCACTTCGGTAGTGGGATGCACTAGCGCATAGCTTCCATTGGGCAGGCGCAGGTTCATGGATTCGCCCTTGACCTTCAGGAAAAACGCCCTTGGGTAGCGGTCCAAAAGCACATTGGGAACAGGGTATACATCGTTTGTCTCGAGCATTTCAAGAGGTGCCCCGGCAGCAATCGAACCATGCAACGGCGCGTAACCGTAAAGCGATTCCGAGCCGGATTTCGGCTGACGCAAAACCCTGCGCGCATAGCCCAGCACTTCGCTGTACACGTCGTCCATCTTCAAATCGGGCAAAGACTCAACGATCTTCACCGCATTGGTGAAACGAGGAATGTTATTGCCGCATTCCCAAGATGAAACAGCAGTTTGGCTTACCTCTGCGATTTCAGCAAGCTGTTCCTGCGACAAGCCGAAGTTGCCTCGAATCGCGTGAATGTTGTTACCAATGTAGTTTTCCATGTGTCTTTCCCCCTCTGCGCGAACCATGCTACCAAATAAGGTTCTATTCCCTGATTGACACCAGGTATTTACCCGTTAATCTGGTAATAATCAAATGCGGAGGTAAAAATGAAAAACTGGTTTCAGAAGGCACGCGAAGCTTCCGGGCTTTCCCTTGAGGAATGCGCTTCGGTGCTTTTGGATTCACGCAATTCCTTCGCTCGAAAAGAGGAAAACCCAGGTACGTTCACGCTAAACGAGCTTCGTGCGCTGCATAGCGTCTTCAACGAAGACGCCCGCAAAATCGTTCACGAAGCACTCCGTGACATCTATCTTTAATATGCTTTTGTATACCCGTTTAACGGGTATTACATTCAAGGAGGCGCACTTATGAACATCGCACAAGCAAAAGCACTGCACTTCCCCGTTGTTCAAGAAAACGGCGCCGTGGCCGAATGCGAGGCGTTGCTTGCGTTCGACTGTTCCCGCATGGGCAAAAGCTACCTCATCTACACCGACAACAGCGTCGATGAATCCGGTGCGCTTACGCTCTTCGCGTCCGCATATCGCAAAGATTCCCTAGCAAAAGGCGCAGGGACGCTTCGCAAAGCCGATCTTCTCCCCATTCAAACCAAAGCAGAATGGGCACTTATCGATGCGGCGCTGGAAGCAGCAACAAGAGGCTAAACCCTGCACGCATCGTTATCCGCTATTGGCCACCTGAGCCGAAATTGCCCCCATCATCCCGCATGGAAAGGGGAATTTGCACAGGGTTTAAAGTCGACGCCCCTAAAGCACGGGAATTCACGTTAACAAGCACCTGAACTTTACTGGGTCCTAAATGCCTCCTCATGTTGCTTCCCGGGGCGCAGCGTAAGCAGAATCAACATGGGAAAGCCTTTCTGCCTGTTCTGGGGACACGGTTCCCTTCCCTAAACGCCGCCCACCGATGGTTGAGTGTTTCGGGTCCGTTTCCAAATATGCACCAGAAGCCCTAATTTTGTTTCATAAGGTAAAATATTTCGTTACGTCTACGTACGTTCAAGGTACGCACGGTTAAGCGCGCCTTACCCGAATAGGACATCGAGTAAGAAAGGTTTTCCATGTCCGAAATAACCGACCTCGAAAAAGAGGTAAAAGCCGACGCAAAGGAGGTTCAGGAGGTTAACGCCAACAAGCCTTGGTTCAAACGCCTTTCCCTTACCACCTGGATTTTCGTTGCGCTGATATTGGGCGTTATCGTTGGCTTGGCCCTTCAGAGCAACCCCGACATCGCAACTACTTACATCAAGCCGTTGGGCACCATCTTCCTGAACCTCATCAAGATGATCGTTGTGCCACTGGTTATCTTCTCTATGATTGCCGGTATCATCAGCCTTTCCGACATCAAGCGCGTGGGTGCCATCGGCGGCAAAACCATCGTGTACTACATATGCACCACGGCATGCGCCATCGTGATCGGCTTGGTTATCGCCAACGTGTTGAGCGTTGGCGCTGGCTACACGCTTTCAACTGACGACCTTTCCTATCAGGCAAAGGAAGCCCCCTCGTTCATCGACACCATCGTGAACATCTTCCCCAGCAATATCGTGCAGCCCATGTCTGACGCAAGCATGCTGCAGATCATCGTTATTGCCCTATTCTTCGGCTTCGGCATCCTGGCGGCTGGCAAGAAGGCTCAGCCCGTCACCGACTTCGTCAACGGCATGAACGAAGTGTGCATCAAGATCATGCACATGATCATCTCCGTTGCTCCCTTCGGCGTGTTCGGCCTCATTACCCCCGTTGTTGCCACCAACGGCCCCGACATCCTGCTTCCGCTGCTGAAGCTCATCGTGGTTGCCTACATCGCCATGATCCTGCATATGATTGTGGTGTACTCTGCTGCGGTAAAGGCAATCGGCAAAATGGGTCCCATCACCTTCTTCAAGGGTCAGATGCGTGCCATGGCATTCGCCTTCGCCTCCGCTTCTTCGGTTGGCACCCTGCCCATCAACATGGAATGCTCTAAGAAACTGGGCGTGCGCAGCGAGGTTTCCAGCTTCGTGCTTCCCCTGGGCGCCACCATCAACATGGACGGCACCGCAATTTACCAGGGTGTATGCGCCATCTTCATCGCCCAGGTATTCGGCATCGACCTGACCATCGGCCAGCAATGTGTAATCGTTGCCACTGCCGTGCTTTCCTCCATCGGCACCGCAGGCGTACCGGGTTCTGGCATGATCATGCTTGCCATGGTTCTGCAGTCCGTTGGCTTGCCGGTTGAGGGCATTGCCCTGGTAGCTGGCGTAGACCGCGTTCTTGACATGATGCGCACCACCGTGAACATCACCGGCGACCAGTCCGCTGCTGTTTGCGTAAGCGCCATGGAAAACCGCAAGGATGCCCGCAAGGCCGCTAAAGCAGCCGCATAGCGCATCCGCGCAAACCGAGCTTCAAGCTCTTGGAAGCCGCCTTCGGGCGGCTTCTTTTTTGTGTCAAATGGGATTGGAGTACGATGCCGTAGCTTCGGCGCAGCCTTGTACTTCAGCGCAACGCTTGCCATTTGGCATCGAGCCAAGATGTCTGCTGCGCTGGGCTCATAATCGGAATGCCATGCCCTACCCTAGAGCCTCTAGCGATTACCCGGCAGGCAAACAAATACGCACAACATCGTTTGTGCTTCTCGCAGAAAGCAAAAGAGCCGCTGCACGGTATGCAACGGCTCTTTAAATGTCGAATGGAGGCGACGCCCGGATTCGAACCGGGGGTAAAGGCTTTGCAGGCCTCTGCCTTACCACTTGGCCACGTCGCCGATTAAAAAAGCCGATCAAGTAAACCCAATCGGCTTTAGTATCAAATGGAGCGGACGACGGGATTCGAACCCGCGACCCCAACCTTGGCAAGGTTATGCTCTACCAGCTGAGCCACGTCCGCGCGCAAGAAAGTATTATACGGAAACCAGTTTTCTGCGCAACCCCTTTTCTGAAAAAAGTTTAGCTAGCTTCCCCATTGGGAGAAAACCGCAGTTCATGGCAAAAGAATTGATTCATTGGGAGCACTCCAGCATCACTTTCTACGTGGAAGGTTCTGGTACTGCTTCCATTAGGTGCCGTTGCGTGGCGGGACTGCCGCAATGGCGAAAGGCTGCAATTGGCTTACAGGCCTGAAAGAGCGCCTAACGGACCAACAAAATCTGAACGCGCTTTATCAGCAAACAGGGCACCACGCCAAGCAAGAGCCAGAGCCGCCCCCTGGATAATGCAAGGCTCAACGCCGCCCCCCTCTGAACAGCGTAAAGCTCGATACTGCCCCACTCGAACAGCGCGATAATCGTACGTAGCGAAAAATTACCGTCTAAATGAACCGCCGCTTAAGCAAGACCACCGCCCAAACAAAGGACACACCCATGGCCGCTATATATGAAGACCTGTTAGCATTCACTCCCCTAACGGAAGAAGAAACGGAAGACTACACCCTGATGCTCGACGCTGCGCAAAGCGAACGCTCCTTCGGCAGAGAATGGCCCACCCACTTCACCGCATCCGCATGGGTGGTGAACCCCGAACGCACTAAGACGCTGATGGTTTACCACAACATATATAAATCATGGTCGTGGATAGGCGGCCATGCCGATGGCGAACATGACCTTGCCCTTGTTGCCGCCAAGGAACTCGCTGAAGAAACAGGCTTGGAAAACGCTCAGTTGGCGCATACGGGATTGCTCTCGTGCGAGGTGCTAACCGTAGACGGACATCGCAAACGAGGTGCTTACGTGCCGTCGCATTTGCACCTGAACGCCACCTATCTCTTCGAGGCAGACGAAAGCGCCGCCCTGCGCGTCGCGCCCGATGAGAACTCCGGCGTGCGCTGGCTCACCTTCGATGAAGCACTTGCCGCCTCCACCGAGCCCTGGATGGTTGAGCACGTGTACCGAAAGCTCATCGCGCGCTCGAAATAGCAATTCCGTCAGACAAAAACCTGCCGAGCAGCGAAGCGTGCGCTATATCAGCAATGCCAGAGCAGCTGCCCGCAGCCATCTGTCGGAGCCAGTTGCCCCGTCACTTTCGCGCAGCGTCAACCAAGATAGATGATCGGAAAGGCAGCTGATTCCCTCATGGTTCGCCGCGCTACTCCGCACACGCCAAAACCTCATTGCCCACTCATGAATCAAGTTCGAATGCGAGCACATAAAAAGGCGCCCTTCTGGGCGCCTTTGAAATCGATTTGCACGAAACCCGGCAGGCGCTAACCTCCCGAATGTAGGTCTGCGAGCCACATTCGCTTGCCGGAATGCGGCTCCCCTTACAGCGAACCATGCTGCGGCACTACCGCGAACACCACCAAATCCTCTTCGTTGGGATTCTGCACGGAATGGTACTCGCCTTCCGCGCAATAATGGCACGTACCCGGAGCAAGCGGTTCTTCCCCGCCTTCAACAACCACCTTGCCCGTGCCGGAAAGCACGTAGACGATCTCGGAGCTGCCCGCATGTTGATGCCAGCCGATAGACGAATGCGGATGGATAACGGCGCGCATGATGCGGTTGTTGCCGTCGACGTGAGCCTGGGCAGTTACCGAGCCTTCCCCTCCCTTGAAGTTCTGGATAGTTTCCGGCTTGAGGGAATCAAAATCGATGTTCATGTTTCAACCTCTTCCTTTCAGAAAAGCACGGCATTTCGGGCTTATACATACTCAGATTCTATTTCATGGATTCGCTTGTTCAAATAACGGTTGGCAGGCACCAGAATGCCATGCTTTTCTGCCAAGGCAATGAGCGTGCCCGAAAACTCGTCAACTTCCGAAGGCTTCTTGTTAATGCGGTCCTGCGCCATGGAAGGCAAGCCCTCAGGGTCAAGCGATGCGGCAAGATCGCTCATAGCAGCCAAATCCGCTTCAGTAAGGTGCACGCCTTCCGCATTGGCAACCGCAAGCACTTCACGCATGGCAGCCACGAACATGCGGTTCTGTTCGCCTTCAGCGCTTACCGAGCCATACGTACCGCCGTAGGCCATGCAGGTCTGGTTCACGCCGACGTTCATCATGTATTTCGTCCAAAGGCGACGGCGCATATCGTCCTCGAAAACACACGGTATGCCCGATTCCTCCAAAAAGGAGATAATGCTCGCCAACGCAGCCGAAGAGGTATCTTCAGCAGCACCTACGCGAAGCTCGCCGGCATGCGAGTACGTAAGTGCACCGTCCATGAACACTGCATCCATGCCCTGCGCAACGCACAGGGGCAAACGGTCCCAACCAAACTCCCGCGCAAGCTTTTCCTCACTTGAAATGCCGTTCAGAAGCGAAAGGAAATACGCATCGGGACCCGCGAAGCCCTTGATGGTATCGATAGCCGCATCAAGCCCCGTCGCCTTAGTGGCAACGATAACCAAATCGGGGGTGCGCGCTTCAGACGCGCGCACGGTGGGAATCCGACACGGCTTGCCGTTCACCGTAACGGTTTCGCCCTTATGGCGCTCGTAACGCGCATCGTCCATTACGTATTCGATGCATTCAGTGCCTTTGCTCTGCGCAATCAAATCGCCGAACAAAAGCCCTAAGGCGCCTTTGCCCACAATTGAAACGGTTTCGATCATCAGGTCCTCCTTGACCGGGTAATACAAAAGCAGCACCGCATCAAACAATGCGATGCTGCCGCAAAACGCTGCAAACAGTGTACGCCTACCCCGTATTCTGCAGACCAGCGGAAACGCCAGTAACGGTGGAAAGAATCAGCGACAGGTAATCGGCCTTTTCCTCGGCAGCCATTTCCTCACCGCGAATGCGGATAGCGCGAAGCGCGCGAACTTGCGCAAGCGAAAGAACATCGATGTAGGGGTTGCGCACACGGACCGCACGCCCCAGCACACGTCGCTGAGCCAACGGCCACGCACTGCCGGTAATGGCGAGCACCCATTTGCGTGTGCGTTGCATTTCCTCAAACACTTTTTTGGACAGATCCTGCCTGTCGCCCAGGCACAGATACATCTTGGCAATGCGTTGGTCGGTTTTCGCGATGGACATTTCCAGATTGTCGATGAACGTGGCGAACAAGGGCCATTCGCGGTATGCGCGCTGAAGCTCTTCAAGATTGCCCAGCTTTTCGCATGCCGTACCGAAACCGTACCATGCCGCCAAATTGATGCGCGCCTGCGACCAGGAGAACACCCACGGAATAGTGCGCAAGTCATCGAGCGACTTGGCGCCCAAACCGCGCTTCGCTGGGCGGCTGCCGATGGGAAGCAAGCCCACTTCGGCAAGCGGGGTAACCGTGGCGAACCACGGCGTGAAATCATCCGTGTTCAAAAGATCGAGGTAGCTTTCATGGGCAGCTGCATCCAGCTTATGGGCAATACCGGAAAACTCCTGCGTGGTTTGCGTGTTCGTGTGCTCGATGGAAGGCACCGAGCTCAGCAAGGTTGCCGCCGCCACGCTTTCCACATGGCGCTGCGCCAGCACGGGGTTTCCGTAGCGCGCGAAGATGACCTCGCCCTGCTCGGTAACCTTGAAGCAGCAGTTCACCGACCCCTTCGGCTGCGCCAGCACGGCGCGGTTGGCCGGGCCGCCGCCACGTCCGACCGCGCCACCGCGGCCATGCATCATGACCAAATCGATGCGGTTTCGCTCCGCCCACTGGGCAATACGCCCCTGCGCCGAATGCAGTGCCAACGTTGCCGTGGTAGGGCCGGCATCCTTCGAGGAATCGGAATAGCCCAACATCACTTCCATCTTGCGGTTAGTCTGCGTCAAACGACGTTGGACCGCCGGAAGTTCCAGCATCCTGTCCAGTACATCGATGCACCCTTCCAGGTCTTCCAGCTGCTCGAACAGCGGAACAACGTCAAGCTCTGGCACATCTTCAGCGTGGGCAAACGCCAACTGGGCAAGTTCGTACACATCGGCCACATGCTGAGCGCTTTTCGTGAACGAGATAATGTAGCGATGCGCCATCTTCTTGCCGTAACGACGCTGAATGGAGCCAATGGCGCGGAACGTGTCCAGCACCTCACGCGTCATAGGCTGCAAATTGCCGTGAATACCGTTTTCGCGAATGTCGGCCAGCGCACGCTCGTGCACCAGGGAATGCTGGCGGAACTCCATTTCCACCATATGGAAGCCGAACGTTTCCGCCTGCCACATCAAAGTCTGCACAGGGCCATATGCCGCTCGAGGTGCACCGGCATCTGCCAGGGAACGCTGCACCACGCGCAGGTCGGCCAAGAAGTCTTCCACGCAGCGGTACATGGTATCGGCATTGCGCGTCACCGTGGCGTCCAAGCGCGCTGCCATCACCAGCATCACCGCGCGATGGGGCTCGGATGCCGAGATGACCTCGGCGCGACCCGTAAGCTCTTCGCTCATTTCCACCTGATGATTCCACAGGTTCAGAAGCTCAGAAGATGGCTGGGTATAGCCCGATTCCAGCGTGAGGTTGCGCCCCACCGTGCGGCACGCTTCCGCCAACGCAGAAACCATATGCGCAGAAAACTTGGCAGCCACCTGACGGCTTACCTTGGCAGTGACGTTGGGATTGCCATCGCGATCGGAGCCGATCCAACTTCCCAAGCGGAAGAACGCCGGGCATACCGGCTGCACACGACCGGCCTTTTCTCCCAGAATCCAATCGTCGAAACGGCGATAAATGCGCGGGACGGTACGGAACAAGGTGTTGTCGAACACGTCGATGATAGTGTCGGCTTCCTCTACTGGAGTGGGCTTCTTCACCGAAATGGGCGAAGTGCGCACCAGGGCATCGATTTCCTGCAGCAAATGGCGCTCGTTTTCTGCCAAATCGGACCCGCCCATGAAGGGACGCTCCGCCAAAAGAAGAGCGATACGGCGGATTTTACCCTCAACTGCCTTTCGGCGCGCTTCAGTGGGGTGCGCCGTAAACACAGGATGGAATTCAAGCCGGTTCAAAAGCTCGGTTGCGCGACCCACGCCCGCCTCATCCACCAATTGGCGATATGCCACGGTAAGCTCGTTGGTCGGATCAACCTGGGAGCCTTGAAGCGGTTCGCAGCCGCGCTCGCGCAACGTTTTCACGCGATAGTTTTCTTCCGAAAGGTTAGCCAAGTGGAAAAACGAGGTGAACGCACGTACCACCACCTGGGCACGCTCGATGGGAAGCGCGTCAAGCAGTTCGACGGCATCGCGGAAAGCCTTGTTGCCTTCGCTTGTGGGAAGAGGAATACCCTGATCATCTACCGGTTCATCGGCGGCAGCACGGCCGGGGTCTCCCTCGTTCGCCGCAATAACGCTTTGCAGCAGATTGTCGAACAGCGAGCGGATTTCGGGATCGTACTCATCGAGTACCTTGCGCTCCAGCCGAAGAAACAGTGCCAGATCATGGCGCAAGCTATCGGGAATGTCGATTTCCGCCAAGGGCAGATCGGCAACCAATTCCCGCACTGGAGCTGAAACAGACGCTTGCTCAGCTTGGTTGGTGGACGGTTCGGAAGACGGGGTTTCCATCGAAGTCCCTCTTTCTGCCAATCGGCTCATCAAGACCGTTTGGCGCTTTTTCATTGAAGCTTGCAACGAGTATACGGGACTGAACATGTTCGCCTGTGACACTTTAGTCAAATAAAGCAAATTGCTATAGACAACCGGCATATGACGATGGGCCAACGCGCATTCGCCAGCAAACGATCCGCAGATGCCGCTTAGCGCATTAACGAAAGCCCAAAAACTCTGTTTGCGTTTGTTCATATAAGCGAACGCGTTCTACCGCTACACTTTAGCCAAATAGAGTACGCGGCTACGGAATACTACGCTGCCGCCCAACGCAATCAAGCAAAGGAGCACTCGGCCCGTGGGCAAGCACACCACCAGCACAGAAACCCTGGCAGTCCTACAGATATTCGGCGCAGGTTTGCTGTGGGGTCTTGTGGGACCGCTGGTAAAGCTCATGGAATACAACGGCTCGACGGCAGCGAGCACCAGCTTCATCCGCATGGGCTTCGCCCTGCTTATCATGGGGGCCTTTACCGTTGCGAAATTCGGACCGCGTTCGCTTCTTGTAGACAAGAAGACGCTTGCCGCCTGCGCTGCTTTAGGCATCGTCTCGAACGGCATCTACAACGTTATCTACACCATGGTCATCGCCAAGGCCGGCATGGCGGTTAGTGCCGTGCTGCTCAACACTGCTCCCATCTTCACCACGGTATGCTCGGTTATCCTGTTTCGCGAAGGAGTGAGCCTGCTTAAGGTTGTGGCATTGGCCATCAACGTGGTGGGCTGTTCGCTTGCCGCCACCGGCGGTCAGTTCGACGTGGCAACGGTATCGTTGCTGGGCATTGCCTGCGGCATTGGATCGGGATTCACGTACGGCATGGCCGCCATCATCACGCGCATCGCAGGCAGCAGCACCAACACCTACGTGATGAGCACGTACAGTTACTTGTTTGCCCTGATAACCATTGCGGTGCTTTTCCAGCCGTGGTCGTTCCCCGATTCGTACAACGCCGCCACCATCGACTACGGGTTCCTGCTGGCGCTCGTGCCCACGTCACTGGCATATCTTCTGTATTACAAGGGAATCCTGAAGATGCGCGAAACCAGCAAGGTGCCCATCATCGCCTCTGTCGAAATGGTGGCAACTGCCGTTATCAGTGTGATCTTCTTCGGTGAGCATCTTTCCCTTGTTGCCATCGTGGGCATTGGGATGGTTATTGCATCGATTGCGCTGATGAACCTGAAAATCGGCGCACGGCAGCACGAGTAGGGGTTCATGCTGCTCGATGCGCGGCAAAATCTGCGGCACCAATCGCCTTCAGCGTGCCATAACTTCAAAGCAAGCCGAGCCTGGCTCTGAAACTCAGCCTTCCGCAGGCATGCGCGCCATGTTGTAGCAGGACAATTCCAACTCCTGCGAATCAACCTTTTCAACAAGTTTGAAACCAAAGTGCTCGTAAAGCGGCACGTTGTCCGGGTTGTGCGTCTGAAGCACTATGGGAATGCCCGAAGCATCGCATTCGGCAATAACCGGACTGACGAGCCGGCGGAATGCGCCCGTGCCCTTAAGCTCCGATGCGACAGCCACAACTTGTAATACATACACCGCCCGATTGGGGAAATGCCGCGCATACCAAAACTCATCGGAAATGGCTGCAACAGGGGCAACCTTTTCCTGCAGCTGCATAAGTTCATCGGCAGACAGGGCGCCCAAAAGCTCGCGTGAAGCATCCTGCAGCACCTCAACAAGGGATTCAGGTGGCAGAGCATCACTGCGATAGCCGATCAGAAACGAAGGACCACCGTCAAGCAGGGTAAGAAAACCCGCCGAAGCGAAAGCCCTCACCTGGCCACAGCATTGGAGCTTTACTATGTCGGCACCGCGTTTGAGGCCTTCCGTCTGAGCCTTGATGCCCGGGTCGGCTGCGAAACGATCCGCCATCAAACTGCCTGCTTGCTCAATCTGTGCTTCTGTCGCCTTCATTGCCATTCCCTTTTCCGAATTCGCCGTAATCCCACCAAAACTGTTGCAAAGCAAATTGTGCCCACAGAAAGCCAAGGCGTTTTAGCATATCGGGCAAACAAAAAAGCCGTTGCATCAAATGCAACGGCTTTCCGAAAACAAATGGAGCGGACGACGGGATTCGAACCCGCGACCCCAACCTTGGCAAGGTTATGCTCTACCAGCTGAGCCACGTCCGCGCGCAAGAAATTATTATACATATTTTCATCCAATTTGCACGAAAAATTTAGCCCTTTAAAGAGATTTCTTCGAATAGGCCTTTTTCCTGGCGAAGAAATACAGCGCGATCATGGTGGAACCAGTAACAAGCCAGGTTACCGGGTAAATGAGCATCAGGTTCTCAAACGAAGCGATGAACGGGTACAGCGTGAAAATGTACACGATACGCAGCAAGCACGAACCCACGATAACCACGATGGTGGGCAGGACCGACCACCCCATGCCACGCAAAGCGCTGGCGGTAACCTCATACGAGCACGGCATGAACTCGAACAATTCGGTATGCCACAAACGCGAGTAGGCAAAGGTGAGCGCGCCTGCTTCCGTGGTGAAGATCCCTAAGAACAAGTCGCCGCCCAACGTGAACAGCAAGCTCAGCGCAAGAGAAACCGCAAACGATGCGCCCATGCAGAATTTCATCACCTTGTCGCATCGGTCGTACTTCTGCGCCGCATAATTCTGCCCAATGAACGTAACCGCCGCCTGAGCGAAAGCATTCACGAAGAAATAGGTGTAAAACTCGAAGTTCATGGCTGCCGAAGAGCCAGCCGTGGCATCAGAGCCGAATGCATTGATTTCGCCTTGGATGATGATGTTCGAAAGCGCGAACACCGCACCCTGTAACGCAGCCGGCAGGCCGATATGGATAAGCGTCTTCAAATCGACGCCAACCACTTTCATGCCATGCAGGACCAAGCGGTATTCCTCTTCTTCGGTAAGCAGGAAGTACACGATTATTACCGCGCACACGGCGTCGGCAACCACCGTACCCACAGCAATACCGAAAACCCCCGCATTGAATACCGCTACTGCAAGGTAATCGAACACAATGTTCAAAATCGCCGCTGCCGCCAGGGCATACAGCGGACGCGTGCTATCGCCCTTCGCGCGCAGCACGGCCGAACCGAAGTTGTATACAACAAGGAACACGATGCCCACGAAGTACACATGGAGGTACTGCGCGCCTTCTACCCACGCTTCCAGAGGCATGTTCACGGAAGCAAGAATGAAATCGGTGGAAAGCACGCCGACAACCGCAAGAAGCACCGAGCAAACCACGGCGGCTATCGCAGCCGTTTGCACCGCGCCTCGGATCTTGTCCAAATCGTCATGGCCGATGTGCACGGCAATAACCACATTCACACCAACAGACAAGCCCACAAACACCGCAACGAACAAGCTGATAATGGGTGCCACGCCACCAACAGCGGCAAGGGCAGCGCTACCAAGCCATTGACCGGCAAACACGGCATCGGCAGAATTCAGCAACTGCTGCAAGATGCTGGTAATAGCCAAAGGGATAGAGAATAAGACGATTTTCTTGGCCAAAGGGCCATGGAGCATATCGATACTATTTGCTTTCTTCGCTGCTGCGGTCACGCTACGTTACCTCTCGTTTAGTTTTTCCGTTGACGATTTTCCTCCCGGAATACCCAACAAACAACGTGCCGCTGCTTATTTCACATTCCTTACGCAGTAGCGCATTCAACGCTAACGCAGGTAACGGCCTGTGATGCTGTTGGGACTCTCGGCAACTTGCTGCGGCGTTCCGCAGGCAACCACCGTACCGCCAGCTTCTCCCCCGCCGGGGCCCATGTCTATCACGTAGTCAGCGTTGGCAATCAGGTCCAGATCATGTTCGATAACCACCACGGTAGCGCCTTGCTCCACCAAATGATGGAACACCGAAAGCAACGTGCGCACGTTTTCCGGGTGCAGGCCAATGGTGGGTTCGTCG
This sequence comes from uncultured Eggerthella sp., assembly GCA_905203045.1. Taxonomy (GTDB): domain Bacteria; phylum Actinomycetota; class Coriobacteriia; order Coriobacteriales; family Eggerthellaceae; genus Anaerotardibacter. Next base: position 80,464 of record CAJKUH010000004.1, read on the forward strand.
AACACGAACAACGCGTTTTCCTGGCTTTTTCCCATTTCGCTGGCAAGCTTCAAGCGTTGCGCTTCGCCGCCGGAAAGCGCCGGGGTCGCTTCGCCAAGCGTCAGATAGCCCAAGCCCAAATCGTGCAAGGTCTGCAACTTGGCGTGCGTCTTCTTCAAATCCGCGGTAACTCCCAACGCCTCGTCGACGCTCATGGCCATCACCTGAGGCAACGTCACTTCTGCTGGAACGCCCGCCTGGGCACCGGCTCCCTTCACTGCACGATGGATCCGCCCCGCCTGGGCACTGTAGCGCGAACCGCGGCAATCAGGGCACGGGATGGTCACGTCGGGCAGGAACTGCACATCGAGCGATATCTGCCCCGTACCGTCGCAGGTGGCACAGCGCAAAGAACCTGTGTTGTACGAAAACGCCCCAGGTTTCAGCTCCAATTCCTTTGCCTGCGCGGTGCGCGCGAAGGCACGGCGTAAATCATCGTGGACACCCGCGTACGTTGCCACAGTAGAGCGAACATTGGTGCCGATAGGCGTGGCATCGATAAGGTTCACGCGTTCGATGCCATTCGACTCCAAGCACGCAACATGAGCAGGCAGCGCCTCGCCCTGCGCTGCAGCCTTCAGTGCAGGAACCAGCGTTTCAAGTACCAGCGTGGTTTTGCCCGACCCGGAAACACCGGTAACCGCAATCAACCTGCCACGGGGAATGTCCACCGAAAGCGGCTTCACGGTATGGATGGCACGCGATTCCAGACGAATGCGTCCCAGCGAGAACATATCGGATTCCGCCGCCGCCTCACGCACCCTGACGTCCTTTTCACCCGAAAGGTAGGGGCCGATAAGCGAATGGGGATTGCCCTCGATTTCGGAAACCGTGCCTTGCGCAACGATGCTGCCGCCCGCAGAGCCCGCGCCAGGTCCCAGCTCTATCAAATGATCAGCCTGCTGCAAGATGCGCGTGTCGTGATCGACCATCACAATCGAATTACCGTCGGCAATCAAATCGCGCATTACGCCTAAAAGCCCTTCGATGTTGGCAGGGTGCAAGCCAATGGAAGGCTCGTCCAACACGTAGAGCACGCCTGTGGTTTGGTTGCGCACTGCACGCGCCAGTTGCACACGCTGGCGCTCGCCCGTGGAAAGCGTGGAACCTGCTCGGTCAAGCGAAAGGTAGCCAAGCCCCAATTCCATCAAACGCTGAGCTGTGCGCTCGAACGCCTCGCAAATAGATGCCGCCATGGGACGCATTTCACCAGGCAACGTTGCGGGAACGTCGCGCATCCAGACAAGTGCCTCCTGCAGGGGTAATGCCGAAACGTCCGCCAAGGAAAGCCCGCCCACCGTCGTGGAAAGAGCGCGCTTCGACAGGCGCATGCCGTGACATTCGGTGCACGGCCCCTCCGTCAAAAACTTCGCAACGCGCTTCAGCCCTTTTTCGTCTTTCGCCTTCGCCAGCGCGTTTTCCACGGTGTACACCGCGTTGTAGTAGGTGAAGTCGAGCTCGGTGGCACGGTCGCCCTTCTTCGTTTTGTACAGGAAGTGCTTCTTTTCGGCTGGGCCATGGAACACGATGTCGCGCTCTTCAGGCGTCAGCTCCGAAAACGGAACGTTGGTACGCACGCCCATTTCGCCTGCCACCTGCTTCATCAAATCCCACATCAGCGTGCCCCAGGGAAGCACCGCCCCTTCGTCGATGCTCTTCGATTCATCGGGTACCAACGCCGCTTCGTTCACACGACGCACCACACCCGTTCCTTCGCAAGCAGGGCAGGCGCCCGTGCTGTTGAAGGCGAATTCCTCGGCAGAAAGGCCGAAGAACTCTTCACCGCATTCCGGGCAAACCAACGGCAAATCGGCAGCAACGTTAAGGCTCGGCGCCGTATGCGCCCCGCACTTCGGGCACGCGTGGCTGCCCACACGGGAAAACAGCAAGCGCAAGCTGTTCAGCAGCTCCGTCGAGGTGCCGAACGTGGAACGCACGCCGGGCACCGCCGGACGCTGATGCAACGCCAATGCCGCCGGAACGTACCGGACGTCGTCGACCAGCGCATGGGCGGCCTGCGTTAGGCGGCGACGCGTGTAAGTGGAAAGTGCCTCCAAGTAGCGGCGTGAGCCTTCCGCATACAGAACGCCCAGCGCAAGCGAGCTTTTGCCCGAACCGGAAACGCCCGCAATGCCCACCAACTTCCCCAAGGGGATGTCGACATCGATGTTCTTCAGGCTATGGACACGTGCACCCCGCACCTCGATATGGTCGGGAGCAGCAAAGCTCTTCTCTGACATATCCATGCACACTCTTTCTGCAACTGAAACGCCCCTCTCGGCACCGACCGAAACAAGGGGAAGCAAAGCGGGGCACTTGCAGTACCCTGCTCAAAACAAACGAATAAGCTCGATTCCCCTACACGCCTTCAAGCAAGAAGCAACCAGGCAAAAGCCTTTGGAAGCCCCATCAGCAACAAAGACAACCAGCACATCGCAGTTACGGGTTCTGAGAAACCATGTCAACCATGAACATGCCCAGCAAAGCTGGGCACGGGTAAGGCAACTATCTGCTAGTCGACGGGATAGTACGTGGTAACCGTAGGGTTGTCCTCGATGTACGCACGCAGCTTCTCGATGTAACGCTGAGCCAAGGGAGAAAACGGACGCTCGGCGTGATACAGATAGCCAACCGTCATGGTTTCATCGACTTCCAGCGGAATGGCACAAATGCTCTGTCCCATTTCGCCGGAAAGAACGCCGGTGGAAATGGTGTAGCCGTTGTGGCGGTTCAGCAAGATGGTCAACGTACCGCGGTCGTAGTAGGTGATGTTCTGGCTGTGGGGCAAATGGCTCAACGGCTCTTCAGAGAAGAAGAACGAGTTGTTGCTCCCCTGCTCGAACGAGTAGCGCGGGTACGGTTCCAGATCTTCCGGCTTGATGCTGGTGCGCGAAGAAAGCGGATGATGGGCGCCCACGAACACATGAGGATGGGCCTCGAACAGCGGCGTGAAGGTAAGCCCCGCATCGGAAAACGCCTTGGTAAGCACCTTGCGGTTGAAGTCGCTTAAGTACAGCACGCCAATCTCGCTGCGGAATTCCTTGACGTCGTCGATAACCTCGGCGGTGCGGGTTTCACGCAAGGAAAAGTTGTATTCCTCTTCGTCGCATTCTTCCGCCAGGTCGACGAACGCATGCACGCAGAACGCGTAGTGCTGCGAGGAAACGCACAAACGGCCCGTTGCCGTGCTGTTCGAATTGGAGTAACGCGCCTCGAACAGATCGAACTGCTGCAGAATCTGGCGAGCATAGCCGATGAACTCGGTTCCTTCGTTGGTGAGCGTGATGCCGCGGTTCGTGCGGTTGAAGATGGAAATGCCCAGTTCCTGCTCAGTGTCTTTGATAGTGGTGGAAAGTGTGGGTTGGGAAACGTAGAGTTGCTGGCTTGCCGCGTTGATCGATCCGCATTCGGCAACCTCGATGATATAGCGCAACTGTTGGAGCGATATGTTCGTATGCACGGCTCTTTCCTTCCCGCCCCACCATGCAGGGGCATCCACGACTCCGCAACAGTGAAAAAATGGGGACTGTCCCTATTTTTTCACCTGAAATAGAAAAGCCTGGAAGTTGACACCTTCCAGGCTGCAATAAGTGGTGGGCGATACTGGGATCGAACCAGTGACCTCCACCGTGTCAAGGTGGCGCTCTCCCCCTGAGCTAACCGCCCGAAGCGCTGAGCACTTCAGCAGGAATGAATGATACCAGAACCGCACCTTGCGTCAACTGGCAACCGGCAAGTTTTTCGCGCAACGCGCTTACTTGTCGTGACTCTCGGCGCGATGGTAGGCGTCATCAGGCTCGATATGAACCAGGATATCCTTCACCTGAGGGAACTTGTGCACGATCTCCGATTCGATGCGGTCGGCCAATTCATGGGAAACGGCAACCGTCATGTTCGGATCTACCAGCACGTGTAAATCGGCGTACACGTCACCCTGAGTGCCACGCGTACGAATGCGATGCGCGTTCTGCACGCCGGGAATGTTCTCTACCACTTCGCGCACCTCTTCTTCAGGAATGCGTGCTTTGTCAGAGAGCGTTTGGAATGCCGAGCGGAACACATCGAACGCCGTGCACAGAATGGCAACCATAACAACAAGCGCCATAACCGAGTCGGCAATGGGGAACCCAAGCTGAATCAGAACCAAACCGATGATAACGCCGATGGAAACCATGGCATCTGAGAGCGTATGGCTTGCGTCAGCCAGCAGAATATCGCTGTTCAGGCGCTTGCCTTCCCTGCGCTCGAACGTGGTTACCCCCACGTTGATGCACAGGGTGCCGATCATAACCACATACGACACAACCGTTACCTGAGCATTATGAACGCCCGACATAAGCGCCAGCACCGCACTGGAACCTACTTCCACCGCAGCAAGAATCAGCAATACGCCGATTACCATGCTGGCATACGTTTCAAACTTGAAGTGGCCATAGGGGTGGCCCTCATCGGCAGGGCGCAGGGCAAGCGTGATGCCAACCAGGCCCACGACGTTACCCAACGAGTCGAAGATGGAGTGGATGCCGTCTGCCTGCATCGAATTCGAACCGGTAGCAGCACCGTAGAAGAACTTGGCAAGTGCCACCGCCAAGTTCAGCACCAGCACCATGGCAAGCACATGACGTACCCGCGCGATGCGGGGAGTCTGATACGAATCGTTCATTGCTTATCGCCTTCGTTTCCCTTACCAATCGCAGAGTTTCTGCGTTGTTTGCACTAAAAAGAATCGCCCACATCCGTGAGCGATTGCCCACACCTTAGCACCGAATTCGGTAAGCAACGGTTAACAACAAGAAGCGTAAGAACGAGCTAACATTGAACGCCCTCTAATTAGCAGCCTTGGCAAACTATTTCGCCTGGGCCTTCCGTGGGTAACGAGGCCTAGGCTCTCTGACATTTGCCCTTGCATGACCATGTTCCCAACGCGACATTCGCTGACGCGCGCTCACAGCGCACCCGCTTTGCGGGCAGCTTCCACTTCCGCCAACGCTTCGGGTGGCGTGTGGGCACAGGTGCCGTCACCGCGCTTCACCACTTCGATGGCATCGCCCGCTGCAACGGTGCCGCCTTGCAACACCACCGCGAAAATGCCCTCGCGTGGGAAAATGCAGTCACCTGCCAGATGGTAGATAGAGCAACGGGTATGGCATACCTTGCCGATCTGGCTTACCTCCACCAGAACCTCGTTGCCCAAACGCAGCTGCGTGCCTAGCGGCAAATCGAGCAAATCGATGCCTTCCGTGGTGAAATTCTCGGCGAAATCGCCCGGACCCACCTCCAGGCCCCGTTTGCGCGCTTTGGCAATGGACTCTTCCGCCAAAAACGAAAGCTGCCGGTGCCAGGCACCCGCATGAGCGTCGTTTTCCAAGCCCCTGTCTGCAACAACCACCTGAGGAACGTTCCCCGCAGAACGCTTTTGAACGCCTTTTCGGGCGGAGATATTAATGGAAACGATTCGCGCCACCGGCGCCTCCTTGCCGCTTGCTTTCGGATACGTATGCTAATTGCGTTTTCGCTTTTTTCGTAAAAAAACTCCTGGATTTACCGTATTCTCGCAAAGGAACAAAACAACATTTCCAATAGAAAGGATTTCCATGACCGCTACCTCAAGGGCGAAAAAGATCTTCGCCGCCTTTGCAGCCTTCGCCTGCTGCGCCCTGGTTGCCGTTGCTCTTACCGGCTGCCAGCAAGAGCAGAAGAAAGAAGATGTTCAACTGCAGGTGTTCGCCGCAAACTCCCTTTCCAAGGCAATGGAGGAAGTTCAGCAGGCCTACATCGAAGACGGCCACAGCAACGTTTCCTTCGCCGACACCCAGTACAAGGCTTCCGGTGAACTGAACGAGATGCTGGGCGCCGGTTCCTACGCCGACCTGCTCATCTCCGCTTCCAAGGGCTCCATGGACACCGCGGTTAAGGAAGGCTACGTAGACGAGGGCACCCGCACCGACATGTTCAAGAACGACCTGGTTATGGTTGCCAAGGAAGGCTCCGGCCTTTCGAACGTAACGCTCGACGACATCGCTTCGGGCAAGTACTCCATCTGCGTAGGCGACGATTCCGTTCCTGCCGGCAACTACGCAGCGCAGGCACTTTCCACGGTAGGCCTCTACACCCCCGCAGGCGACGACGCGGGCAAAACCGGCAAGGACATCTCCGGCAAGGGCGGCACCTATTCTTCCGCCCTTAAGGTGGTTACCGACACCTCCGTCGGCAACGTATGCAAGCATGCGCAGTCGGGCGACGTCGACATCGCTTTCGTGTACACCTCCGATGTGTACCGCTTCGGTGGCGTGGAGATTGTTGGCACCGTTCCGGGCAACACCCACAAGAACATCGTGTACCCTGGCGCCATCACCAAGGACTGCAAGAACGTTGACGCTACCAAGGAATTCCTCGACTGGTGCCTGAACAGCGACAAGGCCAAGGAGATCTGGCAGAAGTGGGGCTTCGAGCTCGCGTAATGCCGTGCTTCCAAACCAACACGCAAACTTCAAGGGGGCAGGAGCCGATTGGCACCTGTCCCCTCATTTTCCGATACGGCACCTTTGCGGAGGTAGTTTCATGCTAGTAAGACGAATCGCGGCAAGCGTTGCCTTGACGCTTGTTTTGGGGCTGGGCCTTATACCAAGCGCGGCATTCGCCGACGATGCTCTAGGCGATGCAAGCACGCCGAACGTGCCTAAGACCAGCACCGCGCAAAGCGATAGCCAGAGTGCCTCTCCCGCGCCCAACGATTCGACAGGCACGGAAAACAGCGATGTTGCCGTATCGGAAGATGCTACCAGCGCGAGCATGGAAGGCGAATCGTTCGCCGTTTCCGATTTCTCCCGCGCGCAAAAGGGCTCGAACCGTGCCATCGACGGAACGTACTACGGATATTCCTACCTGGTTACCAAAGACGGGGGCATCGGCAGCTACCTGCAGCTTATCGCCTGCGACGAATACGCCGTTGCCTACATCCCCGTCGAGTTGTGCCAGAAGCTCGGAATCGACCCCGATTCCGAAGCCGACCAGGCAAAGATCAAAGCGTACCTATGCGCACTCGACAACAAGTCGGCTGCAGGCTCCACACCGCTTTCGCGCATCGGCACGTGGTACTTCACCAGCGATACCGCCTACACCATCGGTGCTGTCAGCTTTCGCTTCGACCAGAATGTGAACGGCGCTACCTATGCCAGCGTCATCGGCGCCGATGGAAGCGACCTTACCGATTCCGGGAGTCCCACCTACTTCAAGCCCACGTTCGCCGACTTCTGCAAGCTGGCACCCGCCAGCGAGGTAACGGTGAATGAAGGTGCCTCCGGCATTGCCGCTTTCGGCAAATTCTTGGCCGAACTTGATTGGAGCCCCTTATGGGTAACGCTCAAAACCACCGGCGTGGCCATCGTGATCATCTTTGTATTGGGGCTGCTTGCCGCCTACTGGTGCTTGCACCTTTCCCAAAAGGCGAAGAACATCGCCGACAGCATCTTCACCATCCCCATGGTCCTGCCGCCTACCGTATGCGGTTTTATCCTGCTGTACCTGTGCGGCCGCAACACAGCCTTCGGCAGCTTCTTCATTGACATCGGGTTCCCACTCATCTTCAGCTGGCCGGCAACGGTAATCGCCGCTGTGGTGGTTGCCTTCCCGCTGATGTATCGCAGTGCACTGGGTGCGTTCGAGAACCTTGACCCGAACATGCTTGATGCCGCCCGCACCCTGGGCTGGAGCAACGCGCGCATCTTCCTGAAGCTGATGCTGCCGCTTTCCTGGAGCAGCATCGCCGCCGGCACCGTGCTTGCCTTCGCCCGCGCCCTGGGCGAATTCGGCGCCACGCTGTTCTTGGCAGGCAACTACTTAGGCATCACGCGCACCATCCCCATCGCCATCTACTTCGAATGGATGAACGGCAACGACGGCGTGGCCTGGTTCTGGACCGCCATCGTCATCGGGTTCAGTTTCCTGGTTATCCTGTTCATCAACCTGTGGAGCAGTCACACCACCAAATACCGCAAAGGGGCTGCAGAATGAGCCTTTCCGTGAACATAAAGAAGCACTTCCCCACCTTCACGCTTGACGTGAACATCGAGGCAGGAAACGAAACCTTGGGCTGGTTGGGCGAATCGGGTTGCGGCAAGAGCCTTACCATGCGCTGCATCGCCGGCATCGAAACGCCTGATGAGGGCAAGATCGTGGTGAATGGAAAAACGTTCTTCGAACGTGAGGCGGGCAAACGCGCAACCGTGAACCTTACGCCGCAGGAGCGCAAAACCGCCTTGCTGTTCCAGAACTACATGCTGTTTCCCAACCTCACCGTGGCGGAAAACGTTGCTGCCGGCATCAGCCGCAAAACGCCCAAGGAAGAGCGCAACGCCCTGGTTGATGCCGAGCTGAAACGCTTCGGGCTGGAAGGGTTCGGCAAGCGCTATCCCTCGCAGCTTTCCGGTGGCCAACAGCAACGCGTGGCCCTGGCGCGCATGCTGGCGGCAAAGCCCGACATCCTCATGCTCGACGAACCGTTTTCCGCACTGGATGCTCACCTGAAAGGCGTGTTGGAGCAAAACCTTTCCAGCTTGTTCGAAGCGTTCGAAGGCACCGTGCTTTACGTGAGCCACGACATCGACGAGGCGCTGCGCTTCTGCGACCGCATTGCCGTGATCGAAAAAGGGCACGTAATGGAAGTGGACACCGGCAACGAGCTGGTGAACAACCCGCATTCCACTGCGGGCATCAAGCTTTCGGGCTGCAAGAACGCCACCCCCGCGCGGAAAACCGACAATAGCAGCGTGTTCCTGCCCGCATGGGGCATATCGGTCGAAGCCGATGCCCCGGTGCCCGACGATACGGTCTGCCTTGGCGTGCGCGCCTTCTTCCTGGAACGCGCCGAAGGCCCTGGCCGCAATGCCTACCGGGTACGCGTGGTGCGCACCAGCGATTCGCGCTTCGACCGCACCGTGCTGCTGGAATTTTCAAACCGCGCACCTGAAGCCGACGCCGCCGTGAGTCAGACGGAAAACGAAATGGCCTACCTGGAGCAGCATCTGTTCTGGCGCGTGGACAAGCTGAAAGTCGCCGAAAAAGACCTTCCCGAAAAGGGCGAAGAACTGTGGATTCGCATTCCGCCCGATAAGGTTTACCTGGTATCGAAGTAAGCTGAACGCTGATATGGCGGCCGGCGAAGACAGGCCCTTGGACCGCTGGGCATTCAACGGGCTTCGAGCTTCATGTACCCGCGAACCGAATCGGGCTGTGCGGCCAAAAGCCACCCACCCATCGGTCGCCTTGTCCCACCAATTACACGAAAGGAGGCTGCCGTGAAAGACGGATTGGGCAGGAACATCGACTACCTGCGCATCTCGCTCACCGACCGTTGCAATCTGCGCTGCATATACTGCATGCCCGAATGCGGCGTGGAAAGCGCTGCACGCAGCAGCATCCTGAGCCTTGAAGAGGTTTCGCGTGTCATCGGGATCGCCGCCACGCTGGGCATCAAGCACATCCGCTTCACCGGCGGCGAGCCTACGGTGCGCAAAGGTCTGGTTGGCCTGGTGGAACGCACGGCGCAAACCCCTGGCATAGAAAGCGTGGCCCTTACCACCAACGCAATCCTGCTGCCTGGTATGGCAGCCGATTTGAAAGCCGCCGGGCTTTCCCGCGTGAACGTATCGCTCGACACGCTTGACGCTCGGCAATACCGCCTTATCACCCGTTGCGGCAACGTAGACGATGCCCGCTCAGGCATTGAGGCGGCATGCGCTGCGGGGCTTTCGCCCGTGAAGATAAACGTCGTTGCCATGCGGAGCCTGCATCAAGACTTCTTTTCCTTTGCCCGTTTAACGCTGGAACGCCCGTTGCATGTTCGCTTCATCGAGTACATGCCCGTGGGCGGCAGCACGTGCAATTGGAACGCTGAAGAAGTGGTGCCTGCAAGGGAGATTTTGGAAGCCATCGCCACACAAGCAGAATCCTTAGGCCTTGGCGCGCTCGAACAAGCAGCGGGCAATGCACCCATCGGCTGGGGGCCCGCACGCTATTACCGTCTGCCCGGCGCGCAAGGCACCATCGGCGTTATTTCGGCGGTGTCGGAGCACTTCTGCGCAAACTGCAACCGCTTGCGCCTTACCGCCGACGGTAAGATAAAACCTTGCCTGTTCAGCAAAGCGGAATACGACTTACGCTACGCACTGCGCAACGGTACCGACGAAGATGTATTGGACGCATTCAAAGCAGCGCTTTCCCATAAGCCAAGCGGGCACGACAAGTGTGTAGGAACCCGCCGCACCATGAGCCAAATAGGCGGCTAACGGGAAAATGGGGGCAGTCCCCATTTTCCCAACAAAGGAGATTTCCATGACCCCACAGCTTACCCATATCGATGCCGAAGGCGATGCCCGCATGGTGGATGTTTCCGCCAAAGCGGAAACCAAGCGCACCGCCATCGCCGAAGGGTTCGTTGCCATGCGGCCCGAAACGCTTGCCGCAATCGAGGGCGGCACCGCCAAAAAAGGCGATGTGCTTGCCGCAGCGCGCATCGCCGGCATCATGGCCGCCAAGCAAACCAGCAACCTAATTCCGCTGTGTCACCCCTTGGCGCTTACCAAGGTCGAGGTGAAGTGCACCCCGCAGCATGCCGAAGAGCGCGAAGACGGCCGCTGTGGCATTCACCTGCAGGCAGCCTGCAGCCTGGTTGGCAAAACCGGCGTGGAAATGGAAGCCCTCACCGCTGTAAGCATCGCCGGCCTTACCGTGTACGACATGTGCAAGGCGATAGACCGCGGCATGGAGCTAGATACGGTGCGCCTTGTTCACAAGGAAGGCGGCAAAACCGGCGTTTGGGACAGGCAGTAAAGCCAAAAGAGGCGAAAAGCCCCGCAATCGATCAATGTCCGCCGCCGTGTATGATGCCTACCGCATGGGGGAGCACATCACCCACACAATCCCAGTTTTCCTGCGCAGCCTTCTTGCTGCCGGGAAAGTTGATCACCAACGTGGTGCCACGCTGCATGCACAGCGCGCGGGAGAGCATGGCATACGGCGTGATGGCCATGCTGTAGGCACGCATGCCCTCGGCAATGCCGGGCACCTCGCGTTCGCACACATCACGCGTTGCCTCGGGCGTCACATCACGCGGACCAAGCCCCGTTCCCCCACAGGTAAGCACCACATCGGCCCCGTACTCGTCGGCAGCACGCACGATAGCAGCGGAAATCTCGGCCCGCTCGTCTTTCACCACTTCGTACCGTACACATTCCCAACCCTTGGAAGCGATAAGGCCTTGCAGCAAGGCACCGGCCGTATCCTCCTTTTCACTGCGGGTATCGGAACAGGTGATAACCGCGAATTTGATCTTCTTCATTTACAGCACCGTGCCTTCCTCGACGTCAAGCAGCACGCAATCGAGCATGGTTCCATCGGGGATAGCGCCCCCCTCGTTGCCCTCCGGCAAGATAGCCAAGCAATTGGCACGCTGCAATGTGCTGAACAAACCCGAGCTCTGGTTCTTTGCCGGCGTCACTGCAAGCTCGCCATGCGCGGTGCGCGAAAGCGTGGCGCGAAGATAGATGCGACGTGGGTCCTTCTTCTTGCGACTGCCCACCAAACGAGCCTTCACTGTGGGCCGAACGAATGCCGTATAGCCTTGCATCTTGCGCAGCGCTTGGCGGATAAGCACCTCAAACCCGCAATACGCTGCCGCTGGATTGCCGGGCAAGCCGAACACGGGCGTGCCGTTCACGATGCCAAACGTTTGCGCTTTACCCGGACGCATGTTCACCAGCGTCATGTGCAATTCGCCCAACTCTTCAACTACTGGCTTGATGAAATCGTAATCGCCATTGGAAGCGCCACCGGTGGTGATGACGAAATCGTAATCGTGCGTGGCGCGCTCAACAGCACGCGCCAGGCGCTCTTCGTCGTCGGGAACTATGGGAAGCTGCGCTGCAACGCCGCCTGCCTGGGCAACGCATGCCGCCATAGCGTATGAGTTGCTGTCGCGAATGCAACCAGGACGAAACGGTTCGCACGGCGAAAGAAGCTCGGACCCAATGGGGATAATGGCAACGCGCGGACGGCGATGTACGCGAACCTCTGTTATGCCACAGCTTGCCAAGAAACCAGCACCCGCTGCCGACACCACTTCGCCGGCATGGATGGCAACTTCCCCTTCGGCAATGTCTTCACCCTTATGGCGAATGTTTTCGCCCTTTTCCGCTGGATGGGAGAATGAGACGGTGCTCCCCACGCGCCCGTCGCCCAGCAGGTAGTTCACAACCTCGTATTTCACCACCGCATCAGCTTCAGAGGGAACAGGGGCACCCGTCATGATGCGCACCACCTCACCGGTGCCAATGGGCCCGTCGTAGGTGGCGCCCGCAGGAATTTCCGCTATGACACGACATTCGACGGGTGCGTCGGCGCAGGCAGTTGCCAAATCGCACGAATGCACGGCAAAGCCGTCCATCGACGCATGGTCGAATGGCATGATGTTGCAATCGCTTACCAAATCGGCAGCCGCCACGCGACCTACCGCCTCCAACAAGGGAACAAGCTCCGCCTCAAGCGGCCGCATCTGGGAAAGAACACATTCCAGAGCGTCCTCTACGCTCAGCATCTTGTCCGAATTCACGCTCATGGATATTCCTTTCGCCTTGATTGAAGCAATTGGGACTGGCTTACAAAATTGCTGTTTTACCTGGTAATATACTAAGTTATAATACTATAGGGTATTTAGATACCTAGGTGTTTTATAGTCTACTTCCCCTTTTCATCAAAGGTTGCGCACCGTGGGGCAAAACCGTTTTGCTCATCGCTATCACAGGCATCAATTCGTGCCTTACGAGCTTTAGGCAAATCCAGGAACAAGCCTCCCAACAGCCTCGCAAGCTGAAGAGCAGTATGCGCAACCTCATTCGAGTTTACGCCACCGTGGTACTGTCTGCCCAGAGCCTCAAAGCCCGCAGAGGCGCCGCAGAAAGGAACGCGTGAAACTTGGGTAGGGCAAACGAACGCACACGCCAATGCCGCACACCATGGCAGCACCGCAAAAGCACCTAGCAGCAAAATGGGAAAGCACCCGCAACTGACAGGTATCACCGCCAAAAGCCACTTGCCTGCAGGCTAAGCGGCAAGACAGCATGCCGCTTGCTATACTGACAGCCACCGAAAGGGGCAAGCATGACCAACGAAGCATCGCAAATCAAGCTTACGCAGCTTTCCACGAAAGGCGGCTGCGCAGCAAAGTGGAGTCCGGGCAATCTGAAGAAGATCCTTTCCTCCCTCCGTCCTGCCACCGCCCCAGCACCCGATGCGCGCATGTTGCTGGGATACGAAACCAGCGACGACTGCGCGCTCTGGCAGCTAAGCGACGATACCGTGGGAGTGTTCACGGTGGACTTCTTCACCCCTGTAGTTGACGACCCTTACGAGTTCGGGCGCGTGGCAGCCGCCAATGCGCTTTCCGACGTATTCGCCATGGGCGCTCAGCCTCATGTTGCCCTTAACCTACTAGCCCTCGATTCATCGTTGGGAACCGAAGTGGCGGCAGCCATCTTGCAAGGCGGCGCGGACGCCGTGGCCCAGGCAGGCGCTTTCGTTTCCGGGGGCCACACCATCGACGACAACGAGCCGAAATACGGCCTTTCGGTGTTCGGCACCGCCGCTGCCAACGCCGTAGTGCGCAACGCAGGAGCACAACCAGGCGATGCGCTCTACCTCACAAAACCGCTCGGCGTCGGCATCATGAGCGCTGCTTCGAGAATCCATTGCATCGACCAAGATAGCATGCGTCCCGTGGTTGATTCGATGATGGAGCTGAACCTGGCAGGCAGCAAAGCCATGGTTGCATCAGGCGCCCACGCCGCAACCGATGTAACAGGATTCGGCTTGGCGGGCCACTTGCATGAAATGCTCGAGGCAAGCGCATGCTCCGCATCTATCGACTTCGCAGCATTGCCCCTGTTCGAGCAGGCATGGCAGCTTTCCTGCGACTACTGCCGCCCCGGACGCACGTTTTCCACCATCGATTACCTGAACGGGCTCATCGACCAGGAAAACTTGGACGACACCGAGTTCGACAACCGTCTGGGCATCATCTGTGACCCGCAAACCTCTGGCGGCATCTTGGCGGCAATCCCACCCGAAAACACCGCAACGTTCGAACAGGAATTCGAGCGTTTGGCAGGGCGCCTTCCCGCACGCATCGGACGCATTACCAAAGGAAACATCGGGCACATCTCCTTTACCGACGCAAACTGAGCCCAAAATGCAGAAGCGCCCCGATATCACGTTCGACATCGGGGCGTTCTTAGCCAATTCACACCGGGAAAATCAGGTAGTGCCCAGCAGGCAATACTCGCTTCCCTGCTTTCGGAACACGCCATCTATCTGCTGCTCAACGCCAAGCTCAGAAGACAGCGTTTCCACGCGCTGCCGCGCCTCAGCGTCTTCGTCTGCGAAAAACCTCAGGCCCATGCCGCAGCCCGCGCGCACCTTTGGCGGCACGGGAACAAGCGAACCCTGCTCGCCGAATGCCGCCTCGAACGAAAGCGCTGCATGGGTCGATCCGAACGCTGCCAGATACTCTGCCATGGCTATAGCGTGATGGTTTTAGAAGATTCCTGCATACGACCCAGAATGTCGTACATGTTGGAAACTTCGCCAACTGCCAGCTGATCGGTAAGGCCATAGTAATCAAGGCAGGTCCCGCATACCAAAACCTCAGTGCCCTGAGCTGCTAAAGAGCTCACACTGTCGACCACTGCCTGGTCGCCGCCCGCAACCAGCTTTACGCCACCGTTCATGAACAGTAAATGCGCGGGCGGGTTTCCCGATTCCGAAAGGGTGTACAGCGCCATCTTCATCAGGCTCTCGCCCAACGTCTCGTCGCCTTCGCCCACATGATCTTTTCCTACGAACACAGCGTAAGGCTCCTTGACCAAGCAATCGCAGGGCGCAGCTTCCTCGGATACAGCACTTTCGGGCGAACCGCCGATAACGACGTCCCAGCAGCCCTGCTTCTGCTCAACGGAAAAAGAGCGGCCAAAGCGCTTTGCAAGGTGGGAAAGGTTGGAAACCGCCGCTTCGTTGCTCACCTTGACCACGAGGTCGGCGCAACCAGCATCAAGTTCCTTCTTTGCCATCATCAAAGGCTGCGGACATTGCAGCCCACGCGCATCAAGTTCTTTCATAAAGGCATTCCTTTCGTAGCGCACCGGCGCATCCCATTATCGCAAAGATCTTACGCACTCCCGAAGAGCGGAAAGCCCCTCGTCAATTTCTTCTTCGGTATTAAAATACGAAAAGCTGAATCGCACAGCCCCGGACTCTTCGGTTCCCAAAGCACGATGCATCAACGGCGCGCAATGGGCGCCTGCGCGGGTGCATATGCCGTATTCGAACGCCAAGGAATTGGCCAACGTGGCGGAATCCACGCCCATAACGCCAAGGGCAACGATACCGCACCTGTCGATTCCGCCGCTGCCGCCCAGGACACGAACACCCTCTATAGCACGTGCGCCTTCCTCGAATCTCAAGGCAAGCCCACGCACTTTAGCGTGGATGTCGTCGATGCCCACCTGCTCGATGAAGCCTATGCCCGCCGCCAAACCGGCCAGCCCCTGTGCATTTACCGTGCCAGCCTCAAGGGCCTCGGGCATGAGGCGCGGGTGCCGTTCATCGAATGTATGGGTTCCCGATCCGCCTTCCACAAGCGGCGGAATCTCAATGAAGGGAAGAACACACAAGCCGCCGGTTCCCTGCGGGCCGAACAAGCCTTTATGCCCGGTGAAGCACACCACATCGGCCCCGATTTCCTGCTGTTGCACGGGAAGGGCACCAGCGGTTTGAGCAGCATCAAGAATGAACAGTGCACCATGCTCGTGCGCCAACGCCGTCATGCGCGCTGCATCGTATACGTCGCCGGTAAGGTTCGAGGCATGCGTTGCCGCCACATAGCGCACGCCGCCTTCGGCAAGAAGCCTTTCATATGCAGCGAAATCAAGGCTGCCGTCAGGATTTATCGGAGCAATGCGAACCATGCAGCCCCGTTCATCGCGCAGGCGAAACAGCGGGCGGAGCACCGAATTGTGCGAAGCAGCCGTGGTGACCAAAGTCGAGCCGGGCACAGCCAAGCCCTGCAAGGCAATGTTCAGCGCCATGGTGGCGTTCAGCGCGAAGGAAACGCATGATGCGGAAGGGGCGCCAAACAACCGGGCAACCTTTGTGCGCGCATCAAGCACTGCCCTGCCCGCCGCAAGCGAAGCAGGGTGAACGCCGCGGCCCGCCCCGCCGAATGAGCCCAAGGCGGAAACCACAGCCTCGGCAACCTCGGGAGGCTTTTGCATTGTGGTTGCCGCATTGTCGAAATAAATCATGTGCCCGCACTTCCCTGCTTGTTCTTTCGCATTCATCATATCCAAAAAGACGCCGTGCCTTTGCGCAGCCTTTCTTCACATATCACGTGCAGCGCTGGTCTCAGCGGCGAAATCGGGTACAATGTCCTCGCGTTTTATCGCACCTACGAAAGGACATATCTCATGGATATCATGAAAACCATTACCACGCTTCTGCACAACAACCTCGACATCGATCCCGAGCAGGTAACCGAGGATTCCACCTTCGATTCCCTGGGCATCGATTCTCTGGACATGGTCGAGCTCATCTGCGACCTGGAAGACGAATGCGGCATCGAGTTCGGTGAGCCCGAGAATCTCGAAACCGTAGGCGACCTGATTAACTACATCGAAGGCCTACAGGCATAGATGACAAAATAGGGACAGTCCCCATTTTGTCATTCTGAGCGGATGGTTCAAAACCATCCGCTTTTTTATTGCCAAAACACGGTAGAAGTTCAATTTTCTTTGCCGAAAAGTTCTTTAGTTCAATTTCAAAGCGTGCTAAGCTCCAATAAATTGAACTTTTGGATGTTTATTTCCCTTAGTTCAAATTATTTTGAACCGAAAGGAACACCATGGCACAAAGCTCCTTTTCCGATCGTTTGAAAGTGGCAATGGAAAAAGCAGGTATGAAGCAGGCGGATTTGATCCACACCGCCGAAGCTTCCGGCTTCAAACTGGGCAAAAGCCAAGTCAGCCAGTACGTTAGCGGCAAAACCATCCCCCGTCCCGACACCATGGCAGAACTCGCCGTCACCCTTGGCGTTTCCCCTGAATGGCTTGCCGATGGCAGCAATGAGCAGGATGAAAGCACGCCTGTCTGTACCCACGAGGCAGAGTCCAGCGCCGACAGCGCACCCGCAAGTCAAGCCAACGCCCACCCCACCGCCGAAACCTCCACCGAAGGGAGCGCCCCCATGCGCCAGTTCAAGAAATCTTCCAAACTCGACAACGTTTTGTACGACGTACGCGGCCCCGTTGTCGACGAGGCAGCCCGCATGGAGCGCCAGGGCACCCGCATCCTGAAGCTGAACATCGGCAACCCCGCCCCCTTCGGCTTCCGTACGCCCGATGAGGTGATTCAAGACATGCGCCATCAGCTGCCCGACTGCGAAGGCTACAGCGATTCCAAGGGCCTTTTCAGCGCCCGCAAGGCAATCATGCAGTACTCGCAGATCAAGGGCCTGCCCAACGTTGATATGGACAGCATCTACACCGGCAACGGCGTAAGCGAGCTCATCAACCTGTGCATGCAGGCGCTGCTGGACAACGGCGATGAGATTCTGATTCCCAGCCCCGACTACCCGCTATGGACAGCTTGCGCCACCCTTGCCGGCGGCAACCCCGTCCATTACGTGTGCGACGAGCAGGCCGAATGGTACCCCGACATCCAAGACATCGAGCGCAAAATCACCCCGCGTACCAAGGCTATCGTCATCATCAACCCCAACAACCCCACCGGCGCGCTGTATCCCCGCGAAGTATTGCAGGAAATCGTGGAAGTTGCCCGCAAGCATCAGCTGATGATCTTCTCGGACGAGATCTACGACCGACTGGTAATGGACGGCGAAGAGCATGTTTCCATCGCCAGCCTGGCACCCGATTTGTTCTGCATCACCTTCAGCGGTCTTTCGAAAAGCCACATGATCGCCGGCTACCGCATCGGCTGGATGGTGCTTTCCGGCAACCGCGCCTGCGCCCGCGACTTCATCTTGGGCCTGGACATGCTCTCCAACATGCGCCTGTGCTCGAATGTGCCGGCGCAGAGCATTGTGCAAACGGCCCTATGGGGGCACCAGAGCGTAGAGGGCTACCTGGTTCCCGGCGGGCGCGTATACGAACAGCGCGAGTACGTGTACAACGCGCTTAACAGCATCGACGGCATCACCGCCGTAAAGCCCAAGGGCGGCTTCTACATCTTCCCGAAGATCGACACCAAGAAGTTCAATATCACCAACGACGAGCAGTTCGCGCTTGACCTTCTGCATGAGAAGAAGATCCTGCTGGTTCCCGGCAAAGGCTTCAATTGGCAGCAGCCCGACCACTTCCGCGTGGTGTACTTGCCCCGCATCGAAGTGCTTACCGAGTGCATGACGAACCTCGACGATTTCCTGCACCATTATCGTCAGGCGTAGGGAAAAACACCGCAGCAGCAAAAAACAATTCGGCAGTGAATTCAAGACGTTACTTCCCGCCCCTTCAACACTACGCTGAAGGGGCGTTTTTGTTGCCTGGAGACCAAGCAACCCCTTATTCCGAATCCGAAAGAAAGCTGGACCTATGAAGAAACTGCTGTTCGTGAACGCCTGCGTCAACCGCGAAACCTCTCGTTCTTTGAAGCTTGCCCACGGCGTCATCGAAGCCATGCGAAAGGAAGAGCCTTTCGAAGTAACCGAAGTAGTGCTCGAAGAAGAACAGATTGTTCCCTTTACCTCCGAAACGCTTAACGCTCGCCAGGCGCTGGCTCAGGAAGGTAAATTGGACGATGCCGCCTTCGCGCGCGCCCGCCAGTTCCGCGACGCCGACCGCATTGTGATCGCCGCACCGTTCTGGGCATCCAGCTATCCCGCATCGCTGAAGGCGTACATCGAGGACATCGACGTGGTGGGCATCCTGTACCGCTATGGCGAACGCGGCCCCGTTGGCCTGTGCAACGCCGACAAGCTAGTGTACGTGACCACCCGCGGCGGCATGTTGCCCGACGAAGCCGATTGCGGCTACCAGAACATTGCCATGCTTGCCCGCGAATATGGCATCGGTGAATGCGAATGCGTAAGCGCCGCAGGCCTGGACGTTATCGGCGCCGATGTGGATGCCCTGCTTGCCGCAGCACTGGAAGAAGCGACGAAGTAACACCGTCAGATGCCGAAACCCGAAGGGCCTTGCAGTGCAGGGTCCTTCTTTTTTGCCAAGAGGATCAGGAGCCCAACCAGGCAAGCAGGCAGAAAGCAAACGGCTCGCATCGGTTGCGCAACGGAGCGCAAGCCCGCCACATCCCCAGCCCCGACAAGCCTCTCCCATGCACCCATATCAACGTTGCTGGCGCACGGCTAGAGCTACAGGCCTCGCCGTTTCCACGCCATTGCTCAATACGACCAGGTGCTATAGTGCCATTTCGACACCTCTATGTCATAAGATACCTTTAGGTAATTGATAGATTTTTTCATACACCCTAGGAGCTCTTGCTACTATTTACTGCGCACTGGCAAGCCAATCGAAAGGAACACCATGGCAGCAGAAACCGACTTGCGCATCGTGAAAACGCTTGAGGCCATTCACGCTTCTTTCGAAAAGCTGGCTGCAGAAAAGCCCCTTTCCGACATCTCTGTTGCAGCGCTGTGCCGTGAAGCACGCATTGGCAAGAAGACGTTCTACCGCCACTTTCCTTCACTGAACAGCCTTGCCAATGAATACCTTGAGGCATTCTTCGAGGCATTCTTGGTCCAGACCGAGGGCATGGGCTTGCCCGACCAGACCAACGAGCTGATCCCCCAACTGGTGACGTACCTTTGCACCGAGGGCAATGCCAACCCTGTTTACGAATGCCTTGTTTGCGGCACAAGCTCCGAGGAACTGTGCCATGCACTTCTCAATCGCCTTACCGAACTGCAGCGCATCAACACCCGTAAATTCGGCCGCCTTTCTGCTGCCGAAATATCGCTAACGTTGGTGTTTGTCACCAACACGGCAATCACCCTTTACCAGCAATGGGTCAGCGAGGGAAAGCACCTTTCCGCCAAACGCCTCGCCGAGCTCTCCCGAAGCCTGGTTTCCGGCGAAGAATCTCTTCGCAAGTAAAGCTCATCCGCAATAAAAAGCCGCCCTGCTTGCGAACCCGAAGATGCGGACTCACAAGCAGGGCGGCGGCTATACAACAATCACCGGTTAGTGCTGCTTAATTCCTTCGCTGAAGAACGGGAATCATCCTGTCCAGCGCTTCGGCAAGGGTGCTTCGAGGACATGCCAAATTGATGCGCAAAAAGCCTTCGCCCGATGCGCCGTAACTACGCCCGTTGCTCAGCACAACTCCCGCTTTCTCGCGGATCTCACGACAAAGGCCCTTTGTTCCACTGGCAAGCCCGCGGCAATCGACCCACAGCAAATAGGTGGCTTCACCCCGCACCGCAAAGACACCGGGTACCTCGTCTAACCGTTCACATGCATATGCGCGGTTGTCCCACACGTAAGCGCACAGGGCGTCTAGCCATTCCCCGCCTTCGTTGAAGGCGGCAATTGCCGCATCGACCGCAAAGACGTTAGGCTCGGCAACTTCATCATTGTTCAAACCGCGCACCACACGCGTGCGCAGCTGTTCATTGGGGATGCACACCGCCGACGTTTGGATGCCTGCCAAATTGAACGCCTTGCTGGGAGCAATAAGGGAAACGCTGTTGTCGCGGCACGCCGCTGAGACAGAGGCAAACGGGACATAGGGGCTTCCCGGCGCCGTTATATCGCAGTGCACTTCGTCGGAGACCACCACTACGCCGTGCTGAACGCCCAATTCGCCAATCTTGGCCAGCTCTTCGGCGCTCCAAATACGCCCTACTGGGTTATGAGGGTTGCACAACACCATCATCGTTACCTGAGGGTCTGTCATATGCCGATCGAGCTCGTCGAAATCAATCGAATACGCACCGTCCTCGTATACCAGAGGGGCTTCTTCCACCACACGTCCGTTGTTCACCACGGAATTGAAGAAGACGTTGTACACCGGTGTTTGCAGCAGCACCTTTTCCGCCGGAAGCGTAAGCCTGCGCACAATGCTTGAAAGCGCCGGTACCGCACCCGAGGTGAAATTCAGCCATTCAGGCTGCAGCGTGAAGTCATGCCTGCGCTCCCACCAGCCGCAATACGCCTTATGCCATTCTTCCGGCACATCAGCGTAGCCGAACACGCCATGCGCCGCCCTGCGCTCTATGGCGCGACGCACTGCTGGAGCAGCCGGGAAATCCATGTCGGCAACCCAAAGCGGCAGCTCGTTTTCACCTACGTTCCACTTGAAGGAATTGGTATTGCGCCGATTCGGCACCGTATCGAAATCAAATTCAGCCACTGTCCGCCCTCCATCGAAGCTGTATGCACGAAAGCGTTAGAGCACCTGTCAGCTAAAAGGGACTGTCCCTTTTAGCCTTGGATACCCTACTCTCGCCAGGATACCCTCGTTTTTGCCTGAGGAACTGCCGTCTTGCAAGAAATATGCGTTTTCGCAGGATCAACCTGGTCGGGCTCGATTACCAACTCGCCAATGCTCTCACATACAAGGGAGCCGCCCTTCGGGTTCAGCACGCTTTCGATATGCGAGTCGATCTCGGCTTCCACCGTGGAATACTCGAAGGCAAGCGTGGTGTTCAGCACTTTGCAGTTCACCATTTTCAGGTTCTCGATATAGCACAGGCCCTGCAAGCTTTCGATGGTGCAATTGACGAACGTAAGGTTCTTCGAGTTCCAACCTAGATACTCGCCCACGATAACGCTGTCGCGCACCACTACGTTTTCGGTATTCCAGAAGGCATCTTTTGAAATGAGCTTCGAATTCGCCACTTCAACGTTGCGAGCGCCGTCAAAGCAATAGTTGCCAGTAAGGACCAAACCGTCGACGGAAACATCGGAGCTGTTCATGGCGAAGTAATCGCCGCGTGCCTGCACCTGGGAAAGGTGCACATCCTGGCACATCCACAGGGTTTCCGCAGCATCGGTAAACGTGACGTTTTCAAGCGTTACATCCTGGCATCGCCTGAAGTTCTTCGGGGCCTGCAGCACCGAATCGCTTACAGCAATATGGTTGGTGTACCACACACCCGAACGCGCCATTTCAAGCCAGAAGGAGTTGTTCACCCGAACATGCTCGCAATACCACAGTGGGTACTTCCACTCGAAATTGCAATGATCAAGGGCAATGTTAGAGCTTTCCTTCAAGGGCGATTCCCCGTTTGAGAACACGCAGTTCTTGAACTGGATGCCACTGCTGGCAAAACCGGCGCGCTCGCCTTCCAACACTCGTTCGGCAACCACCGCTTTGTTTCCCGGCGTTTCGTTCATCGTCATAGCGCCCTTGGCTCCTTTCCCAGCATGCTGGTTTAGCGACGTAGCGTTACTTATTTATCTTCAACTATAAGCAACGCCGCGTCACGTGTAAAGCACATGGCAATCGACGGCTATTCCGATAGAACGCAGGAACCGCATCGCTCAGCCGCTAGTATCTGCATCCGCAAGACGCAAAACGAACCCCACAGCACCGCTCTAGAACAAGGAAATCTGCTGCGGCGCCGATTCATAGCGAAAGGCCACTTCGCCTTCCAACAGATCAACCGCATGCCCCTTCCAGCTCTTCAGCGAAACCACGTAGCCGAAGTTGTCCTGTTTCATAACGAGCTTGTCGCCCACCATACCAATGCAGGTACCCGCGCATTCCGTTTCGTGCCCAACAGGCATTTGGAGCTCGCTTGCATCAGGCGAAGGCCCGCCGAAGTAGAAGTAGGAAAGATCCTGTGGCTTTTCAGCAAGCGAAAAGCCGGCATCATGCACCGCCGGCACCTGAGCAAGCTCGTTAGCGCGAGCGTCAAGTGTAGAACATGCGGCAGAAGGATCGTAGGGTTCTTCGGCAAGCAAGCGTGCCTTCACCGCCGCACGCATGGTTTCGAACACGCTGGGCTGCGCGCACAATGCCGCTTCCAGCTTCCGCGCCTCGTCGGCGTTTCCGAAATGCCCCACAATGCGTGCAGCCCTGGCACCCTGTTCCAACAAGCGCTCGATTCCACGCGTTTCCGAAGAGATGCCAGCCTTGATGTGCTGGGGCGAAAAGTACGCCAAATACACGTAGTGGGGCGTTTCGTTGTAGGCGCGCTGCTGCGGCGATATGGTTTCCGCGTAATAGAACGAGGGGTTGAATCCCGTTGCCTCCTTACAGGCAGGGCACATATCGTCCTTTTCCGTGGGAAGCAGCTTGATCTTCAAAGGGCACACGCTTTTCTGATGCGTGAGCAAATCGAATCGCCCCACGCAAAAGCGCGCTGGCAACTGCTTCAGCGTGAACGTCTTGCCCCTGACGCTGAACCGATGCTGCGTCGCATCGTCGATATCGTTTATCAGAAGGTAAGGGCCCGCATCATCGAACCCATGCCCTGCAAGCACCGTAGTATGTGCATCTTGGAATCGTGCCATGTATACCCCATTCGGTACATGCCTCTTTTCGGGAGGCGCTTCATATATCGGCACCATGATACCCGCTTGCCATGCAGCATCAGTGAAGAATTAGCCTTGGTAAACTTTTATCCTATGATGCGATGGCGCGCATGTGTGCAGCGAAACCACCGAACCCATTAGTGAATTCGCACCAGGAAGGGGCTATTCCTGCGCCACATATACCACACCGTAAGCACCGGGCCCAATATGGGAGCCGATCACGAAGCCGATTTGCCGTTTATCGGACAGGTTCATGCCGGCACCGCGCAGACGTTCTTCCATCTTCTCGCAGCTCTTCGTGCCATACGAGTAAATGGGGATAGCGGGAAATGCCTTGTCGGCAGGCTGCTTCGCGATTGCCTTCATGAGCGCATCTAGGGCTCGTTTGCGCCCCAGCACGGCTGTGCTGAGACCAACGGTGCCCTCTTCTGTAAGCACCACCACGGGCTTCAACTTCGCCGCTTCGCCCAACCGCGCTGCCGCCTTGGGCAAGCGGCCACCACGCTGCAGATATTCCAAGGTATCGAGCACGGCAACCAGCTTCACCCGAGGTTTGAAGCGCTCCACTTCGGCAACGATTTCCTTGGCAGAAAGCCCCTCGTCGCGCAAAGCGCAGGCATATTCAGCCACCAACGCAATAACATACGTCGCCGAAAGCGAGTCGATCACGTAAATGCCCTCTTCGCCCACCATGGCCTGCGCCAACTTCGCACTTTGGTAGGTACCGCTCAGAGCTGAGGAAAGCGTAAGGGCAATTATCTCGTCCCCTGCCTCACGAGCTGCCCTGAACGCCTCGGCGAACACATGGGGCGAAACCTGGGATGTTTTAGGAAAGCTACCCGTTTTTTCCAGCAGCTCATAGAATGCGTCGCGCTCCAGGTCGATGCCGTCGCGATACTCAACACCGTCGACGCTTGCCAAAAGCGGGAGCACTTCTATGCCTTGCCGTGCGGCCACATCGGGCAAAAGATCTGAGCCAGAATCTACGATGATGCGAATCACGACAATCTCCTTAGCAGCCGCCTTTTGCGGCAATACCACATCGCTGGCTTACACAGCCGATGTGCTTAGTTCTCTTCAAATACGTGCATTTTGTCCAATAAATGCAGAAGGTAACTCTAGCGCACTTCGAGAATTAGTTAGTTTATCTAACTAATTCGCCACATATCGGCAATGCAATCTCCATATCGCCATCACGCACAAGGCACGCAGCCCAATTAGACGACTGAACAGCAGGAAAGCTCTACAGCACTTCCCCTTCGGCCCAGAGGCTTTGCCTGCCGGTACCTCATTTTCCTATAAACCTACTGTGATTAGGGGATATCAGTGCAAGCATCCGCGGAATTAAAAACCTACAAAAATGGTCGGAATTAGCCGTTCGTGTATTGGAGCGCGCTGCGGTAAACGTTACGATAGGGAAAAGAAAAGAGGCGCCACCCGAAGAGGCGCATCACCAAAGAAAGAGGACCGCATGTTCAACGAAAACCTCGACGCCATTGTCGCCGGCATCGCTAAGAACTACAGCGCCACCGAAATTTTCTTCACCGACCCCGACAGGCACTTCCCCAACAAGAAGGCCATCATCAACATCATCAAGGACGTGCGCCGCGTGATGTTCCCACGCTACTTCGGCGACGAAACCCCCACGGGCACCAATCCCGAGTACTTCATCGGCGAAACGCTTATCCGCATCGAAGATTCGCTGCGCCGTCAGCTGAAGGAAGCGCTGCTGTTCAAAGGCGCCGAGGGCATCAGCGAAGAAGAAGTGGAAACGCGCGTCGACGAGATCTGCAAGCATTTCTTCGAAAAGTTGCCTGAAATCCAGCGCATCCTGCTCACCGATGTGCAGGCAGCCTTCGACGGCGACCCTGCCGCCCAAAGCAAGGAAGAAATCATCTTCTCCTACCCTGGCTTCTTCGCCATCTTTGTATACCGCATCGCACACGAGCTGTATATGCAGAAAGTTCCGCTGATTCCCCGAATCATGACCGAATACGCCCATAGCGGCACCGGCGTCGACATCAACGCGGGCGCACAGATTGGCGAGTACTTCTTCATTGACCATGCCACCGGCGTGGTAATCGGCGAAACCACCGTCATCGGCAACCACGTGAAGATTTACCAGGGCGTAACCCTGGGCGCTCTTTCCACCCGCGCGGGTCAGAAACTTGCCGGCGTGAAGCGCCATCCCACTATCGAAGACAACGTTACCATCTACTCGAACGCCAGCGTTCTTGGCGGCGAAACCGTAGTGGGCGAAGACACCGTTATTGCAGGCAGCGCCTTCGTAACCGAGTCCATTCCCGCTCATTCGCGTGTAAGCCTTGCCAGCCAAAAGGTAAACGTGCGTCAACCCAAGAAAAAGCCCGAAGAAACTGAATAATGCTTTGATCTACGATCAAAGCATCCCCTCATGAAACGCTATGACGCTGCGCGGGAACCTGAGGGCACAGGAGATTTTCAATCGGTCGGGGCGGCACGAAGGCCAGCCCCCTTCCTCTTTCAAAACTCCTGCACTCCTCAGTTTCCCGCTCGCTGTTTTACTAGCTAATCCCAAATTTTTCAAAATTACAAGGCCGTTTGATTGTCAATTAATCAAACGGCCTTGTAACGTCTTGTTAAAACTTCGGGGTATTCGGTTCGCGGTACTTGGGCTTTACAATCTCGTTGCGCACGCGGCGAAGCGCTATTTCCTCACCGTCTTCGGCAAGCCACGTAAGCATGCGCTCAAGCAGCGCTTTCGTATCGGGGTGCATCAAGATTTCGCCCTTGGCGCTCTGTTCGAGCTTGAAGTACTCAAGCGCACTGGCATCGGTATAGGCGCTGCCCTGATATACCTTGCTGGCCGCCATGCGATCGCAGAACATTTCCACCACATAGCGCGTTGGCATGGGCTTGCCTTCGAACGTGGCATCGCGGTTGCCCTTCATATCGATCCAATACTCATAGTGATGACGGTTACGACCCTTATGGTGCAACCAAGCTGTGGAATAGCCCAGGGCGGCACGCTCTGCCGTGTTGGGGCTTCTATCGCCCTGATAGTAATTGACGCCAACCCTGAATTCGGTTGGAGAGTACTTGGACAGGTCGTGCATGATGCCCTGACGATACAGCCCTACCTTGAAACAAGGCTGGCATACCAGCACCTTATGATGCGTGATAGTGCGAAAATGCTTCCATGCGTTGCTCAGCTTCATGTCAACCTCGAATCCAGCCGAAGTGCTTGCAGGCATTCATGATGCCGTCGTCGTCGCAGTTCGTCGTAATGTAGTCGGCACGCTGCTTCAGCACTTCACGGGCGTTGCCCATGGCAATAGAGGTCCATTCGGGAATGAACATGGAAACATCGTTGAAGCCGTCGCCGAACACCACCACGTCTTCGTAAGAGGCCCCCAACATGTCCATCATGCGTTTGATGCCGCGTTGCTTGTCCATGGGCTCGATGAAAATGGTGTCAGAGTCATAACGAACATGGGGCACGCCGTCCAATGCCCCCGTAGCCAAAATCTTTGGCTCGTCCTCTGCCGAGCAGGGAATATACGCCTTGTAGATGCAGGTCAGATCATCGATGCGCAGATTAGGGTCATACTCGGTAGGAACATAGTAGTCACCTGAAATTTTGGCGAAATCCTTGCGGGCCGAGTAACGAACCAGCTCATTAGTGGTGCTTACCGCCCACGGAATGCCGTTTTCCTCAAGAATATGTAAGCTGTGCTTCACGGAATCCAACGGCAAACCTTCCATCCACTTCAGCTCGCCATTGAGCGTCACCGAGTAACCGCCGTCCGCCACGATATTCGTGATGCCAGCAGAGTCGATGTAATCAACCGCATTTACCTGCAAGCGACCCGTAGCCAAGGCGATGAAATGCCCCTGCGCACGAAGCTCATCAAGCGCATCGAGCGTGCTTTGCGGAATAGTGCGCGTTCGCGGCACCGCCAACGTGCCATCGTAATCGAAGAAGAAGTACTTCCTATCCCCCATTGCGCATCCTTTCCCTAACAAGCACCATCCGCAATCGTACCCCAACAAAAGCAAATAGGAACGAACCTTCTCAAACTCGCATTTTTGGACACAACAGCGAAAGCCGTCACCATAAGAGCCTAAGAGCACATTGCCGAACGAAAACAGCGAACGAGCCCCTGACGTGTACAGATGGCAGGAAAGCGGGCTAGGCGTGCTTCTCTGCACGTCAAGGCCGCTTGGACCACCAGCTGTGCCGTCAGGGGCTCGCGCAGCGTCATAGCGTTTCGTATGTCTTGCGTCGTTCAGTGGAACGACGCAATCAAAAGATTAAAGCGTTCGCAGCGCAACTTCCTTCAGCTGCTTTGCGGTAACCGCATTCGGAGCACCCGTCATCGGGTCAGATGCGGAGCTGGTCTTCGGGAAGGCAATAACGTCGCGGATGGACTGCTTGCCTGCCAGGAGCATGACCAAACGGTCAAGACCGATAGCAATGCCGCCGTGCGGGGGTGCACCCAGCTCAAGAGCATGGATAAGGTGACCGAACTTCACTTCCATATCCTCTTCGTCTACGCCGCAACGAGCCAGAACGCGCTTCTGAAGCTCGGCGTTGTGAATACGGATGGAACCGCCGCCTGCCTCGAAGCCGTCCATAACGATGTCGTAGCTGTAGCTGCCGCATGCCAGCGGATCGGACTCGATCTTGTCCCAATCCTTTTCGGGGATCATCGTGAACGGATGATGCTCGGCAGCGTACTTCTTCTGCTCGTCGTCGTAACGGAACATCGGGAAGTCAACAACCCACAGAAGCTTGTGGCCTTCGCGAGGAATGTTCAGCGCATCAGCCATATGCAGGCGCAGTGCGGAAAGAACGGCGTTTGCGATGTCGAAGGTGTCAGCCGCGAACAGAACCAGGTCGCCCGGCTCAACATTCATAGCTTCCTTGATCTTGGCATGAACATCGTCGCCCAGGAACTTGATGATGGGGCTCTTTTCCTTGCCGTCGGTGGTGTAGGCAATCCAAGCCATGCCCTTTGCGCCGTTTTCAGCAGCGATATTGCCCAGCTTCTCGATCTCGCCACGGCTCCAGTCGCCTGCGCCCTTGCAGTTGATGGCCTTGACGATGTTGCCGGCTTCTACGGCCTTGGCGAATACGCCGAAGCCGCAACCGCGAACGATGTCGGTAAGCTCAACAAGCTCCATGCCGAAGCGGATGTCGGGACGGTCGCAGCCGAAGCGATCCATGGCCTCTTTCCAAGGCATGCGCTGCAGCGGGAACTCGTGCTCTACGCCGGCAGCTTCCAGAACTTCTTGGAACACGCCTTCCATCATGTCGATAACGTCGTTTTCCTTAACGAACGACATCTCGATATCAACCTGGGTGAACTCAGGCTGGCGGTCAGCGCGCAGGTCCTCGTCGCGGAAGCAACGGGCAATCTGGTAATAGCGCTCGATGCCGCCTACCATCAGCATCTGCTTGAACTGCTGAGGGCTTTGGGGCAGAGCGTAGAACTTGCCCGGGTTCGGACGGGAAGGAACGATGTAGTCGCGAGCACCTTCAGGGGTAGAGTTTGCCAGAATAGGCGTTTCAACCTCAAGGAAGCCGCGCTTGTTCAGCGCCGTGCGCATTGCCTGGGCAACCACATGGCGAAGCTTCAGGTTTGCGTACATCTCAGGACGACGAAGGTCAAGGTAGCGCCACTTCATGCGGGTGGTTTCGTCGGTTTCGATGCCGTCTTCGATGGAGAACGGAGGCGTAACGGAGGTGTTCAGCACCGTAACGGAGCTTGCCAGAACCTCGATTTCTCCCGTTGCCATGTTGGGGTTTACCGCCTCGTCCAAACGGGCGCGAACCTTGCCAGTAACCTCGATCGCATATTCGCGGCCCAGGTGCTCAGCCACATGGAAATCTTCTTCGCTTACGCAATCAGGGTCTACAACAACCTGGGTATAGCCCTCGCGATCGCGCAGGTCGACGAAGATCAGGCCGCCATGGTCGCGGTTGTGCCATACCCAACCGGTCAGGGTAACCTCTGCGTCAACGTCGCTGCGACGCAACTGCCCACAGGTGTGGGAGTGCATGCAGTATTCGTTCAGATAATCGGTCATGGTAGTGCTTGCTCCTCTTTCCTATCGCTACCAGCTGCCCTGCAAAGCAGCCATTGTTTACTTCGGTATTTTCACGCAGGCTGCCTACGCAGCCCAGTGCAATAAAACGCTTTTAAATTACGCTAGCAACCCAGCGCCTCTGCCAAACCGTCCAACTTCACGGTTTGCTCTTCATGGGTTGCCATGTTGCGAACCTTGGCAACGCCTTGGGCAACTTCGTCAGGCCCCAAAACAACCACCTTGGAAGCAGAGAGCTTGTCGGCAAGCTTGAACTGGCTTTTCAAGCTGCGCTTCTGATGGTCGATCTCGATGTAAAGACCACGATTGCGCAGATCCTGCGCCACGTTGAACGCGATGGTGCGCGTAGAGTCGTCAACGCAGGCAATGAACGCATCAGGCACGTTCTTGCTTTCCGCTTTGGCACCAAGCGCCTCAAGGGCAAGCACGCAACGCTCATAGCCCAACGCAAAACCCAGGCCCGGAGTATCGCGGCCACCAACCTCTTTGGCAAGCTTGTCGTAACGACCGCCGCCGCCGATGGCGTTCTGGCTGCCCATGCCGGTGTCAACCTGAATCTCGAACACGGTGCGCGTGTAGTAGTCAAGACCGCGGACAAGGCGCGGGTCCTCGACGTAGGCAATGCCGGCTGCGTCAAGATAGCCCTTCACAGCCTCGTAATGGGCACGGCAGTCATCGCACAGATAATCGGTGATCTTCGGTGCGTCCTCCATCACCTCGTGGCAATGCTCGTTCTTGCAGTCGAAAGCGCGAAGCGGGTTCAGGTCGGCACGGTGGTTGCACTCATCGCACAGCTCTTCAGAATGCTGGTGGATGAATTCACACACCAGCTCGCGGTATGCTGGACGGCATTTCTCGCAGCCCATGGAATTCAGAAGCAGACGGGTTTCCGCCGCCGGAATGCCGATAGCCTCGTAGAAACGCATCAGCATGATGATGGCCTCGGCATCCACCGTCGGCGCATCGGCGCCCAAGCATTCCACGCCTACCTGGCGGAACTGGCGCAAACGGCCCTTCTGCGGGCGCTCCGCACGGAACATCGGACCAGCGTACATAAGCTTTGCCGGAGCACCGCCCTGCGGAACCAGGTCATGTTGAACCACTGCACGCACCACGCCAGCGGTGCCTTCGGGACGCAGCGAAAGACGGCTCTTGGACTTCAGCGATTCACCAGCAAGCAGCTTTTCCATGTTGCCACCCGAAACAACGGTGAACATTTCCTTGGAAACAACATCGGTAGACTGCCCGATGCCGCGCACGAACAAGTCGGTCTGCTCGAACAGCGGGGTTTCTACCGGCTGGTAGCCGCAACGACCGAAAATCTCAAACGCGGTTTGGCGGAAGTAATCCCAAAACCGCACATCATCAGGGAGAAGATCGAAGGTTCCCTCAGGTGCTTTCACTGCCATATGCTCTGTGTTGCTCTCTTTCAAACTCGCCAAAGCACTCCTGTGCCTGTAACCGCCCTATTATAGCGCTGCATCCGCGTACAAAAAAGGCGCATAACGGAACAAACGCCGTTATGCGCCCCAAATGAAATGTAAACCCTAGGCATGCGCCAGCACATCAGCGAGGTCCAGCCCAGTGCCCCAGGTTCGCAGGGTTCGCAAGCGTAGCGCAACTGCACTACGTGAGCTCGCGATATCGCGCGAAGACGGGGTGCCCGGCTGGACCGCAGCGTCATAGTGCCTCGTGTGAATCAACGCCGTTCAGTAGAACGGCGCAATTCGTTACAGATGAGCAACCACCAGATCGCCCATGGCAACCGTGCCCACTACCTTGTCGGCGGGGGTGGTTGCATCCTTCAAGTCGCCCGTGCGCCAACCTTCGTCGAGCACTTCGGTAATGGCACGCTGGATGTCGTCAGCTGCCTCACCCATGTCGAAGCTGTAGCGCAGCATCATGCCAACCGACATGATCTGAGCCAACGGGTTCGCGATGCCCTGGCCGGCAATGTCGGGAGCGCTGCCGTGGCTGGGCTCGTACAGAGCAACGCCGTCGCCCAAGGAAGCGCTGGCAAGCATGCCCAAAGAGCCGGTGATCTGCGCCGCTTCGTCGGAAAGGATGTCGCCGAACATGTTCTCGGTAACCACCACGTCGAAATCGGCAGGACGGTTGATCAGCTGCATGGCCGTGTTGTCTACCAGCAAGTCCTCAAGCTCAACCTCGGGGTATTCCTCGTCGTGCACGCGATGCACGATCTCGCGCCACATGCGGGACGTTTCCAAAACGTTGCGCTTATCGACGCTCGTCACCTTGTTCTTACGCTTGCGAGCCGCCTCGAAAGCCTGGCGCGCAATGCGCTCAACCTCGTACTCGCGGTACTCCAGCATGTCGTAAGCGCGCTGGCCCTTGCCGCCGTTTGCGCCTGCGCCCTCTTCGTCGTAGAAGCGCTCGCGCTTGCCGAAGTACAAACCGCCGGTAAGCTCGCGAACGATCATCATGTCAACGCCGTCGATTACCTCGGGCTTCAGTGTGGAGGCATCTGCCAAGGCATTGAAGATCTGAACCGGGCGCAGGTTGGTGTACAGGCCCAAAGCCTTGCGAATGCCCAACAGGCCCTGTTCGGGGCGCGGAGCGTTCGGGTCGGTGGTGTCCCACTTCGGGCCGCCCACTGCAGCAAGCAGAACCGCATCCGATGCGTTGGCGGCATCGAGCGTTGCCTGGGGCAGTGCTTCGCCCGTTGCATCGATGGCGCAACCGCCGATAAGGGCATCTTCGCACGTGAAGTCGACATCGTACTTCTTGCCCAGAGCATTGAGCACCTTTACGCCCTCGGCCATGATTTCAGGGCCGATGCCGTCGCCGGGCAACGTGCAGATCTTATACGTCTTGGTCATAGTGAAATCCTCTTTCAGCTAAAAACAGTTCGAAACGATATTACCGCACGAAGGAATTGCCCTGCAGAAAAACTCAGCTATGCCTGCTCATCCGAAATGTAATAATTTTGGTACATATGCCAATTTAATCCTTTCGGCGCAAATCCTTGATGCTATAAAATAAGGTAGACGCGCAAAAAGCACATGCCGCGAAGGGAGGCCGCCATGGAAGCCTCGAACGACAAACGCCTGGTATTTGGGGCAATGGCACTGTTTTTCTTCGTCTTCCTGGAATCCACGTTGTTCTTCCAAACGTCTCTCGGCATGATCGTCGACTCCGCGGCAGGAAGCCTCCTGCAGTTTCCCATACAAGGCGCAAGTGCCTTGGGCCTCCTGCTGTTTTCCGCGTTAAATCGCATCACGGCACCGCGCATCCGCTCCACTGCAGTCGGATTCCTGACCCTGCTTGGCATTGCAAGCCTTGCCTGTGTGGCAGGTGGAACCTCGCAAGCCTTGTTGGTAGGCGCTGGCTGCGTTGCGTTTTTCCTTATCGGCCTTGCCGGCGGTGCCGTATATTGGGCAGCGTGCAATCACCTACGAACAAGTGCGCACTTCGCAACGTACATTGCAGCGAGCCACGCTTTGGGCATTGTTGCCCAAATACCGTTCTTCAGCCTTACCCCCAATCGCTTTGGGGAAGCACTGCTGCTTTCGGCAAGCATCGTGACCTTGGGCGTTGTCGTTGCGAAAGTATGGCCTGAACCGACTGCGGCGCGCCGAATAGCAGTTTGGCAGGCTCGTTCCCAGAACGGGCGCATCGTCCCCTACCCCAAGCTCGGCTGGAAACTCGGGCACCTCTCGCCCCATGCCGCCGCAGCCGCCCTGGTGGCGCTTGTGCTGCTGTTCGCCACCCTTTTCAACACGCTGTACTGCCTGGTCGAGCCTGGCCAACCTTGGACCAGCCAATACTCCGAAGTTGTTCCCCGCGTCATCATTTCCCTGGGAGGCCTGGTGGCGGGCATCTTGTTCGACGCCCAACGCGCACGCTTTGCCGGCGTTACCATGTTTTGGGTCGCCATCCTCTCCATTGCCGCCATTTTCGGCATGCAGGCGGGGATGCCTGAATACGCAGGCGAAGGCGTGTTCTTCTTCGGATCGGGCATGTTCATCACGTTCTATACCTCGACCTTTATCTGGATTGCGCCTTACCTGAAGGCGCCGGCGCTTTGGTCGAGCATGGGACGCGCCATCAGCAACATCACTGCCATCGCCATCGGCGCGCCCGCGTTGTTGGTTATCCAGTCAAGCAACCCCGTTGCCATCAGGGCAGCAATGCTTCCGCTGCTCATAGGCATCAACGCCCTGCTCTTCGTTTTGGGCATGCTCGATTTGCGCACTCCCGGCACTTCATCGCTAAACGATGCCAACGTCCAGGCCGAACGACCTGCACGTGATGACACACCACTGCAGGCGCAGCATCGCGACAAGGTTCAGCAGTGCGAAGAAGCACACCAAAACGGTACGTTCCGCAAGGGACAAACGCTATGCACGGAAAGCTGCTCCCCCGCAGAAAACACCGTTACCGGCTCTCCGGCAAAAACAGAACAGCGTCAGCCTGAACCGAAAGCAGAGCAGCAGGCGGCGCCCAAGGAGCAAACACCGGAAAACAGCAAGGAACACAGTTTCGAAGACCGCCTTGCCGCGTTCGCCCAGCGCTACGACCTGACGCCCCGCGAATGTGATGCCGTTGCGTTGGTCGTCTGCAGCGAAGATGCGCTCAAACAGCTCGCCGAGGCTATGGGCGTTTCGCTCCGCACGCTGCAGAAACACTTGACCTCGATATACAAGAAGACCGACACGCAATCGCGCGCCGGTCTGACGA
Organism: uncultured Eggerthella sp.; assembly: GCA_905203045.1. GTDB lineage: Bacteria > Actinomycetota > Coriobacteriia > Coriobacteriales > Eggerthellaceae > Anaerotardibacter. The sequence goes on from CAJKUH010000004.1 coordinate 114,852, forward strand.
AGCTGTTTTGGGAGTAGCGCCAAGCTTCTTACCGCATCAGCGAACCATGCCCCAGCTCGACATAGCCATCGGGGAAGCACTCTTCTTCCTTGGCTGCAAAGAAAAAGGCTCTCTTGACCCTAAGGACCAAGAGAGCCTTTGTGAATAGCCCAACGTGCGTTCGGAAAAACGCTAACTAGTCAAGGCCAAGTACGTGACGCGTGCGGTTCAGCAAGCCGCCCTGCTCGATGATGTCGGCAATGAAGGGCGGGAAAGGCTGAGCCGTAAAACTTTCACCCGTAGTTTCGTCGGTGATGGTGCCAGACTCGGTATCAACGCTTACCACATCGCCGTTCTTGATAGCATCCACCGCTTCGGGGCATTCCAGAATAGCAAGGCCCGTGTTGATGGAGTTGCGGTAGAAGATGCGTGCAAAGCTCTTGGCAATAACAGCATCCACGCCCGCCGCCTTGATAGCGATAGGCGCATGCTCGCGCGAAGAACCGCAGCCAAAGTTTTCCTCAGCCACGATGATATCGCCGGGCTTTACCTTGTTAACGAATTCAACGTCCAAGTCTTCCAGGCAGTGCTTGGCAAGCTCGGAAGGCTCGGAAGTGGTGAGGTAACGGGCCGGGATGATAACGTCGGTGTCGATGTCGCGGCCGTAGCGATGAACAGTTCCTTTGAAATGCATGTTCGCTCTCCTAATTAGTCAAGATCTTCGGGAAGGCCGATGTGACCGAGTACGGCGCTTGCGGCTGCAACGGCCGGCGAGGAAAGGTAAACCTCGCTGGTGGGGTCGCCCATGCGGCCGACGAAGTTGCGGTTCGTAGTTGCGATGGAACGCTCGCCAGCGGCAAGAATGCCCATGTAGCCGCCCAGGCAAGGGCCGCAGGTAGGCGTGGAAACTGCGCAGTTGGCGTCCAGGAAGATGTCCATAAGGCCCTCGTCGATGCACTGACGGTACACCTGCTGCGTTGCAGGGATAACGATGCAGCGAACGTCGCGATGGACCTTGTGGCCCTTCAGCACAGCAGCAGCCTGGCGCATGTCTTCGATGCGGCCATTGGTGCACGATCCGATAACAGACTGCTGGATAACGATGTCGCGCGCATCGGCGGCAGGACGCGTGTTGGAAGGCAGGTGCGGGAACGCAACCGTGGGAACGATGTCCTGCGCATCGATGTTGTACACCTTTGCGTACACGGCGTCGGGGTCGGAGTGATATTCAGTGTAGGGGCGCTCGGTGCGGCCGTCCATGTACTTGCGGGTTACGTCGTCTACCGGGATAAGGCCCGCCTTGCCGCCTGCCTCGATTGCCATGTTGGAAATGGAAAGGCGCTCGTCCATGGTAAGGCCTTCGATAGCGCTGCCACGGAACTCCATTGCCTGGTACAGGGCGCCGTCAACGCCGATCATGCCGATGATGTGCAGAATGATGTCCTTGCCCGTTACGCCAGGGCGAAGCTCGCCTTCGATGTTGAAGAGCAGGCTCTCAGGAACCTTGAACCATGCCTTGCCCGTTGCATAGCCCACGGCAGCGTCGGTGGAACCAACGCCGGTGGAAAAGGCGCCAAGCGCACCATAGGTACAGGTGTGGCTGTCGGCACCGATGATAAGGTCGCCTGCGCCCACAACGCCCTGCTCGGGAAGAAGCGCATGCTCAACACCCATGCAGCCCACTTCGTAGTAGTGGCTGATGCCCTGCTCGCGTGCGAAATCGCGGGTCATCTTCGCCTGCTCGGCGCTCTTGATGTCCTTGTTGGGAACATAGTGGTCGGGAACCAGAGCGATCTTCGTAGGATCGAAAACCTTTTCGACGCCAATCTTCTTGAATTCCTTAATGGCGATAGGTGAGGTAACGTCGTTGGAAAGAACGAGGTCAAGGTTACACTCGATCAGCTGGCCGGGAACCACTTCCTCGAGCCCTGCATGGGCTGCAAGGATCTTCTCTGCCATGGTCATAGGACGTGGCATACGCTCTCCTTCTTCAATGCTTTGCGTAAAACACACTAATTATAGCACCCAAACAACAACAGAACGTTTGCTCAAATATCGAACAAACGTTCTGTTAACATGACAACCGTAGTAGTGTCCGTCGGATTTTGCGGGTGAAGCCTCCGGGAGGTGAAGCCCTCAGTTCTTCTTCAACTCCCTAATCGCTTTAAGGTGTCGGTACACATTCGATATATCGAAACCAACCGTGCACACGAACAGAAGAAGCGCAACGATGCCGATCGCTGCATCCCCACCTGGCGTGAAGATAAGTGCCAGCATCGCAAAGGGAACCAACAGGATCAGCGAAAGGAAGTTCAAACGCTTCCAGATTCCCTGCCCGATGGAAATGATGGTGTACAAATACAAGCCCGTTGCCGGAGCGCTCAGTGCGAAGGAAAGCGCCAGGATAATCAGCTTTGCCGCAATTAGCTCGCCGTCAAGCCGCAAGTCGGCCTTGGCTTCATGCAACAGCTCTTCCTTCGTAGGCTCGTTCGGGAAAAACGAGCTGAAATCGAACACCGTACCGACAAAGGGGTTTTGCCCAGCATACGGGTTCTGCGAACGCCGACGCGACTGAGAACCGTTCGAAGCGCCTGCGTTGCCGCCATCTGCGGAATTGGCAAAGGGGTTGCCCGCCGAAGAGCCAGCAGAGCCTGCCGTGCGGAACGGATCGGCCCACGAAAACGGGTTGGCGCCAAAGGGGCTTCCCGCAAAGGGGTTGCCGCCCGTACTGGTGTACGTGGTTTTGTTGCCGTTTTCATCCCACGTGGTCCAAACGAACGTTTCCGAGAAAGGCCATCCTTCAAAGGGAGTGCCCTGCCCCGCTTGCCCGCCCTGCGGCCTGGTTGCCGTATAAGGGTTGTACGAAAACGGTGCGCCATACGGCGTTCCCGATGTGGTGTACTCGGGGTCCCAGGAATGGTTCAGAAGCACATCACGCGCTTCGTTGATGAGCTTCGTTTTCTCTTCAGCTTTGGCGCGCGCTGCCTCGTCCTGACCGAATTTGTCGGGATGGTTGGCAATGATGAGCTTGCGGTGCGCCTTCTTGATATCGTCTTCGCTGGCGCCTTCCTGCAAACCCAGGGTTTTGAGTGCTTCTGACTTCTTCATGGCTAGAACAAGATGCTGTCAAGAGAACGCTTGGGCACGAAGTGCACCCCGTTCTCGTCGCGGTAGTACTTCACGTCGTCGTTTTCCATGTCAACCACGCGCACTTCCTCGCACGGCTTGCCCAAGGCCAGCACCATAACCGGCTCAAGGTTTTCGGGCATATCGAGGATTTCCTTCAGCTCTTTCTTCTTGAACGACTCGATCATGCAACCGCCGAAGCCTTCTTCCGTGGAAGCAAGCATGATGGTCTGGGCGCAGATGCCCATATCCACCTGCGCCGCCTTCGGAGACGAAACGGTGGTGTCAACCGCCATGATGATGTAGCCCGTGGGGCGTTCCTT